>JARLIQ010000064.1 GCA_031291645.1 Caulobacteraceae bacterium | reverse complement strand
CGCCGCCAAGCGCGCCGCCGTCGAACAGCAGCGCCCCGGCGAGACCGCCGGCATCTCCTACGAGGACGAACGCGGCCGCTGGCACTTCGAAATCTCCCGCGGCGACGACCGGCCGACGACGGAGGTGGAGGAGTAGGGAGGACCCCTCCTCCGCTCGCCCCGGCGAAGGCCTGGGTCCAGGTCGTAAGGCTCGGCGGATGTCGTTCTACGCCTACATCGTCGCCAGCAGCCGCAACGGTACGCTCTATGTCGGCATGACCGACGATCTGGCGCGGCGCATCTGGGAGCACAAGACCAGGGCCATACCCCGCTTCACCGCCAAATACGGCTGCGACCAGCTGGTCTGGTACGAGGCCTTCGAGACCCGCGAGGCCGCCTTCCGCCGCGAACGCCGGATCAAGGAATGGCGGCGGGACTGGAAGCTGAGGCTGATCGAGGCGCTCAACCCGGCCTGGGCCGACCTTTACGAACGCCTGGAACCCTGAGCCCCGCAACCCCTGCGAGTCTTGGAGCCCCCTACGCCAGGGTCGCGTCGAGGGTGATCTCGGCGTTCAGCACCCTGGAGACCGGGCAGGTCTTTTCCGCCTCGCCGGCCAGCCTGTCGAAGGTCTCCTTGTCGAGGCCCGGCACGTCGGCCTTCAGGGTCAGGGCCGAGCGGGTGATCTTGAAGCCCGGGCCGTCGGGTTCGAGCGAGACCGCCGCCTCGGTCGAAAGCTCGGTCGGGGTGTAGCCCGCCGCCTGGAGCTGGAAGGCCAGCGCCATGGTGAAGCAGCCGGCGTGGGCGGCGGCGATCAGCTCCTCCGGATTGGTCCCCGGCTGGTTCTCGAACCGGGTGCGGAAGGAATAGGGCGTCTCCTTGAGCACGCCGGAACCCGTGGTCAGGTCCCCCTCGCCTTCGCGTCCGGTTCCGCGCCAAGCGGCGTGCGCCTTGCGTATCATGCTCGTCTCCTCAGTGATCTTCGCGGCGGGTGACGGCCGGCGGGTCGCTGGCGGGGAAGCTCTCCTCCAGCCCCTCTTCCAGTTCCGCGTCCAGTTCCGCGTCCGGCCGCTTCGGGTCGGCCGCCGGCTTGACGGCTTTCGGGGCGGACGGCCTTGTCTGTGACGGGGTGTTGGTCGGTTTCGCCATGTTCAGCCTCCATCTTCCGCCACCCTAGGCCGACCTCGCCGCCAGGTCAGGGTTTGCAACCCACCCCCGGCAAGGAATTCGGCCCGCTCAGTCGCGTTGCAGCAGGGCGACCGTGCCCTGTCCGCCGTCGGCGCAGATGCTGACGATGGCCCGCGCGCCGGCCGGGCGGGCGGACAGTTCCTTGACCGCCTGGCTGAGGATGCGCGCGCCGGTCGCGCCGAACGGATGGCCGAGGGCGACCGAGCCGCCGTTGGGGTTCAGCCGGTCGCGCGGGAAGGCGCCGAAGGTCGGCTCGACGCCCGCCTTGTCGCGCAGGAACTCGGCGCTCTCCCAGGCCTTGATGTGGAAGGCGACCTGGCCGGCGAAGGCCTCGTGCACTTCCCACAGGTCGATGTCGGCAAAGGTCAGGCCCTGGCGCGCCAGCATCCTGGGGACCGCGTAGGCCGGCGCCATCAGCAGCCCCTCGGTGCGGAAGTCGACCGAGGCCACCTCGTAGTCCACCAGCCGCGCCCGGGGCGTCGCCGCCGGCAGGCGCGCCAGCCCGGCCTCGGACGCCACCCACAGCGCCGCCGCCCCGTCGGTCAGCGACGAGGAGTTGCCGGCGGTCAGCGTACCCTTGCCGCTGGTGCGGTCGAAGGCGGGCGGCAGTCGCCCCAGCTTCTCCAGCGAGGTGTCGCGGCGCGGGATGGTGTCGCGCGTCGCGCCGGCCACGGGGATCACCAGGTCGTCGAAGAAGCCGCGGTCCCAGCCGGCGACGGCGTTCTGGTGGCTGGCCAGGGCGATCTCGTCCTGCGCCTGGCGGCCGATCGCCCACGCCTTCACCGTGATCTCGGTATGCTGGCCCATGCTCATGCCGCTGGTGCGGTTGGTCACGGTGGGGATGAAGAGGCGCAGGTCCGACAGCTTGAGCTTGCCGAGCATGGCCAGGCGCTGCTGTCCGGTGCGCGCCTGCTGGAACCGGCGGATCCAGTCGGAGAAGCCCTGGCTGATCCCGATCTGCACCCGGCTCATGCTCTCGACCCCGCCGACCAGGGCGAGGTTGCGCGCGACGCCGTCGATCAGGCCGGCGGCGGTGAAGGCGCCGACCATGCTGGTCGAACAGGCCATGACCGTCGAATAGGCCGGGATGGTGGCGTCGACCCCGGCGTCCATCAGCACCTCGCGGGCGATGTTGCTCCAGGTCAGGTTGGGGATGACCGCGCCCCAGACCGCGAAGTCGGGCCGCCCGCCGGCGAGTTGGCCGACCATGTGGCGCACCACCGGGACCGAGAGGGCGATGGCGTCCATCTGCCCGAACGCCTGGTCCACCTTGAGGAAAGGGGTGCGCACCCCGGCGGCGAGCCAGATCGGCGGCTTTGTCGTCGGCGTGTCGCTCATCGCGGGCTCCTGCACAGCTCGGACGGATATGGGGACGCCCGGGGCTCAGTAGTAGCGGGGGATGGGCCCCAACTGCGGCGTCATGCGGTCGGAAAGGTCCAGGAACACCTCGTCGATGTAGCACCAGCCCCAGCCCTCCGGCGGGTCGTAGCCCTCGATCACCGGATGGCCGGTGGCGTGGAAGTGCTTGGTCGCGTGGCGGTTCGGCGAGTCGTCGCAGCAGCCGACGTGGCCGCAGGTCCGGCACAGCCGCAGGTGCAGCCAGATCGAGCCCGTCTTCAGGCAGTCCTCGCAGCCGCGCGCGCTGGGCGTGACGGTGCGGATGGCCGCCTCGTGCGAACATCCATCGGCCATGGGTCCCTCCGTGTCGGTCGCCCATGCTTCCATCAGCGTGCGCCGGTTTGGAAGGGGTCTGTCCGCAAATCCGCGCGGACGCTGCGTCACCTGCGCGGGATCGCCCGAAAGCCGGGCGACCGGAGCCCGCGCCGGCCTCACCGCGCGATTGCGCGCCGCGCGCAGGGGCCCTAGGCAGGATGGGCGGCGCGGGGTCGGGCGCCGTGATTTCCCGCTTTTCTACCTCATTCCAAAGGACGCCATTGATGGACAGGATACTGCCGCAGCCCACGCCGGAGACCCGGCATTTCTGGGAGGGCTGCAAGGAGGGCGAGCTTCGCCTGCAACGCTGCGCGGCTTGCGCCAAGAGCTACTTCCCGCCCCGGCCGTTCTGCCCGGGCTGCGGCTCGCGCGAGGTCGAGGTCTATCCGGCCAGCGGCCGGGCCAGCCTCTATTCCTATGTGATCAACCACCGTCCGCGCCCGGACATGGGCGCCGAGCCGCATTCGATCGCCGTCGTCACCCTGGAGGAGGGCCCGCGGATGATGACCAACATCACCGGCTGCCCCCAGACGCCCGAGGCCCTGCAGCTCGACATGCCGCTCGAGGTCACCTTCCTGAAGGCCAGCGACGAGATCTCGCTGCCCCTGTTCCAGCCGGCCAAGGGGTAGGCGCGTCATGAAACAGAAATCCGTTGCGGTCGTCGGCGCGGCCGAGACCACCAAGATGGGCAAGATCCCCGACATGTCGGTGCTCGGCCTGCATTGCGACGCGGCCCTGAACGCCATGGCCGACGCCGGGCTCAAGCCCTCGGACATCGACGGCGTCGCCACCGCCGGCGAAAGCCCGGTGCAGATCGCCAACGCGCTCGGCATCACCCCCACCTGGGCGGACGGCACCCAGGTCGGCGGCTGCTCCTTCATGCTGCACGTGCGCCACGCCGCGGCGGCGATCAACGAGGGCCTGTGCAAGACCGTCCTGATCACCCACGGCGAAAGCGGCCGCTCGCGCGTCGGCTCGGCCGGATTCGGTCGCGCCCCGTCGAGCTGGAGCGGGCAGTTCGAGGTCCCCTTCGGCGTCACCTCGCCGCCGACCATGTTCACCATTCCAGCCCTTCGCTACATGAAGACCTACGGCATCACCGAGGAGCAGGTGGCCATGGTCTCGGTGATCCAGCGCGAGTGGGCGGCCAGGAACCCCCGGGCCAGCTTCAAGGATCCGATCACGGTCGACGACGTGTTGAACTCGCCGATGATCGCCTGGCCGTTCCGCATGCTGATGTGCTGCCTGGTCACCGACGGCGGCGGCGCCCTGATCCTGACCAGCGCCGATCGGGCCAGGGACTTTCCGCGCAAGCCGGTCTATGTCCTGGGGACCGGCGAGAGCGTGGAGACCCCGATCGTCAGCCAGATGGAGGACTTCACCACCTCCAAGGCGTTCCGCGTCTCGGGCCGGAAGGCGTTCGCCGAGGCGGGGATCAGCCACGCCGACGTCGACCACCTGATGATCTACGACGCCTTCGCCCACCTGCCGATCTACGGGCTCGAGGACCTCGGCTTCTGCAAGCCGGGCGAGGCCGCGGCCTTCATCGGCGAGCGCAACACGGCCCCTCCCTCTGAAGGAAAGAAGGGGGGCAAGCTGCCGCTGAACACCAACGGCGGCGGGCTCTCGTACATGCACTCGGGGATGTACGGCATGTACGCCCTGCAGGAGAGCGTGCGGCAGATGCGCGGGATCGCCCCCGCCCAGGTCGAGGGTGCGAAGATCTCGGTCTGCCACGGGGTGGGCGGCATGTTCGCCGCCTCGGGCACGGTGATCTTCTCGAACGAGGCCTAAGGGCCGTCTCGAACCCCCTCCCCCTTGCGGGGAGGGGGCAGGGGGTGGGGGTGTCGGCTCCGCGTCCGAAAGCATCGCGCGCCCGCGCGACAAATCCTGGAACCTTGGCGCTGGCGCCCTCACCCCAACCCCTCCCCGCGAGGGGGAGGGGCTTTGCGTCGGTCGGCGTCCAGGCGGCCCTTCCCGCGATTCAGCGGCGGGCTCATGCTGGGCGCGGCATGGGATATCGGCTCGTCCTCAGCAGTCTCGTCTGCCTGATCGCGCTCGGCGGCTGCGCGGCGATGCGCCATGCGTGCGGCGGGCCGGCGGCCTATGCGCCGGCCGCGGCCTACAACGCCGCGGCGGAGCGGAACCTGGCCTTCTCGCCGTTCGGACGGGCCGAGCAGGGCTGGGCGGTCTATGAACCGGCCATCGCGCGCGAGGCGCGCACCGCCTGCCCGGCCGACAGCCCCGGCTTCGCCCGCGCCGTCGCCCGGTGGCAGGGCCTCGCCCGGCTGGTCCCGCACGGCGGCGTCGATCCGGCGACCTTCTCGGCCATGAAGGCGGACTGGCAGCAGCGGCGCCCGTTCGTGCGCCTGCGCGCGGCCAGCGTCTGCCCGGCGCCGCCCGCCGAGGCGGACCTGGTGACCCTGCCGGCCGCCGACAGCTGGCGCGGCGCGGTCGTGCGGCTGCGCCCCGGCGCGGCGGCGGCGCTGGAGGCCATGATCGCCGCGGCCCGGCGCGAGGTCCCGGCGGCCGGGGCGGACCCCGAACTGCTCGCCGCCTTCTCAGGCTTCCGCGGCCCGGACTACGACGCCGCCCGCTGCGTCGCGGAAGGCAACTGCGACGGGATCGTGCGGGCGAGCTGCTCGGCCCACCGCACGGGCCTGGCCGTCGACCTGGCCCTGGGCGCGGCGCCGGGGTTCGCGGTCGATTCCTCGGCCGACGCCAACCGCCTCTGGCAGACCTCGACCCCCGCCTACCGCTGGCTGCTGGCCAACGCCGGCCGGTTCGGCTTCGTCAACTACGCCTTCGAGCCCTGGCACTGGGAATGGACGGGCGAGGGGCGGCGTTAGAGCCTCAGACCACCTCGTCGCCGTTGAGGAAGGCCTGGGCGAAGCCGCAGTGCATGGCGACGCCGCGGGCCATCACCGTCTCGTCCAGCACCATGCGGTTGGAGTGCAGGGCGCAGCAGGTGCGCCAGTCGCCGCCCTCGGGCGCGGCGCCCAGGAAGGACATGGCGCCAGGCACCTTCTGCAGCACGTAGGAGAAGTCCTCCGCCCCCATCAGCGGGTTGGGCATGCTCATCCAGGCGTCCTCGCCGAACAGCGACTTGGCGGTCTTTTCGGCCAGATCGACGATGCGGCCGTCGCAGACCGTGACCGGGAAGCCGGTGCGGATGTCGACGTCGACGGTGGCGCCATGGGCGGCGGCGATGTTGCGGGCGACCCGCTCGATGCCTTCCTGAGCGGCCATGCGGGTCTGCTCGCTGAGGGTGCGCAGCGTGCCCTCCAGCTCGGCCTCTTCGGGGATGACGTTGTTGGTGGTGCCGGCGGTGATGCGGCCGATGGTCAGGACCGCCGGGTTGAACACCGAGATGCGCCGGGTAATGAAGCTCTGCAGGGCGGTGACGATCTCGCAGGCGACGGGGATCGGATCCAGTGCGTCCTGGGGCATGGAGGCGTGGCCGCCGCGGCCCTTGACCTTGATGATGAAGCTGTCGGCCGAGGCCAGCAGCGAGCCGTGCCGGCTGCCCATCATGCCGCGCGGCATGTTGGGCGAGATGTGCAGGGCGAAGGCGGCGTCGGGCGCCGGATCGTCCAGCAGGCCGTCCTCCATCATGAAGCGGGCGCCGTGGTAGCCCTCCTCGCCGGGCTGGAACATGAACATCACCGTGCCGGCCAGCCGGTCGCGCTGGGCCGAGAGGGCGCGCGCGGCGCCGACCAGCATGGCGACGTGGGTGTCGTGGCCGCAGGCGTGCATCGCACCCTCGGTGCGCGAGCGGTAGGCGAGGCCCGTGTCCTCCTTCAGCGGCAGGGCGTCCATGTCCCCGCGCAGCAGCACCGTGCGGCCGTTGTCCGAGCCGCGCAGGATGGCCATCAGGCCGGTGGTCGAGGGTCCCTCGCGGATCTCCAGCGGCAGCCCGTCCAGGGCCGCGCGAATCTTGGCCGTGGTCTTGGGGCAGTGCAGGCCGAGCTCGGGCTCCTCATGGATCGCGCGGCGAAGGCGGATGGCGTCGGCCAGGAGGGACTCCCCCGCGTCGGTCCAAAGGTCGCTGTCCACTACCGATCCGTCCATCGTCACGCTCCATTGAAGATCCGACCGGGAAGCTGGACTGGCCGGCGCAGAAAGTCGAGCGGCGCTGGCGCGTTCAGCGGCCGGTGAAGGCCGGAGCGCGCTTTTCCAGGTAGTGGGCGACGCCCTCCTTGAAGTCCTCGGAGACGAAGCTTGCGGCCATGTCGGCGTTGGCCGCGTCGATCGCCTGACCCAGGGTCTGGAACTGGGCGTTCCAGACTTCCCGCTTCATCTCGCGCAGGGAGCGAGGCGAGACCTCGCGCGCCAGCATGCCGGCGTAGGCCATGACCTCGTCCATGAAGCTCAGGTGCGGGATCACCCGGTTGACCAGCCCCATCTCCTTGGCCTCGACCGCGCCCACCCGGCGGGCCGAGTAGAGCAGGTCCGCGGCGTGGGCCATGCCAACCAGGCGCGGCAACAGCCAGCTGGCCCCGTGCTCGGCGATCAGGCCGCGGCGGGCGAAGGCGGTGGTGAACACCGCCGCGTCCGAGGCGAAGCGCATGTCCGCATAGAGCGAAATGACCAGGCCCAGGCCCGCACAGGCGCCGTTGACCGCGGCGATGATCGGCTTGGGCACGGCGGGGAAGTAGGAATAGGTCTTGGAGAAGTCCGCGCCCGCCGCCGGATCGAAGGGGGGCTCGGCTCCGCTGGCCGACGCGCCGGCCCGGACGCCCTGCAGCACCTCCATGTCCGCCCCGGCGCAGAAGCCGCGGCCGGCGCCGGTCAGCACGATCACCCGCACGGCCGGATCGTCGGCGGCGGCGCGCATGGCCGCCTTGACCTCCTTGTGCATCACCCCGGTCCAGGCGTTCAGCCGGTCCGGCCGGTTCAGGGTCACGGTCGCGACCCCGTCGAGGGCGGCGTAGAGGATCTGTTCGTAGGCCATCGGCGCGTTTCCTTGCTCTTGTCTGTTGGGCCATCCTAACGCCGCCGCCGGGGTCCGGGTAAGCCTGACGTCGGGGCGCCGTGGACATCGCCGCCCGCACACGTCCACTCTCCGCATCGATCCGGCCGCTCGACAGGCCGGACGCTCGGGAGGGGGGAAACGCCGATGGCGGACCAGACCTATGCGCCGACGCTCGCGTCGCTGAACAGCCGCCCGCCGCCGGCCTGGTATGACGAGGCCAAGTTCGGGATCTTCGTCCACTGGGGGCTGTTCGCCATTCCGGCCTTCGCGTCCGGGCGAGGGTCGATCTCCGACGCCTTCAAGACCGACTACGACCGGGCGGTGGCGATGACGCCCTATACCGAATGGTACGCCAACGCGATCAAGGTCGCGGGCACGCCCTCGGCCGAGTTCCACCGGCGAACCTATGGCGAGGCGCCCTACGAGGCGTTCAAGGCGCCGTTCCTAGCCGGAATCCGGGACTGGGACCCGGCGGCCTGGGCCGAGGCCTTCCGCGACGCCGGCGCGCGCTACGTCGTGCTGGTGACCAAGCACCACGACGGCTTCTGCCTGTGGCCCAGCGCGGTCCGCAATCCCCGGCGCCCAGGCTGGGACTCGGGCCGGGACATCGTCGGCGAGGCAGCCAAGGCGGTGCGGGACGCGGGCCTGAGGTTCGGGGTCTACTATTCCGGCGGCATCGACTGGAGCTTCAATCCCGAGCCCCTGCGCACCCTGGCCGACTTCATGGGCTCGACGCCCGGCGGGGCCTATCCGGCCTATGCCGAGGCCCAGGCGCGCGAACTGGTCGCGCGCTACGAACCCAGCGTGCTGTGGAACGACATCTCGTGGCCCACGGGCCAGGACCGGCTCTGGCGCCTGTTCGCCGACTACTACAACACAATGCCCGAGGGGGTGGTGAACGACCGCTGGGTCTGCGCCAGCCTCGCCTCCAAGGCCCTGCGGCTGAAGCCCGCCCGGGCGGCGCTGGACGCGCGGATCAAGGCGCACATCGCCAAGAACCCCGCCGCCTTCGAGGGGATCATCCCCCAGGAGGTCCCGCACAGCGACTTCCGCACCCCCGAATACGCCCGCTTCCCCGACATCCAGGCCAAGAAATGGGAGGCGACGCGCGGCATGAGCCATTCCTTCGGCTTCAACCGCAACGACCAGGCGGCGGACTACGCCCCGGCCGAAACCCTGATCGGCGACTTCATCGACGGGGTGTCCAAGAACGGCAACCTGCTGCTCAACGTCGGCCCGATGGCCGACGGCACCATCCCCACGCCGCAGCTCGACCGGCTGAAGGCGTTCGGCGCCTGGCTGCGCGCCAACGGCGCGGCGATCTACGGCTCACGCCCCTGGACCCGGGCCGAGGCGGTGACGGACGCCGGCCTGCCGGTACGGTTCACCGAGGCCGCCGACGGCGCGTTGAACCTGATCGTCCTGGGATCGCCCGCGGGCGAGGCGCTGCGCATCAAGGGCCTGGCGCTGGCCGGTCCGGCCAGGCGGCTGGACGGCGACGTCCCGGCCAGCGTCCACGCCGAGGGCGAGGACAGCCTGATCACCTTCGCCCGCCCCCTCACAGGCGCCTTCGCCCCGACGATCCGGGTGGCGGCGGCGGATTGAGCGATGGTCGGCCGGTGGCGGTTCGGCGTCACCCTCAGCTGGCGCGCGCCTGCGCCGGGGATTGCGACGCCCCGGCCAGACTCACGTTCCGGCGCCAGACCGCGATCCCCGTCAGAATAGAGATGGCGCGCTGCCGCGTCCCCGACGACCTGTGTTCATCGACGATCTTGCGCACGGTCTTTCCGTCGATCAGGTCTTCCATGTAGCAGGCGTTATCAACGAGCAGAGACAGCATCCTCTTGTCGGAGAAGACCATCTTATAGTCGACATAGGGCACGACCGGTTGTCGCCGCCGTCTCGGCAGCCAGTACAGGGGCGCGTGCCGTCTCGCCATCGTCAGCGCCACGTGTTCCTCCGGATAGTCCAGGAGTTCGGGCTGCAGGCGGGCGATGGCGTGCCGATGCCAGTTGGCGCCGAGCTTCCACGACCTCGGCAGCCTGTCCGCCTCCGCGATCCAGGGCGCAGACAGGAACGGCGTGCGCCAGGCGGTCGAAAGGCCGTAGAGCGCAAGCCCGTTGCCGACAAAATGGCGAACCCGCTCCTCCAGGTAGAAATGGTCGAGCTGGTGCAGCGTCGAGCCTCCGGGTCGCGCGTGGGCCAGCCGCGTCGCCTGCTGACCGACACCGCCACGAAGATAGTCGGCGACGTCCGCGCGCACCCCGGGCAATTCGTCGGCCTTCAAGGCCGGCTTCGCCTTCCTCTTCCAGAATTCGCGAAGCGCCAGGCCGGGCGGGAGGCCGTTGGCGGCCAGCGACAGCATTCCCTTGTCGAGGAAGTATGTGCGGGCGAATTCGCCATTGGCCCCGACAAAGAAATGGTCGTTCTCGGTCAATCCCGCCTTCGACGCGTAAATATAGGTGTGCCAGTGACCGGCCGGCTTCGTACCGTTCGTCGTGGTGCAGATCTTGTCCGCGGAATCGAGATAATCCTCGACGCTCAAGGCGATAGAATGAACCTTGAGGCCGAAGCGACGACCGATGGCCTCAACGACGACCCGGTCGCTGGAATCTGGATTTCCCTGGACGACAAGATCCGGCTTCAGTCCGCTGGCCAGGAACGCCGCCAGGAGAACGCGGGAATCGAATCCGCCCGAAGCAGAGAGCACGGGCGCCGAGCCGGCGCAGCGCGCGACTTCCTCGCACAGCAGGTCCACCATGCGATCGGCGCTGCCACGCGCCGCGTACGGACGATGGACTTCCGACCATGTCGCATCCATACGGCGGAGCAACTTTCCATCCCAATGCAGAATACTTGCCGCCGGTGTCCGTTTCACGCCGGCGTGCAGCGTCATGCATCCCGTGAGGTGCTCAAGAGCGAAGAGATCGGCGACGCCCTCTACATTCCATCGCCACTCGGCGTCGTCATTTCGAAGGACGTCGAGGACATTTTTTCCATGGCTAAACCCGCGAGGTCCAAGACTGTAGAAATAAGCCACCACCCCGTAGGGTGACGTAATAATCCAGACCTCATTGTTCCGCCTGGCGACCACGACGAAGTTACCACCAAGGTTGATGACCTCATGGCTTCGTCCAGAACTGATCATGGTGGATATTTGCCCCGATGAGGTGTGGCAATAGCCGTGTATTTCTACCGAAACTTGATCCGCACGCACGACGGTCGCCTCCGATAGTATTTTTGTTTGTTGGTTTTCAGACGGACCAGCCATCCGCCTCCCTATGTTGCATACCGTGCCTAGCCCACCCTGATTTAGCAACCGAAAATTGTGTCCATGGCCACAACTCGGCACCATCTCACAAACCATACACGCGTGATAGTTGATACTCCTGATCGCGCTCGCCGGCGCCGAAAGTCGGCCTGGCCGGTCGTCGTCGACATCGCATGGACCGGCGCCGCGCCGGGCGCCGCCGAGGTGAAGGGCGTGATCGCGCGCCGCCGCAGAGCCGCCCCCCCGGCGGGAAGGGTTATCGCGCCAGCGGCTTGACCATGTGGACGGCGACGCCGCCGTTCAGCGGCTCTTCCCGCTCCACGCGGTAGCCGAGCGCCTTGTAGAGCGCCACGTTCTCGGTGAAGCGCTGGTTGGTGTAGAGGCGCACGCCATCGAGGCCCGCGGCCTCGGCCAGGTCTTCGGCCAGGGCCAGCAGCCGGCGTGCGAAGCCCCGGCCCTGGAAGACGGGGCGCACGGCGACGTTCTCGATCAGCAGGTGATCGCCCTGCGGCGTCGTCTCGATCAGCGCCGCCAGCGCCTCGCCCGCATAGAGCAGGTCGAAACGGTGGCGGCGGACCGCCTCGGCGTAGTCGGCCGTCATCGGCAGGGGCTCGCGGCCGATCACCGCCACCCACTTGGCGTAGGCTTCGCGGGTCAGGGCGCGGATGGCCGGCGCGTCCGCCTCGCCGGCCGTCCGCAAGCTTATGGCGTCGGTCAAACCACCATCCCTCACCGGGCCATGCTGATGACCTGCAGCTGGGTGAACTCGGCCAGGCCTTCCTCGCCCAGTTCGACGCCGATGCCGGATTCCTTGGCCCCGCCGAAGGGGATGTTGGGGGCCAGCTCGCTGTGCTTGTTGATCCAGACCGTGCCCGACTCCATCCGCTCGGCCAGGGCGTAGGCGCGCTCCAGGTCAGACGACCAGATCGACCCGCCCAGGCCATAGGGGGTGTTGTTGGCGCGGGCCAGGGCGTCCTCGGGGTCGGCGAACTTGATCACCGGCAGGACGGGGCCGAACTGCTCCTCATCCACCAGGCGCGCGCCGTCGGTGATGTCGCGCACGATGGTCGGGCGGATGAAATAGCCCGGCTGGTCGGGGATCACGCCGCCGGCGATGATCTTGCCGTCGTGGCGGGCCTCCTCGATCAGGTCCTTGACCTTGTCGTACTGCATCTTGTTCTGCAGCGGGCCGAGCTGGGTGCCCTGCTCCAGCCCGTCGCCGATCACCGCGGCGTCCGCCAGCTGGGCGAGCTCGTCGCACAGGGCGTCGTAGATCTTCTCGTGGGCGTAGACCCGCTTGACCGCGATGCAGACCTGGCCGCTGTTCTGGAAGGCGCCCTGGAAGATCTTGGGCGCGGCGGTCTTGGGGTCGACGTCGTCGAGCACGATGGCCGCGTCGTTGCCGCCCAGCTCCAGGGTGATGCGCTTGAGCGCGTCGGCGGCGCCGGCCATCACCTTCTTGCCGGTGGCGGTCGAGCCGGTGAACGAGACCTTGCGCACGTCCGGGTGCCTGGTCAGCTCGCCGCCCAGGTCGTTGGCGTCGGCGATGACGTTGACCACGCCCGGCGGGACGATCTGGGCGATCAGCTCGCCCAGGCGCAGGGTCGAAAGCGGGGTGGTCGCCGCGGGCTTCAGGACCACGGTGTTGCCGGCCAGAAGCGCGGCCGGGACCTTGAAGGCCATCAGGATCAGCGGGAAGTTCCAGGGCACGATCGCCCCGATCACGCCCAGCGGGCGGCGGTGGGCCTCGACCCGGCGGCCTTCGCTGTCGTCGATCACCTTCACCGGCAGGTCGAGCATGGTGAAGTAGCGGAAGAAGGCGGCAGCGCCATAGACCTCGCCGGTGGCGTCGGCGATCGGCTTGCCCTGCTCCTGGGTCAAGAGGCGGGCGAGCTCGGCCGCGTTGGCCTGGATCACGTCGGCGATCTGGCCGAGCACCGCCTTGCGCTCGGCGATCAGGGTGCGGCTCCAGGCCGGGAAGGCCGCCTTGGCCGCCGCCACCGCCTTGTCGAGCTGGGCCTTGGAGGCGCGCGGGCAGGCCATGACCACCGCCTCGGTCGCCGGGTTGATCACGTCCATGGTCAGGTCGCCGTCTTCCAGGCGGCCGTCGATCAGGAGCTTGAGCTGGGCCATTGCGTTCCTCGCTGTCAGCGGCCGGGGCGATCCGCGCCGCCCTCGGCCCGGATATGGGTCGTTCGCGCCATCCGTTATCATCCGCGCGGCGGCGCCAAGAACAAAAAGTTGACGGGCCCGTCACAAAATGCGGGTGACAAACTCGCTGATTTCTGTTGCCCTGAGGGAAGACTAAACGCCGATCAGATCGATCGGCCAGACACAGGCGAACCGAGGCGGCGAGCCCGGGCGCGGGGAAGGAGATGACGATGGCGGACGGTGCGGTCGACCTGCTGAAGGATGCGCGGGCGAAGGCCTATTCGATGCCGCTCGAGGAGATGGACGTCAGCCGGCCCGAGCTGTTCAAGACCAACACCATGTGGCCGTACTTCGAGCGGCTGCGCAAGGAAGCGCCGGTCCACTACTGCCGCGAAAGCGAGAACGGACCCTACTGGTCGGTCACCAGGTACCAGGACATCATGGCCGTGGACACGAACCACGGCGTCTTCTCGTCCGAGGGCGGCATCACCATCGCCGACCAGGACGAGGACTTCCAGCTGCCGATGTTCATCGCGATGGACCCGCCCAAGCACGACGCCCAGCGCAAGGTCGTCAGCCCCATCGTCTCGCCGCAGAACCTGGCCAACATGGAAGACCTGATCCGCTCGCGGATCTGCCAGATTTTCGACGCACTGCCGGTGGGCGAGACCTTCGACTGGGTCGACCGGGTGTCGATCGAGCTGACCACCCAGATGCTGGCCACCCTGTTCGACTTCCCGTTCGAGGAGCGCCGCAAGCTGACCCGCTGGTCGGACGTGGCCACCGCCTCGCCGGAGTCGGGCATCATCGAGTCCGAGGAGCAGCGCCGGGCCGAGCTGTTCGAATGCGCCGACTACTTCATGCGACTGTGGAACGAGCGGGTGAATTCCGAGCCGGGCAACGACCTGATCTCGATGCTGGCCCATGGCGAGGCCACCCGGAACATGGACCGGATGGAGTACCTCGGGAACCTGATCCTGCTGATCGTCGGCGGCAACGACACCACCCGCAACTCGATCACCGGCGGGGTCCTGGCCCTGAACGAGAACCCGGACCAGTACGCCAAGCTGCGCGCCAACCACGACCTGGTCACCAGCATGGTGCCCGAGATCATCCGCTGGCAGACGCCGCTGGCCCACATGCGCCGCACCGCCCTGCAGGACGTCGAACTGGGCGGCCAGTCCATCAAGAAGGGCGACAAGGTCCTGATGTGGTACGTCTCGGGCAACCGCGACGAGGAGGCGATCGAGAACCCGAACGCCTTCATCATCGACCGCGAGCGCCCGCGCCAGCACCTGTCGTTCGGCTTCGGCATCCACCGCTGCGTCGGCAACCGGCTGGCTGAAATGCAGCTGCGCATCGTCTGGGAGGAGATCCTCAGGCGCTGGAGCTTCATCGAGGTGATGGAAGAGCCGCGCCGGGTGCTGTCCAGCTTCGTCAAGGGCTACGAGTACATGCCCGTCCGCATCCACGTCTGACGCGGCCATTTTCCCCGGGACGGCGGGCGGCCTTCCGCGTTAGGCAATGGCCGTCGGCTCGGGGAGGCTGGGCGTGGGGCATCGTCACTGGATCTTCGGCGTCGGCCTGGCGGCGAGCCTGCTCCTGGGCGGCCTGGCCTTCGCGGACGACGCGCCCGCCCCCGCGCCCGACAAGGGCGGCTACACCGTCCTCGACCCGACGCCGGCCGACCAGCTGCGCGGCTTCTGCACCGACCGGCCGACCAAGTCGACCGGCGCCTGCACGGTGGATGCGGGCCACCTGCAGTACGAAACCGACCTGATCAACTTCACCGACGACCGGTCGGACGGGGTCACGACCCGGACGTGGCTGTTCACCAATCCGACGCTCAAGCTGGGCCTGACCAACACCCTGGACGTCGAGGTGAACATGGTCCCGGTGGAGACCGTCACCGCCCGCGACCGCACCAGCGGCGCGCGCACCTCGGTCACCGGCGTCGGCGACCTCTACGCCCGGTTCAAGCTGAACCTGATGGGCGACGACGGGGGGAACGTGGCCATCGCGCTGGTTCCCTACGTCAAGGCGCCGACCGCGCGCGCCGGCATCGGCAACGGCGCGGTGGAGGGCGGGCTGGTCACGCCCCTGGTGTTCAACCTGCCCCGCGACTGGCAGCTCACCATCGATCCGGAGGCCGACCTGCTGGCCAACGCCTCGGGCGCCGGCCGCCACGCCAACGTCTCGGGCCTGCTCAGCTTCAGCCGTCCCCTGTCCAAGACCCTGACCGCCTCGGTCGAGGTCTGGGGCGACGCCAACTTCGACCCCGCGGGGACGGTGCGGCAGTATTCCTTCGATCTGGGCCTGGCCTGGGTTCCGGCGCGCCATCCGAACGTCCAGCTGGACGGCGGGGTGAACCTCGGCCTGAACGACGTCACGCCCGGGACCCAGGTCTACCTGGGCCTTTCGCAGCGGTTCTGAGGCGGGTCATCTCCAATATTCCCGCTCATCCCGGCGAAGGCCGGGACCCAGATGACGGAACATTGGCCTGTATAGAGGGGGATATGGATATCCCTCCAAGCACAGAACCATAGGATCTGGATCCGGTATTCGCCGGGACGAGCGGCATATATTAGACCGGACGCCTCAATATCGCCGTCAGTACTGCAGATGGGCCCTGAGGCCGAACACCGAGACCGGGCCGCGGTCGCGGTTGTAGCCGGGGTTCTGGATGTACTGGTAGTCCAGGCTGAGGTGCGCCGCCTTGACCACCGCCAGGTCGTAGTAGGTCTCCAGGATTGCCTCGTCGCCGGAATGGATCAGCTTGCCGTCGCCGATCAGGATGCCGAGGCCGCCGGCCGCCAGATAGGCCAGGCGGTGGCCCGAGGCGCCGTTGACCACGAAGGCCGCGCCGATCGTGTCGTCCGCCCGGCCCCAGCGCTTGCCGCCCAGCGACAGGCCCGCCGAGACCGTGCGGTCGACGTCGGTGAACTCGTAGGACTCGGCGTCGCCCTCGGCGTAGCCGGCGCGCAGGAAGGCGCCGAGGTCGTCGACCAGTTGCTGCTCGAGGGTCAGGCTGACCCCGCCGCGGCTTGAGTATTTGCGCACGAGCGAAGCGTCGGCCGGCTGGCCGGTGGCTGCGGCCAGGGCCAGGGCGTCGTTGAAATGCCCCATCCGTCCGCGGGTCAGGAACCCCGTCACCCGCGCCGCGCCCGGCTGGCCGCCCAGGCTGAAGCGCCGCTCGATCTCGGCGATGGTCTGGAACTGGTCGAAGTGGGGGTCGAGTGTCTTGGAATTGGGCACGTTCGACAGGTCGAACAGGCCCGCCCGCCAAGTCCAGTCGCCCCGATACCACTCGGCGGCCGCGCCATAGGTGTAGCCCCAGGCGTCCGCCGCATAGTCGAACGTGCCGCTGTCGATCACGGTCCAGTTCATGAAGTCGTTGCGCGGGTCGTGGGCGTATTTGTTGGTGTCGAACACGTCGCCGACGCTGAACTTGCCGACGGTGAAGACCAGCCGGTCCTCGCTGTGGGCGCCCGCCAGCTGGTTGAGGTCGGCGTCCACCGCCTCGCGCTTGCCGCCCAGGTCGACCGTCTGGCGCAGGAAGAACCGCTGCATCCGGAAATAGGGGGTGTTGGCCCCGACCTTGTAGGCCTCGCCGGAGGGGAAGCCGGCGACGCCAAGGGTGTTGGACAGGCCGAAGCCCTGATCGATCTCCGGATTGATCCAGATCTCCGCGCCCTTCCAGGGCCGCACGCCCAGGTAGGCCGTCAGGTCGTTGGTCGAGCGGATTTCCTCATGCGGGTCGAGGCTGTTCGCGCCCCGGTAGGCCGAATGGAAGGCGGGCTGGTACTGGGTCAGGTCCGTGAACTGGACATGGAAGGCGAAGGCCTGGGCCGCCGGCGCGGCGGCGCCGGGCGCGTCGTCCGCCAAGGCCGCGGCCGGCGCCAGGAACGCAGCCGCCGCTGCGGCTGAAATCAGAACGTATCGCATCCACACCCCTCTGGCCCAGAAACCACGCCAATGTGAAACTTCCATATCGACCGTCGCCTTTCGGTCGCCAAGGCGACGCGGTCAGCCGCCCCGCCTTGGCTGGATCATTCGGCCGCCGGGCGCGCCCAGCGGCGTTCCGGACGGCCGTCCTCGCCGCGCACCCAGAGCCAGACGGCCGGGCCGCGGGCGCTGACGTCGCAGACGGTCCGACGGCCGACGCCAGGTTCGGGCGCGCGGGCGGCGGCGAAGCTCCACAGCGGGGCGACGTGGGAGATGAAGACGGCCATTTCGCCTCTCCTCTTGCTCAAGCATTTGCGTTGAGCCCGGGAGGGCGGCCTGGCCGCGGGGCCTATCGCCTGGGCGAGGCGGCCTCGACGGTCACATGCGGCTCCCGAGCGATGTTAGATCGCGGGTTCATGTGGTCCCTGGGTCTGGTCTATGAGAGCCGAGGTCGCCCTCGGCCGCGTCCAATGCGAAACCTGCTCCGGGGAGCGGCTCTCGCATCGAACGTTCGAGCGATATACTCTACTGGAGTATATGATCAAGGTCCCTCGGGAGAAAAAATCGTGAGCCACATCGGCGCGGAGAAAACCAAGCTCCTGAACCGGCTGAAGCGCCTGAAGGGGCAGATCGAAGCCATCGAGCGGCTGGTCGGGCAGGACAGCGAATGCGCGCGCGTGCTGCAGCAGGCGACCGCCTGTCGCGGCGCCCTGGACGGCTTCATCGCGGAAGTGATCGAGGACCACATCCGCGAGCATCTGGTGGACCCGGCCGCGCCGGCCTCCGATCCGCGCACCCAGGCCGCGGAGGAACTGGTGGCGATCGTCCACTCCTACCTGACCTAGGGCCAGGCAGGCGCGACGGCGGGCCTTCGCCTCAGAAGACGTGGCGCAGGATGAAATAGAGCGAGCCGGCCAGCAGGATCGCCGCCGGCAGGGTCAGGACCCAGGCCAGGGCGATGTTCAGCAGGGTCCGGGCCTGCAATCCCGAGCCGTTGGCCGCCATGGTCCCGGCCACCCCGCTGGAGAGGATGTGGGTGGTCGACACCGGCAGCTTGAACTGGTCGGCCAGCATGATGGTCACCGCGGCCACCAGTTCGGCGGCGGCGCCCTGGCCGTAGGTCAGGTGGGTCTTGCCGATCTTCTCGCCGACCGTGACCACGATCCGCTTCCAGCCGACCATGGTGCCGAGGCCCAGCGCGATGGCGACGCCGATCTTGACCCAGGTGGGGATGAACCGGGTGCCCTTGTCGAGCTGGCCCTGGAAGGGCTTCAGCGCGGCCGCGTCCGCCTTGGTCAGGGCGGACTTGCCCTTGGTCAAAAGGCCGGTCGCGGCCGAGGTGAGATACATGTCGTTGCGCAGGTTGGGCGTCGCGGCCGCCGGCACGTGCTTGATCGAGCCGTAGGCCTTGACCTGGGCGCCGATGTCGCCCGACAGCACCGCCAGGGCGCCGTAGACGTCCGGCCTGTCGACCTTCTTGGTGCGCAGGGCGTCGCCGACCGTGCTGCGGGCCTGCTCGACGGTGACCGCGGGGGCCGCGGCGGCGGCGTGACCGGCGAACACGTGCTGGGCCGCGGCGGCGGCGGCTTCGAAGGCCGGAGCGCCGGCGTCGGGCATGGTGCGGTTCAGCGCATAGGCCGTGGGCGCGGCGCCGATCAGGATCAGCATGATCAGGCCCATGCCCTTCTGGCCGTCGTTGCTGCCGTGGGCGAAGGAGACGCCGCCGCAGGTCAGGATCAGAAGGCCGCGGATCCACCACGGCGGCGGCTGGTCGGACCTCGGCTCTTCGTAGAGCTTCGGGGTGCGGATCAGGAATTTCAGGATCAGCAGCAGCAGGCCCGAGGCGATGAAGCCGACCACCGGGCTGAACAACAGGGCCTGGAACACCTTGGTCGCCTGGGACCAGTCGACGCCCGAGGTCGCCTGGCCGGCCGGGGCCATCAGCTGGTTGGCCAGGCCGACGCCCATGATCGAGCCGATCAGGGCGTGCGACGACGAGTTGGGAATGCCCAGCCACCAGGTGCCGAGGTTCCAGACGATCGCCGCCAGCAGGAGGGCGAAGATCATCGCATAGCCGGCCTGGCTGCCGACCTGCAGGATCAGTTCGACCGGCAGGAGGGTGATGATGGTGAAGGCCACCGCCCCGGTGGACACCAGCACCCCGGTCAGGTTCAGCAGGCCCGAATAGACCACCGCCGCCACCGGCGGCAGGCTGTGGGTGTAGATCACCGTGGCCACCGCGTTGGCGGTGTCGTGGAAGCCGTTGACGAACTCGAAGCCCAGGGCGATCAGCAGCGCCAGGCCCAGAAGGGCGAAGACCCCGAAGGCGACCGTCTCGCCGGCGCCGACGATGTCGCTGCGCAGGCCCGCCACGCAGTAGGCGAGCCCCGCGGCCAGCAGCGCCACGAACACGATCCGCGCGGCGATCGGCGGCCGCTGGCCCAGCTTGGGCGCGCCCGGCCTCAAGCCGTCCGGAGACAGTGCGACGTCGGTCATCGGGGTCCTCCCACAGCCTTCGCCCCACGTTAGGGTTGGTTTTTCACAACTTAATGACGACACGCGGCGGTCTCCCGACCGGCGTCGCGCAGACCGAAGCGATCGGTTTGAATCACCTCGAACTATATTTCAGGACAGAAACGTCCAACGCAGCAGCATAGCCTCGACAATGACTGCTCAGTCGGCGCGTTCCGATCGGCGTTGGTCGCCGCCGACCTTCCGGACGTCGCGCAATATTCATCGAATTGTCGCGATCGCGATATCCGCTCGGGACTAGCCTCGCCGTCGACCGTGGGACGCTCCGCCGCCGGGCGGGCCGGTCCCGCATTAGCCGGCGAGGATGCGATGTCCGACGACAGTGCGCTGCAGAAGGCCGTTCTGGCGGAGCTGAACTGGGAGCCGAGCGTCGCCGCCGGCCACATCGGCGTCACCGCCGAGGACGGCGTCGTCTGCCTGACCGGCCACGTCGAGAGCTTCGCCGAAAAGCACGCCGCCGAGGTCGCCGCCTGCCGCGTGCGGGGGGTGACGGCGGTGGCCAACGAACTCGAGGTCCGGCTGCCGTTCGACGCGTCGCGCGACGACGAGGCCATCGCCGCCGCGGCGGCCGACCGCCTGGCCTGGAACGCCTCGGTGCCGGCGGGCGCGGTGGTGGCCACGGTGGACCAGGGCTGGGTGACGCTGGCCGGCGAGGTCGACTGGCAGTACCAGCGCGAAGCCGCCGAACAGGACATGCGTCAGCTGATCGGCGTGGTGGGCCTGACCAACGACATCACCATCCGGTCCAAGGTCAGCGCCTCGAACGTCAGCGACGACATCATGCACGCCCTGCACCGGTCGTGGTTCTTCGATCCTCAGACGATCACCGTCAGCGTCGAGGACGGCCGGGTGCGGCTGGGCGGCACGGTCCACAGCCCGCACGAGCGGCAGGTGGCCATGGCCACGGCGTGGGCCGAACCGGGCGTGATCGAGGTCGAGGACGAGATCGCCATCCTCTGAACGGCCATCTTGCAGGCGGCCGCGTCCTCCGCGTTGGACCCGCCCCTTAGAGGGCGCGCGCGCGACGCAGGGTTTCCGCGTCTTCGAGCTGGGCCCGGCGATCGGCGATCTGCTGGTAGACCGTGACCAGGGCCATGGCGTCCTCCTCCTCGGGCAGGCGTTCACGCATGTCCGACGGCTCGAAGCCGGAGAGGATGCTCGCTTCTTGTTCGAAATCGACAGTCACAGTCATGGGAAGACTCTCCCGCCGTTTGGATTTCATCAATTCTTAGCAAATTCGACTTTGCCCGGATCATCGGGTGATGCAACGCGATTCAGCCGGATTCACCCTGATGCTCACGGATTCTTGACCCGGGCCTCACCCGCCGGCGATGGGTTGCGGGGCGCATGGACAAGAAACAGTGATCAACGGTCAGAAAGCGGGTTGTCGGAGCGTTCACGCGGGCGTTACCTTCGATCCCAGGCGCCGCGTCGGGGACAGGCGCGCCCGCATCCCGCTTGAGGATCGGGCGTAAGCCGGCCGCGGAAGCAGAGCGCCGTGAGAGGAAACGGCGTTGCAGCGTACCGACACGGATCGGCCGGACTACTTCCACAAGGTCGTCGATTGCCAATGGGCCTGCCCGGCGCACACGCCGGCGCCGGAGTATATCCGGCTGGTCGCCGCCGGGCGCTACGCCGACGCCTACATGGTCAACTGGACGTCCAACGTCTTCCCGGGAATCTTGGGACGGACCTGCGACCGCCCCTGCGAGCCGGCCTGCCGGCGCGTGCGGGTCGAGGACGAGCCGGTGGCCATCTGCCGGCTCAAGCGCGTCGCCGCCGACAACAAGGACGACATCACCGGCCGCCTGCCCCGGCCCGCGGCCGTCTCCAACGGCAAGCGCGTCGCCCTGGTGGGCGCGGGCCCGGCCTCGCTGACCGTGGCGCGCGACCTCGCCCCGCTGGGCTACGCGCTGACGCTGATCGACGCCGACGCCAAGGCCGGCGGCATGATCCGCAGCCAGATCCCCCGCTTCCGCCTGCCGGAAGAGGTGATCGACGAAGAGGTCGGCTATGTCACCGGCCTCGGCATGACCCTGCGGCTGGGCGAGCGGGTCGAGAGCCTGGGGGCCCTGCTGGCCGAGGGCTACGACGCCGTCTTCGTCGGCTCGGGCGCGCCGCGCGGGCGCGACCTGGACATTCCCGGCCGGCAGGAGGCCGCGGCCAACATCCACATCGGCATCGACTGGCTGGCCAAGGTCTCGTTCGGCCACGTCGAGGCCATCGGCAAGCGGGTGATCGTGCTGGGCGGCGGCAACACCGCCATGGACTGCTGCCGCACTTCGCGCCGGCTGGGCGGCGAGGACGTCAAGGTGATCGTCCGCTCCGGCTTCGAGGAGATGAAGGCGTCCCCCTGGGAAAAGGAGGACGCGATGCACGAGGACATCCCGATCCTCAACTACCTGACGCCCAAGGCCTTCACCCACGAGAACGGCAGGCTGACCGGCGTGCTGTTCGAACAGGTCGAGGCGGTGTTCGACGACAAGGGCCGCCGCCGGCTGGTCCCCACCGGCGAGCCGGACCAGCACTACCCCTGCGACGACGTCCTGGTCGCCGTGGGCCAGGAGAACGCCTTCCCCTGGATCGAGCGCGACATCGGCCTTGCGTTCGGCGAGTGGGACATACCCAGGGTCGATCCCACGACCATGGCCTCCAGCCTGCCCAACGTCTTCTTCGGCGGCGACGCGGCGTTCGGGCCGAAGAACATCATCTGGGCGGTGGCCCACGGCCACGAGGCGGCGATCTCGATCGACCTCCATTGCCGCGGCGAGGACGTGGCCAAACGCCCGGCGCCGGGCGTCACCCTGGTCAGCCAGAAGATGGGCATCCACGAGTGGAGCTACGACAACGACGTCTCCAACGACGCCCGCTTCCGCGTGCCGCTGCGCGAGAAGGAGGCGGCGCTGAAGAACGTGCGGCTGGAGGTCGAGCTCGGCTTCGACCGCGCCCTCGGCTTGCGCGAGGCCGAGCGCTGCCTGAACTGCGACGTCGAGACGGTGTTCTCGGAGCCTCTGTGCATCGAGTGCGACGCCTGCGTCGACATCTGCCCGATGGACTGCATCACCTTCACGGCCGACGGCCCCGAGGACGATCTGCGCGAGCGGCTGAAGGCGCCGGCCCGCAACCTGACCCAGGACCTCTATGTCTCGGCCGCGCTGAAGACCGGCCGGATCATGGTCAAGGACGAGGACGTCTGCCTGCACTGCGGCCTCTGCGCCGAGCGCTGCCCGACCGGGGCGTGGGACATGCAGAAGTTCCTGCTCGAGATGAGCCACGCAGGGGACGCCTGTCCACGATGAAGCCGCTCGCCGCCGTCAACGACTTCGTCGTCAAGTTCGCCAACGTCAACGGCTCGGGATCGGCCAGCGCCAACGGCCTGTTCGTCAAGTCGATCCTGCGCATGGGCGTGCCGGTCTCGGCGCGCAACATCTTCCCGTCCAACATCCAGGGCCTGCCGACCTGGTACGAGGTGCGCGTCTGCGAGGCGGGCCACATCGGCCGGCGCGGCGGCGTCGACCTGATGGTGGCGATGAACCCCCAGACCTGGGACCGGGACGTGGCCGAGATCGAGCCGGGCGGCTACCTGGTCTACGATTCCACCAAGCCGCTGCCGCCGTCCAAGTTCCGCGAGGACATCAACGTCATCGGCGTGCCGCTGACCGCCATCTGCAACGCCGCCTACACCGACCCGCGCCAGCGCCAGCTGTTCAAGAACATCATCTATGTCGGCGTCCTGTCGGCCCTGCTGGACATGGACGTGGCCGCCATCGAGCAGCTGGTCGGCGAGCAGTTCAAGGGCAAGGACCGGCTGATCAAGCCGAACCTGGAGGCCCTGCAGATGGGCCGCGACCATGTCCGCGACCACCTCGCCCCGATCGGGCTGAAGGTGAGGCGGGCCGACAAGGTGGGCGAGAAGATATTCATCGACGGCAACACCGCCGCCGCGCTCGGCGCGGTCTGGGGCGGGGCCACGGTCTGCGCCTGGTATCCGATCACCCCCTCGACCTCGCTGGCCGAGGCGTTCGGCGAATACTGCGAGCAGCTGCGCACCGACCCCGAGACCGGCAAGGCGCGCTACGCCATCGTCCAGGCCGAGGACGAGATCGCCTCGATCGGCATCGTCGTCGGGGCCGGCTGGAACGGGGCGCGGGCCTTCACCTGCACCTCCGGGCCGGGCGTCTCGCTGATGCAGGAGTTCGTCGGGCTTTCCTATTTCGCGGAAATTCCCGCGGTGATCTTCGACGTGCAGCGCGGCGGGCCCTCGACCGGCATGCCGACCCGCACCCAACAGGCCGACATCCTGTCCGCCGCCTACGCCTCGCACGGCGACACCAAGCACGTGCTGCTGCTGCCCGAGGACCCGCGCGAGTGCTTCGAATTCGGCATGGCGGCGTTCGACCTGGCCGACCGGCTGCAGACCACCGTCTTCGTCATGCTCGACCTCGACATCGGCATGAACGAGTGGCTGTGCCGGCCGCTGGCCGCCGACCCCGGACGGCGGATCGACCGCGGCAAGGTGATGACCCACGACGAGCTGGAGGCCGGCCGCGACTTCGGCCGCTATCTCGACGTCGACGGCGACGGCGTCCCGTTCCGCACCTATCCCGGGACCCACCCGACCCGGGGCGGCTATTTCACCCGCGGCACCTCGCGCAACCCCTACGCCCGCTACAGCGAGGAGGGGTCGGTCTACGTCGACAACATGCAGCGGCTGCTGCGCAAGTTCGACACCGCCAAGGCCCTGGTCCCGGCCCCGGTCCGCCGCGACGCCAAGCACGCCACCCGCACCGGGGTGATCTACTACGGCTCGACCAGCCCGGCGATGCGCGAGGCGCTGGAGACGCTGGAGGCGCAGGGGCGCCGGCTGAACGCCCTGCGCGTGCGCGCCTTCCCCTTCTCGGACGCGGTGACGGACTTCATCGTCGCCCACGACCAGGTGTTCGTGGTCGAGCAGAACCGCGACGGCCAGCTGCGCACCCTGATCATGAACGAGGTCGGGGTCGACCCGGCCAAGCTGGTCGCCGTGCTCCACTATGACGGCACGCCGATCACGGCCCGCTTCATCACCCGCGAGATCGCCACGCGGATGGACGCCGCCAGCCCCGCCATCGAGGCCGCCGAATGACCTATCTGGCCAAGCCCCGCCTGCACCACCCGGCCCTGACCGAGAACAGCCTCGGCTACACCCGCCGCGACTACGAGGGTTCGGTCTCGACGCTGTGCGCCGGCTGCGGCCACGATTCGATCAGCGCCGCGATCATCCAGGCCTGTTTCGAGCTGGACCTGCCGCCGCACCGCGTCGCCAAGCTGTCGGGCATCGGCTGTTCGTCCAAGACCCCGGACTATTTCCTCGGCGCGGCCCATGGCTTCAACACCGTGCACGGACGGATGCCGAGCGTGCTGACCGGCGCCAACCTGGCCAACAAGGAGCTGGTCTACCTCGGGGTCTCGGGCGACGGCGATTCCGCCTCGATCGGCCTCGGCCAATTCGCCCACTGCGTCCGACGCGGGGTGAACATGGTCTATATCGTGGAGAACAACGGGGTGTACGGCCTGACCAAGGGGCAGTTCTCGGCCACCTCGGACAAGGGCTCGAAGTCCAAGAAGGGCGTGGTCAACCACGACAGCGCCGTCGACCTAGCAGGCCGTTGAAGAAGTCGGCCAAGGCCGAGCGATGAAGGGGATATCGTCGCCATTGTGGAAGTTTATTTCACCGACGAGCGATCCGTTGTCCTGAAGTTCGGCCCAGCCGCCGCCGCGGACTTCGTCCATTTCAT
>JARLIQ010000063.1 GCA_031291645.1 Caulobacteraceae bacterium | reverse complement strand
CGGTGAGGTCTGCACCACCTCCAGCGCCGCCTCGGCTTCCGAAGGCGAAGCGCCAGACGATGCGATCGTCGATTCGATCGTCGCCTCGTCCTGCGCCGACGTCGCCCCGCAGCCCTGCCCGGACAGCGCCGTCTCCAGCGCCATCGACAGCGACTGCACCTTCGCAGGATCAATCGGCGACGTCGCCGCATGGGCCGAGCCGGCGCCGAGCGCCAACGCCCCCAGTCCGGCGATAACGAGCGTAACCTTAAACATGGCGGCCTCCGCGGCTGAAACGCCCAATCACGTAACCTACAGTTTAATGCGTATCCTAGAGTTGCGCAACCCGATCCGGGCAGATCCATCGCCGCGCCAGAAGATTGCTTCACGCAGGTCAGTCAGAGCCACATCCGTAGGCAGATGTTTTCGCCAATCGGCCGCCGGCGCGCCGACTTTGAACGTATAAAAGCTTCATAAGTGAGTAAATCGGCGCGGCGCCGACGCGTTATTCGCCAATCCATTGACAGCCGGCGCGCCGATTTCGAGCCGAACTCATGATTGTGCGTCGCCATATCGGACCGCCTTAACGGCCCGCGTCGGCAAGATGGTTACGCGGGACGTCCGTCTCGCCACCCGCCGCCTGCGCGCGACAGCCGAACCTTGCTGTTGTGCTGCGCCCGCACAGCGGGGCAATACTAGTGAAAACAACGAAGCGCGCGAAGCTGGTGCGCGCGCTCGAAGATAGGGAGGAGCCAGCATGACCTTGACTCCAAGGAAGCGCGATCTGTTGCTGCGCTTAGCCAAGAGCGCGCAGACGTGTGTGGGGCCGGACCGTCGCCTGGCCACCGCTCTTGCCCGGGAAGGCCTGGCCAGGTTGGAGACCTATCGACCGGGTGTGCCGACGTTCGAGATCACGCCGGCCGGCCGGCGTGTGATCGCCTTGGGCCGTTAAGAAAGGCGACATCACGCGCGCACGGCGCGCCGAGGTTGGCGGACGACGCCGTCCGCATGCTGGGCGAGGGGCCTATGGCGCCGTCTACGTTCAGGGAGCGGGACGCTCGCGATTGGCCCACACCAGGAAGCCCGCGCCGAAGGCGATCGAGACCGAACCCCAGCCGGTCCAGATGACATGCCCGGCGATGGCGCCAAACGGCAGGGCGCCCAGTCCGACCGGCACCAGGACCACGCCGAGCAGGATCAGGATGACGCCGATCACCTTGGCCGCGAACCGCATTCCCAATCCCCTCACCGCGCGCCGGGCCCCGCAGGCGCCCCGCGGTTCAAGCACGACCGGCCCGCCGGCGTCCACCACCCAGGCCACGTCGACAGTTCGCGCCGGCGCCTTTCTTCCCCACCCCGCCCTTGGGTGACGAACAGGGCGAGCGCGCGCCGCCCAGCCGCCTCGCTCGAGCCCCGGCCCCGCGCGGATGCGCAGGCGGCTTTTGCGATTCGCGCGCCGGTCGAGTTGGCTGCGGCTAACTCGACGCCTCAAGGCGCCCGGCCGGTCCGCCCTAGCCCGAAGGAGCGGATTCGCTCGGTCCATGTCGTATCCTACCCGAGTGTGACTTTCAGGCAACGTTGGGCGCCGTCAGGCCCCGATAACGAAGGCTAGCTAAACCGGAATCATCAACGAACGTCGTTCGTTCCCTAAATCACACAACCTTCCCGGTACTTGTCCCCCGAAAAGCCCGCTCCGGGCGCCATTATATGGCGAATTTCCTTATCAAGCCTGGGATCATCAACGAGCGACCGTATGGCGGATCGTCACCCTTAATGGGTAATCTTTCAGATAATACCCCTATTACGGGTCTTTTAGCGGGGTTGACAAATTAGGCTGGTCGGGCCCTCTCGACGGCGCGGCCTTGCTGGCGCCGCCACCCACCTCGGAAGCCAGCCTGAAATAGATGATCCAATAGCTACGCTGACGCGGCGCATAAGCATGCCGGGCGGCGCAGGGGAGGCAATATGATTAGATCTCTGCATTTGCGGAGCATGCTCGCCATTAGCGTGTCGGCCGCCGCTCTCGTGGGCGCCGCGCCCGCATTCGCCCAATCAGCCGCGCCAGCGGCGCCCGCGCCATCGGCCTCGGGCGGGACCATGGTCGGCGAGATCGTCGTCACGGCGGAACGCCGGTCGGAATCGCTGCAGAGCACGCCCGTCGCCGTCTCGGCGTTCAACGCCCAGGCGCTGAAGACCCAGCGGCTGGACGGCGGTCAGAACCTCGAAATCTCGATCCCGAACGTCAACTATTCGCGCGGCAACTTCGGCGGCTATAACTTCCAGATTCGCGGCGTCGGATCGAAGGTGGTCGGCGAGGGCGGCACCTCGGGCGTCAGCTTCAACGTCAACGAAATGCCGGTCGCGGCCAACAACTTCGGCGACACCGACTTCTATGACGTCGAGCGCGTCGAAGTGCTGCGCGGCCCGCAAGGCACCCTCTACGGCCGTAACGCCACCGGCGGCGCGGTCAACGTGATCACCAACAAGCCGACCGACACCTTCAGCGGCAGCATCACCGGCGAGTACGGCAACTACAACGAACGCAAGGTCACCGGTTACCTGAACCTTCCGCTCGGCGACATGTTCGCCGTGCGCTTCGCCGGCTTCGGTCTGGTGCGCGACGGCTTCGGCACCAACTCGGTCACGGGCAACAAGGTCGACGGCCGCAGCCTGGGCGACGGCCGCGTCACGCTGAGCTTCAAGCCGAACGACAAGTTCAACGCCTATCTGATGTACGACCACTACGGCGAAAGCGACAGCCGCAACCGGGTCGGCAAGCAGCTGTGCACCACCGACAATGGTCCGGCCAGCGTCGGCGGCGTCGCCACCAGCGCGGCCGACCGCGCCTTCCTCAGCCAGGGCTGCAAGGCCGGGTCGCTCTATTCGTCGTCGGCCTATTCGGTGGTCAACAGCAACGGCACCCTCGCCGGCGTGCTGGCCAACCTCATGGGCCTGAGCAACTACAACGACGTCTTCGCCGGCCACGCCAAGCAGGACAGCAACCTGCATGACATCGAATCGGCGATCGACCCGCGCTACAAGGCGAACGACGATCTCGTCGAACTGCACATGTCGTGGAACATCACCGACGACCTGACCCTGCAGTCGATCACCGGCTTCAACCACAACACCGGCTCCTCGACCGAGGACTACAATCGCGTGCAGGCGACCACGGGTTTCAACTCCTCGGTCAACACCTCGTCCCTGCTGTATCAGGAAATCAACAACGCAGCCCCGGGGCTCGGCGCGCTCTACTCGGGCCTCTATTCGGCGCTGTTCCCCAACGGCTACGTCAGCGATCCGCAGACCGGGACCTCGAACAAGGTCAACAGCTTCGACTATAGCACCACCAACACCCAGGAAATCACCCAGGAACTGCGGCTGAGCTCGTCGTTCAAGGGACCGCTGAATTTCTCGTTCGGCGTGTTTTTCTCCGAGGATAAGAACAACCAGAGCAACTACTACGTTGAAAGCAGCAGCCTGACGGCCTTTGCGCAGCTCAATAACGCCCTGTACCAATATACAAACGGCGCTGTCTCGTTTGTAAAAGACGCCAACGGACATTACGCGACAATCAACATCGATCCCAATGCGACCGCGACCGGTGCGGGCCATAACTACTACGACTCACGCAACCAAAGCGACGAAAAGTCGACAGCCGCGTTCGGCGAACTTTATTGGAACATCACGCCGGACGTGAAGCTGACGGTCGGCGCGCGATACACGGTCGATCAGCTCGACGACAACCTCTATCCGATCAACCTGTTGGCGGCCGGCAGCGGTTTCCCGGTGACCACCCAGGCCAGCCAGACCTGGCGCGAGGTCACCGGTCGGGTGAACCTGGACTGGACGCCCACCGTGTCGTTCACCGACAAGACCCTGGTCTATCTGACCTACTCGCGCGGCTACAAGGGCGGTGGCTTCAACACGCCCTGCCAGGCCCAGCTCGGCTCGGCGTCCGTCGGCGCGACCTGCGGCTATTCGCTGACCTACCAGCCGGAGTTCATCAACGCCTACGAGATCGGGACCAAGAACACCCTGCTCGGCGGCACCCTGATGCTGAACGCCGACGCCTTCTACTACGACTACAGCAACTACCAGATCTCGGAGATCGTCGCGGAATCGTCGGTCAACCAGAACATCAACGCCAAGATCTACGGCGTCGAGTTCGAAGGCGTCTATTCGCCGATCCGCAACCTGACCTTCAACGCCAACGTGGGCTACCTGCACACCGAGATCACCGGCGGCAAGTCGGTCGACAGCCTGAACATGACGAACAGCGACCCGGCCTACACCCTGCTGAAGACCTCGGGTGGGTCGAACTGCATCGTCAACACCGCTGGCGTCGCGACGCTGCTGGCCTCCAGCCTCGGCGGGCCGCTGCTGAGCCAGGTCTGCGACTTCACTGGAGCGACCAGCACGAACCGTGGGGCGACCGCCCAGACCAACTACGTCGGCTTCCTCGAGAGTCTCGGCGTGCCGTCGGGCACCGCCACCTATCTGAGCAGCACGCTGTTCAACTACTCAGGTAACTGCACGATCGACGGCTGCGCCCAGAACCTGAAGGGCAAGCAACTGCCGAACTCGCCGAACTGGACGCTCTCGCTGGGCGCCCAGTACGTGTGGGAGCTGGAGGACGATTGGCGCGCCACCCTGCGCGGCGACTACTACTGGCAGGATCAGAGCTACGCCCGGATCTACAACGCGACCAACGACCTCTTGAAGTCCTGGTCGAACGTGAACGCCACCCTGACCTTCGCTAAGAAGGACTGGGGCTTCACCGGACAGCTCTGGGTCAAGAACGCCTTCAACAGCCAGCCGATCACCGACACCTACGTGACCGACGCCACCTCGGGCCTGTTCACCAACACCTTCACCCTCGACCCGCGGACCTTCGGCATCACCCTGACGAAGGACTTCTAGGTCGTCGACAAGGCCTCCCACCTCTGGGACACCTGGCCGCGCTCCTCCTCGGGGCGCGGCCGCCTTCTTTCGTCGGCAAGGCGGGACGTCCGGGACGGTCAGCGTCGAATCGACGAACGGACCGACACGTCGATCGTGGGATTATAATGCTATTATTTCAATAAATATTGCATTTTGCCATGATCCCGGCGGTCGTGCGCGTTTTCGCGAAGACAAAATGCGGGATTTCTCGCATGGCCAAATGCATAGCTGCTGACACATCTCGACACTGGTCGGACATGAAGCTCATATGGTGCGCGCCGGACAGGTCAATCGAGGTGTCGCCGGGTGAACCCTTCCCGCATCTTTCCGCGCCGGTTCAGTTTGCCGATCGCCGCCCAGGTGATGGTGCTGTTGCTGGGCGGCTTGGTGGTGGCCCAGGCCACGACGCTGGCGCTCACCCTTCTTCTGCCCCCTTCGCCGCATCCCCAGCATAGCCTGGCCGAGGTCGCCCGGGCGCTGCGCGGCGGCCCGCTCGATCAGACGGGACCAAGGTCGCTGGTGCGGACGATCGAAAGCGCGCCGCCCAGCACGCTGAGCGCGAACTGGCTGGTCTCGCAGCGGTCCACCGCGGAACTCGCGCGCCTGCTCGGCGCGGACGAATCCAATGTGCGCCTGCTTTTCTACGCGCCGCCGCCGCTTGCGGGCGCCGAGGCTCAACCCGACCTCAGGCGGCTGGCGCTTGGAGACCTGGCGGGCCCTCAGCCGCGGCCACGGCTGGTCCTGGCGTCCATGGCGCTGGGGCCGCGGGGAGGGGCCGGTCCGGCGCCGTTCGGGCCTGGCCCCGGCGGCGGTCCCGGGGGCGGTTCCGGCGGCTGGGCGTCCGGCCCGACAGGACGAGCCGGTCCGGTGTGGCAGGCGTCAGGCCCGCCGGCCGCGCCAGGCGGCCAGTACGGCTCGGGGGGCGACGGCGACGCTCCGTCGTTCCAGCCCGGCCCGCAATTCGGCGGCGCGGGGCCCGGACCGGAGGTGTCCCAGGCGGCCGGCGGCGGCGCTCCGGGCTTTGGGTTGGCCAAGGGGCAGGCGCAGGGACAGGCGCCGGGATCGGCGCCGGGGGGCGCGTTCGCGGGCGCCCACGCCAGGCCTTGGTCGCCATTGGAAGCCGCCGTGTTCGCCGCCTCGTACGACGCGGCTGCGCCGGCGCGCCCTTCGGGGCAGGCGGGGACGGCGCCTGCAGGGCCGCCGGCCGTCGTCGCCGTCGCACCAGCCCCGCAACGTGAGGCGCGCGCCCAGTCGTCCACGCCGGCCGCGGCCGCCAGCGCGCCGCCCACGCCGCGCCCGCCACCCACCAGGGCCGCAGCGCCGCAATCCATGGCGGCCGGTCGGCCGCTACCCGACCCGGTGGGCCGCAGCCTGTTCGGCGTGGGCCCGGCGCCCTATGTGGAAGGGGAGTTCGTCGCCGCCTGGCAGGTCGCGCCGGGACGCTGGGTCACCGTGCGACCGCGGCCGGAGGGTTTCCCGAACAGCTGGCAAAGGCGCGTGCTGCTCTGGTTCGCCGTCTCGTTCGCGATCGTAGCGCCGATCGGCTACCTGTTCGCGCGACGGCTTACCGCGCCGCTCAGGATATTCGCCGCCGCCGCCGACCGGTTCGGGCGTGATCCGACCGCCGAGGTCTTCGCCGCCGAAGGGCCGGCCGAGGTCGGACTGGCCGCCCGGGCTTTCAACCTGATGCGCCAGAGGCTGCGCCGCCACGTTGAGGATCGCAATGGGATGATCGGCTCGATCTCCCATGACCTGCGCACGCCGCTGGCGCGCATGCGGTTCCGTCTCGCCCGCGCCACGCCCGAACTGCGCGAGGGCATGGAGCGGGATATCCTCCAGATGGAGGAGATGATCACCTCGGTGCTCACCTTCCTGCGCGACGGGGCGGACCGGGACCCCCGACAGAGGCTCGACCTGCGCTCGCTGTTGGAATGCGTGGTCGACGACCTCGGTTTCGACGCGGCGGCGAGTCTGGAGCCTGGCGAGACGGTCGAGGTCGAGGCCGATGCGACAGGCTTGCGGCGGGTGTTCGACAACCTCGTCGACAACGCCTTGAAGTACGGGGACGAGGCCCGCATCCGGCTGTCGGTCGTCGGCGGCGAGGCGGTCGCGGAGATCCGCGATTCAGGTCCCGGCCTGGCGGATGACGAACTCGAGCAGGTGTTCAAGCCCTTCTACCGCACGGCGTCGGCGCGGGCGTCGAGCAAGGGCGGCATCGGGCTGGGTCTGGCGGTTTCGCGCTCGATTATCCGCGCCCACGGCGGCGAGCTGACCCTCATCCGCGGCGATCATGGCCTAGTGGCCGAGGTCCGGTTGCCGCTGGCGGCGGCGCCGACCCTGGCGTCGGGCAAGACGGGCAGGGCGAGCTACGTGCCGGCCGCGAACTACTGACGCGGTCCAGCGGCGCGGGCCAGCGCCGCAGCCACCTCGCCAACGACGCTCGTCCAGTCGCCGGGCTGCGGCTGGCGAAACTGTGTCAACGTCGGGTACCACGCGCTGTCGGTCCGGCCGGTTCGCCAGCGCCAGCAGCTGTCGAAGCGGTTGAGCAGCCAGACCGGCTTGCCCAGGGCGCCGGCCAGATGGGCGACGGCCGTGTCGACGCTGATCACCAGGTCCAACCCCTCGACCAGCGCCGCCGTCTCGGCGAAGTCGTCCAGTTCCGCGGTGAAGTCGTGCAGTTCCAACCCCGGCGGCGGGTGTTGCGTCTGCGCCGCTGGCGGACCTTTCTGGAGCGAGACCCAGCTGACGCCGGCGACGTCGGCCAACGGCGCCAGGGTGGAGAGCGACATGGAGCGCCGGCCGTCGATGATCCCCAGCACCGGCTGGCCCGGGCGTTTGCCGCCGGCCCAGACCAGGCCGACCCGAAGGCCGGGCAGGTTCTCCAGGCGGGTGCGCCAGGCCGCGGTCCTTCCGGGATCGGCCCTCAGATAGGGCTTGGCGTTCGCCGCCGCGTCCGGGGCGGGCTCGATCAGGGCCGGGAGGCTGAGCATCGGACAGTGGGTGTCGAAGTCCGGCAGGGGGTCGCCGCGCCGGATCACCGTGCATCCGCCCAGTTGGCCCTCGAGCAGTCCGGCGAGGGCTGGCGGGACCTCCAGCAGGACCTGACCCGCGACACGGGCCGCATAACGGCAGAATTGCAGGGTGTCCCCGAAGCCCTGCTCGGCGTGGATCAAGAGGGTGCGGCCGTCGAGCGGCGAGCCGTCCCAGAGCGGCTGGGGGAAATCCCGCCGGCTCGGTCCGAGCTGGCGGGTGCGCCAGCGCCATTCGTACTCGCGCCACCCCTCCTCGAACCGGCCCATCTTCAGCAGGGTCATGCCGAGGTTGTGGCGTATTTCGGCGCTGTCGGGCTTGTCCGCCAACGCGGCCTCGAATTCGGCCAGGGCCTCGTCGAAGCGGCCGAGGTGGCTGAGGATGATGCCGAGATTGTTGCGCGTCTCGATCCGCTGCGGCTGCAGCGCCAGGGCGGCGCGGGCGCTGGCCGCGGACTGTTCGAACTGGCCGCAATCGGCCTGGGCGATGGCGAGGTTGTTGTGTGCGTCGACGTAGTCGGGGCGAAGCGCCAGGGCCGCCTGGCAGTGGGCCAGGGCCTCCGCCGGGCGTCCCTGCTCGTGGAGCACAGCGCCGAGGTTGTTGTGCGCGGTGGGATTGTCCGGATCGAGAGCCAGGGCCGCGCGGTAGCAGTCCTCGGCGTCGGACAGCCGGGCGGCGCGCTGCAAGGCGTTGCCAAGGTTGCTGGCGTAATCGGCTCGCCGCTCGTTGAGCCGCAGCGCCTGGGCGATCAGGCCGATCGCCTCGTCGGTGCGGCCCTCCTGGTAGGCGATGACGCCCAGCAGGTGCAGGCTGTCGGCGTGGTCGGGTCGCACGCGCAGGATGGCGCTGTAGACCGTCCGGGCCTGTTCGAGCCTGTGCTCGCGATGGTGCAGCAGGCCCAGCTTGAGCAGGGCGTCGCAGGACTCTTCCAGCGTCATCGCCCGCCGCGCGGGCGCTTGCTGGGCCTGAGCCGCACGGCTCAATGCATCACCACCGGATCGGCGCCGGTCGCGCGCCAGGCGTCCTGGGCGCGCAGGCCCGACAGGTGCGAGGCGATCGACTGGAGAAGTTCGGGGTCGATGTCCTCGTCCGCGCAGCCGGCAAGCTGGGCCGCAGCGTCGGGGATTTCCGCCAGGCGCCTCAACTCCTGGGACAGCCGGTGCACGACATAGTCCGAGCTTTCGCCCTCGAACTCGACCAGGGCGCCGAGCAGCAGCGCCAGGGAGGCCTCCGCGCGCTTCAGGCGCATGCGGGTCTCCCAGATCTCCTTGATCGCCGCCCGGCTCGTCGCCTCCGCTACGTTGACGCTCTCCAGGATCTGCTGGAGGTCTTGCGGCGATGGAAATTCGGTCATGGCGCCCTCGTCTTGCTCAACCGATTTAACGGCCGGCGGCGCGCCTTTGGGGCGGACAATCTGGCGGGCGCTCAGGTGAGGTATTTGGAGAGGTTCACCGACAGCAGCTTGGAGATGGCCGAGTAGCTGGCTTCGAGCTGGTTCTGATAGTTGGTCACGGTCACGGTGGCCGCCGACAGGTCCGCGTCCTTGAGGCTGGACGCCAGGGTCGAGAGGGTGCTGACCTTGGTCGAGGCGTCCGTCTGATAGTTGGTCAGGGCCGAACTGGCGCCGGCGAGTTGGGTCTGGCTGTTCGAGACTTCGGATTCGCCCGTCTGGATCAGGCTGTAGGCCTGGCTCAGGGTCGAACTGGAGCTCGGCGAGGCGACGATCAGCGACAGCGCGCGGAACAGTTTCTCGAATCCCGGATCGCTGGCTTGCACCGACGTGCTGACGGAAAACCCGTCGGAGCCGGTGTACGTCGTTCCGTCGCTGGAGCCCTGATAGTAGCCGGTGTCCGACGCGGTGGGATCGGTGGTCGGCGAATAGCTGCTGGACGAGGTGTCCACCGGGGCGGTGTCGGTCGACTGGCCCCCGAACAGATAGGACCCCGCGTACTGGGTGTTCATCAGGTTGGTGAGTTGGCTCAGCCAGGACTGGGCGCTGGCGGACACCGTGCTGGAATCCGTGCCCGTTCCGCTCATGTAGCTGCTGAGGTCGCTGAGCATGGTGGAGGCCAGGTCGGTCACGCTGCCCAGGACGGAATAGGACTCCTGCATGCTGGACAGGGCCTCGGTCGCGTTGTTCCCGTCGGTGGTCAGGCGTGAGATCTGGTTGTCGATGTTGAGCACCTTGGACACGTCGCCTGAGAGCGTGCCGTAAGTCTGGGCCTTGAGGCCGGAGGACTCCTGGTTCTCGACGGCGTTCAGCGAGGTCTGGGTGCTCATGTTGAGCGTCATCAGGTAGTTGATCTGGGAGAAGGTCGCGACGCGTCCGATCATGGCGCTAACCCCCCATCATCGTGATCAGGGTGGAGTAGAGGCTCTTGGCGACCGACATCAGCTGGGCGATGGCCTCGTACTGGTTCTGGTACTGGGTCAGCAGCGCGGTCTGCTGGTCGACGCTGATGCCCGTGGCGTTGGACAGGGAGCTCTGGGCGGCGGTGTAGGTGCTGTTGTTGGTGCTCGCCGTGGTCGAGGCGTTGGAGATCACCGAGGCTGCGTTGGAGACGAAGGTCGAGGCGGCGCTGGCCAGGCTGACGGTCTGGGCGGCCGCCGATCCGGTCGCAGGCAGGCTGACGCTGGTGTCGAGCGCCTTCGTCAGGGCGGTCAGGACGCTGGTGTCGCTGGCCGAGACGCCCGTCGACCCGCTCGCCAAGCCGCTGGCGCTGCTGAGCGTGGCCGTGGCCAGGGCCGTGGAATCGTTGGTCAGGGTGCTTGAAACGGCGATGGTCGATGCGTCGTCGCCGGTGAACAGGTCGTTGAAGCCGAAATACGAGGAGAACGACTGGTCCGAGGCGCCGACGCTGCTGGTCAGACCGTTGATCGCGACGCCATCAGACGAATTGCTGGACTGGATCACGAGCTGGCCCGAGCTGGAGATCGAGGCGCTGATCCCGCTGATGCCGTTCAGGCCGGTCAGAAGGTCCTGGACGGTGGAATAGGACGACAGGTCCAGGTCGGTGGTCGAGACCACCGAGCCGGTGGACGAGGTCACGGCGATCCGCACCGAGCCGGTCGCCGAGAAGCTGTCGGTGGCCGAGACGCTGGCGGCGCTCGTCAGGCTGTTCGGCGCGGGATAGGCGGTCCCGGCGTTGGTGGCGCTGTTGGCCGCGTCGATCAGGCCGGTGGCCAGCTGGTCGAGCTGGTCCTGCTGGCCAGGCAGGATGTCGTCGCGGAGCTGGATCAGCCCGCCCAGGGTTCCGCTGGTGACCGAGCTGGTGATGTCGGTCCCGTTCACCGTGATGCCCGAGATGGCGCCGGGGTAGCTCGTCGAGGCGCTGAGCGTGCCGGTGGACGAATAGGTGAGCGTGGCGGCCTGGCTGCCCAGCAGCTGATCGCCGCCCTGGTCGTAGACCACCAGCTGGTTGTTGGAGTCGGTGTAGTAGTTGACGCCGATCTTCGACGAGAGGTCGGTCAGGGTGGTGTCGCGCTGGTCTTCAAGGCTCGTCGCGTCGGTCCCGGCGTTGTTGGCCGCGGCGATCTGCTGGTTCAGGGTCTGCAGCGTCTGCAGGTCGGTGTTGATGCTGCTGACGGTCGTGCCGATATCGCTGCTGGCCTGGGTGCGCAGGGACTGGATCGTGCTCGACAGGCTGCTGAGGCTGTCGGCCAGGGTTGAGGCGGCGGAGACGACCGCGGCCTTGTCGGAACTGCTCGTCGGCGAAGAGGACAGCGTGCTGATCGCGGTCTGGAAGCTGGTCAGCAGGCTGGAGATGTCGTCGGAATTCGACGTCGAGCCCAGGGCGGCGTCATAGCTCTGCAGATAGCTGTTGATCGTCGAGCTGGCGCCGTCGGCGGCCGCGCTGCTGTTCACGGTCTTGGAGAGATAGGCGTCCGCCAGGCGGGTGACTTCGCCGGTGGACAGGGCGCTGGTCAGGCTGGCCGACGAGGTCGGGGTGTAGGTCTTCTGGGTCGCGCCGGTGGTGCTGGCGTTGGATACGTTGTCGGTCGTGACGGAGATCTGGTACTGCGTCGTGAGCAGCGCCGAACCTGCGGTCATCTGGATCGACGTCAGGGACACGGCCGTCAGGACCTGGGTCGGATGCGCGCGACCGCGGCGGCGTTCCTGGCGTAGGCCGAGCAGACCTTTCGCCCGAAACTCGCGGCCTTCAGCGTGAGCAGGTTGCCGGCCATCTCCTGGCGGAGCCGCTCGGACCGGCCCTCGAGCGCGATGGACAGTTCCCGCAGGTCACTGAGCAGGTTCAGCCGATCGTTCTCCGGCAGGCTCGCAAGGCCCGCCGCCACCTCGCGCACAACCTTGACCGCCTCGTCGGCGGATTCGATGACCGGCAGGGCGAAGCCCGTACGCTGCGACGCTCTGGCCAGTCGGACGAATTTCTCGATGCCGGCCATGGCTCAGGCGATCGACTGGGTCAGGGTCTGGTACATCTTGTCGACGTAGGTGATGACCTCGGCGGCGGCGGAATAGGCCTGCTGGGCGACGATCATCTTGTTGAATTCCGTCGCCGTGTCGGTGGTCGAAGCCTCGAGCGCGCTGCCGGTGATCGAGCCGGCGCCGTTGGAGCCGGCCTGCGAAATCACCGCCGTGCCCGAATTGGCGCTGGCCTCATAGGTCGAGCCGGACAGCTGGGTCAGGTCCTCCTCGTCGGCGAAGGTCGCGATCGGAACCTTGGCCACGATGATGCTGTCGCCGTTCGAGTACTTCGCAGTCACCAGGCCCGTGTCGCCGATCGAGACCGACGACAGCGACCCGGCGCTCGACCCGTCGTGGGTGCTGCTGGTGATCGATATCTCGTTGGTGGAGTTGCTGGAGGCGTACTGGGTGAGGCCGTCGGTCTGGCCGTCCGTGCCTAGGTTCAGGGTGAAGGTGCTGTCGCTGGCGCCGGACGTCATGTTGCTGAGCGTCAGCGAGACCGGGCTCGGGCTGGTCGAGCTCAACACCCCGTTGCCGTCGAAGGTCACCGTCACGGTGCTCGGGCTGATCGTCCCGGTGCTGGTGGACGCGTCCGTCGAGTAGGGGTTCGACAGGCTCAGGCTCCAGGTGTTGGCCGCCGTCTTGGTCCAGGTCTCGCCGATGGTCTGGGTCACGCCCTGGGAATCGATGACCTGCATCGACGAGGTGACGCTGCTGCCCACCGCCAGGTCGGCGGGGAGGTTGGCCGAGAGGCTGGCCTCGGTGGTCGCCGAGACCGTGGTGGTGGTCGGGATCTGGATCGCCGTCAGCCCCGAGAGGGTGCCCGCGCTGGTCGAGGTCGGGTTTCCGCTGGAGTCGGTGACGTACCCCATCAGGTAGTCGCCGCTGCTGTTGATCAGGTAGCCGTTGGCGTCGGTCGAGAAACTGCCGTCGCGGGTGAACAGGTCGGTCGAGGCCGAGGTGTCGCTGCTGCTGGCCGACACCACGAAGAAGCCGTCGCCGTCGATGGCCATGTTGGTGGCCGTCGTGGTCGAGGAGATCTCGCCCTGGCTCGACATCTCCCTGTAGTAGCTGGTCGACACACCCTCGGTTGAGGCGAGGGAGGTGTTGGTCCCCGAACTGGCGGCGACCAGGGCGTCGAAGCTGGTGTCTTCGGTCTTGTAGCCGGTGGTCGAGGCGTTCGCGATGTTGGCCGAGATCGCCGCGAGGGCTGAACTCTGGGCGCTGAGGCCGGAGACGGCTGCGTCGAGTGCGGAATAGAGGCTCATCCTGTCGCTCCCCGTCTAGACTTTGGCGGACAGGCTGGTCAGCAGGCTGGTGATCCCATCCAGCTTGCTGTTGCTGCTGATCTGCTGCTCCAGCCCCGCGTAGCTCACCAACTGATTGGTGAACGTCGAAGCATCCATCGCGTTGAGCGGGTCCTGGTGCGTCAGTTCCGTTGTCAGCAACGTCAGGAACTCGTTTTCGGTGGAGGTCGCCGAAGAGGTGGCGGTCGAGCTGGTGCTGGACGTACTTGCGGTCGACGCCGCTGTACTGGTCGTACTGGCGATGGTGCTCATGAGAACGCCCCGTTAGCGTTGGAGTCCGGCGCGAGTGGCCGTTTCATCCTTCAACGGGGGGGGCGCGCCGGTTGGGGCGAAAAATATTTTTCCCGACGGGTGCGATTTCGCGCCCCAAACGTGGCGAGGCCTTCGTTCAAGAGGCAGAAGACGGCCCGTCCAAAAGGGACCGACCGCTTCCCGGCTCGAGATGTCTCCTGCCGGAACCTATGTGAAGAGGGGCGGACCCAATGCCTGTCATCGGCACCAACACGGCGGCCAACACCGCCGTCGCTTACCTGAACCAGAACTCGAAGGCGGAAAGCAGCGCGCTGGCCAAGATCTCCAGCGGCTCCAACATCACCTCGGCCTCGGACGACGCCGCGGGCCTGGCCATCAGCACGACGATGAAGTCGGATATCGCGGTGCTGCAACAGGCCTCGACCAACGTCACCAACGGGGAATCGGTGCTGAACACCGCCGACGGCGCCCTGTCCAACATCAGCGACGTGCTCACCCGGATGAAGTCGCTGGCCGCCGAAGCCCAGTCGGGCTCGAGCGACTCCAGCAGCCTCTCCGACATCCAGACGGAATTCGCCGCCCTGGCGACCGAAGTCTCCAACATCGCCAATCAGACCACCTTCAACGGCCAGAGCCTGCTCAGCACCACCAACTCCGATGGTACGACCAGCGCCTTCACCTCTTCCTCGGGCGCGACCTTCCTGACCGGCACGAGCTCGTCGGACACCATCAGCGTCAAGCTGAGCGACCTGAGCTCGATGATCACCGCGCTCAGCAGCCTGGACGTGACCACCGCCTCGGGCGCCTCGGCGGCCATGTCGACGCTGACCACCGACATCCAGTCGATCTCGACCGACCGCGCCTCGGTCGGTGCGCAGCTCGAGCAGCTTCAATACACCGGCGACACCATCTCGACGTCGATCACCAACCTGCAGTCGGCGAACTCGGCGATCAGCGACGTGGACCTCTCATCCGAGCAGACCACCTACACCAACGAGAACACCCTCACGAGCGCGGCGGTCACCGCCCTCAGCGAGGCCAACGCCATGCAGGGCGAACTGCTGAAGGTGCTTCAGTAGACCCGGCGTGCTGATGCGGGGCGGCGTTCGGCCGCCCCGCGTTCGACCTTCTCCAGCCAGGCGCCGACATGTCCACTGTAGCGACGACCGCCAGCACCGGCACGGTGGTGACCACCGGCTCGACGACCTACATCTCCTCGACCGCCTCCGGGCTGGACACCTCCTCGCTGATCACGACGGCGGTGGCGACCAAGACGGCGGTGGCCGACGCCATCGACGCCAAGGTCACGGCGAACACCAACAAGATCTCGGCCTACACCGAGGTCCAGACCCTGATGAACGACCTGTCGAGCGCGGTCGACTCGCTGGCTTCGGCGACCAACCTGGCCTCCGGTGTCGACAGCGTCTTCGACAACACCACCGCCTCCCTGACCTCCTCCGACGCCTCGGTCAGCGCCTCGAACGTCATGTCGGCCACGACCACGAGCGAGGCTGTGGCCGGGTCCTACGACCTGACGGTCTCGCAGCTGGCCAAGAGCATGAAGGTGGCCAGCTCGACCATGGACGACACCACCGCCCTGGGCCTGAGCGGGACCTTCACCCTGGGCGCCGCCGACGGGACCGCGGCGACCATCAGCGTCACCAGCGACATGACCTTGTCGGACATCGCCAGCGCGATCAGCGCTCAGTCCGGTACGACCGGCGTGAACGCCACCCTGATCCAGGTCTCCAGCGGCCAATACAAGCTGATGCTGACCAGCGCCGACACCGGCCAGGCCATCACGGCCACGGCGGCCAGCGGCGACGACGTGCTGAACAGCATCGGGGTGACGGACAGCAGCGGGAATTTCGCCAACCTCATCCAGTCGGCCCAGGACGCGGTCATGACCCTGGATGGGACCACCATCACCAGCGCCAGCAACACGGTCAGCGACGTCATCCCCGGGGTGACCCTGAGCCTCGACAGCACCACGGCCAGCGGCGACACCATCACCTTGACCGTCGCCAAGGACACCTCGGGCGTGACCTCGGCGATCAACAACTTCATCACCGCCTACAACAACCTCCACGACTATCTGCAGACCCAGGAGCAGGTCGGCTCGGACGGAACCGTTTCTTCCACGGCCTATCTGTTCGCCGACACGACGCTGCGCTCGCTGACGTCCGAACTGAACAGCCTGATCACTGGCGCCAGCGGCTCGAGCGACTCGTCGTCCAGCAGCTCCATCAGCTATCTGAGCCAACTGGGTCTCAGCCTGACCAGCAGTAACGACCTGGAACTGAGCGGCTCCTCCGTGCTCTCGACAGCGCTCGCCTCCAACAGCACCGCGCTACAGGACTTCTTCCAGAGCTCGTTCACCACCTCGGACAGCAGCCTGAGGCTGATCAGCAACGAAAGCACAAATTCGCTCAGCTTCACGCTCGACATCACCGCGGACTCCAGCGGGATCACCGGGGTCACGGTGAACGGCCAAAGCGGCCTGTTCACGGTTTCGGGCAACGAACTGATCGGGGCCACCGGCACCGCCTACGCCGGCCTCACCTTCGCCATCAACACGACGAGCGACCGGTCCATCAGCGTGAACCTGAAACAGGGCCTGGCCGACAGCATCGTCAGCCTGGCCAATCAGTACGCCGACACGTCTTCGGGTATTCTGCAGAAGCAGATCTCCAGTCTGACCAGCACCGACACCTCGCTCTCGGCCCAGTCGTCCACCATCCGGACCAACGCCTCCAGCTACGAGACGACCCTGATCAATAAATACGCGACGATGGAGACCGAGATTTCCTCGGCCAAGACCGTCCAGGAACTGTTGAATACGATTCTGAATGGCACAAGCGGCAACTAACTATTCATCAGGCATGAGCACGGGGTTGCGGGCCTACGCCCAGGTCTCGCAGGCCGTGATGTCGTCGAAGCAGGCAAGCCTGATCCTGCATGAACGCCTATGGCGCGAAATCGTCGCGGCAAAAGCTGCCTATCGCGCGCGGCGGCTGGATCAGATGTGCCGGCACCTCGACAAGTGCTCGCGCGTCCTGCTTGCGCTGCACGCCGATCTCAAGCCGGCGGCCGGCGAGGCCGGTCCGGTGATCCTCGGCGGCTTCTATCTGCATCTGTTCCAGAATTTACGCACGATCCTGCGCAAGGCCGATGTCGAGGCGGCCTACGACGAGCAGATCCATATGTTGCGCGCATTTTGCGAACAAATGCGATCTGTAACTCAGTCTTGAATATCGATTGCAATTTTATCAGAGATAAAAATCTCTGCAACATACGAAATACGGCACGCTTCATGCATCTGAGATACCGGAGTTAACCTTAACTACGGTGTCGATCATGTCGGATGGGGCGATTTTTGTTTCATCATTTCGTGATGATGTCATATTTAGTCATGATCCCCATTTTGGGAGTCATGATGGAAATATTCGTAATATTGGCGCTGGCGCGCACCAGCTCGCCCCTCCTGACGAGGAACTGTGCGGTCGGTTGAAGCGGGGCGATCAGGCCGCGCTGCGTTCGCTGATGGACCGGCACGCGCCGATGGTGCTGCGGCTGGCGATGAACGTGCTGTCGGACCGCGGGGACGCCGAGGACGTCGTCCAGGAGGTGTTCATCTCGGTTTGGCGTCGCCGGGAGAGCTGGGTCGCCGTCGGCGCCAAGTTCTCGACCTGGCTTCATCGGGTAGCGATCAACAAAGCGATAGATAAACGACGCTCACGGCGTTCGACGCCGGAATCGGCCGAATATATAAACGCGGTCTGTGACGCGGTGGCGGCCAGAGAGGTGGCTTTGGACCAGTCCAGCCACGTGGACCGCGTCGATACGGCACGAAAACTTGATGGCGAGATCAGCCGGTTGCCGGAAACCCAGGCGCGGGCGCTGCGTTACTTCTACTTCGAGGGGCGCGACGTGGCGGCCATCGCCGTGCTGATGGGCGGCACGGAACAGTCGGTACGATCCTTGCTGAAGCGGGGACGGCAAGCCCTCAGGGCGCGGCTGGTCCGACGGAGGAAATCATCCGATGACGCTTTCGCAGTTCGAGGCCTTGATCGCCCGCTTCGGACCGGTCGTCGATAACTGGCCCGCGGACGAGGTCGAAGCCGCGCTCGACCTGCTGCAGGCCTCAGAACGCGCGCAGGATATCTTCGCCGGGGCGTCGGCGGGCCCGATCGGTCCGCCGCGTCGGGAGTGCGGCGCCACCGACGCCGTGGCGCAGCGCGCGATGCACTAGCTGAGCCGCCGCTTTTCCAGCTTCCGGGCCAGGGTGCGGCGGTGCATGCCCAGCCGCCGGGCGGTCTCGGAGATATTGAAATCGGTATCGACGAGCGTCTCGTGAATGCGCTCCCACTCCAGGGTCTTGATCGACGTCGGGCGCGGGCTGATCGGGGTCGTGGTGTCGCCGGTCTCCTTGGCGAACGCCGCCTCGATGTCGTCGCTGTTCGACGGCTTCGCCAGGTAGTGGCAGGCTCCCAGTTTGATCGCCTCGACCGCGGTGGCGATGCTGGCGAAGCCCGTCAGCACCACGACGAGAGTCGACGGATCGCGCTGGTGCAGCGCCTCGACGCAGGCGAGGCCGGATTCCCCGGCGAGCTTCAGGTCCACGACGGCGTAGCCAGGATGGAATTCGTCGGCGAGCCTCAGCGTTTCCGCCAGCCCTGACGTGCGGCGCACCTCATAGGCCTTGCGCTCGAACGACCGCTGCAGGGCCGAGGCGAACTGGGCGTCGTCTTCGACGATGATCAGCCGTTTCGCGTGGCTCATGAGGCGACCTCTATGGCGAGGGCGCCCAAGGGAATGGAGATCTTCACCTCGGCGCCGCCGAGTCGGCGATTGCGCGCCTCGACCCGACCGCCGAGCTTGCGCACGACATTGACCACCAGGAAAAGGCCGAGACCGCCGCCCCGGCGCCCCTTGGTCGAATTATAGGGCTTGCCCAGGTCGGCGAGCGTGCCTGGTGTGAACCCGGGCCCCGCGTCCTCGATCGCCACGGTCAGCACATCCCCTTCGAGCCGCGAGCGCATCCGGATGGCGCTCGGCGAGGCCTCGACCGCATTGTCGAGCAGGTTGGTCAGCGCCTGCTTCAGCGCCGAGTCCGCGACGATCTTCGGGTCCGATCCCAGGCTCTCTTCATAGGTCGCGACGAGGGGCGCGCGTCGGGTCTTCCACTCCTCGAAGAGGTCGTTCAGGTAGGTCTTCAGGCTGGCCGCGCCCGCCTCTTCCGCACGAGCCTCGCCGGCCGAGAGCAGGACGCCGGTGACGATGGCTTTGCAGCGCGCCACCTCCAGACGCATCTCCTCGATCTCCTGGGCGAGCTCGGCGTCCTCGGCCAGCTTGGGCATGTGGCGCCAGTCGCCGAGGATCACGTCGAGCGTGGCCAGCGGCGTGCCGAGTTCGTGTGCGGCGCCGGAGGCGAGCAGGCCCATGCGGACGATGTGATCCTCCTCGGCGGCCTGCTCGCGCAGCGCGGCGAGCCGCTGGTCGCGCAGGCGAAGGTTGTTGTTGATCCGACTGATGAAGAACACGAGCAGCACTGCGTCCAGGGCGAAGCCCAAAAGGGCGCCCAGGATGTACAGCTTGAACAGGTCTGGGCCATCGGCGGGCAGCTGCAACGGGCGATAGACGAGCGTCAGGCCCAGAAAACAGAGCACCGCGACGGCCACCATGGCCCAGGTCGCCCAGGCTTCGAGCAGTACGGCGCCCAGGATGACCTGCAGCAGGTAGAGCGAGGTGAACGGATTGGTCGCCCCGCCGCTCAGGTAGAGCAGGGCGGTCAGGATCAGGGCGTCGAAGGTGAGGGTGACCAGGAGCTCTTGATTGGTGACCGGCGTGGGGAAGCGCAGGCGCACGAGGCTGACGACGTTGCCGGCCACGAAGATCGCGAGCACCAGGCCCATCGCCGACAGCGGCAGGCGCACGCGCATGACCAGCTCGACCACGGCGATGGTCGCGAGCTGGCCCGCCACCGCGATCCAGCGCAGCTGAACCAGCAGCAGCAGGTTCGTGCGCGTGGTCGCGACCGTTAGGGGAGCCGGCTCCCGTGACGGGGCGAGATGTTCAGCTGTGTGATCCATGGGCCGGCGAGAGATCTGCTCCTGAGGCGCGGCGGCGCGCCCGCGCCGTCTCCACCGCCGGCCACGCGCCCCACAGCGCCACCATGCCCGCCAAACCGAACCACGTCAGCGCATAGACGAGATGGCTGTTGTGGAAACGGATCACCGTAAGCCCGCCGCGCGGCCAACCGCCCCTATTTGGGGTCGCGTCCGCGTCAATGAAATACGGCGCCGCCTGCGACACACCGCGCGCCCCGGCGATCGCCGCCACGTCGCGCGAATACCAGCGGCCGGCCGCCGGCTGGTTGGCGCGCAGGAAGCCGCCGTGCGGCTCGCTGATCCGCAGCAGCCCGGTCACCGTCGTGGGGCCCGTGACCAGCCCCGCCAGGCGCGCGGCCTGCGGCGCGGCCGTTTGCGGCACGAAGCCGCGATTGACCAGGACGACGTAGCCCGCGTCGGTGCGAAGCGGCGTCATGACCCAAAAGCCCGGGCCGGCCTCGGTGACCGCCTGGACCAGGGTCTCCCGGTCGTTCTCGAAGGTCCCGCTGACGCGCACGTGGCGATAGGCGTCGCGCCCCGCGGTTACCTCCGCCCACGCCCGCGGCCCAGGCGGCGGCGCGGGCGCCGCGCGAACCCGGGCGTCGACCTGGGCGATCAGGTCGAGCTTCCAGGACAGCCGCTCGAGCTGCCAGACGCCGAGCGCCGTGAAGACGGCGAACAGCAGCAGGCCGGTCGCAATGGCCGTCAGACGCCCGGCGCTGCGGCGGGTTCCCCCGGTTGCGCCGGCCAGGCTCACGGCGCCTGCCGCATGTCCTGCGCAGACATGGGCATCATGTTGACGTCCAGGTGGTGCATCACCCACAGCGAGCCGGTCAGCACGATGCCGACGAGCAGCACCGTGAACAGCAGGGCGAGCATGGTCCAGCCGTTCTCCGAGCGGCTGTTCATGTGCAGGAAGTAGATCATGTGCACCACGACCTGCACCGCCGCCAGGCCCATGACCACCAGCGCCGTCAGGCCCGGATCGCCCAGGGCATGGCTCATCACCAGCCAGAAGGGAACCGCCGTAAGCCCCGCGGCGAGCAGGAAGCCCACCAGGTAGTCCTTGCGCGAAGCGTGGCTTGCGCCGTGTTCGGAACCGCCGTGGTGGTGGCCGTCATGGTGGCCATCATGGCCGAGGGTGTGATCGGTCGCGCTCATGCCATGGCCCCGAGCAGGTAGACGAAGGAGAAGACCCCGATCCAGACCACATCGAGGAAGTGCCAGAACAGGCTGAGGCACATCAGCCGACGCCGGTTGGTCTCGGTCAGGCCGCGCCGGCTGACCTGGACCATCAGGGTCACCAGCCAGATCACCCCGAACGTCACGTGCAGGCCGTGGGTGCCCACCAGGGTGAAGAAGCTGGACAGGAAGGCGCTGCGCTGCGGCCCGGCGCCCTCGGCGATCAGGTGGGCGAATTCGTTCAGCTCGAGGCCCAGAAAGCCGCAGCCGAATAGTCCGGTGACGGCGAGCCACACCAGCGTCTCCTTGGCGCGCCTGTTCTGCACGGCGATCATCGCCATGCCGTAGGTGATCGAGGAGAACAGCAGCATCGCCGTGTTCACCGCCACCACCGGCAGCTCGAACAGTTCGCCGCCGCTCGGGCCGCCCGCATAGTTGCGGCCGAGGACGCCGTAGGTGGCGAATAGGACCGCGAAAATCAGGCAGTCGCTCATCAGGTAGATCCAGAACCCGAGCAGGGTGCTGTTCTCCGGATGGTGCTCTTCCGTGAGGTAGAACGCGGGGCCGCCCCGTTCCCCGACGGCGCGGAGTTGCGATGCGGTGGTCATGCGACGCTCCTGAGAACTTCGGTGCGGGCGCCCTCGGCCCGGATCACGTCCTCGACCGGGATGTGGAAGTCACGGTCCTGGTTGAAGCTGTGGCCGATGGCGACGGCGATGATCGCGACCAGGCCCCCGGCGGCCAGCCACCACATGTGCCAGATCAGGCCGACACCCACGGCGACGCTGATCCCGGCCAGGATGGCGCCGGCGCCGGTGTTGCGGGGCATGTGGATGGGAATGAAGCCCGCCACCGGCCGCTGATAGCCGCGCGCCTTCATGTCCGACCAAGCGTCCTGGTCATGGATGACCGGGGTGAAGGCGAAGTTGTAGTCCGGCGGCGGTGAGGCGGTGGACCATTCCAGCGTCCGCCCGTCCCAGGGGTCGCCCGTCAGGTCGCGCAGTTCCTCGCGCCGCATGATGCTGACCGCGATCTGGACGATGAAGGAGACGATGCCCATCAGGATGATCACCGCGCCCAGGGCGGCGATGACGAACCAGATGCGCAAGGAGGGGTCGTCGAAGTGGCTGAGGCGCCGGGTCACCCCCATCAGCCCGAGCACGTAGAGCGGCATGAAGGCCAGGTAGAAGCCCACCAGCCAGCACCAGAAGGACATCTTCCCCCAGAAGGGGTCGAGCTTGAAGCCGAAGGCCTTGGGGAACCAGTAGGTGATCCCCGCGAACATCCCGAACACCACGCCACCGATGATCACGTTGTGGAAGTGGGCGATCAGGAAGAGGCTGTTGTGGAGCACGAAGTCGGCGGGCGGAACGGCCAGCAGGACGCCGGTCATGCCGCCGATCACGAAGGTCACCATGAAGCCGATGGTCCAGAGCATGGGCAGCTCGAAGCGGACCCGCCCGCGGTACATGGTGAAGAGCCAGTTGAAGATCTTCGCGCCGGTCGGGATCGAGATGATCATCGTCGTGATCCCGAAGAAGGCGTTCACGTCGGCGCCGGACCCCATCGTGAAGAAGTGGTGCAGCCACACGAGGTAGGAGGCCACGGTGATAGCCACCGTCGCATAGACCATCGAGGTGTAGCCGAAGAGGGGCTTGCCGCTGAAGGTCGAGACGACTTCGGAGAAGACGCCGAACGCCGGGAGGATGAGGATGTAGACCTCCGGGTGGCCCCAGATCCAGATCAGGTTCACGTACATCATCGGGTCGCCCCCGAGGTCGTTCGTGAAGAAGTTCGTGCCCATGTAGCGGTCGAGCGACAACAGCGCGAGGACCGCCGTCAGCACCGGGAAGCTCGCCACGATCAGCACGTTGGTGCACAGCGCGGTCCAGGTGAAGACGGGCATCTTCATCAGGGTCATGCCCGGCGCGCGCATCTTCACGATGGTCGCGATCAGGTTGACCCCCGAGAGCAGGGTGCCGACGCCGGCGATCTGCAGGGACCAGATGTAATAGTCGACCCCGACATCAGGACTGAAGGCCAGGCCGGAAAGCGGCGGATAGGCGAGCCAGCCGGTGCGGGCGAACTCGCCGACGAACAGCGACATCATCACCGTGACGGCGCCGCCGACGGTCATCCAGAAGCTGAAGTTGTTGAGGAACGGGAAGGAGACGTCGCGCGCGCCGATCTGCATCGGCACCACGAAGTTCATCAGGCCGGTGACCAGCGGCATGGCCACGAAGAAGATCATGATCACGCCGTGGGCGGTGAAGACCTGGTCGTAGTGATGCGGCGGCAGATAGCCGTGGGACGCGCCGAACGACATGGCCTGCTGGCCGCGCATCATCAGGGCGTCCGCGAAGCCGCGCAGCAGCATCACCAGCGCGAGGATCACGTACATGATCCCGATCTTCTTGTGGTCGACGCTGGTGAACCACTCGCGCCACAGATAGCCCCACAGCTTGTAGCGCGTGATCAGGCCCAGCACCGTCAGGCCGCCGATGGCGACCGCCGCGAAGGTGACGAGCAGGATGGGCTCGTGGAGCGGAAGGGCGTCCCAGGTGAGGCGCCCGAAAATGAACTTTGTGAGCTCGGAACTGTTAGGCATCAGCAGGCCCTGCACGGGATCAATATTGGAGCGGCGCTTGGGAAACGGGCCGGGGCGGAAGCGACCGGCGATCGGTCGAGCAAAGCACCCTGGTCGCGGAGGCCAGCGCCCGCGAAGCGGCGGCGGCGCGGCGCATGGTCTGGCCCTTGCAGACCTGACCGGGCTCGGCGCAGCGCTCGACGATGTCGAGGAACAGGGCCGGGTCGACGCTCGCGTAGCGGCGGACGGGATCGTCCATGCTGGGCCGCTCGAGCGCTAGGTAGCCCGCGCGCGTCAGCGGCGCGCCGGCCGAGCGGTTGTCGGCCACCCAGCGGTCGAAGTCCGCCGGCGCCATGCCCTTGAACTTGAAGCGCATGCCGGAGAAGCCCGCGCCGCTGTAGTTGGCGGAGAAGCCGTCGTAGACGCCCGGCTTGTTGATCACCGCGTGCAGCTGGGTCTGCATGCCCGGCATGGCGTAGATCTGCCCGGCGAGGGCCGGCACGTAGAACGAGTTCATGACCGAAGAGGCGGTGATCTTGAACTCGATCGGCCGGTCGACCGGGGCTGCCAGCTCGTTGACGGTCGCTACGCCGAGTTCGGGGTAGATGAACAGCCATTTCCAGTCGAGGGCGACGACGTCGACCTCGAGCGGCTTGACGCCGGCTGGGACCGGGCGGTTCGGCGCCACGCGATCGAGCGGCCGGTAGGGGTCCAGCGTATGGCTGGTCGCCCAGGTGACCGAGCCCAGCACCAGGATGATCGCCAGCGGCGCGCCCCAGATCGCCATTTCAAGGCGGGTCGAGTGGCGCCACGTCGGATCGTAGGTCGCGGCCGTGTTCGAGGCGCGGTATTTCCACGCGAAAAACAGGGTCAGTGCGATCACCGGCACGATGATCAGCAGCATCAGCCCTGTCGCGAGCAGAATCAGGTCGCGTTGCTGCGCTGCGACATCGCCCGCGGGGCTCATCACAACCATCTTGCAGCCGGCCAGGCTGGCCAGCAGGGGTGCGGTCAGGGCCGCCTTGATAAGTCTCACGATTTTGAACCGGTCATTGCAAACGAGACGCATGCTGCGCTGCAATACAGTGGCGTTCGAGGGCGGCGCCATTGGACGGTTTGTCCAAGGCGCCCACCCCTGGGATGCAGATTGCGGTTGCGCGTGCGCACAGGTGGGTCATCCTCGTCGAAAGACCGCGATCAGCGGCGCAAGCAGGGACGGAAACGGAAGGACCGATCATGAGCATCGAGTACGCGTGGCCATCGGCATGGCGCGGCCAGGGCGGGGCGCGGCGGGTTCGCCTGGCGCGGCCCAGCGTTCCTTGGGCCGATCTCGCGCCGGCCTTCGTCCTGGGCGGCTTTCCCCAGGCGTTCGACGCCTTCATCTGGGCGATGGCCGCCGTGACGGTGTTTCCGCAGGTGTTCTTTCCCCAGCTGGCGCCGACGGCAGGGCTCGCCGCCGGCTTTGCGGTCTGGGGGCTCGCCTACCTGGTCCGCCTGCCGGCCCGCGCGCTCTTCGCCGGCGCCCGCCGCCGCTATGGCGCCGGCGTTCTCCTGACCGGCGCGCGTCTGCTGTTCGGTGTTTCGACCTTCGCCGTCGCCTTCCTGCCCGACGCCCGCCAGGCGGCCTGGGCGCCGGCGCTCCTGATCGCTTGCCGCCTCGCGCAGGGGCTGGCGATGGGCGGCCTCGCCGATCGACGGATTGCGCCGGGCGCATTGCGCGCCGAAGACCTGATGACCCGCACCCGGATCTGGGCGCTCACGGGGCTGGTCGGCCTCGTTGTGGCCGCGGGGCTGTTCGGGGTAATGGGGATGGCGCTGCAGCGGCCGGACTTCCTGGCGTGGGGCTGGCGCTATCCGTTCGTGATGGCGATCGCCTGCAACCTGGTCGCCTTGTTCAGCGACCTGCGCCCGCATCTGCTCGAGGCGGAGAAGCGGTCCAGCGACAGGCCCTCGCTCCGGCTGGCCACCGTGTCGGGCGCGCCCGTCGACGCCAGCACAGCCCGACGCCGGTCCTAGTCTTAGAGTGTGAGGCCGAAAGTGTGGCCGGTCCCGCCGTCCGAACGCGCTCTAGAGGTTGGATTGGGAGCTCTTTCCAACAGGTCAGATGACGCCATCTGACCCTGAGGGGCTCTAAGCTCGATGAGCGGCCCGTCCTTTCGCGCCGGTCAGGGGCGAGGGACGGTCCGGGTCGCGGTCAATGACGATGGCCCGATCCGTCCGGATGGGCCCGGGCCGCCTAACGGTAGGCGTTGTTTGTCGCGTGGTCGCCGGCCAGCCAGCGGCTCAGGTCTTCGTGGGCCTGTTTGCGGCGGGTCTCGTTGATCGCCGCGGCGTCGGGCGCGTCGAGGGTGAACTCTAGGATCATGCCGTTGGGATCGGTGACATAGACCGAGCGGCAATAGCCGTGCTCCAGCACATAGGTTTGCGGCTCCTTGTAGCCGGCGGCCTGGATGCGGGCCTCGATCGCCTTCTGGGTTTCCGCATCGACGTTCAGGGCGATGTGATGGAAGGGCGAGAACGGCATCTTGGGGCCGAACTCGGCCTGGTCCTCCGGCCGGACGAACTGGAAGAAGGCGAGCGCGCCGCCGTCGCCCAGGCCGAAGAAGCAGTGGCAGTAGGTCCGCAGCGAGCCGAACAGCTCGTCCGCCTCGCACCAGGTGGCGATCAGCGGCAGGCCGATCACCTCCTCGTAGAACTTCCGCGTCGCTTCCATGTCGTGGGTGACGTAGGCGGTGTGGTGGAGGCGGCTCGGGAGCTTCGCGGCTTGGCCCATGTCGGATTCCTTCCTGGCTCTGTTCTTGGTCTTAGGGTTCGCCGACCGCCGGCGCCGCCTTGCGGGCCCGGGGCCAGAACGTTTCGGAGGCGATGCGGGCGCCTTCGGCCAGGGCCGCCAGCTTGGCCCAGACGACGTCCGGATCGACGCCGCCCTGGCCGACGTGAATGCTGAAGCCGCAGTCGACCCCGGCCATCACATTCTCCCGGCCGAGCAGGTTGGCGTACCGGCCGATGCGCTGGGCCACGAGTTCGGGATGCTCGATATAGTTCGACTGGCACTCGATCACGCCCGGGACCATCACCTTGCCTTCCGGCGGCTTGATCTCCTCGAACATCGCCCACTCGTGCGCGTGGCGCGGATTGGCCGCCTCGAACAGGATGGCCATGGGCTTGGCGATCGACAGCACGTCGATGATCTGGGCGAAGGGCACGTCGCAGTGGTGCGGGCCCGGATAGTTGCCCCAGCACATGTGCATGCGGATGCGCTCGGCCGGGATGTTGCGCACCGCGTGGTTCAGGGCCTCGATGTGGAGCCGCATGCGGCCGCGGAACTCTTCGAGCGAAAGGTCCGCATACTGAACGTGCCGGCCCATCGCCAGGTCCGGGCAGTCCAGCTGGAGGATCAGGCCGGCGTCGGCGATGGTCTCGTATTCGAACCGCATCGCCTCGGCGATGGCGAACAGATAGTCCTCGTGGGTCTTGTAGTATTCGTTGCGGAAGAACAGCGAGATGACGCCCGGCGAGGCCGCGCTGGAGAACAGTCCGGCGACCTTGGCCCCCTTGGCCGCGGCGATCAGGCTGCCGACGTCCGTCCTGGCGGAGACCCGGTCCCGGACCTCGATCGGGCCGTTGCAGGCCGGCGTCCTGCGCACTTTGCGGCCGGGGTTGCTGAACACCCGCTCGGCCGTCTTCGGAAATCCCACGAGGTCCTGGAAGACGAAGCTGTTGCCCTCGCCGCCGAAGCCGCTCAGCCGGTCCTTCACGTAGGTCGCATAGCTGGGCTTCGACATTTCCCCGTCGTTGATGATGTCGACGCCGGCCTGGGCCTGGCGGCGCACCATCTCGCCCACCGCCTCGCGCACCCGCGCGTCCAGCGCCTGGGGATCGACGGCGTCGCCTTCCTCCTTGGCGAACATCAACTGCACGAGATCGTCCGGCCGAGGCAGGCTGCCCGTGTGGGTCGTCAGGAAGCGGTCTGTGCTGCGCAGCATGATGTTTTCGATTATCGAAGGGAAATTCGATTTTAGCCTAGCTCAATCGGCCTCACTGTAAAGTGGCCGGCTAGGCGGGTTGGGCGGCGGCGCGCTGGCCGTCGTAGGTGATCGCCTCGGCCGCCGCGTTGGACATGATGAAGCCGATCGGCCGTTCCGTCTCCTCCTGGAGATGGGCCAGGAGGCCGGCGGTTCGGGCGAGGATGGAGATGCTCTTGAGCGCCGTGACGGGGAAGCCGATCTCGAGAAGGATGGCCGGGATCGCGCCGTTGATGTTGATCGGCAGGGGCCGGCCGAGCGCCTCGGGCAGCACGTCGGCGATCGTATGCAGCATTTTGATGTAGGGCCCGTCGAGCCCCCGGGCCTTGGCCAGGGCCAGAAGCACGTTCGCCCGCGGATCGCCGCCGGCGTGCTGCGGGTGGCCGAACCCGGGGATCGCGGTCTTGGTCGCCCGCATCCCGCGGATGCGCTGTGCGGCGATCGCCGCCGCGTCCCCGTCCTTGGAGGCTGTGACCAGGCTGTCGAGGAAATAGCCGGCGGTCTCGGCGCTGCCCAGCACGACCGAGCCGGAACCCAGGAGGCCGGCGGCGACCGCGCCTTGCAGCGCCTCGGGCGCGGCGGCCAGGGTCATGCGCGCGGCCTGGACGCTGGGCACCAGGCCGTGCTCCGCGATCGCCACCAGCAGGGCGTTGACGAAGAACCGCTGATTCTCATCCGGCTCGCGGCCCATGAGCAGGAGGAAGAAGTAGTCGGTGAAGTCGATCTTGCCGATCAGTTCGTTGCAAAGGTCGCGCCCCCTGACCGTGATCGAGGTCGCGTCGGAGGTCGAGACGGCGGTGAAGGGCGCGTCCTGCTTGCCGATGCGCATCGGTCGTTCTCCCATGAACGCCGGGACGCAACCCGCGCGCCCGGCTTGGCGACATCCTATAGCGCGGCGCCCAAAAATGCCAAATAACGAAATTATTTTCGACATGCGGAGGGTTTTGATTTAGAGGTGCCCCTCACGCAGGGGGCCGGATCGGGCCGTGCGCGCGCCCGACGGGGCCAATCCGACGTGCAGATGGAGACGACATGGCCAAGGTTCTGGAGGGCTTGCGGGTTCTGGAGATGGGCACCTTCATCACCGGACCGGCGGCGGCCATGTTCCTGGCCGACATGGGTGCGGACGTCGTGAAGATCGAACGCCCCAAGACCGGCGATCCCTTTCGCGCCTTCCAGGGCGGCCTCTACAGCCCCCATTTCCAGACCTACAACCGCAACAAGCGCAGCCTGACGCTCGACACGCGCGACGCGGACGACCTCAAGTTGCTCGACGCCTTGGCGGCCGACGCCGACGTCTTCATCCAGAACTTCCGCCCCGGCGTGGCCGAGGAGTTGAACGTCGGCGCCGAACGGCTGCAGAAGCTCAACCCCGCTCTGATCTATTGCGGTATCTCGGGCTTCGGCCACGACGGCCCGGCCGCGGGTCGGCCGGCCTACGACACGGTGGCCCAGGCAGCCAGCGGATGGTTGCGCCTGCTGATCAACCCGGAAAACCCACGGGTCGTGGGCCCGGCCATCGCCGACGCCGTCACCGGCTTCTACGCCGCCTTCGGCATCCTCGGGGCGCTCTATGAGCGGCAGAGGACGGGACACGGCCGGCGCATCGACATCTCCATGCTGGAGGCGATGTGCTACTTCAACCTCGACGACTTCACCCACTACTTCGCCGAGGGCGAGGTCATGGGCCCCTACAGCCGCCCCAGCGTCTCCCAGTCGTATGTGTTCGAATGCGCGGACGGCAAGTGGATCGCCCTGCACATGTCCTCGCCGGAGAAGTTCTGGCAGGGGCTGGCCAACGCGATCGAGCGGCCGAAACTGTTCGAGGATCCGCGTTTCGCCGACCGCGCCGCGCGCATCCGCCACCAGGAAGACCTGATCGTCCTGATGCGGCCGGTCTTCAAGGGCAAGACCCGGGCGGCCTGGTGCGAGCGGCTCGAGAGCGAGGGCGTGCCCTTCGCTCCGGTCTACGATTCGACCGAGGCGCTGAACGACCCGCAGGCCCGGCACCTGGGCATCCAGGTCGAGACGGAGCATCCGGTGATGGGCCGCTTCCGGACCGTGCGCTTCCCCGTGAGCTTCGACGGCGAGCCGCTGTCCGAGGTCACCGCGCCACCCACGCTGGGCGAGCACGACCAGGAGATTCGCGCCAAGGCGGGCCGCATCTGGGCGCAAGTGCGCACCCCCGAGGGCGAACCGCAGCCCTCGTAAAATTCGATTATCGAAATTGACTTCGGAATACGAAATTTATATGGTCAAGTCATCGTAGGAATCCGCTAGGCGGTCTGCGTTCATCCCGGCCGGTCCGGCGCGCCGCGCGCCCTCCCGGCAGGTGAAATCCGGCGTGTCGGTCAGGCGCGCCGAGCCGCAGTCGGTCTGGAACGACAAATCCGGCGCGAAACAAGAATCGCCGGCAACAGGGGGGAAGTCATGAATCGGCCCAGCGCTCGACGCACCGGTATTCTCGTAAAAGTTTTGTTCGGAACGACTGCCATCGCAGGCAGTGCGATCGCGGCCGGTCAGGCCTCGGCGCAGACCGCCGCCGCTGCGCCGGTCGCCAGCGCTCCGCCCGCGTCCTATTCGGTCGGCGAAGTCGTCGTCACCGCCCGCCAGCGGCGAGAAGACATCGAGAAGGTCCCGGCCCAGGTCACCGCCTTCACCTCCAAGGCGATCGAGGCCAAGGGCATCAACAGCCCGGCCGACTTCCTGGACGCCGTGCCCAACGTGACCTTCGTCGCCACCCAGAACGCCGGCACCAGCTTCATCGTCATCCGCGGCATCGCCCAGGCCCGCAACAGCGAGCCGTCGGTCGCGGTCGTGGTCGACGGGGTGCCGATGACCCAGCCGGCCGAGTTCAACCAGGCGCTGGTCGACGTTCAGCAGATCGAAGTGCTGAAGGGCCCGCAAGGCGCGCTCTACGGCCGCAACGCCATCGGCGGCGCCATATTGATCACCACCCAGCAGCCCACGGACCAGTGGAAGGGCCAGGCGACCGTGGGCTACGAGAGCGGCCCCGGCTATCGCCTGCAGGGCACGGTCAGCGGCCCCATCACCGACACCTTGAAGGTCCGCGCCGCGGTCAACTACTTCGACACCGTCGGCCACCTGCGCAACGTCGACACCACCGACGCCTCGGCTTCCAAGTTCGCCGACCCGATCAAGGACTTCAGCGCCCGGGTCTCGCTCCTCTACCAGCCGACCAGCAACTTCTCGGCGGACCTGCGCCTGTCGACCGACCTGCTGAACACGCGCGGCCTCTATTACACCGTGGCGCCCTTCGGATCGCCGCACTTCAACGACCCGAACTACACTGGCCAGCCGATCGACCTGAACAACTCGGGGATGGACGACCGGAAGATCTACGACGGCGCGCTAAAGCTCAACTACAACACTGGCTTCGGCACCTTCACCTCGATCACCGGCTACAGCACCGTGTGGGAGATCCTGACCGGCGACGGCTATCCCTTCGATCCCTTCGGCAAGGCCCAGACCGGATTCGACTACAGCCAAAGCCAGTTCCTGACCGCCAAGACCTTCAGCCAGGAGCTCCGCTTCACCTCGCCGGCGGACAAGCGCTTCCGGTGGATCGCCGGCGCGCAGATCTTCGCCACGGACCGGTTCATCTCGACCGGCAACATGTACGACATCGCCGACGAAGGGGTGCAGGCGATCTACCGCACGCCCAACCCGCCGATCTACGAGCCGCACGGCCAGATCTCATACCTGGCGGACTCGCAGAAGCAGTTCGCCTGGGCCGGCTATTTCGACACCTCGACCAACCTGACCAAGGACCTCGAACTGTCGCTGAATTTCCGCTACGACAGCGACCATCGGCGCGACACCACCGACACGCCGCAGGTCTTCCTCGACAATGCGGGCATTCCGACCACGACTGGCTCTTCGCGGGCCAATACCTGGTCGGCGTTCCAGCCCCAGGCGGTGCTGCGCTATCAGGCGCTGGACAATGTCAACGTCTACGCCAGCTACAGCCGGGGCTTTCGAAGCGGCGGCTTCAACCAGACGGGCGTGGCCCAGGCCGCCAAGACTGCGGGCTTCGACAACGTCGGCGACACGTTCAACGCCAACACGGCCGACACCGTCGAAGCCGGCTTCAAGAGCCGCTGGCTCGCCAACCGGCTGATCGTCAACGGCAGCGTCTACGGGACCCTGGACCATAACGACTATTACTTCGTCTTCCTGGCCTCCAACTCGACCCAGAACCTCGGGAACATCAAGGAAGCGCGGCTGACCGGCGTCGACCTTGACGCCACGGCGATGTTCACCAACGACCTGACGGGCAACATCGGCTTCGGCTACACCGACAGTCGCGTGACCAAGTTCCCCGGCGCCTCGAGCGGGCTCGTGGTGGGCTCCAAGGTGCCACTGGTGTCCGACTACACCCTGAATGTCGGGCTGCAGTATTCGCACACGGTCTGGCGTGACTGGGACGCGATGATCCGGATCGACGACAACCTGATCGGCCCTACGACCTTCGTGATCCCCGTTCCGGCCGCCGGCGAATCCAAGCCGATCGCGCGTAACCCGGTGAACCTGTTCGACCTGCGGGCCAGTCTGCAGATGGACGCCTGGCGCCTGGTGTTCTGGTCGAAGAACCTGTTCGATACCAAGTACAACACCGAATACTCGACCGGCGGCTTCCTGTTCAAGGGCGAGCCGCGGACGTTCGGCGTCGATCTGACCCGCCGCTTCTAGAGCGGGAAGCCGAGGCGCGGATGCCGGCTTCGCCGGCAGGTCGGCGGGGCGGCCCCACACGCCCCGCCGCCTCAGTTCGAATGCACGGACCTCAGCAGGAAGGGCTGGCGGCGCAGGGCCGCCTCGATATGGCGCGCCGCATTGTGCAGGATCGGCAGGCGGGTGCGCACCAGTTCGTCCAGCCCGACGCGCGAGGTCGAGGTCGAGCAGTTGATCGCGGCCATCGCCCGGCCGCTGTCATCCAGGATCGGCGTCGCGATGGAGATCAGCCCATAGTCGAGTTCGTCCTTGACCGCCGAATAGCCGTCGCGCCGCACCTGGGACAGCACCTCCTGCAACTCGCCGCGCGAAGAGACGGTGTGCTCGGTGAAGGTGGTCAGGTTGCAGGTGTCGAGGTAGCGCATCCTGACCTCGGGGTCCTCGAACGCCAGGATCGCGCGGCCGAGCGAAGTGGCGTAGGCGGGAAAGCGCGTCCCGATGCCCGCCGCCAGCCGCACCATCCGGTTGGTGGAGACGTGCACCAGGTAAAGGATGTCCTGCCCGCTGAGCACCGCCAGGGACGAGCTGTCCCCCGTCTCGTCGCGCACCGCCTGCAGGTGCGGCCGCACCAGTTCGCCGAGGCTCATCGAGTCGAGATAGGCCGAGGCGAAACTCATCACCTCCGGCCGCAGCAGGAAGTGTCGGTGGTACTTGGCCACGTAGCCGAGCTTGACCAGGGTGTTGAGACAGCGCCGCGCCGCCGCTGGCGACAGGCTCGTCACCTCCGCCACCTCGCTCAGCGTCATCTGCGGATTTTCGCGCCCGAAGGCCCGCAGCACCGACAGGCCGCGTTCCAGCGTCGACAGATATTCGGAGTCCGCGTGCTTTTCTTCGTCGCTATCCATATCGAAATCACGCTCCAGACTTTCGCTTTCCGAAATCCTGTCCATTTGGCGCGCCGCCGGCCGCTTGTCTACGACCCGATCGGGCCGGATGAAAAATTTCGATAGTCGAATACTTTTCCACATATCGAAATAATGCTAGGTGCGGGGCGGCTTCGGCCCATCCCCTAGGTTCAGTTCGGAAGACGATCCCGTGGACGAAAGACCCCACCTGCTGCTGCTGCCCGGCATGCTCTGTGACGAGGCCTCCTGGCGCGCGCAGGTCGAGGGCCTGGCGGACGTCTGCCGCCCGCGGGTGATGTCCTACGGCCTGCTCGACGACCTGGGCGGCATGGCCGAGGCCGTGCTGGCCGCCGCGCCGGAGCGGTTCGCCCTGGCCGGACACTCGATGGGCGGGCGCGTCGCCCAGGAGGTCTATCGCCGCGCGCCCGGACGGGTCGACAGGCTGGCCCTGCTCGCCACGGACTACCGGGGCCATCTGGACGCCGCCGCGCGCGCCGCCGAAGAAGGCCGCCGTGAGGCGATGATGGCGAAGGTCGCCAGCGAGGGCATGGACGGATTCGCCAGGATGTGGGTCCGCCAGATCCTGGCCCACGACAGCCTTGCGGACGAGGCCCTGGTCGCCGAGGTGGTCGCGATGATGGCGCGACAGCCCGCCGAGCGTCTTGCGGCCCAGACCTACGCCGGGCTGACGCGGCCTGACTATGCCGACATGCTGCCCAAGGTGCTGCGGCCCACCCTGGTGCTCGCCGGCGCCGAGGACGCGCTTCGCCCGGTGGAGGTCCATCGCCAGATGGCCGCGCGCATCCCGCAAAGCCGCCTCGTGGTGGTGGACGGCGCCGGCCACATGGTGGCGATGGAGCGGCCGCAGGCCGTGACCGGGGCCATGCGCGACTGGCTGGCGGCCTGAGCCCCGCCCGGCGCATCCCGATCGATCCGGCGGCGGCCTGATCCATCCGGCCGGCCCGCTCGGCCGCGCGCGACCAGGACGAGCGTCCCAAGACCTTACTTGTATCCTCGCCGGCGCACCCTCACAGCATGCGGGCAAAAATGCAGGTGAGGAGCATCATGCCGAATATTCCCTATCGGACCGAGTTCGACGGCGAGGCGGAACGGGTCGCGGCGGCGACGCGGGAGCGTCGGGGCGGACGCCTGCTGAACCTCGACCGCATGCTGCTGCACAGCCCGCCGCTGGCCGAGGGCTGGGCGCACCTGTTCTCACGCGTGCGAAAGGGCTACCGGTTGTCGCCGCTGCACCGGGAACTCGCCATCTGCGCGGTGGCCAGGCTGAACGGCGCTGACTACGAGTTCAACCATCACATCGGGCCGTTCGTGGCCGCCGGCGGCGCGCCGGGCCAGGTCGAGGCGCTTGTCGACATCGAGGCGGCGTCGAAGGACACGGCGCTGTTCGGGCCGGCCGAGCGGGCGGTGCTGGCCATGGCGCGCGACAGCACGCGCGACGTGCGGATCGGCGAGGCGACCCTGGCCGCGGTCAGGCAGGCCTTTCCTGACCCGGACGAATTCCTCGAGCTGTTGATGGTGATCGCATCCTACAACATGGTCTCCCGCGTGCTCGTAGGGTTGGGGGTCGAGCCCGAAAACGCGTCAGTCGGGGAGAGGGTCGGGTGAGGGCTTCTCCCCGGGCCGTGGAGGGGCCAATAAGGGCTCAGTTGTTGGCGGCGGCTGGACCGCCGGCGCTGGAGCAGCCAGCCATGGCCAGACGGAGCTCGAAAGGCGAGACGATCACCGCCCTCCTGGAAAGCGCCACCACGGTGTTTTCCCAGGTTGGCTACGAGGGCGCTTCGCTGCGCGACATCGCCGCCGGCGCGCGCACCCCGCTCAGCGCCATCAACATGTACTTCGGGACCAAGAGCGATCTTTTCGTTGCGGTCGCATCCCAGCTCTGGCGCGAGATCGAGGTCGAGCGCAGCGCGCTGCTGGCGGCGCGGATCGCCGCCAAGGGAGGCCCCGCCGACCTTCGCGACATCGTCTTCGCCCTGGTCAAGCCGATCGTCGATCGCGCCCGCAGCACAACCGAAGCGGACCGGCGGCTGCCTAACCTGTTGCGGCGATGGGTCAGCGCGCCGCCCGACGTCAAGGTCGAGCTCAGGCGCCGCAGCAACACCGCCGATTCCCTGCGGCGCTGGATCGACAGCGTCCGCGGCGTCTGCCCGACCCTGACCAAATCCGAGGCGGTCTGGGGCTTCTCCTTCGTCGTGGGGGCGCTCTATTCGTGGGAGATCATGGACAACCGCTACGACGAGGTCGTCGGCTCCCCGGACGACGACCCCGAGGAGATCGTCGAATACCTGGTCGAATTCGCCGTCAGCGGCATGCAGGGCCTCGTGGACCGGGCCGCCCGCAAGCCCGGCCTCAGGCGGGGTGCGACCGCGGCGTGAGCAGACCGGACGGCGCCGTAGGTTCGGCCTGCCGCTTCACGCGCCGGCGCGCGGCTTCATAGGCGTCGCGTCCGAGGAGATAGAGCAGGAGCACCGCGATGGCCGCGGGCAGGCCCGTTGAGACGATGGCGACGGATAGTCCCTGCCGGCGCAGCAGGGTGTCGCTCAGCAGCCCGACCGCGAGCGGGCCGCCGCCGGCGCCGAACAGGCCCATCAGCAGCACCATCATCGCCGAGCCCTGACCGCGCAAGCGGTTGGGGAACAACTCCTGCACCATGGTCTGGCCGCTCGCGGACGCGAAGGGCAGGGCGGTCAGACAGAGGGTGATGGCGGCGAAGGCTGTCCAGGCCGCTGTCGCGAACGGCAGGATGGTGAGGCCGACCGCTGCGAAGCCCGCACCGATCGCGCAGACCCTGAACTTGGCCGCGGTCATCCCCTGCGCTGTCCAGCGATCGGAGACGATCGAGCCCCAGAGCGCGCCCACGACCCCGCCGACCAGCGACAGGACGCCCAGGGTCAGGCCGACAGCGGCGCGCGGCTGGTGGAACTGGCGCACCAGCACGCTCGGCGCCCAGCCCATCAGGGCGTAGCTGACGAAGGCGAGCAACCCGTGGGCCGCCAGCGCCGTGGCGATGGTCGAGGCGTTGAGCCGCAGATAGCGCACAAGGCCAGGGTTCGCGTCATCGGCCGGCGCGCCGCCGCCGGTCGCGGCCGCCAGGTCCTGCCGCGGCGGCTCGCGCATGGTCGGCGCCAGGGCGGCGATCAGCAGGCCGGGCGCGCCGATCAGCACGAACACTGCGCGCCAGGGCGCCAGGGCGCCGATGAAGGGCAGGTGAACGCCCCGCCGCAGGGCCTCGTACAAGGCTCCGCCGACGGCCATCGAAAGGCCGAGGCCGACATAGACGCCCAAGAGATAGACGCTCATGGCCCGCCCGCGGACGCGCGGCTCGAAACAGTCGGCCAGCAACGAACAGGCGGCCGGCGTCAGGCAGGCCTCCCCGACGCCGACGCCGATGCGTGCGGCGAACAGCGTCCAGTAGTCGTGCGCCAGGCCGCAGGCGATGGTCATCACGCTCCAGGTCGCCACCCCGGCGGCGAGGATCAGCCGGCGCTGGCTCCGGTCGATCAGCCGGCCGATGGGCAGGCCCAGCGTCGAATAGAGGATCACGAAGGCGAATCCGTACAGCAGGCTCATCCGGGTGTCGGACACCTGCAGATCGTGGCGGATCGGGTCGACCAGAATGGCGAGGACCTGCCGGTCGAGGAAGGAGAAGGCCGTCGCCGTGAAGACGATGAACGCCACGTAGTATGCATCGCGGCGCGTCGGATAGCCGACGGGCCTGGCCGTTTCCGAGGTCATGGCGGCTCTCTCAAACTGTCTGCGGGCGGCCTTCGCCACGACCCACCGTCTTGTGCGGGCGCCGCCTTAGCAAGCCGAAAGCCCTACGCCCAGCGGGGCGGCTGTGGACGATCGTCCACATTCGAGACTTGCCGGCCCCCGGCGGCCCGCTACCGTTCGGCCCGCAAATCAACAATAGTTCTTATATTGGTGGAAGCATGCCGCGCTGGGGATTCAACAAGGGATTGCAGGATCTCGGCGGTGGCTGTTGGGGTTATATCCTGCCGGATGGGAGCTGGGGCTGGAGCAACGCCGGCCTGATCGAAGACAGCGGCGAGGCTTTACTTGTCGATACGCTGTTTGATCTGAAGTTGACGGCGGAAATGCTCCAGACGATGGGCGACGCCGTGCCGGCCGCCAAGCAGATCGGGACCCTGGTCAACACCCACTCGAACGGCGACCACACCTACGGCAACGAGCTGGTGAAGGGCGCGCGCATCCTGACCACCAAGGCTGTCGACGACGACATGGAGCACGTGCCCCCGGCGGTGCTGGCGGACATGCTCGACCGCTGGCGTGAGTGGGGCGAGGGCGGCGCCTTCATGCGCCAGGTGTTCGGCGCCTTCGACTTCCACGGCATCACCATCACCCACGCCACCGACACCTTCGAGGGCGCCCTGGACCTGAAGGTGGGCGACAAGGATATCCGGCTGATCGATGTCGGCCCGGCGCACACCAAGAGCGACATCCTGATCCACTCCCCGAAGGACAAGGTGGTCTACACCGGCGACATCCTGTTCGCCGGCGCCCATCCGGCGATCTGGGCGGGGCCCGTCGCCAACTGGATCAAGGCCTGCGACCTGATCCTGAGCTGGGACGTGGAGGTGATCGTGCCCGGGCACGGTCCGATCGTCGGCAAGGCGGCGGTGCGCGAGTTCAAGGCCTACCTGCAGTACGTCTGGGACGAGACCAAGAAGCGCTATGACGCCGGCATGAACTGCCTGGACGCGGCGTTCGATATCGCCATGGGCGACTTCGAGAATTGGGGCGACGCCGAACGGATGGTGCCCAACGTCATGGAGATCTGGGGCGAACTCAGCGGAACCCGCCCCGTCGTCCCGCGCGAGGAGCTCTGGGCCCTGATGGCCCGCTACTACAAGACGCGGGAGACCCGCCGCGCGGCGGCGACCGCAGCCTGCGGCTGCGGCGATCCCAATCACAGGCATTAGACGTCCCGGCCCGGGATCGGGCCGAGGCGCCCATCCGAACCGAAGCGGAGAGACCGACCGGTGAAACTCGTCACCTTTGCGACCGACGACGGCGCCCACATCGGCGCCATGCTGCCCGGAGAGTCCGCCATCGCGGACTTCACCGCCGCCAGCGCGGCGCGCCATTTCGAGGACATGCTGTCGCTGATCGACGGCGGGGCGCCCGCGCTGGAGGAGGCGAGGGCGCTGGTCGAGCGGCCGGTCGTGGTCAAGCCGCTGGAGACGGTCCGCCTTCTGGCGCCGGTGCCGGTGCCCCAGCAGATGTACGACTGCCTGACGTTCGAGAAGCACCTGCTGCAGGCGCGCGCCAACAAGCATCTGGTGCTGGGCGAAGCGGCGGCCAGCATGCCCGGCGTGCTCTCGAACGTGTTCAAGGACATCCCCGTCTATTACAAGCCGAACCGGTTCAGCGTCGTCGGCACGGGGGTGGACATCGTTCGGCCGCGCTACTGCCAATGGCTCGACTACGAACTGGAGTTCGGGGTTTTCCTGGGCCGGTCGGGCAAGAACATCTCGCCAGCGGACGCCGCCTCGCACATCTTCGGCTACTGCATCTACAACGACGTCAGCGCGCGGGACCAGCAGTACCGCGAGATGCCGGCCATGCTCGGCCCGTCCAAGGGCAAGGACTTCGACACCGGCAACGTCATGGGCCCCTGGCTGGTCACCGCCGACGAGATTCCCGATCCGGGGAACCTGACCATGACGGTGAGCGTGAACGGGCAGGAGCGCTGTCGAGGCTCCAGCCGCGACATGATGCACAGCTTCGTCGACATCATCGTCCACGCTTCGCGCGACGAGACGCTGCACGCTGGCGAGTTCTTCGCCTCCGGCACGGTGGGCGGCGGCAGCGGCCTGGAGTACGGCCAGCCGCTGGCGCACGGCGACGTCATCGAAATGGAGGTTTCGGGTCTGGGCCGGTTGCGAAATCGTGTCGTCTTCCAGGACGTCGATTAGCTGTGGCGAGGCGCGGTGTGGACGAGTGTCCATATTCGCAGCTTGTCACCGCCGACAATGAAAATGATACGTCAGTATAGTTCGGTTGGATATGAATTTGGTCGCCAGACAGTGGGATAGGCCAGCTTCATTCCCGAGAAAAATAAGATGTAGGGGGAGGATATCATGCGTATTGATTTGCTTATGCTCGGCGCGAGTCTTGTGGTTCTTGCCGCAACCGTCACCGGTGGCGAGTCGCAGGCGGCGGCCCCGGCCCCCGCTCAGGCGGCAGACGAAGTCGAGGCCGTGGTGGTCACCGCCCAAAAGCGGGCAGAGAACGTCCAGGCCGTGCCGATCTCGATCAACGCCCTGTCGGGCGCGACCCTAGCCAAGTCGGGCGTCACCAACATCGACGACCTGCAGCATTTTGCGCCGGGCCTGACCATCTCGGCGGTGGGCGCCGGGTTCGTCAGCTACACCTATCTGCGCGGCGGCGGCACCAACCAGATCGACGCCGGCTCCGATCCGAGCGTCGCCTACTTCGTCGACGAGGTCTACATCGGCGGAACCGCCGGCCTGCAGTTCGACCTGTTCGACATCGACCACGTCGAGGTGCTGAAGGGCCCGCAGGGCGCCCTGTTCGGCCGCAACGCCGCGTCCGGCGCGATCAGCGTCACCACCAAGCGTCCGTCGCCGGTGTTCGGCGGCACGCTGGACGCCGAGGTGGGCGACTATGGCGACTACACCGCCCGCGTCGGGGTGACAGGCCCGCTCGACAAGGACGACCACTGGCTCTACCGGCTCGCGCTCGGCTACCGCCACCGCGACGGCTTCACCAAGAACCTGGCCGGCGGGCCCGACCCGGGCCGGATCGAGAGCTATGGCGGCCGCGCCCAGATCGAATACGTGGGCGACACGGTCACCTTCCTGCTGACCGCCGACGGCCTGCAGGCCCGCGATGGCATGACCAACCAGTTCATCGCCTCGGCCAACAAGTCCGGCCTGCTCAGTCCGGCGGCCATCGCCGCCCTGCCGCCGGGCGAGAGCTTCTACAAGCACTACTACAACGTCGACGGGTTCGAGCATCAGACCCTGGGCGACCTGACCGGCCGGCTGGAGTGGAAGACCCCCGTCGGGACCATCACCTCGATCACCGCCCTGCGCTCGAACCTGTTCGACCGGCTGCAGGACCAGGACGCGACGATCGCCGACTCCTACGTTCTTGCGACCCACGAACGCGACGAGACCTTCAGCCAGGAGGTGCGGCTTGCAGGCCAGGCGGCCCGCTGGCGGTGGATCGGCGGCTTCTACTATTACCATGGCCGGGTGACCGACAACTGGGTGTTGAAGGCCGGCCCGGCCTTCCCCACGGCCGTCGTCGAGAACCACACCGCGACCGACGATTCCGTCATCACCTCCGACGCCTATGCGCTGTTCGGCCAGGCGACCTACGATTTCACCGACCAGCTCAGCCTGACGGCCGGCGGCCGCTATTCGATCGACGACAAGCGCGATCAGCGCGAGGTGAAGGGCTTCCTGGCGGCCTCGCCGTTCAGCGTCGACCCTCACGCTCAGTGGAGTTCGTTCGATCCGTCCGCGTCGCTGAACTTCAAGCTGACGCCGGACATCCTGACCTATGTGTCCTATCGCCAGGGCTACAAGAGCGGCGGCTTCCAGACCCTCCTGCCCAGCACGGCGGCGGTCGCCAACAAGCCGTTCCAGCCCGAGAACGTGAAGGCCTACGAGGTGGGCCTGAAGAGCGAATGGTTCGACCATCGCCTGCTGGCCGATATCGCCGTCTTCCGCCAGGACATCACCAACCAACAGATCCTGCGGATCACCGGCCCGGCGCTCCAGACCATCGACAACGCCGGCGCCACGCGCGCTGACGGGGTGGACGTCACCTTGAGCGCCAAGCCGGTGCACGGCCTCAGCCTGGACGCCAGCATGACCTACCAGAAGGCGCGATTCCTGAAGTACCAGAACGGCGCTGCGAGCTACGCCGGTCGCGAACAGCTCCGCTCGCCGGATTTCACCGGCAGCTACAGCGCCGAATACGACTTCGACTTGCCGCAGGGCGCGGGCCTCGCGGTGCGCGCCGAGTACACCTACCAGGCCCAGGAGTTCTTCGACGCGGCCAATACCCGCACCGCCGGCCTCTATCAGCCCGGCTACGGCCTGGCCAACGCCCGCGTCACCTATACGCCGGCGCGCGGCGACTGGAGCGTGGCGTTCTGGGGCAAGAACCTCGGTGACACCCACTACTACCGCAACATCGCGGTGGCCAGCGGGACCGGCCTGGCCGTGCCGGGTGATCCGATGACCTACGGCGCCACGCTGAACGTCAAGTTCCATTGATCATCGCGATCGCCGCCTCCAGGAGGACGCCGTCATGAAACTGGTCACCTATCAGGCCGAGAGCGGCCCCCGGCTGGGGGCGATGGCGCCCGGCGGGGGCGTGTTGGACCTGGCCGGGGCGTGCGAACGCCTCGGCGGCGGCGGGGCGGCCTTCGCCTCGATGCAGGCGCTGATCGACGCCGGCGACGGAGCCTGGGACGAGGCGCGCACGGTTATCGCCAAGCGTCCCGACGAGGCCATGGTCTCGGGCGAGGCGAGGCTGCTGGCGCCCCTGCCCAAGCCGATCCGGCTGCGCGACTGCAGCCTGTTCCTGGAGCACATGGAAAAGGCGCTGGTGCAGATGGCCCGCAACCTGGCGGCTCAGGAACCCGACCCCGAGGCGGCGTTCGAAGGGCTGATGGCCAGCGGCCAGTACGACCTCAAGCCGATCTTCAAGCAGCAGGTGGTCTACTACAACAGCAACCACTTGGCGGTCAGCGGACCGGAGGTCGACATCGTCTGGCCGGATTATTCCGACTGGATCGACTACGAGCTGGAGTGGGCCTGCGTGATCGGGCGCACCGGGAGCGATATCACTCAGGACCGCGCGCGCGACCACATCTTCGGCCTGACCATCTTCAACGACTGGTCGGCCCGCGACGTCCAGATCCCGGTCATGGACGCCCGGCTCGGACCGGGCGAAGGCAAGGACTTCGACAACGGCAACGGCCTTGGGCCCTGCATCGCCACCCCGGACGAGTTCGACGATCCCTACGCCCTGACCATGACCGCGCGCGTCAACGGCGAGGAATGGTCGCGCGGCTCGACCTCGACCATGCACCACAGCTTCGAGGACGCCGTGGTCCAGTTCAGCCGGCGCAAGACCCTGCGCGCCGGCGAAGTGATCGGCTCGGGCACGGTCGCTTCGGGCTGCGGGTTCGAGCTGGGACGGCGGCTGGCGATCGGGGACCTCGTCGAGCTCGAGATCGAGAACATCGGCGTCCTGCGCAACCGGGTCGTCGGCCGGCCCGCGTAAGCGTTCCAGTCACCAGGGATTTCAATCATGCCTCAAGCCATCCGCCGTATCGTCACCGGGCACGACGCCCAGGGCCGCTCGAACATCACCTTCGTCGGCGACGCGCCCAATGTGCTCGACAGCGCCGCCTGGCCCGGCTCGCGGGTGACCGAGATCTGGGTGACCGAGGAAATTCCGGTCGACAACACCGGCCTGGTCGACCGCGGCGCGCGGCCGATCCGTCACGACCCGACGCCCGGCGGCACGATCTTCCGCGTGGTCGAGATTCCGCCGGAGTCGAAGACGACGATCGACACCGCCGCGGCGTTCGCCGAACTGGGCAGCGCCCGGGTCCCGACCGCCGAGGACAGCGCCAAGCACGCCAGCATGCACGCCACGGACTCGGTGGACTATCTCGTGGTCATCTCCGGCGAGATGCACATGATCATGGAGGATGGCGAGATGCTGCTGCGCCCCGGGGACTGCATCGTCCAGCGCGGGACCAAGCACGCCTGGAGCAATCGCGGCCAGGTCCCCTGCGTCATGGCGGCGATCCTGGTCGACGCCCATCCGGCCGCCTGAGCCGGCCGGCCGTGCGCGTCATCGACTATTTCAAGCGGGGCCTGAGGCATGGCCCCGCGCGAGCGGCCTTCGCCGACGAGACCGGCGTCGTCTCCTGGGCCGAGGCTGACGCGCGTGTCGAGGCCCTGGCCTCCGCCCTGGCCGCGGCGGGCCTGAAGGCCGGCGACCGGATCGGCGTCTTCAGTCCCAACGATCCAGCCGCCTTTGTCGCCATACTGGCGGCCTTCCGGCTCGGCGCGGTCTGGACCCCGATCAACGCGCGCAACAGCGAGGCGGCGAACCGTCACTGGCTCGGCCTGTCGCGGTGCCAGGCGCTGTTCTACCATTCCAGCCTGGAGGCCGAAGCGCTGGCCCTGGCGCCGGTGCTGGCGGCGCCTGGTCTGACGGTCTGCCTCGACCGGGAAGGCTCCGGCGGATCGCCGTCGCTGGAGCGGTTCGCCGCGGGCGACTACCCGCCCGCCCCCGAGCCGCCTGACGGGGCGGACATCATCGCCAGCCTGTTCCCCACCGGCGGCACGACCGGCCTTTCCAAGGCCGCACTGTGGAGCCTGCAGACCTGGGAGACGCTGGTCGGCGCCTTCTGGCAATGCCTGCCGTCGCCCGAGCCGCCCGTTCACCTGGTGGCCGGGCCGATGACCCATGCGGCCGGCGTGCTGGCGCTTTGCGCCATCGCGGGCGGAGCCACCAACGTCATCCTGAAGAAGCCCAGCCCGGACCTGATTCTGGAGGCGATCGAGCGCCACAGGATCACCCACCTCTATCTGCCGCCGACCGTGGTCTACGGCTTGCTCGACCATCCCGGGGTGCGCGAGCGCGACTTCAGTTCGCTGCGATACCTGGTGATTGCGGCGTCGCCGATCTCGCCGGCCAAGTTGCGCGAGGCGATGGCGGTGTTCGGGCCGGTGGTGTGCCAGTGCTACGGCCAGGCCGAGGCGCCGATGTTCCTGACCTTCCTGTCGACCTGCGATTTGGCCGCTGGGCCGGAGGCGAGGTGGTCGAGTTGCGGCCGCTCTACGCTGGCGACGCGGCTGGGCGTCATGGGTTCGGACGGCGCCATGCTAGGGGCTGGCCAGCGCGGCGAGATCGTCGCGCGGGGTAATCTGACCATGGTGGGCTACGACGGCGCCCCCGAGGCGACCGCGGCGATCACGAGCGACGGCTGGCGGCGCACCGGCGACGTCGGCTTCCAGGATGAGGCGGGCTTCGTCTACATCGTCGATCGCGCCAAGGACATGATCATCACCGGCGGCTTCAACGTCTTCTCCGCCGAGGTCGAGCAGGTGATCCTGGAGCATCCGTCGGTGCTGGACTGCGCGGTGATCGGCGTGCCGGACCCGAAATGGGGCGAGGCGGTCAAGGCGGTGGTGGAGCTGAAGCTCGGCGCCGTGTTGGCGCCCGAGGATGTCATCGCGCTCGTGCGCGAACGCCTCGGGCCGGTCCATGCGCCCAAGTCGGTGGAGATCTGGCGCGCTCTTCCGCGCAGCCCGGCTGGCAAGGTGGTCAAGGCCGAGATCCGCGAGCGCTTCTGGCGTGGCCGGGAGCGGGCCGTCGGCTGACCGGCGGCCGCGGGCCGACCCGGTCCTGTCGCCTCAGGCCCCCGGCCGAACGTCGCCGCCGAGCGCCTGATAGATCGATACGACGTCGATATTGGCGTTGGTCTGCGCGAGCGTCAGGGCGTCCTCCGCTTCGAGCCGGCTGCGCTCGGCGTCCAGCACCCGCAGGAAGTCGATCCTGCCTTCCTTGTAGCGGATGTGCGCCAGGTCGGCGGCGCGGCGCGAGGCCTCGACCTGCTGGGACAGGCTGACGACCTCGATCTGGCGCTCACGGTAGGCGACGAGCGCGTCCTGCAGGTCTTCGATCGCGCGGAGCACGGTCTGGTCGTAGGCCGCGAGGCTCTCGTCCTGACGCGAGCGCTGCGCACGCAAGCGCGCCTGCGCGCTTCCCAGGTCCAGGCCCGGCCATGACACCGCCGGGCTGATGGCCCAGGCCTGTGAGCCGCTCTTGAACAGGGCGGAGACGTCGCCTGAGAGGAAACCCACGAACCCGGTGACGTTGATGCGTGGGAACAGGTCGGCCGTGGCGACGCCGGTGCGGGCCGTCTCGGCCGCCAGGCGCCGCTCCGCCGCCTTCACGTCCGGCCGCCGCCGAAGGAAGTCGGAGGCGTCGCCGATCGGAACGGCCGCGGGGGCGGTGAGCGCCGTGGGCGGCGGCGCCGACAGTTCGGCGTCCAGGCTTCCCGGCCTTGCGCCGACGAGCACCGCCAGGCGATGCGCCGCCTGGGCTTCGGCCGCGCGGAGCGGCGGTATGGCGGCCTCGGTGGCGTTCAGCCGCGCCCGGGCGCTGTCCACGTCCACCGGATCGCCGGTTCCGACCTGATAGCGCACTTCCGTCAGATGCAGCGTGTCCTGCGCCGTGCGGAGGTTTTCCTCCGCGACCGCTCGCCGGGCCTGGGCCCCGCGCAGTTGCATGTAGTTGCGCGCGATCTCCGCGACCACGACGACCTGGGCGTTCCTGACGTCCTCGCGCGCGGCCTGGGCGTCGGCCCGGGCGGATTCCACCTGATGCCGGACCCGGCCGAACAGGTCGATCTCCCAGGTGGCGTCGAAGCCGAGGTCGGCCTGTTCGATGTCGATCCGATCCTTGGTGAAACCCGGGACCTGTTCCTTGCTGCGGGAATAGGCCCCCTCGGTGGTCACGTGTGGCAGCAGGTTGAGCCGGTTCTCATGGAACAGGGCCCTAGCCTCGCCCACCCGGTCCAAAGCCATGCGAACGTCGAGGTTCGCGCCGAGGCCGCGGGCGATCAGGTCGTCCAGCTCCTTGTCGCCGAACGAGCGCCACCAGGCCGACGCTGGCGCCGAACCGGTGGTCACGCGCGGGTCGGACGCGGCCAGGTTCACGGGCGGTTCGGAAGGCGGCCGATAGGTCGGCCCGATGGCCCACGCGGCCTGGAACCCCGCGAGGCTCAGGGCGGAGGCGACGAGCAGGGGGCGGAGGGGATGGATCATGGAGGATGACCTACTCGGCAGGGGTCAGCGCGTCGGCGCGTTCAGGGCTGGCCGGAGGGGAGCCGTGCGGGGACGGGGCTGGCTCCGGAACGCCGGCGGCGCGGGGGGATTTCCGGGCGCCGGTCAGCCTGCGGACGGTCCAGTAGAAGACTGGAGTCAGCAGCAGGCCGAAGATCGTCACGCCGAGCATGCCCGAGAAGACCGCCACGCCCATGGCCCGGCGCATCTCCGAGCCGGCGCCGGTCGAGACCGCCAGCGGCGCGACACCCATGATGAAGGCCATCGAGGTCATCAGGATCGGCCGCAGCCGCAGCCGGCAGGCTGCGAGGATGGCGGCGAGCAGGGGCTCGCCCTCCTTCTCCCGTTCGCGCGCGAACTCGACGATCAGGATGGCGTTCTTGCAGGCCAGGCCGACCAGGACGATGAGGCCGATCTGGGTGAAGACGTTGTCGTCGCCGCGGCTGATCTGCACGCCGACCAGGGCGCAAAGCAGGCACATCGGCACGATCAGGATGACCACCAGAGGCAGGCTCCAGCTCTCGTACTGGGCGACCAGGACGAGGAAGGCCAGGAGCACGCAGATCGGGAAGACCAGAACCGCGGTATTGCCGGCGAGGATCTGCTGATAGGTCAGCTCGGTCCACTCGAAGCCCATCCCGTTGGGCAGGTCGCGCGCGGCGATCGCCTCCAGCGCCTTCTGCGCCTGGCCGCTGCTGTGGCCCGCGGACGGACCGGCGTTGATCTCGGCGGTGAGCAGGCCGTTGTAGTGGGCGGTGCGTTCGGGGCCGGTGGTCTCGTGGGTGGTGACGAAGGCGCCCAAGGGGATCATCTGGCCGGCGGTGTTGCGCGTCTGCAGCTGCAGGATGTCGTCGGGCTGGAGGCGGAAGCGCTGGTCGGCCTGGACGTTGACCGGGTAGGTCCGGCCGAACCGGTTGAAGTCGTTCACGTACAGCGAGCCGAGATAGACCTGCATCGTCTCGAACAGGTCGGTCAGGGAGACGCCCTGCGCGCGCGCCTTCTCGCGATCGATGTCCGCGCGGATCTTGGGTACGCCGATCTGGTAGGACGAGAAGACGCCTGTCAGGTTCGGGTCCTTGGACGCATCGGCGATGATCTTCTGGGTCGCCTGGTAGAGCGCGTCCGGACCAAGCCCCGCCCGATCTTCGATCTGCATCCGAAAGCCGCCGATGTTGCCGAGACCCTGCACCGGCGGCGGCGGGAAGACGGCGATGACGGCGTCTGGAATGCCCGACAGCTGTGCGTTCAGCTTGGCGGCGATCGCGCCGGCGGAAAGGTCCTTCGACCGCCGGTTCTCGAAGTTGTCGAGCGGGAAGAACACCGCCCCGGAATTGGGGCTGTTCACCAGACCGTTGACCGACAGGCCCGGAAAGCCGACCGCGTGGGTGATGCCTGGCGTCTTGAGGCCGATTTCGCTGATCTTGCGGACGACCGCCTCGGTGCGGTCGATGGTGGCGGCATCGGGCAGCTGGGCCACGGCGATCAGGTACAGCTTGTCCTGCTGCGGCACGAACCCGCTCGGGGTCTTGGCGAAGGTGAAGACGGTCAGGGCGATCAGGACGCCATAGATCACGAGGGCGATGGAGCTGCGGCCAAGGAGCCGCGAGACGGCGCCGACGTAGGAGTGCGACATCCAGGCGAAGGCGCGGTTGAACGGCCTGAACAGCCAGCCGAAACTCCGGTCTATCAGCACCTCGAACCGGTCCTTGGGCGCGTCGTGCGCGCGCAGGAGCACGGCCGCCAGCGCCGGCGAAAGGGTCAGGGAGTTGAACGCGGAGATCACCGTCGAGATGGCGATCGTCAGGGCGAACTGGCGGTAGAACTGGCCGGTCAGTCCGGAGATGAAGGCGGTCGGGACGAAGACCGCACATAGTACGAGCGCGGTCGAGACGATCGGCCCGGTCACCTCGTTCATCGCCTTGCGGGTCGCCTCGCGCGGCGAGAGTCCGAGGCCGATATTCCGCTCGACGTTCTCGACCACCACGATGGCGTCGTCGACGACGATGCCGATGGCCAGGACCAGTCCGAAGAGGGTCAGGGCGTTCAGCCCGAAGCCCAGCACCAGCAGCACCGCGAAGGCGCCCACCAGGCTGACGGGCACCGCCGCCAGAGGGATGATGGATGCGCGCCAGTTCTGCAGGAACAGGATGACGACGAGGACGACGAGGAGCAGCGCTTCCAGCAGGGTGTGCACGACCGCGTTGATCGATTCATGCACGAAGCCGGTGGTGTCGTAGACGATGTGGTATTGCACGCCCTGGGGGAAGTCCTTGGCGAGGCCGTCCATCGTCTTCTTGACGTCGTCGGCCATCTGCAGCGCGTTGGTCCCCGGCCGTTGGAACACGGGCAGGGCGATCGCAGGCTTGTTGTCCAGCAGAGCGCGAAGGGCGTAGCTGTCCGAGCCGAGCTCGATGCGCGCGACGTCGCGAAGGTGGCTGATCTCGCCGTTCGGTCCGGCCCGAATGATGATGTCGCCGAACTGCTGCTCCGTCTCGAGCCGCCCCTGGGTGTTCACCGAGATCTGGAAGTCGGCCTGCCCCGGCGCGGGCGGTGCGCCGACCTGGCCGGCGGCCACCTGCACGTTCTGCTCGCGAAGAGCCGCCACGACGTCGCCCGGCGTCATCGAGCGGGCGGCCAGCTTTTCGGGATCGAGCCAGATCCGCATCGAGTACGGCCCCTGGCCGAACATCTGCACGTCGCCGACGCCGTAGGTGCGCGCCAGGGCGTCCTTCACGTGCAGCTGGGCGTAGCTGGCTAGATAGAGCATGTCGTAGCGGCTGTCGGTCGAGGTCAGGTGCACGACCTCGATGAGGGCCGGGGACGCCTTGGTGGTGGTGACGCCGACCCGCTGCACTTCCGGGGGAAGCTTGGACAGCACCTGCGCCACGCGGTTCTGGACCAGCACCTGATCCTTGTCCGGGTCGGTGCCGAGGGCGAAGGTCACCGTCAGCGCCATGGCCCCGTCCGGCGTGGACTGGGAGGATTGGTAGAGCATCCCCTCGACGCCGTTGATCGACTGCTCAAGCGGGCCGGCGACCGTCTCGGCGATCACGTTGGTGTCGGCGCCGGCGTAGGCGGTGCGGACCACCACCGTCGGCGGGACGACCTCCGGATACTCCCCGACGGGCAGCACCGGCAGGGCGATCAGGCCGGCGACGAAGATGATGATCGACAGCACCACGGCGAACCGCGGGCGGTCCACGAAGAAGTTGGAGATGTTCATTGGGGCCCCGGTGAGGGATGTGGCAGGCGGCCGGCGGCGCGGCCGGGGACAGTCGACAGGGACGCGGCGTTCAGCTGACCGCGGCGAGGGCCGCCAGATCGGACCGGCTCAGGCGCACGGCGCTTGGCCGCGCCGCGACGACGTCGCCGGGCTTCACCTTCTGCAGGCCGGAGACGACGATGGTGTCGCCGGGCTGCAGGCCGGAAAGCACGATGTGATATTCCCCGACCGCGCGGCCGAGGGTCACCGGCCGGTACTCGACGTGGTCGCCGGCCCCCAGCACCAGGACGAAACGCTTGCCGAGATCGGCGCCCAGCGCCTGCTCGGGCACGAGCGTCGCCGGCTTCACGTCGTTGCTCATCAGCCGGATCCGGGCGAAGAGGCCCGGCGTGAGCGCGCCGTCGGCGTTGTCGAACACCGCACGGCCGCTGATCGTGCCACTGCGGGCGTCCACCGCGTTGTCCAGGAAATGCAGCTTACCGGCGTGCGGGAACCCCTGCTCGGTCATCAGACCCATGTAGACCGGCTCGTTCCCGCCTCTCTGGGCGGCGGCGTACTTGAGGTAGGTCTGCTCGTCGGTGTTGAAGGCGGCGTAGATCGGCGTGTCCGATACGACGGTGGTCAGCAGGTCTGCCGGCGTGACCAGGTTTCCGCGGGTGATCATGGCCTTGGACACGCGTCCGTCGATGGGCGAGGTGACCCGCGTGAAGGACAGGTTGAGCTCGGCGGCCCGCAGCGAGGCCTCGGCGGCGCCGAGATCGGCCTGGGCCGACCGGGCCTCGGAGGCGAGGCGTTCGGCCTCCTCCTTGGCGATCGCGTTCTGCGCTACGAGCCGCTGGCCGCGATCGTCGTCCGCCGACGCGAGCTGCGCCGTCGCCCGGGCCCGCTGGACCTGGGCGGTCAGCCGGTCGACCTCGGCCTGGAACGGGCGGGGATCGATCTGGAAGAGAAGCTGCCCTTTGCGCACGCGCGCGCCCTCGACGAAGGGGGTCGCGACGATCTGGCCCGACACCCGGGCGCGCAGGTCCACATTATCGACGGCTTCGAGCCGGCCCGTGAAGTCGTCCCACGCCCGCAGAGGCTGGATTTCGACCTTGGCGACCTCGACTACGGTTGGCGGCGCGGGTGGCGCAGGCGACCGGGCGACTGCGTCGCATCCAGTCAGGAAAAGGACTGCGAGCAGGGCCGCAAGCCGGCCGGCGAGGGGTGCGTTGGACATCGATATCCCCGTAAACCGGAGCGGCCAACCCGCCACCCCATTTTATACCAATCGGTACGGATATGGGGCGATGTTGCAGTGCGTCAAGGCTTTGGCTATCGATCGGTAGGAAATTATTTCTGGGCGACTCAGCGGCCCGGCCACAACCCCAGGGTTGTCTCGACCAGGCCGTGAAGCTCCGTTGCCGAGGCGCCCGAGCCCGCCTGGATGCAGAGCCCCTGGAGCACGGCGCTCAGGTAGCGGACGAGTTCGGCCGGTGCGATGTGTTCAGGCAGGTCGCCGTCCGCCTTGGCGCGCTCCATCCGCGCTAATAGCGCCGCGTCCGACGACTTTCGCCGGGCCAGCACCTCGGCCTTGATCGACTCCGCCTCGGCGCCGCAGGCCACCGAACTGATCACGCCGAGACAGCCCTTGGGGTCCGTCCCCGAGGTCTGCATGGCCAAGGCGCCGTGCAGCAGCCGCTCGGCCACCCCTCGCGCCGTCGGCGCCTCGAGCGCCGCCGAGACGTAGGCCAGCTTGTCGCGTTCGTAGAGGTCGAGCGCCTTGCGGAACAGGGATTCCTTGTTCCCGAACGCCGCGTAGAGGCTAGGCCGGGTGACGCCCATCGCCTGGGTCAGTTCCGTCAGCGAGGCGCCTTCGTAGCCCTTGCTCCAGAATACCCTCAGGGCCGCCGCCAGGGCTTCCTCGGTGCAAAACTCCCGAGGGCGACCGCGCAGCGTTGTTGCTGTCTGCGTTTCCATACCGAGCGATATGTAAGGGCCCGGTCAACGCGCGTCCAGTCCGCGGGCCAGACATGAACCCGCGTGGCCGGCCAACGGCGCCTCGATCAGGGCATCAGACGGCGCGGCCCTGCTTGGCGGTGTCGATGCGCCTTTCCATGCCGGCGCGCATGTCACGCAAGGAGCGCGCGAGGCTGTCGCGCAGGGCGTCCAGGCGTTCGCTCAGCCGGTCCAGGTCGTCAACCTCGATCGGACCGCCAGCGTCTTGGCGCGCCGCTTCGAATGTCGCCAGCTTCGCCTTGAGCCGTTCGATCTCATCGTCCCGTTCGCAAAGGGCGTCGCTCAACAGATCCGCACGGCGGACGGCGGCGATCCGGGCCTCGTCCAAGGCCCTCGCATAGTTTTCCGGGCTCCAGGGATCGTCCTCGGCTGGCAGGTCGGCCTCCAGGTGAGCCCACGGACGTCGGCGTCCCCCGGGCCGGGTGTCGGGCGCGCTGGAGGTCAGCGGCGATGGCGGAAGCTCATATTGTCGCCCCGTCGAGGGGGTTATACGGAGGATCTGATTCAGTATCCTGAGCATGACCGGATGATTTCCTCACCCCGGCGTCGCTTCTATATCCATCTATCCCCTTTTGAGCCCAGACCGCTCAGAGTGGGCGGCTTGTGTCCTGGCGAATAGAATCGGACTTGCACTAGCCTTCCCGAGTTCAGATTGCGGCGCGAAGCGTGCCGGTTTTGAGTTGGGGCGGACGTCGATGGCTGACGATGCGGTGGCTTGCTCTTCATTCGGTATTGCGAGCGCGTCGTCTACTGGCGCAGGCCAGAGCCGAGCGGCCCGGTCCTACGCGCCGCGCCCGGTCGCCGATCCGTGGTTCCAGGGCCTGCCCCTGAGAGGCTGTCTGCGCTGGACGCCGCAGCGTAAGGCCTCCGTCGCGCGAGCGATACAGATCGGCCTGATCAGCTTCGACGACGCGCGGCTGGCCTACGACCTCGGCCAGGCCGAACTCGACGGCTGGGTGGCGCGCTTCCAGCGATTTGGGCTGGAGGGGCTGAGGGTGACCAAAGGCGGGCCCCGGCCCTCGGCCCCGCGAACGCTCTGATCGACGAGTCCGCCCACGGATCGCTCACCGCCGCGTCCGCGCGCCGAGGCCCTCACAATACGTTTTCGTTCTGCCCGGTCGGATAGGGCCGGTAGCTGCGGTAAGCCCGGTAATAATAGTAGCTGCCGTCGCCGTAGCCGTACTTGGCGTGCCTCTTGGCGTCGACCAGCGTCAGCGCCACGCCCGCAATGTCCGCGCCGACCGAGGTCAGAAGGCCCAAGGCGAGCGTGACCGCCTTGATGGGGGTCGTCCGCCATTTGGCGAGGAAGACCACGACGTCGGCCTTCGGCGCCAGCACGCGCGTGTCGGCGATCGGCAGCACCGGGGCGGTGTCGAGCAGGACGAGATCGAAACGATCGCGCAGCTCCGCCAACAGCCGGTCCATCGCCTGGGATCCGAAGAGATCGCGAGGCGTATGGCGTGTCCGCGCCTGTGGAAGGAACCAGGCGCCGCTGGGCTCGTCCAGCACCAGCGCCTCATCAAGGCTCGCCGAGCCTTGCAGCACCTCGACCAGGCCGACCGACGGCTCCACGTCGAGGAGACGGTTGACGCCGCGGCGATGGAGGTCGCAATCCACCACCACTACCCGGGAGCCCGATAGGCCCATGGACCGGCCGAGGCAGAAGGCCGTGGTGGTCTTGCCCTCTCCAGGCAGGGAGGAGGTGACCAGGATGACCTTGACCTTCGTGTCGATCTTCGAGAACTGGATCGAGGTTCGCAGGTTGCGAAAGGCTTCCGCGAAGGTGGAGAGCGGTCTCTCGACCACGTAGGTCTCCGGCGTGGTCCGGACGGGCTTTCCGGTCAGCGTGCTGTTGAGCGCGGGGATTGCGCCTAGGTGCGGCGCCGACAGGGCGCGCTCCACGTCGGCGGAGGTGGCGAGGCCGCTGTCGAGGGATTCCGCGAGAAGAACCGAGGCCGTACCGCCGGCCAGGCCGAGCAGCAGGCCGAGAGCCAAGTTCAAACCGATGCTCGGATAGCTCGGCGCTGTCGGCGACTTGGCGAGCGAGATGACCCGCGAGTCCGGCGTCTCGTCACCCTGGCTGGCGGTTGTCTGTTGAACGCGGTTGAGCAGGCTGTCGTAAAGACTGCTGATGGCGCTCGCCTGCCGCTGCAGGTCCGCGAGTTCGACGGAGGCGGCGCCATTGCCGGCCAGGGTGGCCTTGGCGTGATCGAGGCTCCCCTGCAGGGAGGCGACGCGGCCGCGGGCGATCTCTTCTTCGGACTTCAGGCTGGACAGTTGGCGCGCGACCTCACTGTGGATCTGCGCGACGTTGTCGGCCAACGCCCGCGCGGCCCTTTGGACTTCGGGATGGGCCGGCCCGTACCTGGATTGAAGCGCGGCGAGCCTGCCGCTGAGCTCTGCGCCCTGACTCCTCAGCTGGATGACCGTGGGGGAGTTGAGCGGGCCGCTGAGATTCTGGCCGTCCGCGCCTGACGCCAGCGCCTGCTGGGCGGTCTGGAGTCTGGCTTCGGCGGCCGCTTCGGCGGCCTGCGCCACCGCCAGCTGATCGTTGAGGTTGGACACTTCCTGCTGGGTCAACGTGGAGCCGACCGTCTCCAGAAGTCCGTGCTGCGCCTTGTAGGTCTCCACCGCCGTGGCGGCGGCCGCGACCTTGGGCTGCAGATCGGCGAGACGGTGTTCGATCCAGAGGGTGGCCTGCTGGGTCGCCTCATATTTCTCTTGGAGCTGCTGGGTCAGGTAGAGGTTCGCGAAGGCGTTGGCGATCCGGGCGGCCTTGGCGGGATCTTCCGACTGGAAGCTGATGTCGATGACGAAGGTCAGGCCCGCGCGGTGGACCTTCAGCCTGGAGAGGGCCGCGTCGACGACGGCCTCGTGGGCTTCGAGCGCCTGCAGCCGCGCGTCCACCTGCGGCGGCGTCGGTCCGAAGAGGTCAAGCTCGCCGATCAGCCCGGCCAGCGCGGCTCGCGCTGCGCTCGGGCGGCGGAGCGCCGCGTTGAACTCGGGGTCCTGATCAAGCTTCTGGGCGGCGACCACACGCTCGGCCAGCGAGCGTGATTCAAGGATGCGCACCTCGGTGTCGATGATGTTGCTGTCGTTCCCCAGTCCGCCCAGCACGTCTGGGATGTCCGAGACCTCGTGGTGGCGCGGGTCGATCATAACGCGGGAGGTCGCGGTGTAGCGCGGCGTCACTTGGAGGGTGACCAGCGCTGAAGAGGCGATGATGACAAGGGCTACGCAGGCGAAGAGCCTCGAGCGGCTGCGGAACACCACAAGCCATCGGTGCAGCGTGTCGCCGCGTTCAAGTTCGCTGGTCCTGGTGGACGGCGCGAGGGTGTAGCTGGTGAAATTCATCGGGCCGCCGTCGATTGACTGGTCGAGATGGCAGGCCAGGTCCGCGCCGTCGGGCTGAGCCGTCGCGACGCGAGTGTCGCGGCCGGCGCGAAGGATGATGGGCCGCGTTTACGGCGGCCCTCGCCGCTTCGACTCTAAGGAACGCCGCCATGCCGCGCCCCGAATTCAAGACCGCGCCAGCGCCTCTACACCCGCTCACCTCATGGCGAAGCTTAGGCGGGCGCCGGGCGGGGCAGGGGCGGCGTATCGCTCATTTTGGCCGTCACGCGCTCAAGTTGAGCGGCCAGGCGGTGGGGGCCGGTCTGGAGGCCGCCTTGCCGCCCTGTCGGCCCAGCCGTCAGCCTGAGGCGGAGCCTTGGCCCCCTTCCGCGAGCGGCAGATAGATCTTGACGCTCGCGCCTTTGCCGGGCGCGCTTTCGATCGTCACGCCGCCGCCCGACCGACGCGCGAAGCTGTCGACCGCGGGCAGGCCCAGGCCCGCTCCCAGGCCGGTGGCCTTGGTCGTGAAGAAGGGTTCGAAGGCGCGGGCGGCGACTTCCGGCGTCATGCCGGATCCGGTGTCGGAGAGGATGATCAGGCCGTAGGGGCCCGGCGGGAGGCTGAAGGCCCCGCCGACCGGGTCGTCTTCGGCCAGCCAGACCTTGGCGACCTCAATGCGCAACTCGCCTTCTCCGGCTATGGCGTCCCGCGCGTTGACGGCCAAGTTCAGCAGCGCGTTCGACAGCTTGTTGGGGTCGATCAGCACCGCCACCTCGAATGGCGCCTCGAGCACGGTAACCTTGACGGATGGGCCGACGGCGGCGGCGAGCAACTCGTAACTGTCCCGCACCACCTCGTTCAGGTTGCAGATGGTGGGATCGAGCGCGTGTTCTGCGCCGATGGACAGCAGCGACCTGGTGATTGCGGTTCCGAGCTTGGCGGCGGAAAGGATCTTGTTGACGATGCGCCGCGCCGATGGCTCAAGCCCCTCGTCGAGCAGCAGGCCCGCGTTTACATTGATGATCGCGAGAAGGTTGTTGAAGTCGTGTGCGAGTTCCGCCGTGAACTCACCCATCGTCTCGAGCCGGTCGGCTTCATCGTGAAACTGCTGGATTCGTCTGGCTTCCGTGACGTCGGTCGCCATGCCGACGTAGCAGATCAGAGCGTCCTGTGAATCCCGGATCGGAACGGCCTTGCTGTGGATCCAGCGGGTGGTTCCATCGTCCTTGATGATCCGGTAGTCAACGTCGGCTCGTCGTCCTTCCGCCAGGAGGATCCGTCTTTCCCTCACGCTTTGCCGGTCGTCTTCGACGACCTTGTCGAGAAAGGAGTCCGGATCGGCGTAGAGGCTCGTTCGAGGCTGTTCCCAAAGGCTCTCATAGCCAGGGCTGATGTAGACCAGCCCGTTGGTGTCGGGATCGAAAATCCAGAAGACATCGTCCAGAGCCTCGATGACGAGGCGCAGACGCTCCTCGCTTTCGCGCAGCCTCGCTTCCTCCTGTTTGCTCGAGGTTATGTCGTTCAGGCTAATGACGTAGGGGGCGGGACCGAGAGGCGCGTCGTCCGCCATGGTCATGTTAGCCCGGACCCATATGGACGCGCCGTCGCCCCGCCGAAGCCGCCACTCGGCCTCGACGGGCGCACCGGCGCCGGCCCTCTCCCGCAGGGAGGACCAAACCTCCGAGGCGGGAGGATCGGCGTCGATCAGGCTCGTCAGGTCGATCTTCAGTAGTTGATCGCGGTCGTAACCCAGGATGGCGCACATGGCTTCGTTGACCTCGAGCCAGCGGCCCTCCGGGCTCAGGAGGGCCGTGGGCGGTCCGATCCGTCGCACAAATCCCTCGGCTGTGGGTGCGAGGGGCTGGGCGGCCTCCGGCGCACGCCAGGTCAGCCCGATGAGGCCGCCCCCTCGGCGCAATGCGACCCGGACGCCGGACGTTTCGCCCAGGTTCTTCGGTCCGAGGTCGACGGTCTGTCGAACGGCTCCCGCAGCCAGGTTCGATAGACTGGCTTCCAGCGCGCCATCGGTGATGACGTCGCCCAGGCGGCGGCCCACGAGCTCGGAGGCTGGGATTCCCAGGACCGCAGCCGCCTCCGCGTTGGCGTAGACCACGCCATGATCCGCTCTGAGCAGGGTGAACGGTGCGGAGACCAGGTCAAGGATCGAAAAGTCGAGCGCGCCACCCTTGGGGGCATCTTCTGGACTAAACGGTTGCATTACGGGCCTTTCACGTCAACGCCTAGACTGAGAGCCGTAGGTAAAGCGGGCCGCCAGACGACACCATCAACCAGATCGGGCAGTGGGGCCCCGCATCGTAGAAAGCCATCGAGGGGCCTAAGACGCGCACGAAAGGCTGCGAAGACCTTCGCTCGTCGGGCCAGGCGGATATGGCTGCTGCCTACCGCCCATAAAAGCTCCGAAATGGTCCGCGCCATGCTTGGGATCGAGGTCGCCGGGGCCTCCTCCGCATGCTGAGTTTTAGCGCGCTACCCGTTAGCCACAATTCGCGCAGATGGCCTTCGGAACCCATTACGGGCGCCCCGCCGAAACCAACCTCGCCGAATCGGTCGATGGTCGCTGTTGGCTGCATCGCTGCGCACTGGCGGCGGAAGACCAGCCTGGGTTGCGCGCTATGCCGGCCGCCAATGTGCATGCCCTGGCGAAATCTGGATAATTCAGAGGCGTCGTTAACTCAAATGAGGTGAAGATTCATCATTTGCGTTAACGCAACGCCATTTGCGCAGGTGCGTGCCCGAAAATCAGGCTCCAAGGAACGGCAACGCTGACGCACCATGCCCATATGAGCCAACGTCACACATCGATCCGCATGACGCCTTCGACCCGCAGTGACCTTGGATTGCCTGTGGACGGTTTCGATCCGTCCGTGGCCGTGGCCAAGGCCTATCAATTCCATGGAGCCGTTAACGCTCTGTTTTCGATCCTGCAGGATGCGGGACGGGATTTTGGTCAGGACTACAAGGCTTGGGTTGTGTTCAGCGCCTTTCTGGTCGCCGCCGCGGCGGACACCCTCAGGGATGCCGCAGCCCTGAGGTGTGCGCCCGGCTATGCGCCAGGCGTCCTCTCCGCTCAGAGCCTGTCGGAGATGACCGGCATCCCGCGGGAAACCGTGCGCCGAAAGTGCCAGGCGCTGGTTGCTCGCGGGCTCCTGACAGTAGATGAAGGGGGTCTTTTTCGACTGGATGTGGATAGTGACACCGTAGACAACTTATCAGAGCGGTTCGGACGTATAAATCCTGTCGCTCTCGTGGTCGATTCGGCGGGATACGCCGCCGAATACAGAAATAGATAAAAATAAGTTCGAATCTCCTGGTCTCTGGCGCTCAAGTACGGGGTTCCGTCGCCAGAAAAGACCTGGTGAGAGCCGTGCCATCGGGGTTTGGGTCAAAGCGGCGCTTTCGAGGTAGGGCATTGCGCTTAGTTATCGCCGACGATCATGATCTGGTCCGCGACGCACTTTGCGAGCTCGTGCGGCGAGGTGATCCCCATGGGGTTGTGGCGACGGCCGGATCACTCGATGGGGTTGTGGAGGTGCTCCGGAACCAGCCCGAGTTTGACCTGCTCCTGCTCGATCTCGTCATGCCCGGCATACACGGCGTCAGCAGCATCGTCAGGTTCGTCGAAGAGAACGCCGGCAAGAAGGTGGTGCTGATGTCGGGTCAGGCCAGTTCGGTCGATATCGTCCGGGCGATGCGCGGGGGCGTGCGCGGCTTCATCCCAAAGACGCTGGCAGGCACGGCCCTGGTCTCTGCGCTCCGTCTAATCGACGTTGGGGAGACCTATTTTCCCGCCAACCTCTTCGTCGTCGGCGGCCGGGCCCAGCCGGAGCTCAGCCTGCGGGAGCAGGAGGTTGTCGCCGAGCTGCGTCGTGGGCGGACCAACAAGGAAATCGCCAAGCACCTGGACCTCGACGAGGTCACCGTAAAGAGCACCCTGCGATCGGCCGGCGTGAAGCTCGGCGCGAGAGGCCGCACCGATATCGCGCTGAAGAGCCTGAAGCTCGTCGGCGACGTGGGATTCAGTTCATAGGCGGCGGCCTAAGCCTAAGCCCGCCGTCGCCGGGTCCGTCCACGACGCGCGGAGGAGGCGAAGGAACCGCGCAGGTCGTACGGCTCCGCCAGCAGGCGGCCGCACCCCCTGACCACGCAGGACAGGGGTTCCTCGGCGACCTGAACCTTGACCCCCAGGTCCTCTTCGATCGCCTTGTCCAGGCCCGCGAGCAGCGCGCCGCCACCCGTAAGGGTCACGCCGTCGCGGGCGATGTCGGCGGTGAGTTCGGGCGGCGTGGCCTCGAGCACGACGTGGATGCCCTCGACGATCCGCCGGATCGGCTCGCTCAGGACCTGCTGGATCTCCTCGTCCGAGACCGTCCGTTCCTGGACGCCGCCGGTCGACAGGTCGCGTCCTCTGATGACCATCGCCGCCGGCGCGCCGTCGGACCTCGGGCCTGCCGACCCCAGCTGCTTCTTGATCAATTCGGCGGTGGGCTCGCCGATCAGGAGATTGTAGCTCCTTCGCACGTGATTGAGGATGGCGTCGTCCATCTTGACCCCACCGATCCTCAGGGATCGGGCGGCGACGATCCCGGACAGCGCCAGCACGGCGATTTCGGTGGTGCCGCCGCCGATGTCTACAACCATCGAGCCGGTGGGGCCGTGGATGGGCAGGCCGGCGCCGATCGCGGCGGCGATCGGCTCCTCAACCATGGTGACCAGGCCCGCGCCCGCGTTGAGGCAACTGTCCTTGATCGCCCGCCGCTCGACATCGCTGGCGCCGAACGGCGTGCAGACGATCACGCGTGGCGTGACGAAGGTGGCCCGCCGCAGCGCCCTGCGGATGAAATGCTTGATCATCTCCTCGGCAACCTCGAAATCGGCGATGACGCCGTCGCGCATGGGCCGGATGACTTCGACATGGCTCGGATTGCGACCGAGCATCTGCTTGGCTTCGGTTCCGACTGCGTAGACAGACCGCCGGCCGCTCGCCACCCGCAACGCGACGACCGAAGGTTCATCCAGGACGATGCCCTTACCCTTCATGTAAATGAGGGTATTGGCGGTGCCGAGATCGATTGCGATATCGCTGGAGAACAAGCCTATCAAGAGCGTCTGTGCCTGCCGGAGGAATAGTTCATGGCCGTTCGCCGGCCATCACAACCAGATGCCTGAGCGATCTATTGGGTCGCGGCGGGCGGCCAGCGGGCGACCACCCAAAGTGGTCCACAGCCGCCCGTTTTGGGCGACGAGCCGGCGGCGTCCGAAGCGGGGCCTCGCTCCGTCGATGCGTTCCTGCGCGATTGCGCGCCGAATTCGCCATTTGCGCATTGGACGGCGAGCTTGGCAGACAGCAAAGCTTGCCGATGGCGGCATGCAACCGATGGTTTGAGTGTCTGGAACGCTGGGGCGGTGCAGCCGATTGCGGGCGCCACATCACGGAGTGGCGGTTTGACCGCGGCCGGTGCGATCTGCGCAGTTTCGCCGATCGATCGGCGGGGCGCTCCCGGCCGGCGCCGTGCGCAGGATGCGCGCGTCGCCACGGCTTCTGACGACGACTGAGTTCTTGGATGGGCAAGCGAGCACGGGCATCGATGGCGACCAATCCCCTATTAACCCTGATCATGGGCCGCCGGGCGACCCGCCCGGCGCCAGTCGCCGACCTGGCCGGTCCCGAACAGGCGCAGATCGAGCGGGCGTTTCAGGAGGACGGCGAGCGGCTCGAACACATCGCGAGCATCATCAACGACGTCGCCGACGATCTCGGCCGCATTGAGGCCCTGCGACTGTCGCTGGAGAACCTCAAGGGCCCTATCCGCTCGGAGTTCAGGGCCCGGCTGAAAGAGAACGCCCGGGCCGCCAGTCTCTCGGCGCAGCTCTTCACGGCGCTGGCGCGGCTGGCGGATTCCGAAGCCGAGCACAAGGCCGCAGCTCGGCAGCTCGAGGAGACCCTGCACAAGGCCGGCCGTTTGGAGGAGGTCGTCGAACAGCTGACCGCCGCGCGATTGGCCGCCGAAACGGAGGTGCTCGAACTGCGGCCCGCGCTCGCCCAGTCCGCCAGCGAGCTCGATGAGATGGGCCGCGAACTGGCCCAACAGCGCGAGGACCATGCCGTCCTCGAGATCGCCAACACCGCGTTGAAGAGCCAGGTCGAGAACCTGGTCAGGGCTCAGGGTGACCTCAAGGGCAGGGCCGACCAGCTTCACGAAGACCTCGTGCTGGCGAACGACCAGCTGGCCGGCGCGCGCAAGCGCTACGAAGAGACTCGCGCCGACGCCGTCCGTTTCGAGCGGATCGCCGACGACCTGACGTTCGCGCTCGCCGCGGAACGTGACCGCGTCGCGGCGCTGGAGGCCCAACTCGCCGCCGCAAGGGCGGAGTCCGGCCGCACCATCGCCGCGTTGCAGGCCACCGAAGATCAGAGGCGGGCGGAGCTGGCGGAACTCAAGGACCGGCTGGAGGACGCACAGTCCCGATGCGCGCGTCTGGAGGCGGTGCGGGAAACGTCGGTCGTCGAACTGCAGGCCTTGACGGCCGAACGCGCTGACCTGCTTCGCATCGTCGCTGCGCGGGACGTCGACGTCGGCCAACTGAAGAAGCGACTCGAGAGCCACGAGACCGCCAAGGAAGAGGCCCGGCGGCAGTGTGTCGACCTGGAGATGGCTCGGAGCGCGGCGGTCCTCCGCGCGGATGTTCTGGCCAAGGAGGTGACAAACCTGGAAGCCCGCCTGGCCCGGACCGACCTGGCCGTCGAGCAGAAGTCCGGCGAACTGGCGGCGCTGCAGGCCTCACGCGAGCAACTCAAGGTCAGGCTGTTGCACGACAACCAGGAGCTTCAGGGCGTCGTCGCCCAGCAGAAGTCGGAGATCAGCATGCTGCGCGGCGCGCTCGGCGCCACCAAGCGCAGCAAGGCCCGGGGTATCGAGGCGGGCGAGGAGGCCTCCTGAAGGGGGAGCCGACCTTCCCCGGCCCGTCCGATGTCCGGCGAGACGGCGATCAGGCGGGGCGCCGGCCGAGGCGCGGGTGCGCGCGAGCGTAGATCTGGGCCGCTTCGATCGCGCCTTCCGGCAGGTCGGGGTATTCGTTCCGCAGGTCGGCTAGGCGCCGGGCTTTGAGGGCCCGGCTCGCCAGGGCGTAGACGCTGACCCCCACGCCCTTGATCACCCGTTCCCCGCCCGGCGCCTCGCCGTCCTCGACAATCAGTGCGTCGCGCGCGAGCCCGTAGGCGTGGGCGCGCGTCATCGCGTCTCCGACCAGACGGCCGAGATCAAGTTCGACGGCGGGCGTGATCTCGATCCTGGCGTTGGCGAACGCCTGGACATCGAGCTTTGACAGCCCGTCCGCCAGCCGCTTCTTCATCGGCTTGGACAGTCCCAGGTCGATGCCGTCGATAACCCTGACGTAGGCGATCGCATAGAGCGGCAACAGCCGCTGGCGGCGGTGACGCCGGAGCCGGGCGTGCGCAGGCGTCAGAACGCCTTGCTCGATCGCCTTTTCGACAGTCCATCTCGGCGTTCCGGACAGTTCCGAAACCTCCCGGGGCGTGAAGCTGACGTTCATCGGATCGTCTTCGCCCGAAGGAATGGGAACACCCTGAGGCGTCGTGGTCACCGGCCCGCGGCCGCGTGCGGCTCGGCAGGGGCGTTGGCCGTCGGTGGGTCGGGCCGGACGACCGCGGCCGCGCCGGCGGGCCCGGCCGGGCCGGGGTTCAGGCCTGCGTCCGAACCTTTGGCCGCCAGGGCGCACGCCAACTCGACGACCAGGGCCCGCAGCCGGTCAGAAGTCAGGTCCAGAAAGCCGCCCACCAGGGCCTCGGCGTACGGCGTGCGCAGGAAACGCGTCAGCGCGATGGAGCGCCCCCGGTCGGGCGGCACGACGTTTGGCGCGGGCAGGTCCTCGAAGAAGACCGCAAGCGGAACGTTCAGGACGAACGCCATGTCGTAGAGCCGCGACGCGCTCACGCGGTTGCGCCCGAGTTCGTATTTTTGAATCTGCTGGAACGTCACCCCCAGCGCTCGCGCGAAGTCGGCCTGGGTGAGCTTTCTTTCGCGCCGTAGCGCTCGGATGCGAGCGCCTACGGACTGATCGACGAGGGCTGATCTACGCTTGTTCGGGTCCTGACCGCCGGCCTGCGTCATAGTCGATCCAGCCCGATCCACGCGTCATCGGTCTGCAACGACGGGAACCCTGGCGATCGCCGCGTGAGTGACATCAGACGCATCAGGATCGAGAACGCTCGTCCAACAGCTTCGAAGCATCGGGCTTGACCATGGCCCGCTCGAACGCCGAGCCCAGGCCTTCCGCCTCGAGGTTGCGCACGGCCTGAAGGGTCAAGACCGCGGCGCGAAGATGGGACCACTTGGCCCACGCCGCGCGATGGTGGCGCTCGCGAAGCGGCAAGCCGAGCAGCAGTTGTTCTGCGAGCGCGGCGAGCGGAGACGGCGTCTGCTTCGCGAGACCGGACAGGAAAGCGTGGTCCTGCGAGCCGCGCGGATCACGGGCCAGGACGTAGTCTGTCGCCATGATGGTCCGAAGCAGCGCGCCGACGAGCCGGGGACCGGGCGCCTCACCCAGGAATTTCGCGAGGCGGTCCACCGCCTCGGCCTCGACCAGCCGGTTCTCGCCCGTCGCATAAAGGAGCACCAGGATGACGACGTCCTCGCGGATCGTCGACGGCAGGGTCAGCAGGAAGTGGAGGATCTGATCCCGCAGATCAGCATCGTCCGTTGACGGCATGTCGGCACAGTTCCTTTGTCCGTGCCGACAATCTCAGGACGACCGGCTGAACGCTCTCAGCGTCGATTGCCTGCCTCAATCCTCGGCCACACTGACCGAAACCTAACAACAGCCCTGCGGAACAAGCGCCGCATTGACGGTCCAAAATGGCGGTGAGCCGCCCAGTTTGAGCGAAGATGTCAAACGGCCGATTGCGGGCGCCGGTGGTGCGGTTGGGCCCGAGGCGCGTCAGGCCAGCAACCGGGCCGCCAGCGCCGCGAGCAGGGCCGGCGGCGCCACCACCGCCCCGACCTTGAGGAACCGCCAGAAGCTTACCGCCTCACCTTCGCGCCGGATCGCGGCGAGCCAGAGGATGGTCGCCAGGGAGCCGGTGATCGACAGGTTCGGGCCAAGGTCCATGCCGATCAGAAGGGAGTCGACGACCGCCAGCGGCGCATGGGCCTGCCGGACCGTCGAGCTGGCGATCAGGCCGGCGGGCAGGTTGTTCATCAGGTTGGACGCCACCGCCACCAGGCCGCCGGCTGCGGCGGCTGCGCCCTGGACGTGGCGTTCACCGGCCTGCCGCAGGAGTGTCGCGAGGGCGGAGATCACGCCGGTGTGGGCGAGCCCCTCGACCAGCACGAACAGGCCGGCGACCAGCGGGATGACGGACCACGAGACCTCCTTCAGCACCGGCCAGGGCAGAGCCCGGTCGCGGACTAACACCACCAGCATGGTCGCCGCGCCGAGGATGCAGGTCGGCAGGCCGAGCGGCAGGCCAAGCGCGGAGACGGCCAGAAGGCCGGCGGCGGTCGCCGCGAGCCCGATCAGGGCGGTCCAGCCGCTGGCGGTCAGGCGTGGCTGCTCCACCGACGCGGCGCACGCACCGGCCAGGCGGCGCCGCTCGGCGATCCGCAAGGCGGCGTAGGTCGCGACGATCGAAAGGATCGAGGCCAGGGCGAAGCGGCTCGTCCAGGCGGCCAGCGGCGGGGTGTGGCCATCGTAGAGCACGAGATTGGCCGGGTTTGAGATCGGCAGCACGAAGCTCGCCGCATTGGCCACGAAGGCGCAGCTGAACAGCAGCGGATCCGGATCGGCCTTGGCTTTGCGGGCGGCGGCGAACACGGCCGGCGTCAGCACCACGGCGGTCGCGTCGTTGGACAGGAAGATCGTGACCACCACCCCGACGGCGTAGACCAGGGCCAGAAGCCGCCGCGTCGAGCCTCCGGCCAGGTTGACCGCCAGGGCCGCGGCGGCGTCGAACAGGCCCTCGCGCCGCGCGGTCTCCGACAGCAGCATCATGCCGATCAGGAACAGATAGACGTCCAGTCCCCGGCCGACGGCGCCCAGCGCCTCGCCCGCCGGCAGAAGGCCAAGCGCGACCAGAAGGATAGCGCCCGCGCCGGCCCAGATCGCCTCGGGCCACCTGAACGGCCTTGTGACGACCCCCGCGGTCGCCAGGGCGGCGATGCCCCAGGTCAGCAGAGCGGCCGGTGAAACCATCATCGCAAGGGCGGCCTGTGCGTTGAAATGGCGGGCCTGCCCGCGCCTCGGCCGATGACTACAGCGCCTCGCCCCTGAACAGCCGCGGCAGGTCGCCGACAGCGCCGCCTGCTTCCTGCATGAAGAAGCGGCGCGCCGCCCCGATGCGGTTCACCGCCGCCATGCCGACGCCCCGCGCCAGGCGCAGCGCCGGGACGTCGTTGGAGAACAGCCGGGTGAACACCTCCATCGCCGCGGCGACCGAGACGTTGTCGAACCGCCGCCAGGCCGCATAGCGCTCCAGCACCGCGGCGGAGCCGATGTCCTCACCCAGGCGCGCGGCGTCGACCAGCACCTGCGACAGGACGGCGGCGTCCTTCAGACCCAGGTTCAGCCCCTGGCCCGCGATCGGGTGGATGCCGTGCGCCGCATCGCCCAGGAGGGCCAGGCGTGGGGCGACCAGCCGCTCGGCGAGTTGCATCGACAGGGGATAGACGAAGGTCGGGCCGACGACCTCCACCTTGCCGAGGAACGGCCCGAACCGGCGGCGCAGCAGCGACAGCAGCGCCCCGGGCGGCGCCTTGCGCAGCGCTTCGCCGGCCTCGGTCCTTTCGGTCCAGACCAGGCTCGCCCGGTTCTCGGTCAGCGGCAGGATGGCGAAAGGGCCGTTGGGCAGGAAGTATTCGTGGGCGACGCCGCCATGCGGCTTTTCAAGCTTCACCGTGGCGACAACGCCGCTCTGGCCGTATCCCCAGCCGATGGTGTTGATCCCGGCCCAGCGGCGGAGGGGCGAGGCGCGCCCCTCCGCGCCCACCACCAGCGGCGCGGAAAGCTCGCGCCCGTCGGCCAGGCGCACGCGGGCGCCGGCGCCTTCGAACTCGGCCGTCTCGATGCGGGACGGGGCCAGGACCTCGATCCCCGCCGCGGCCACCGCCTGCGACAGGCCCGCCCGGGTGCGGCGGTTCTCCAGCATGTAGCCGAGCGGCTCGGAGCGAACGCGATCGGCGATCTCGGCCGCGTCGAAGCGCAGGAAGAAGGGCGAGGGGCCCGGCGACGACGCGCCGGCCGCGTGGCCGTCGGTCACCAGGATCTGTTCGATCCGCTGCGCGTAGGGACGCAGCGCGTCGCCGACGCCCATGGCGTCCCAGGCGCGGAACGAGGAGAAGGCGATGGCCGATGAGCGGCCGTCGAAGGTCGGCTCGAGCTGGACCTCGAACGGCTGCGGGTCGATCAGCAGCGGCGTGAGGCCCCCATGCGCCAGGGCCAGGGCCAGGGTCGAGCCGGCCATGCCGGCGCCCGCGATGATCACATCGGGTGAAGGGGAGCGCGCCATCGCCCATAGATCACGATGATTTTGGATTGAATCAATCCAAAATCATAAACGTGATCGATCCTAAAAAGTTAGAGCGGGTTGCGGGCGGAAAACCGCTTCGCACTTTTCCGCGGGCCCGCTCTGTGCGTCCGCTCGGCGGTGGGTGTCCAGCGCCGGGACGGCGTCTCAGGGCGTCGGCAGGGCCGGCGTCTGCTGGCCGGGAGCCAGCATGAAGCGCAGCGGGATGGTGACGACGCGGCCGGGCTCGCCGGCGGGCATCTTGAACTGGCTGGCCATCTTCAGAGCCTGCTCGCCGATGCCGATGCCAGTCGGGCTTTCGCTCAGCACCTTGCAGCCGGTCAGGGCGCCTTGCTCGGCCAGCACGCACTGGATGGCGGCGACGCCGGCGGGCTCGGCCTGGGCGCCCAACATCCGGTCCGACTGGAACGACGGGGTGGCCATGGCGGCGGTCGCGGTGGCGCCGAACAGGGCGGCCAGCAGCATCGGGGTCATCACGCGCATCGGCGCCGTCTCCTCAAGGCCGGGATCTCGAAATCATCCCGTCAGCGCGGCGCCGTGCAAAAGCGGCGCCGCGTCAATTTGGCCTAGAGGCGCTGTTAAGCTTCTGTCAACCAATTGTGCGATCGGCGGCCGGATTCGCCACCGATCGCGGGCCGGGCGAGCGTCCGCGCCGGCCGATCAGTCTTCGAAGCCCTCGGTCTCGACTTCGACTTCCACCTCATCGTCTTCCAGCAGGCCGGTCTCGGACGCCGGCCTCAGCGAGGGGCCGTCGTCGACGATGCCCTTGCGCGCGTCGTCCTTGGCCTTCTTCTCGGCGGCCTTCTTGACGACGGCGTCGAGCTCGAGCTGGGTGACAAGACCCAGGGTCACCGGGTCCACCGGCTTGATGTTGGCGGCGTTCCAATGGGTGCGGTTGCGCACCTGTTCGATGGTCGCCTTGGTGGTGCCCAGGATCTTGACGATCTGGCCGTCGGTGATTTCCGGGTGGTTGCGCAGGAACCAGGCGATGGCGTCCGGCCGGTCCTGGCGGCGCGACACGGGCGTGTAGCGGGGCGCCTTCTTCACCGGCTTCAGAAGCTCGGCGTGGCGCGACTTCTGGGGCTTCATCCGATAGTTCGAGTTGGCCTGGGCGGCGTCCAGCTCCTCGCGGGAGAGCTGGCCGTTGGCGATCGGGTCGGCGCCGCGGATGTCGCGCGCCACTTCGCCGTCGGCGATGCCTTTGACCTCGAGATGGTGCAGCTGGCAGAAATCCGCGATCTGCTCGAACGTCAGCGAGGTGTTGTCGATCAGCCAGACGGCGGTCGCCTTGGGCATGAGGATGTCGGTCATGCGGGTCTTTTCCGGTGTCCTAAAATGACGGCGCCCGGCCTTTCGGCCGGGCGGGTGTTCTGGGGCGGATATATAGAGCCGTTTGCGGACGATTGAAACGACTATCGTTTTTGGGTTTGGCGGACCCTGCCGACGGCCGATCAGGTCACCAGCACCACCTTGCCGACGTGGCCGCCGCTCTCGACGCGGGCATGGGCCTTGGCCGCGTCGGCCAGCGGGAAGGTCTGGTCGATGACGGTGGTCAGCTTGCCGGATTCGATCCAGGGCCAGACCACCGCCTCCACCACGGCGGCCAGCCTCGCCTTCTCGTCGGCGCTGCGCGGGCGCAGGGTCGATCCGGTCAGGGTCAGCTGCTTCTGCATGATCTTCAGCAGATTGATCTCGACGTTGGCCCCGGCCTGGGTGGCGATCATGACCAGCCGTCCCCCGCGGTTCAGCGCGTCAAGGTCCTTCGCCACGAAGTCGCCGCCGACCATGTCCAGCACCACGTCGCACCCGCCGGCGGCCTTGACGGCCTCCGCGAAGTCCTCGGTGCTGGAATCGACGGCGATGTCGGCGCCGAGCGCGCGGGCCTTCGCGGCCTTGTCGGCGCCGCGGCCGGTGGCGATGACCCGGGCGCCGGCGGCCTTGGCCATCTGGATGGCGGTCACCCCGATGCCGGAGGTGGCGCCGTGCACCAACAGGGTTTCGCCGGCCTTCAACCCGCCGTGTTCGAACACGTTGGCGAAGACGGTGAACACCGTCTCGGGCAGGCCCGCGGCCTGGACGAAGTCGAGCCCGGCGGGGATGGGCAGGGCGTGGCGTGCGTCCACAAGGGCGTATTCGGCATAACCTCCGCCGCCCAGCAGCGCGGTGACGCGATCGCCCTCGCGCCAGTGCACCGCCGCCTCGCCCAGCGCGGCCACCTCGCCGGCGACCTCGAGGCCCAGCGTCGTCGGCGCGCCGGGCGGCGGCGGATAGAAGCCCTGGCGCTGCATCAGGTCGGGGCGGTTGACCCCGGCGGCGCGCACGCGGATCAGGATCTGGCCCTTGCTGGGCTTGGGCGTGGCGATCTGCTCGGGCCTCAGCGCCTCGGCCGGCCCCTTGCCGCCTTCGACGGCGATGGCGGTCATTTGTTCTGGAATCATCTGGCCGCTCCCGGGCTTGCCTCTGAAGGCCGCAAAGCGTCAGATAGCGGGCTTTGGCGCTGGGGCAACAGGGGAGGCGTATCAATGTCGGATGAACCCGCCGAGCCCAGGCGGATCCGAGGCCAGGCCCTGATCGAGGTGACGCGCGAGGACCTCGACCTCTACGCGGTCGCCGAGTTGGAGGAGCGAATCGAGACGCTGCAGGCGGAGATTCGCCGTTCCCAGTCCCAGATCGACCGGAAACAGTCGGGGCGGGCCGCGGCGGACGCCTTGTTCAAGCAATAGTTCAAGCACCAGGCGTTCAAATCATGGAAACCATGCCGGTTTACGATCTTGCGAGGGACGTCCGGTTGGCATGGCGGTTGCAGACCGACCGAAGTCCGGCGGGAGGCGCCTTCCGGCGGCTGGACGAAAGGCGAGTATGATGAACGAGACCGCGGGCTTGACCACCATCGCAAGCGACGAAGCCGAGAACGGTCGCTGGCGCGCCGGGGTGGTCCAGGATTTCGCCCGGTCTGAACTGTTCGAGCGCACCTTCCAGGAAGGCATGGAACTGGTCGAGGAGACCGCCAGCTATCTGGACGGTGCGGGCCGCCAGGAGTCCAAGCACCTCGATCGCAAGTCGGCCCTGGGCTACGCCAGCGAGAGCATGAGGCTGACCACGCGGCTGATGCAGGTCGCGTCCTGGCTTCTGGTGCAGCGGGCCGTGCGTGAGGGCGAGATGGATCCGGCGCTGGCCTGTGACGCCCGTTACCGGATGGCGCGAGAGGCCGTGGCGGCGGCGGAGACCGAGGAACGCGGACGAGGCCGCCTGCCGGTCGGCCTCCTGGACCTTCTGGATCGTTCGGACCGGCTCTACGAACGGGTCATGCACCTGGATCGGCGCATGTATCTGGACCCGGCCGAGACCGAGCAGCCGCATCCGGTGCTCTCGCAGATCGAGCGGCTGCAGGCGGCCTTCCGAGGCTGAACGGCCCCGTCCGCGGCATAGAAAAAGCCGGCTGCGTCGCCGCAGCCGGCTGAAACCGCAGGCGCGTTCGCGCCCTATTTCTTCATGAAGCCGCCGAACTTGGCCGCGAAGCGCGACACGCGGCCGCCGCGGTCCAGCAGTTGCTGGTTGCCGCCGGTCCAGGCCGGATGGGTCTTCGGATCGATGTCCAGGTTCAGGGTCGCGCCTTCCTTGCCGTAGGTCGAGCGCGTCTGATAGGTCGTACCGTCCGTCATCACCACGGTGATGAAGTGGTAGTCGGGATGGGTGTCTTGCTTCATGGCGGGTTCGGGCCGACTCTGGATGGACGGGGGGCCGGACGAGATGTCATACCCGCCGGCCGCGAGGATGGGCGGCTATACACGAAGGCCCCCCGCCTAGGCAAGACGAAGCGTCGATTACAAGCGTTGGAGACGAGATGAGCGAGGCGAACTCCGGCGAGGCCACGGCGATCGGCCGGCCGACCACGGGTGTTCTTCTGACCCAGGAGATCGCGCAGTCGGCGGAACGCAGGGCGCGAGCCCGCGATCTCAGGCCGCTTGCGAACATCTCGCCGTTTGTCCGCGCCCACAAGATCGACGCCATCCTCGCCTTGGTCTTCCTGCTGGTCTCGACCGGTGCGACCCTTGGCCTCAGCTGGGCGGTTCGGGTGGTGGTCGACCGCGGCGTGGAGATGCACACCTACCAGTCGCTGCGCCACACCTTCCTGTTGCTGACCGCCGTGGTTATCGTGCTCGCGGTCGGCACGGCGGCGCGGTTCTACTACATCACCAAGCTGGGCGAGCGGGTCGCCGCCGACCTGCGCAAGGTGCTGTACGACCACATTCTGACGCTCGACCAGGCCTTCTTCCTGAAGACCCGCACCGGCGAGGTGCTGTCGCGCATCACCACCGACCTCACCATCGTCGAGGCGATGGTCGGCACCTGGTCGTCGATCGCGCTGCGCAACCTGCTGATGGTCGCGGGCTCGATCGCGTACCTGCTGTTCGTTGCGCCCCAGTATTTCCTCTACGTGCTGCTGCTGGTTCCGGCCGTGCTGCTGCCGCTCTACCTCTTCGGCGGCCATGTGCGGCGCCTGTCGGTGAAGGCGCAGGACCGCTTCGCCGAGGCGGTCGGCTTCGCCGGCGAGACCCTCGACGCGCTCGAAACGGTCCAGGCCTTCGGTCGCGAGGCCAATGTCGCCCAGCGTTTCGGCCAGGCGGTCGAGACCGCGTTCAAGGCCTCGCTCGCCCGGGTCAGGGCCCGCGGCCAGATGACCGGCCTGGTCATCGTGATCATCTACGCGGGGATCGGCTTCATCCTCTACAAGGCCACCGTCGCCGTCTTCATCCAGCACACCATGACCGGCGGCCAGCTTCTGCAGTTCATCTTCCTGTCAGTGCTCGCGGCCAGCTCGGTGGGCCAGCTCGGCGAGGTGGTGGGCGAACTGCAGAAGGCCGCCGGGGCCATGGGCCGGATCGACGACCTTCTCGCCGCCCAACCGGAGATCGCCCCGCCCGCCAAGGTCACGCCCATGCCCAAGCCGGCGCGGGGCGAGGTGGTTTTCGAGCACGTCACCTTCGCCTATCCCGGCCGGCCGGACCTGGCTGCGCTCAGCGATTTCTCGCTGCATGTGCGCCCGGGCGAACGGGTGGCCCTGGTCGGCCCGTCCGGGGCGGGCAAGAGCACGGTGCTGCGCCTGCTGCTGCGCTTCTACGACCCGCAGTCCGGGGTCGTCAGCATCGACGGGGTCGATCTGAAGGACGCCGATCCGGCCGAGGTGCGCGCGCGCATGGCCCTCGTGGGCCAGGATGCCCCACTGTTCTCCGGCTCGGCATTCGAAAACCTGCGCTTCGGTCGCGAGGACGCCAGCATCGCCGAGATGCAGGCCGCCGCCGCCGCGGCCCAGGCCAGGGGCTTCATCGAGGCCCTGCCGGAAGGCTTCGACACCCCGATCGGCGAGCGGGCCAAGACCCTGTCCGGCGGTCAGCGCCAGCGCCTGGCCATCGCCCGCGCCCTGGTCCGCAACGCCCCGATCCTGCTGCTGGACGAGGCGACCAGCGCCCTCGACGCGGAGAACGAGCGGCTGGTGCAGAAGGCCCTGCACGAGGCCATGGTCGGCCGCACCACCCTGGTGATCGCCCACCGCCTGGCGACCGTGCTCGAGGCCGACCGGATCATCGTGATGGAGGACGGCCACGTGGTCGACGAGGGCAGCCACGCCGAGCTCTCGGCGCGCGGCGGCCTCTACGCCCGCCTGGCCAAACTTCAGTTCGGGGTCGAGGCGGCCTGAGCCTTCGTTCCGAGGGGCCTGGACCTTCCGGCTCACGGCCCTAAGCTCGGCCTTGCGGCCCGCGCACCAGACGCGCGGCCTCGGGGAGGGCGACATGACCATTGAACTGAAGATGCTGGCCTGGACGCTGGTCCTGGCCTTCGTACAGATCCTGCTGTTCGACGTCGCACGGACCAGCCAGTACGGGCTGAAGTGGAACACCGGTCCGCGCGACGAGACCATGCCGCCGCTGGACGCCCGGGCCGAGCGTCTGCGCCGGGCTCAGGACAATCTCTACGAGACCCTGCCGCTGTTCATCGCTGCGGTGCTGATCGCTCACGTCGCGAACCGCGAGAACCATATCACCGCCCTGGGGGCCCAGATCTACTTCTGGGGCCGGGTGGCCTATGTGCCGCTGTACGCCTTCGGGGTGCGCCAGATCCGCTCGCTGGTCTGGCTGGCGGCCACCGCCGGCCTGGTCATGGTGGCGAGCCAGATCCTGCTTTAGCGCAGACCCCGCGCGATCCAGACCGCCAGGGCCGTCGCGACCGCGGCGGCGACCAGCGCGCGCCACAAGGGCGCGGCGGCCATCGGCGCCGCGCCCTCAACGGCCGTCCGGCGGCCGGTGAGCATCGGCCCGACCAGGTTGTCGCGCTTGACCGCCGCGTAGAAGACGATGGCGGCCAGGTGGAGGCCGATCATCGCCAGGAACGCGTAGAACACCCAGGCGTGCCACTGGGCTGCGGCGCGACCCGCGTCGAAGTCGACGAACCGCGACAGGGGGCCAGGCTCCAGGCCGTCGACGTCCACCGCGAACAGGCCTAGCCCGACCTCGGCCAGGACCAGGGCGAGGAGGGCCGCGACGCTCCAGCCGCCCATGGGATTGTGGCCGACGACGGCGGCCTTTTCTCCGCGAAAGAGCCGTGAAGCGTAGCCAGCCACCGTGCGGGGGCCGCGGATGAAGCCGGCGAAGCGGGCGGTCGAACCGCCCACGAACCCCCAGATCAGCCGGAACAGCAACAGCCCCAGGACGCCGTAGCCGATGCGTCGGTGCCAATCGAGCTGGTCATGCTCCCCCGTCCACCAGAGGGCCGGGACGGCCAGGGCGATCAGCCAGTGGACGATGCGCACGGGCCCGTCCCAGACCCGCACGCGCGCCTCTGCGGCCATGGATCAGTCCTTCTGGCGGAAGGACTCGTGACAGGTCTTGCAGGCCTTGCCCAGCGCGGGGAACTCGGCCCGGACGGCGTTGAGATCGCCGGCCGCGGCGACCTGGTCGAGCCTGTGCGCCTCGGTCGTGAAGGCGGCGGCCGCCGCCTTGAACTCGGCGCTCTTCGCCCAGATGTCGGGCTTGGCGCCGGTCTTCACGCCCGCTTCGGGACCGCTGCCGGCGGGGAACCACGACGGAATCTGAGGCGCGAGCTGGTCGATCTGGCGCGCATAGGCCTGGATCGCGGGAAGCTGCGGCGAGGGTGAGTTGAGCGCTTCGCTGAGGCCCTTGGTCGCCTTGCCGATCTCCTTGTAGTGGGCCTGGCGGGCGTGGATCACGCTGGCCATGTCGGCGGCCGCGACCGCGCCGGCGGTTGCGGCGATGATCAGCCCGGCTGAAATCCAGAGGGAAATGCGCTTCATGCTCGTTCTCTACCTGTACAGTGCGACGTGTGGCGTCCCGCGACGGGGCCACCATGGCCGGGATGCCTATGGTCCGCAACGCCTGTTCAGCCCTCGGGTTCGGCCCTATCTCGGCATTCTCAGGCAGGGTCGATCGGAGCAGGCGGCATGGATCTGGAGCTGAAGGGAAAACGGGCGCTGGTCACCGGCGGCAGCCGGGGCATAGGCCTGGCCATCGCCCGCGAACTGGCCCGGGAAGGCGCGCGGGTCGCCCTGGCCGCCCGCGATCAGGCAGCCCTGGACCAGGCGGTGGCGGCCCTCGCGGCCGAGACCGGCGCGGAGGTCATCGGGATTTCCGCCGACACCGGCGACGACGCCTCGGTCAAGCGGCTGGTCGAGACGGTGGTGGAGCGGCTCGGCGGGCTGGACATACTGGTCAACAGCGCCGCCATGCCGGCCGGCCTGGCCCCGCCGCCCAAGCTGGCCGAGGTGACCAACGAGCGCTTCTGGGACGACGTCAATATCAAGGTGATGGGCTATCTGCGCTGCGCCCGCGAAGCCGCGCCGCACATGGTCGCCCAGGGCTGGGGCCGGATCATCAACGTCAGTGGGCTGAACGCGCGCTTGGCCGGCTCGATCATCGGCTCGGTCCGCAACGTCTCGGTCGCGGCCCTGACCAAGAACCTGGCCGACGAGCTTGGCCCTTCAGGCGTCAACGTCACCGTGGTGCACCCGGGCGTGACTCGCACCGAGAGGACCGCGGGCCTGATCGCCAGCCGGGCGGCGGCCGGCGGCCACTCTGAAGAAGAGGTGGAACGGAGGATGGCCGCCAACACCGTGATCGGCCGGCTCGTCGACGCCGAGGAGGTAGCCTATGTGGTGGCCTTCCTGGCCTCGCCCAAGAGCGTTTCGATCACCGGGGACGCCATCGCCTGTGGCGGCGGCAGCCGCGGCGCCATCCACTACTGAGCGTCGCCTTGCCTGGGGACCCGGCGCGGACGCCCCAGTTCGTCGATCCCGGCCTGCAGCAGCTTCAGCACCGAATCCCCTTCCGGGGCGGGGATCTCGGCCAGCGGCCGGTCCGTGATCCGCCGCACGCGCACCGCGTCGCCGGACGCGCCCTTGCGGCGGCGCCGGTCCGGCCCGACGTAGGCGGTAGAGACCACGAACGGCCGCGGCGCCGTCATCGCGGCCTGGATTCGCTGCATCAGGGTGGCGATGGTGAAGGGCTTGACCACCACCTCGCTGACCCCGGCGCGGCGCGCGGTCTCGACGGTGCGCGCGCTGGTGTGGGCCGACAGCAGCACGATCGGGACCTGCGGATCGGGAATGCGCGGATCGGGGGTGAGGGCGGCCTGGCGCACCAGGCGCGTGAAGTCCAACCCGTCCAGGCCCGGCATGCGCCAGTCTGTGATCACAATGTGGGGTTGGCAGCCGCGCAGCATGGCGACCGCCTCGCCGCCGTCCTGGGCGGCGTGCACCGACTGGGCGCCGCCAGCGTAGAGCGTGTCCTTGACCAGCCGGCTGGTGAAGGGGTGATCGTCGACCACCAAAACCCGCGCGCCGGCCAACGCGCCGGCGGCTTCACGGACGGATGTCGGGCTCGAAGACATGCGGCCAGCATGGCCCCTCCGTCTCTAGGAAGGCTTTACGGCCATGGTCACCGGCGGGTTAAACGCTGCGGCGCGTCGCCCCGGCGTGGGGTATCATGCGCTCGCGAGCTGGCCACGACCCGGAAAGGAGGCGGCCATGGATGGCGTCCACCTGATCTATTTCGCCGATCCGATGTGCTCCTGGTGCTGGGGCTTTGCTCCGACCATCGCCGCCGTGCGCGAGCGCTATGGCGACATCCTGCCGATCCGGGTGATCATGGGCGGTCTGCGGCCTGGCACGGAAGAGCCGATGACCGAGGCGGCCAAGCAATCGATGCGCCCGCACTGGGGCCACGTGACCGAGGCATCCGGCCAGCCGTTCGACTATGGCTTCTTCGATCGCGAGGACTTCGTCTACGACACCGATCCGGCCGCGCGGGCGGTGGTGGTCGTGCGGCGGGCCCGGCCGGAGCTGGCGCTCGACTTCCTGGAGCGGACGCAACGCGCTTTCTACGCCGAGAACCGCGACGTCACCGACCCTCAGGTGCTGGGCGACCTGGCGGCCGAGTTCAGCCTCGATCGCGACGCCTTCCTGGCCGATCACGCGTCCGAGACCTCGAAGGAGGAGACCTGGCGCGACTACGCCACTTCCCAGCGCGCGGGGGTCACCGGCTTTCCCACATTGATCGGCGGGCCGGGCGCGGAAGGCGCCTACGGCATCGTCGCCCAGGGCTTCCAGCCGCCTGGCGCGGTGCTCGGGATCATCGACCGTTGGCTCGCCCGGGCCAGCGCGCCTGCCGACGCCTAGGTCCGGACCCGCGGAGGCGGGGTGCGACCTATGCGGCTGAATGTCTCGCCGGCCGTTCAGCGCGCTGCGGGCGGCGCGCTGCGGGAGCCCGTTGAAAGGTCGAATTTTATGGCGCTCTTCGAGCCAATTGTTTAACCGCATAATTCATTGATTGATATGATAAATTTATAGATTCTCGGAGGGCGGTCGAAACCGTCTCGGGCGACGAGCTGAGCACTAGGGTCGAAGGCTCCGGTTGGAACGGACGTGAGTCGTCTCTGTGATCACTGCGACCATTTGGCGAGCATCCAATCGCTCTCAGAGGCCGTATCCGCCCCGACCCTAAATTCGGGCTGGGCCTTAACTTCGATGAACGCAATCCAAATTCTAGACCAAGGGGTGGCCCCGATCGGGGCCCCATCTCGGCCGAAAGGCCATCGCGCAGGCCGCGTGAAACGGGCTCGCGCCGGCTGGCCTCGCCCGAACTGGGCGCGGGTCCTGCCGCTGCTCGCATGCGTGGCGTTCTGGACCGGGGCCGGCCTGCTGGTCGACCGCAGCGCGCACGCCGGCCAAGTGAGTTTCGAGGCTCCGCCCGCCCGCTATCGCGCCGACACCTCGGTGAAGGTGCTGACCAAGTCGCCGGACGCCATTTCGGCCTACTGCCACGCCTGGGGCGTCCAGCGCCCCGACGCCGCGGGCTGCTACATCCCGGCGCTGAACGCCATCGCCGTCATCAATCCGTGCGACGTTCCGGACGCCGGCTTCATCGGGCGGCTCTTGTGCCATGAGACGGGCCACCAGCTCGGCTGGACGGCGGACCATCCGAACTGACCCGCCCGCGGCGCAGCTCATGATGGATCGACCGCTTGAACCCGCGTACCGGTTGACAAATGCTGCGCTGCAGCAGAGGGTCCGCGCGACCTGAACCTGCGCCCGTTCGTCGCATCGGCGGGCGCCGGCTCCGGCCTGCGGCGGGCGTCCGAGACGAGGCTTCGAGGTCCTGTTCCATGGCTGACCAGAGTGTGTCGGGGTCGGCGAGACGTGTGCTCGTCCTGCAAGGCGGCGGTGCGCTGGGCTCGTACCAGGCCGGGGTCTATGACGCCCTGCAGCGTTGCGGCCAGCAGATCGACTGGGTGGCCGGCATCTCGATCGGGGCGATCAACGCGGCCCTGATCGCCGGCAACCCGCCGGAGCGCCGGGTCGAGCGCCTCAAGGAATTCTGGCTGCAAGTCACCTCGGGTCTTCTGCCCGCGCCACCGTTCGGAGGCGAGGCCCCGCGCACCGTGTTCAACGAGGCCAGCGCCGCCCTGGCCGCGGCCTTCGGCGTCAGCGGCTTCTTCACCCCGCGCATGCCGGGGCCGCTGTTCTATCCGCCGGGCGCGCCCGAGGCGCTTAGCCTCTACGACACCGCGCCGCTCAGGGCGACGCTCGAACGGCTGGTCGATTTCGACCGCATCAACGCCCGCGAGACGCGCTTCAGCGTCGGCGCGGTGAACATCCGCACCGGCAACTTCACCTATTTCGACAACGCCCGGCAAAAGATCGGGCCGGAGCACGTGATGGCCTCGGGCGCCCTGCCGCCGGGCTTTCCCCCGGTCGAGATCGACGGCGAGCACTATTGGGACGGCGGGCTCGTGTCCAACACCCCGCTGGAGTACGTGCTGGACGAGCAGGGCAAGGACGACCTCCTGGTCTTCCAGGTCGACCTGTTTTCCAGCCGCGGTCCCCTGCCGCGCAACCTGATGGAACTGGCCGAGCGGGAGAAGGACATCCGCTTCTCCAGCCGCACCCGGCTGAACACCGACGCCAACCTCAAGATCCGCAAGGCCAAGGCGGCGCTGCGCAGCCTGATCGAGGCCCTGCCGTCCGACCTGATCTCGGAGTCCCATGCCGAGCTCCTGTCCGAACTCGCCCACGAGAGCGCGGTGACCGTCATCCAGCTGGTCTATCGCCAGAAGCCTTACGAGGGCGGCACCCGGGACTACGAATTCTCGCGCCAGTCCATGCTCGACCACTGGGCGGCGGGGCTGGAGAATGTCGAACGCTATCTCTCACGGCCCGGCCGCTCGCTCGACCGGCTGGTCGATGGTGAGTCAGCGGTGTTCGATCCCGGCTGGAACCCGCCCGCGGGGCCGTCCTCGCCCGATCCCGAATAGTTGAAGGAGATCCCCATGAGCCTGCAGTCCAAAGCCGCCGTCGTCACCGGCTCCACCAGCGGGATCGGCCTGGCCTACGCCCGCGCCCTCGCCGCGGAAGGCGCCAACGTTATGATCAACGGTTTCGGCGACGCCGCCGAGATCGAGACCATCCGTGCCGGCCTGGAGAGCGAGTTCAAGATCAAGGCGCTCTATTCTCCCGCCGACATGACCAAGCCGGCGGAGATCGCCGCCATGGTCGACCAGACGGCGCAGGCCTTCGGCTCGGTCGATATCCTGATCGCCAACGCTGGCGTCCAGTTCGTCTCACCGATCGAGACGTTTCCGGTCGAGAAGTGGGACCAGATCATCGCCATCAACCTGTCCTCGGCCTTCCACGCCATGCGCGCGGCGGTGCCGCACATGAAGGCCAAGGGCTGGGGCCGGATCATCTCCACCGCTTCGGCTCACTCGCTCGTCGCCTCGCCGTTCAAGTCGGCCTATGTGGCCGCCAAGCACGGCATCGCGGGCCTGACCAAGACCGTGGCGCTGGAGGTCGCGACGCACGGGATCACGGTCAACTGCATCAGCCCCGGCTACGTCTGGACGCCGCTGGTCGAAAAGCAGATCCCCGACACCATGAAGGCCCGCGACATGACCCGCGAGCAGGTGATCAACGAGGTGCTCCTGGAGGCCCAGCCGACCAAGGCCTTCGTCACCGTCGAACAGGTCGCGGCCCTGGCGATCTATCTCTGCTCCGACGCCGCCAGCCAGATCACCGGCGCCAACCTTTCGATCGATGGCGGCTGGACGGCCGCTTAGGGCCCAGGGTTAGAGCGCGGGCGGCGCCCCGCCCGCCTGGTCGATCCAGGCGCGGGTCTGCGCCAGCACCTCCTCGGACAGCCGAGGGTCCTCACTCATCCGCGCCAGGATCAGGGCTCCGACCATCGCCGCCCATCCGCCGATGGCGGCGCGGCGCTGCTCGGCGGGCGTCGCGCCCGGCGCCTTGCGGCTCAGCTGATCGATCTGGCGGCGCAGGCCGGCCGTCATGGCCGCGCGGGCCTCCGGCGACTGACGGATGGTCTCGGCCGCGAGGCCCGCCGTCGGGCATCCGCCGGCGCGGTCGTCGCGATGGGCCGGCGTCAGATAGTTGGCCGCGTAGGCCGCCAGGTCTGCGTCCGCCGCCGGCGCCGCGGTAAAGACGTCCGCCAGGGCATGGGCGATGAGATCGTCCTTGGATTTGAAATAGCCATAGAAGCCGCCGTGGGTCAGGCCCGCGGCCTTCATGATCTCGGCCACGGTGACGGCCTCGAAGCCCCGTTCCCGGAATAGCCGGCTGGCCGAGGCCAGGATCCTCCGCCGGTTCTCCGCCACCTGTTCGCGACTGACCTTCATTCGAACCTCCGTTGCGCTTGACACCATACATGATGATCGTCATGTATATCAATCATGATGATTGTCATGATTAAACGCCATAGGAGCGAGCCATGAGCACCAAACCTGCTGTCCTGATCACCGGCGCCTCGAGCGGCATCGGCGCGGTCTACGCCGATCGTTTCGCCCGACGCGGGCATGACCTTGTGCTCGTCGCTCGCGACGAGGCCCGGCTGGGCGCCCTGGCCGAACGGCTGCGGCGGGAGACGGGCGTCGCCGTCGACATCCTCAAGGCGGACCTGACGCAGCCGGCGGACCTTGCGAAGGTCGAGGCGCGGCTACGCGACGACGCTCGGATCGGCGTCCTGGTGAACAACGCTGGCGCCGCCGCCAAGGGCGGCTTTCTGGACCAGAACCCCGATCAGGTCGGCGAGCTGATCAGCCTCAACGCCGTCGCCCTGACCCGCCTGGCCAGCGCCGTCGCGCCACGGTTCGCCGCGGCGGGCGAGGGCGCGATCGTCAACATCGGCTCGATCGTCGGCCTGGCTCCGGAGATCGGCCTTACGGTCTACGGCGCGACCAAGGCCTTCGTCCTCTTCCTCACCCAGGGGCTGGAGCTCGAGCTCGGGCCCAAGGGGGTCTACGTCCAGGCCGTCCTGCCGGCGGCCACCCGTACGGAGATCTGGGAACGGTCGGGCCGGGACGTCGATTCGCTGCCGGCGGTGATGGAAGTCGACGATCTGGTGGACGCGGCCCTCGTGGGTTTCGACCGCCGCGAGACCGTGACCATCCCGCCGCTGCCGGACGCGGACCAGTGGACCGCTTTCGACGCCGCCCGGCGCGCGATGCTGCCGAATTTCATGCAGGTGCGCGCCGCCGAGCGTTACCGCGCCGCGTCCTGAACACGGCGGCCCCGGTCGCCGGCGCTTCGTCGGGGACCGGGGCGCGGCTCGTCGCGCCACCCCGCCGGCCATTCGTTGCGCGGTCGCGCGCCGGGGGGCGTCGGGCCACGTCCAAAACCTGGGCGTCATGGATCTGCGAGGTCTCCATCCTGAGATCACACTTGACTTGTACGTTCGTCATTCAAAATATGAAGTCCTATTCGTGTATGGGTCCGGGCCGGATGGGGCGGCCGTGCGGGCGCTGCGCAGGGGTGATAGGGGCGGGCGAATATGGGTGGGCGCGAAAGCGGTAAGCTTCGGCTGCTAACGAGCGGATTGTTGTCGGCGACCTTGATAGGTTTGCCCGGGTTGGCCTTCGCTCAGGCATCACAGATTGCGGATGATAAGGGCGCGAACGCGACCACGATGGGCGAGATCGTGGTCACCGCCACGCGTCAGGCCCAGTCGATCAGCAAGGTGCCGCAGAGCATCACGGCCTTCAACGAACAGGCGCTGGACGCGCGCGGGGTGAAGGGCATGGCCGACATCACGCGCCTGACGCCCGGCATCGAGCTCAATCCCAACGGCTTCGGCACCCAGGCGGATATCTCGATCCGCGGTGTCAGCTCCCAGGTGGGCGCGGCCACCACGGGCATCTACATCGACGATACGCCGATCCAGACGCGCATCGTCGGCTATTCGGCGACCAACACCTACCCGGACGTGTTCGACCTCGACCGGGTCGAGGTGCTGCGCGGACCGCAGGGCACCCTGTTCGGCGCGGGCTCGGAAGGCGGCACCATCCGCTTCATCACCCCGGCGCCCAGCCTGACGCGCTACAGCGCCTACGCCCGCAGCGAGGTCAGCGGCACCGAGCACGGCGACCCGAGCTACGAGGCGGGCCTCGCCGTCGGCGGGCCGATCGTCCAGGACGTGCTCGGCTTCCGCGCCAGCCTCTGGGCCAGGCACGACGGCGGCTACGTCGACCGGATCGACCAGAACCCCGAGCTGACCCATCCCAGCGTCGAGAAGAACGCCAACTGGGACGACACGGTCGTCGGCCGTCTCGCCCTGACCTGGGCGCCGGACGCGCATCTGACGGTGACCCCGTCGATCTTCTTCCAGGACCGTCGCCTGCACGACATCGGCACCTATTGGGAATCGGCCTCCAACCCCGGCGCAGGGAAGTTCATCAACGGCCAGCCCCTGGCCCAGCCCGACCACGACCGTTTCATCCTGCCGGCGCTGCACGTGCGCTATGCCTTCCCAGGCTTCGACGTGATCTCGGACACCTCGATGTACCAGCGCATCGACCGGGCGATCGACGACTATTCGACCCTGGTTCCGGCCATCTTCGCGGGGGTGAACTTCATTCCCGGCTCGCCCGGCTATTCGTCCTACGCCAACATGGTCAACAAGCAGACCGTCTATACCGAGGAACTGCGCGTGCAGTCGTCGGACCCCAACGCGCGGCTGACCTGGGTGACGGGCCTGTTCCTGTCGCAGTCCGACCAGAAGGCCTATGAGACCATCGTCGACCCGCAGTTCGGCGCGGTGACCGAATACGCCTACGGCACGACGCCGGAAAACGCGCTCGGCCTGCCGTTGATCAACGGCGTGGATTCGCTGGTCGCCCGAAGCGTGGGAACCGACAAGCAGGCGGCCCTGTTCGGCGAGGCCAACTTCTACGTCACGCCGCAGTTGAAGCTGACGGCCGGCGTGCGCGTCGCCCGCGCCTCCTTCAGCGGCTCCAGCTACGCCACGGGCCCGTTCGTCGGCGACACCATCATCCAGCCACGCTCGACCACCACCGAGACCCCGGTCACACCCAAGTTCGGCGTTTCATACCAGCTGGACCCGGACAACCTGCTCTACGCCACCGCCGCCAAGGGCTACCGCATCGGCGGGGCCAATGCGCCATTGTCGAGCTTCTGCGCCATCGGCCTGCAGGGCTATACCAACGTGCCGCTGACCTATCGGTCCGACAGCCTGTGGAGCTATGAGCTGGGCGCCAAGGACAAGCTGTTCGACCGTCGCCTGGAGGTCAGCACCAGCGTTTACCACATCAAGTGGAGCAACATTCAGCAGCTGGTCTACGTGAGCAACTGTGGCCAGCAGTTCGTCGACAACCTGGGCGAGGCGACCAGCAACGGCTTCGACATCCAGCTCGCCGCCCATCCCATGGCCGGCCTGACGCTGGAGGGCTCGGTCGGCTACACCAGCGCCACCTTCGACAAGACGGTGAACAAGGCCCCCGGCGCGGCGGCCAACATCGTCACCAAGGGCGACCACATCGACACCCAGCCGTGGAGCGCGACCGCGGCGGTGACCTACGAGGCGCCGCTGTGGGGCGATCACCACGGCTATGTCCGCGCCGACTACGAGTATCACAGCAACTCGGCCCTGACCGCGATCCGCGATCCGCAGAACGGCGGCTATGACCCCGCCGCGCGGGCGACGCCGGCGACCAACTACGTCACCCTGCGGGGCGGGCTGCGCTGGAGGGCCTATGACGTCTCGCTGTTCGTCGATAACCTCTTCGACGCCCATCCGGCCCTGACCCGGTATTCCGAGGTGCTGGGCAACCCGGTTCACCGCGACTTCACCTTCCGGCCGCGGACCATCGGGGTCACTGCGACCTGCCGCTACTGACGAAAGCCGCCGCCATGATCAGACGCCTGGCGCTCGCCGCCTTCTGCCTCGCCGCGCCGCTGGCCGCCGCCGCCGCGCCGGCCGACTATGTCCTGACCGACGCCCGGATCTATACGGAGGACGCCGGCCGCACGACCGCCCAGGCCCTGGCCGTGCGCGACGGCAAGGTCGTCTATGTCGGCGACGACGCCGGCGCCCGGGCCTTCGTCGGGCCGGCGACCCGGGTCGAGGATGCCGGCGGACGGCTGGTGCTGCCGGGCCTGGTGGACGCGCACATCCATCCGACGGGCATCGCCGACCTGGACGTCTGCAGCCTCGAGAGCCGCCCGGTCACCCTCGACGCCCTGGTCCCGTTCGTGAAGGACTGCATCGCCCGCTATCACATCGCGCCGGGCGAATGGGTCGCGGTGCAGCAGTGGAACTTCACCGGCGGCAACGACCCCAGCGCCGCCAATCCCACCCTGCGCGCGGCCCTGGATCATGCCTCCAGCGTCAATCCGGTCGCTCTTCTGGGCAATGACGGCCACCACGGCGCCTTCAACAGCCTGGCCCTGGCGCGCGCCAGGAACGCCGAGGGCAAGGTGGTCGGCTTGTCCCGCGCGACGCTGGCGAGCGACTTTACACAGTTCCGCAAGGTGGTCGGCGTCGATGGCGCCGGCGAGCCCAACGGCACGGTTAACGAGGACGGGCGCGATGTCATGGGCGCGCCGGACCTGCTGATGGTGAACTTTCAGGCCCTGATGAAGGCGCCGGAGAAGGTCCCCGAGCGGTTGAACAGCGTGGGCATCACCGCGATGCAGGACGCCCTGGTCACGCCGGCGATCCTGCCCTTCTACGACACCCTCCTGGCGGACGGGAAGCTGACCGTCAGGGTCAACCTGATGCAGCTCTACGAGCCGGAGGACTTCAAGGGCGCGGACGGCCGCATCGACTACGACCGCCTGCTGGCCGGGGCCGTGGCTGTGCATCGCAAATACGCGGGCTCGGAACTGGTCCGGGCCGATGCGCTGAAGATCTTCGCCGACGGCGTGCTGGAGGGAAACCCCTACGCGGTCCCGCCGACCCTGCCGGATTCCCCCTCGATCAAGCCCTATCTCCAGCCGATCTTCGGACCGGATGCGGCCGGCAAGCTGGCGGTGAAGGGCTACGTCGACCTGGACTCCCCGGTCTGTGTCGCCGAACGGGCGGCGCCCGACCGCTACGAGGCCGCCGGCGCCGTGGCCGCCTTCGTCAAGGCCAACGGCTTCCACCCCGCCCAGTGCGCCATCTCGTCCGGCAAGCTGCAGCACGACCGGGCGGTGATCCTGGAGTATGCGCGTCGCGCCCACCTGGCCGGCTTCACCCTGCACATCCACGCCATCGGCGACGAGGCGGTGCGCACGGCGGTCGACGCCATCGAGGGCGCGCGGGCCGCGGACGGCAACGATAGGACCCCCGACACCATCGCCCACCTGCAGCTGGTCTCGCCGGAGGACGTGGCGCGTATCGGCCGCGACCACCTCTATCTGGCCTACACCTATTCCTGGATGACGGCTGACCCGAGCTACGACATCAGCGTCGTGCCGTTCTTCGAACACGTCTCGGGCGCTGGCTTTGCGGCCTTCCACAACCCGAACAGCTACTACGAGCGGCAGTTCTATCCCGACAAGGCGACCAAGCTGGCCGGCGCGACCCTGGTCGCGGGCTCCGACGCCCCGGTCAACACCCGCGACCCGCAGCCCTTCGTGAACATGCAGATCGGCGTGACCCGTCGCCAGCCGCCCTATCCGCCGGCGACGCCGGACGAGCGGCTGAACATCCGCGACCTGATCGACGCCTATACGATCAACGGCGCCCACGCCATGGGACGGGCGGACGAGATCGGCTCGCTGGAGGTCGGCAAGTCGGCCGACTTCATCCTGCTGAACCAGGACATCCTGGCGCTCGCCGACGCGGGGCAGGCCGAACAGATCGGCAAGACCAAGGTGCTGGAGACCTGGTTCATGGGCCGACGGGTCTACGCCGCGCCCAAGCCCTGAAATGACGGCGCCGCGACGGCGGTCTAAGACCGTCCCATGACGAACCCGTCCCGCAGCCGCCGAGCCGAGCTTCGGCCGCGCGCCGAGCCGGTGCAGGCCCGCGCCCAGGTCAGCCGCCAGAAGGTGCTGGACGCGGCCCACGCCCTGCTCAAGACCCACGGCGCGCGCCAGCTCACCACTCTCGCCATCGCCGAGGCCAGCGGCGTGTCGATCGGGGCCATCTACCGCTTCTTCCCGAACAAGGAGTCGATCATCTGCCGGCTCTACGAGGAGAAGCTCGAACGGATCCGAGCCTTGGGCCTGGCCAACCGTCCCGGAGCGCCCGGCCTGACGCCATGGCGTGACTACTTCAGCGGCTATTTCCTGGCGCTCAAGGCGGCCGAACGCGAGGTCGACTTCGACTTCAGCCTGGCGGACGCCATCTTCGCACTGCCCGAACTCTGGGAGATCGAGCAGCGGCACACCCTGCTGTTTGCGGACCAGCTCGTGGTCGACATGAAGGCTTGCGGCGCGCGCTGGTCGGACGCGGCCCTCTTCGACCTAGCCGTCAATCTCTATGGGATGGAGGCTTCGACCTGGGCCTATTGGCGCTACGCCAAGGTCTATCCGACACTGGCGATCGAGCGGCTGGTGCAGGCCACCCTGGCCGTGATGGCCCCCGCCATGGAGGGCGAGCCGGACCCGGGCTGGTCCATCTCGCGCGAGACCCTGGCGCCCTGAGGCGGCCTCAGCCCCGCAGCGCCGCCGAGATCGCCTTCAGGCCCCCTTCGAGCTCTTCGGACGTGGGCCAGCCATAGCCCAGGCGGAAGTGGCGGTCGGACATCTCGAACCAATGGCCGGGGCCGACGTAAGCGCCGTGGGCCTGCAGCAGGCGCTGGTAGAAGGCCGCTGTCCCGCCGGCCGGCTCGGCCGTCATGCGTGGGAAGCAGACGACCCCGCCCGTGGGCGGCACCCACTCCAGCAGCGGCTCGCCGGCCATCCAGTCGGCGACGAGGGCCAGGCGGCGGCGCATCTGCGGCAGGGTCTCAGCCAGCAGCTCGGCCTTGCGGCGCACGACCTGGAGGGCGACCCATTCGTCGATCGCGCTGCCGCAGATGCTGATCTGCTCCTTGGCGGCCAGGAAGGTCTCCTGCAGCGCGGGATCGCGGGTGATCACCCAGCCCATGCGCACGCCCGGCACGCCGTAGGCCTTGGACAGGGACGAGACGCTGATCGCGCTCGGGCTGAGCGAGGCGGCGAGCGGCAGGGGCGGGGTGTAGCTCAGGTCGCGGTAGGTCTCGTCGACGAGCAGGCGGCAGCCATGCCGCTCGGCCAGGCCGACGAGGGCCTGGAGCTGGTCCAGGCTCAGCGCGACGCCGGTCGGATTGTGCGGGCAGGTGACGCTGATCAGGCGCGTGCGCGGGGTGATCTCGGCGGCTAGGCGCTCGACGTCGATCGCAAAGCCGTCCTCGAACCTGAGGTCGTGATAGGCGATGTCGCAGCCGATCGCGCGGGGCGTCTCGATATTGGTCGCATAGTTGGGCCGCACCACCACCAGATGGTCGCCGGGCCCAAGCAGGGCGGTCGAGATGATAAAGAGGGCGCCGGCCGCGCCGCCGGTCAGCAGCACGTCGTCGGCGGCCAGGCCCGCGCCCTCGGCGGCGATCAACTCGCGCAGCTCGCGCGGACCCCGGTGCTCGCCGTAGAGCAGAGTGATGTCCGGCAGATCCAGGCCCAGGGCCTTGAAGCTGCGGTCCGAGACCGAGCTTTCCGACAGGTTGAAGCGGATCAGGTCGTAGCCGTACTCCTCCGGCGACTCCTTCTCGATCGGCATGCGGACGTAGCGCAACAGCGGTCTCCGGCGTTCAGGGGCGGGCCCGGCAGGTTGCCCCGCGCCGCGCCGCCGCGCCAGCCCCCGGGAGGTGGCTCGAAGGCCCGGCTTGAAATCCATGCAATGCGGGAGCATTGGGCTATTGCATGGGTGTGCCGTCCTCCGACAATGAAGCCGTCCCGGCCTGGGCCGCCGATATCCGCAAGGAAGCGCGGCCGGTCTACGCCGCCATCGTCGAGGCCATCGCCCAGGCGGTGCGCGACGGCCGGCTGGCGCCTGGTGATCGCCTGCCCACCCAGCGCAGCTTGGCGCGGCGGCTCGGCGTCGACCTGACCACGGTCACCCGGGCCTACAGCGAGGCGGCCGCGCGCCGGCTGGTGGAGGCGAGGGTCGGGCGCGGCACCTTCGTCGCGGCGGGCGCGGGCCATGCGGTCCCGCCCCTGCGCGGCGCGGCCGACATGAACATGAACCTGCCGCCTCTGTTCGACGATCCCGCCCTGGTGCGGCGCATGTGGGGGGCGCTGGACGCGGTCGAGCGCAGCCAGGGCCTGCCGCTACTGCTGGGCTACCAGGAGGCCGGCGGTTCGGGCGCAGACCGCGCGGCCGGGGTGCGGTGGCTGCGCGATCGCCTGCCGGACGTGACCGAGGATCGGGTGCTGGTCGCCGCCGGGGCCCAGGGCGCGCTCCTGGCCATCACCAGCCTGCTGGCGAAGCCGGGCGAGGTGGTCTGCGCCGAGGCCCTGGCCTATCCCGGCTTCCGAGCGCTGGCGGCCCATCTGGGGGTGCGGATCGAGGGGGTGGCGATGGACGCCGAGGGGCTGCTGCCCGACGCCTTCGACGCCGCCTGCCGCGCCCATGCGCCCAAGGCCCTTTACTGCACGCCGACGCTGAACAATCCGACCACGGCCACCCAGTCGGCGGTCCGGCGCGCGGCCGTCGTCGAGGTCGCCCGCCGGCACGGCGTCCCGATCATCGAGGACGACGCCTACGGCCGTCTGCCGGCCGACGCCCCGCCACCGCTCGCCGCCCTGGCGCCGGAGCTGAGCTGGCATGTCGCCGGCGTCGCCAAGGTGATGTCGCCGGCCTTGCGCATCGCCTATGTGGCCGCGCCGGACGCGCGGCGGGCCGGGCGGTTGGCCGGCGCCCTGCGCGCCACGGTCGGCATGGCCTCGCCCCTGACGGCCGCGATCGCCCGCCGCTGGATCGAGGACGGGACCGAGCTCGCCATCCTCGCCGCCATCCGCCGTGAGACCGAGGCGCGGTCCGCACTGGTGCGCCAGATCCTGGACGGCCACGATGTCGTCGGCCGGCCCGACGCCTTCCACGCCTGGTTGCCGCTGCCGGCGGGCTGGACCCGCGGCGCCTTCACCGCCCGGCTGGGCGCGCGGGGGGTGGGTGTGGTCATGAGCGACGCCTTCTGCACCACGGGCCAGCCGCCAGGGGCCGTCCGCCTAAGCCTCGGCGCGCCGGAAACCCGACGCGACCTCGCCGCCGCCCTGCGCCAGGTGCGCGAGCTGTTGGACCAGGACCCGGTCTGGGCGCTCGGCACGGTCTGATTGTATGGATTCATACTGATTGAATGTATGGATCATGAATCCATACATAATGGTCATGTCATTGGAGGATCCGGACATGGCCGGCTTCGATCACGACCGTTCCGCTGGAGAAGGTCTCAGGCGCGGGCTGATGGGCCACTGCCCCAACTGCGGCGAAGGTCGCCTGTTCCGCAGCTATCTCAAGGTCGAGCCCCGGTGCGAGGCGTGCGGGCACGACCTGTCAGCCTATCGCGCCGACGACGGGCCGGCCTATTTCACCATCCTGATCGTCGGCCACCTGGTGGTCGCGCCGCTGCTCTGCTTCAGCTTCATCTGGACCTGGCCGGCGGCGGCGGTGGTCGCGGTGACCTTCACGGCGATCTCGGTCGCGACCCTGACCCTGCTGCCCCGGGTCAAGGGCGCCTTCATCGGCGTGCAGTGGGCGACGCGCGCGACCACCGCCCAGTAGGGCGGTCGTCAGACCAGCGGACTGGCCGAACGCTGCAGGATCGGCTTCAAGGCGAAGCTGGACTGGATGTGGGCCACGCCGGGAATTCGCGTCAGGCCGTCGGTCAGGAAGCGCTGGTATTCGGCCAGGTCGCGCACGACCACGCGCAGCAGGTAGTCGGCCCCGCCGGTCATGACGTAGCCGCTCATCACATTGGGGATGCGGGCGATTTCCTGCTCGAAGATGCTGAGGGTATGGCCTGACTGCCGTTCCAGCGTGACCGAGACGAAGACGGTCATCGAGCCGGCCAGCCGCTCTTCGCTCAACTGCGCCGTATAGCCCTCGATATAGCCGCGCTCCTCCAAGAGTCGCACGCGACGGATCGTCGGCGTCAGCGACAGGCCCACCTGCTCGGCCAGGTCGCGCCAGGCCATCCGGCCGTCCTCGCTCAGTAGCCGGAGGATTCGCCGATCGATGGCGTCCAATTCTTTCATGGTGATTCAACCTGTGAATTGGCCATCAACTAGTAACCATTACTAATACTAGCCAGATCGGTATCGCAATTTAGGCCCTCTTGCCAAGGGAGATAGCCTAACCTCATGGACAAATCCAACGGGGCGGCCCATGTCGATCATCGACCTCGATTTCACCCTGGACGAGGTCTATCGCCGGGAGCGCGGCCGGATCTTCATGACCGGCATCCAGGCGCTGGTGCGGCTGCCGATGATGCAGCGCCGGCTGGATCGCGCGGCGGGGCTGAACACCGCAGGCCTGGTCAGCGGCTACCGCGGCTCGCCGCTCGGCGGCTACGATCAGCAGCTCTGGCGCGCGGAGACGCTGCTCAAGGCCGAGGACGTGCTGTTCCAGCCGGGCCTCAACGAAGACCTGGCGGCCACCGCCCTGTGGGGCGCGCAGCAGCATCGCGCCTTCGGGCCGACGCGCGCCGACGGGGTGTTCGGGATCTGGTACGGCAAGGGTCCCGGCGTCGACCGGACGGGCGACGTCTTCCGCACCGCCAACGTGATGGGAACCGCGCCGCTGGGCGGGGTGCTGGCCGTGGCCGGTGACGACCACGCCGCCCAGTCCTCCACCTTCCCGCACCAGACCGACGGCATCTTCCAGGCGGTGTCGATGCCGGTGCTGCAGCCGTCGAGCCTGCCGGAAATCCTGTCGCTCGGCCTCGCGGGCTTCGCCCTCTCGCGCTTTTCCGGACTGTGGGTCGCGATGAAGACCATAGCCGAGGTGGTCGAGAGCGCTGGCGCGTTCGACCTGCCCGATCCCTATCCGCGCTTCGCCCGCCCGGCCGATTTCGAGCTTCCGCCGCACGGCCTGAACTGGGACGCCACCCTGACCTGGCCCGCCGGCCGGGCCGAACTGGAGCGGCGGCTGATCGAGGAGCGGCTGCCCGCCGCGCTCGCCTGGGCCCGCGCCAATCGCCTGGACCGGGCGGTGGTCGAGGCGCCGCGGCGCCGGATCGGCCTCGTCACCGTCGGCAAGGCGCACCAGGACGTGATGCAGGCCCTGTCGGACCTCGGTCTGGACGCCTGGACGCTGAGCGGCCTTGGAGTCGGGGTCTACAAGGTGGCGATGAGCTGGCCGCTGGAAGGCGAGGGCGTGCGCCGCTTCGCCGAGGGGCTGAGCGAGCTGATCGTGGTCGAGGAAAAGCGGGGCGTCGTCGAGGCCCAGGTCAAGTCCGCGCTCTACGACCTGCCGGCGGACCGCCGTCCCCGCGTGTTCGGCAAGGCCGGCGAGGCTGGCCGGCCGCTGCTGCCCGAGGTGGGCGAACTCAGTCCGCTGATGGTCGCGCGGGCGATCGCCGGCCGTCTTCTCGCCAACGGCGTCGATGCGGCCCTGGCCGGCCGGCTCGCCGAGCTCGAGGCGCGCGCCAAGGTTCCGGCGCCCGCGGAGGCCGCGCCCGCGCGGCGGCCGTATTTCTGCTCCGGCTGCCCCCACAACACCTCGACGCAGGTCCCCGACGGGTCGATCGCCGGCGGCGGCATCGGGTGCCACGTGATGGCCCTCGCCCAGCCGGAGCGGCGCACGCCCGTGTTCAGCCAGATGGGTGGCGAAGGGCTTCAGTGGGTCGGCGCGGCGCCCTTCTCGCAGACCCGCCACCTGTTCCAGAACCTGGGCGACGGCACCTACCAGCACTCGGGCCTGCTGGCGATCCGCGCGGCCGTGGCGGCCCGGACCAACATCACCTTCAAGATCCTCTACAACGACGCGGTCGCGATGACCGGCGGCCAGCCGGCGGAAGGCGCGATCGACCCCGCCCGCATCACCCGCCAGCTCGCCGCCGAAGGCGTCGGCCGCATCGCGCTGGTCTCGGACGCGCCGGAGAAATGGACGTCGGCCGAGGGCCTGGCCGAGGGCGTCGAGGTTCACGGGCGCGAAGCGCTGGACGCGGTGCAAAAGACGCTGCGCGAGGTCCCCGGCGTGACCGCCATCGTCTACGAACAGACCTGCGCGGCGGAAAAGCGACGCCGCCGCAAGAAGGGCGACTTCCCCGATCCGGATCGGCGACTGTTCATCAATTCGAGGGTCTGCGAGGGCTGCGGCGACTGCTCGGTCCAGTCGAACTGTATCGCGGTCGAGCCGCTGGAGACGACCTTCGGCCGCAAGCGCAAGGTCAACCAGAGCGCCTGCAACAAGGACTTCTCCTGCGCCAAGGGCTTCTGCCCGAGCTTCGTCGAGGTCGACGGGCCGGTGTTGCGCAAGCCTGCTCCCGACCGGTTGGCGGGGATCGAGGCGGAGCGGTTCGCCACCCTGCCGTCGCCCGAGCTTCCGGACCTGTCCGGCGTCTACAACATCTATGTCGCCGGCATCGGCGGGCTCGGCGTCCTGACGGTCGGCGCGCTGCTCGGCGCCGCCGCACACCTGGAGGGCAAGGGCGTCAGCGTCCTCGACTTCACCGGCATGGCCCAGAAGAACGGCGCGGTGGTCAGCCAGATCCGCATCGCGGCCCGGCCGAGCGAGATCCACGCCGCCCGCATCGGACCGGCCGAGACCGACCTGCTGCTCGCCACCGACATGGTCGCCGCCAGCACGCCCGAGGCGATGAAGACGCTCTCTCGCGGCCGCACCGCCGCGGTGATCAACCTCGACGCGGCGCCGACCGCCGACGTGGTGGGCGAGCGCGACGCCAGCCTGCCGACGGCGCTGATGTCCGCGCGCCTGCGCCGCGCCGCGGGCATTGATCGGTCGACGTCGCTGCGTGCGGCCGGCCTCGCCCAGGGCCTGTTCGGCGACACCGTGGCGGCCAACACCCTGATGCTGGGCTACGCCTGGCAGAAGGGGCTGGCGCCGCTGTCGGCCGAGGCCATCGCTCGGGCGATCGAGCTGAACGGCGCGGCGGTGGCCCTGAACAAGCGCGCCTTCAACTGGGGGCGGATGGCGGCCATCGACCTGGCCGAGGTCGAGCGCATCGCCGGCCTCGCCCCGGCCGAACCCGAGGCGCCGGAGGGCCTGGATGCGCTGATCGACCGGCGCGCCGCCGACCTGGCGGCCTATCAGGACGCCGCCTACGCCGACCGCTATCGCGCGCTGGTCAGCGCCGCCCGCGCCGCCGGCCGCAGGGGCGGGGACATCGACGAGGCCTTCGCCCGCGCCGTGGCGGTCAACGCCTACAGGCTGATGGCCTACAAGGACGAGTACGAGGTCGCCCGCCTCTACGCCGATCCGGCGTTCAAGGCCGAGCTCGCCGGCCAGTTCTCGAGCACCAAGCGGTTGTCGGTCTGGCTCTCGCCGCCGCTGATCTCCAAGATCGATCCGGCCACCGGCCGGCCCGCCAAGCGCAAGTTCGGCCCCTGGGTCTTCACCCTGTTCAAGCTGCTGGCGGGGCTGAAGCGGCTGCGGGGAACCCGCATCGATCCCTTCGGCGCCACCGCCGAGCGCCGGGCGGAACGCCGGCTGATGGCCGACTATCTGATGATGGTGGAGGGGCTTTGCGCCGGCATGACCGCCGCCCGACTGCCGGCCTCGATCAAGTTGGCGCAGGCGCCTTCGGAAATCCGCGGCTACGGCCCGGTCAAGGAAGCGGCGATCGCCGCCCACCAGACCACCCGCACCGCGCTGCTGGCCGAGCTCGCCAGGGCCGACCAACCGGCCGCGATCGCCGCCGAGTAGGGCGACGCGGCGGCCCAGTCAGTTGAGTTCGCGGCCGACGAACAGTTCGACTTCACGGGGCATGCTGTAGGCGCAAAGGGCCGCCGGAAGGCGGGCCGCGGCGCGCGAGGCTTCACGCATCGACTCGAAGGCGGTGGCGGCCTCGGCGTCCCGCGTCCAGCGCGGCGGGCCTTCGGTGCTGATCTGCAGATAAAGGCCAGGCGCCTTGGGATCGAGTTCGCGGCGCGAGACGATGGCGGCGTGGGAAACCTGGGTGAACCCGGACATTGGACCTCTCCCTGTTGCAGGTATGGGAGGACGCTAACGGCTGGCTTTCCGGTTGAAAATTCGGGGCGTTTCCCTACGGGGAATCCCCAGGGGGCGAGGCCCAGACGCCACCTCACGCGGCGCCTGGGCCCCAGCGACGGCTAGTAGAAGACGCCGTAGATCACCTCGACGATCTCGCCCGTGGCGCGGTCGATGAGCAGGGCGTCGTCGCCGTAGCGCACCCAGACATAGCCGTAGGGCGGCGGCGACAGGCTGAACATCCAGTAGTCCATCAGCCAATAGTCCTCGCCCCAGAACAGCGGCGGCAGGATCTCGCCGTGGCGCCAGCTGTGCTGGTACCAGCCCTGCGGCCGATGGTACGGGCCGGGATGGAACCGGCGGCTCGAGCGGAAATCGTTCCCGAAGCCACGGCGGTCTCCGGCGTTGCCGTGCTCGTCGTGCTGCGCACTGCCATCATAGCCGCGATAGACGCCGCCCGGCGCCAGCGGACCGCCGGGACCTGCCGGACCGCCGTGGGACTGGCCGCCGTGGGACTGGCCGCCCTGGACCGGGCCGCCATGAGCGGGACCGCCCTGGGACTGTCCGCCGTGGGGTATGGCGCCTTGGAACTGGCCGCCGCCGCCATGCGGGCCGCCCGAAGGGCCCCCGCCGTGGCTCGGCCCGCCCTGCGGGCCGCCGCCGTGGGGCGCCCCGCCAGGGCCGTGGCTGCTCTGCGATTGGGCGAAAGCCGCGACCGGCACGGCCAGGATCAGGCTCGCCGCGGCCGCGAGCAGGGTCTTGTATGAGCGTCCCGAGGCCGGCCGGGACGAGGTTTGCGTGTGGTTCATATCAACCTCCGGCGCCGGCGCCGTGTGGCGCCAGATCAGGCTTGACGATGGGCCGGCCCG
>JARLIQ010000062.1 GCA_031291645.1 Caulobacteraceae bacterium | reverse complement strand
GCGGCTGGACGAAGACGAGGACGAGCTGGACTGGCTGGCCGACCGCCCGATCGAGGAGCTGGTCGAACGCATCTGCCACGACCTGGGCGTGACCTACGACCCGGCGCTGTGGGCCGGGAGCGAGACGGCGGGCGACGAGGAAGATGTTTCCCTCCCCCTTGCGGGGAGGGTGGCCCGCGGATGCGGGTCGGGTGGGGGTGTCAGCGCCGAGCCCGACCGGTTGGGCGCAATGGCGGGAGACGAGTTCTCGAACGCCGAGCCGGCGCTCCTCCCCGCGAGCGGGAGGGGCTTTGAGGGGCGGCCGCCGTGAGGCCTATCCCCAGGCCCTGAAATGCTTGGACAGCTTGAGGCCCTGGCGCTGGTAGTGGGAGCCGCCGGCGCCGTAGAGGCGGGCTGCGCGTTCGGCCAGGGGTTCGAAGACCAGGCGCGCGACGGTCTGGCCGTCCTCCAGGAGGAACGGGGTCTCGTGGCTGCGCACCTCCAGCACCCCGCGCGAGCCGGTCCCGCCCGCCTCGGCCGTGCCGAAGCCGGGATCGAAGAAGCCGGCGTAGTGGACGCGGAACTCGCCGACCGCCGGGTCGATCGGGGTCATTTCGGCGGCCTGCAGCACCGGGATCTCGACCGCCTCTTTGGAGGCCAGGATGTAGAATTCGCCCGGGTCGAGCAGCAGCTCGCCGCGCCGCGGCTCCAGCGGCTCCCAGAAGTCGCGCGGGTCGTGGCCGTCCTCGAGGTCGAGGTCGATCACCCCGGCGTGGCGGCGCGCGCGGAAGCCGGCGAGCGCGCCGGTCAGGTCGACGCCGACGTCCTGGCTGGAGATCCGCCGCGCCGGGCCGCGGCGCAGCCGAAGCTGGTTCAGCCGGGTGCCGGGCCGGGCCAGGACCGAGAAGGTCTGGGGCGCGATCTCGACATAGAGCGGGCCGGCGTAGCCCGCGGCCACGTCGTCGAAGGCCGCGCCGTGGTCGGTCAGGGCGCGCACGAAGACGTCGACCCGGCCGGTGGAGCTCTTGGGGTTGGCCCGGGCCGAGACGCCTTGCGGCAGGCGCAGCGCCTCCTGCACCGGGGCGATGTAGACGCAGCCGCGCTCCAGCACCGCGCCGTCGGTCAGGTCGAGCCGGTGCATGGCCACGTCCGCCAGCCGCTCGGCCACGGTGCGCCCGGCGCCCGGCAGGAAGGAAGCGCGCACCCGCCAGGCGTGGTCGCCCAGGCGCAGGTCGAGGCTGGCCGGCTGGACCTGGTCGGACGCGAACGGGCCGGGCGCGGTGATCGCGCCGCTGGCGATCAGCGCCTCGATCGTCTGGCAGGGCAGGATTCCGGGTGCGGTCAGGGGGGTCATCGGCCCGGACCCTGGCCGCCCGTCCTGAGTCTGGCAAGGAGTCTGGCAAGACGCCGCAGGTTTTGCCGGTCGCGCGGCCTTGACCTGAGGGGGGGCGGCGCCTTTCATGCCGCACTTTTTCGAGGGTGACGCGTGATGGCCGACGACAGCGAGGGCGAAAAGCCCGAGACCTGGGAGAATGCGACCCGGCTGGTGCGCGGCGGGACCATGCGCAGCGAATTCGGCGAGACGGCCGAGGCGCTCTATCTCACCCAGTCGTTCGTCTACGAAAGCGCCGAGAAGGCCGACGCCCGCTTCGCCGGCGACGAGCCGGGGTTCGTCTATTCGCGCTACGCCAACCCGACCGTGAAGATGTTCGAGGACCGGCTGGCGCTGCTCGAAGGCGCCGAGGCCTGCCGCTCGCAGGCGTCGGGCATGGCGGCGGTGCACCTGGCGCTGATGGGGCTGGTGCGGGCGGGCGACCATATCGTCGCCGGCCGCGCCCTGTTCGGCTCGAACCGCTGGATCCTGAACAACTGGGCGCCGCGGTTCGGGGTCGAGACCACCCTGGTGCCGGGGCCGGACGTAGCCGCGTGGCGCGCGGCGGTGCGGCCGAACACCAAGGTCTTCCTGATCGAAAGCCCGGCCAATCCGCTGCTGGAGATCACCGACATCGCCGCGGTCGCCCAGATCGCGCACGAGATCGGCGCGGTGGTGGTGGTCGACAACGTGTTCGCCACGCCCATCCTGCAAAAGCCGCTGCAGCTCGGCGCGGACGTGGTGGTCTATTCGGCGACCAAGCACATCGACGGCCAGGGCCGGGTGCTGGGCGGGGCGATCCTGGGCGCGACCGCGCTGCTGGACGAGGCCTATCGCGACCCCATGCGCCACACCGGCCCAGCGTTGTCGCCGTTCAACGCCTGGGTGCTGCTGAACGGGCTGGTGACCCTGGACCTGCGGGTGCGCCAGCAGACCGAGACCGCCGCGGCCCTGGCCGACCTGATCGCCGCCCACCCCAAGGTCAAGGCCTGCCGCTATCCCGGCCGGCCCGACCATCCCCAGTACGAGATCGCCCGGCGCCAGATGACCGGCGGCGGCAATACGATGATCGGCGGCGGCACCCTGATCGCCTTCGACCTCGGGACCCGGGCGGCGGCGTTCAACATGCTGAACCGGCTTCAGATCGTCGACATCTCCAACAACCTCGGCGACGCCCGCTCGATGGCCACCCACCCCTGCACCACCACCCACCGCTCGATGAGCGAGGAGCAGCGGGCCGAGATCGGCCTGACCGAGGGCTGGGTGCGGCTGTCCGTCGGGCTGGAAGGCGCCGGCGACCTGGCGCGCGACATCCAGCGCGCCCTGGACGCGGCATGACCCGCAACCCCCATCGCCGGCCCAAGAACTCGCCGGTCTACGAGGCGACGACGCGGGGCATCGTCGTGCGCGTGGTGACCACCTACCTGCCCGCCCAGTCGAGCGCCGAGGAGAGCCGCTATTCCTGGGCCTATATGATCGAGATCGAGAACCACGGCGAAGAGGCGGTCCAGCTGATCTCGCGCCGCTGGGAGATCACCGACGCGCTGAACCGCACCGAGGTCGTCACCGGCGCGGGCGTGGTGGGCGAGCAGCCGCACCTGAAGCCGCGCGAGGCGTTCCGCTATTCGTCGGGCTGCCCGCTGACCACCCCGTCGGGCGAGATGCGCGGGACCTACCAGATGGTCACCGACGGCGGCGACGCCTTCGAGGTCGAGATCCCGGCCTTCTCCCTGCACCTGCCGAACGCCAGCAAGACGGTGAACTGAGGCGGCGCTGGCGGCGGATTTGCTGGAATTCGCGAGGAATCTGAGCTATTCACTCAGAATGAACCGTGAACAAATCATCGCGATCCTGCGCGATCACGAGACGGCGCTGCGCCGTCGAGGGGTCTTGCATGCGGCGCTGTTCGGTTCGGTCGCCCGCAATGAGGCTCAGGCCGGCAGCGACATCGACATCCTGATCGAATTGGAACCGGGCGCGCCGGTCGGCGTGTTCGAATATGTCGACATCACCCAATACCTCGCCGACCTGTTCCCCAATCGCGTCGATGTGGCCAATCGCAGCCAGTTGAAGCCGCTCGTCCGGCCGAGCGCCGAGCGAGACGCGCTCTATGCCTTCTGACCGCACGGCCCTTGCGCTGGTCGACATTCGGGACAACATCCGCCTCGCCCACGCCTTCATCGAGGGGCTGTCCGAAGATCGATTCAAGGCGGATCGGCGGACCTTCTACGCCGTGACCCGCTGCCTTGAGATCATCTCAGAGGCCTGCCGACGTTTGTCGCCAGCCGTGCGGGAGCGTCACCCTGACCTTCCCTGGCGTGCGATCATGGGCGTCGGCAATGTCTATCGGCACGACTATGACAATGTCGCCGAGGTTTTGGTCTGGCGCACGGTCAACGCAAGCCTGACGCCCCTGCTGTCCGCGGTGGGGGTGGAGATCGAACGGCCTGACGCCGGAGATTAGGCGTGGGCGCCCGAGAGCACGTTAGGCGAAGGTGTAGGCGGTTTCGCCGCCCGAAGGTGCTCTAAATGTTTGATTTAAAGCTCTCAAGCCTCGATGTCGTCCGGCTCGACCTCGTAGGTGCGCGAGCAGTATTCGCAGGTGACGCGGATCAGGCCGTCGGCCTCGACCATCTCGGCCCGCTCGCTGGCCGGAAAGGACCGCAGCACGGTCTCGATCCGGTCCTTCGAGCAGCGGCAGAAGGCGCGCAGCGGCGCCGGCTCGAACAGGCGCACGCCGTCCTCGTGGAACAGGCGGAACAGCAGCCGCTCGGGCGCGATGCGCGGGTCGACCAGTTCGTCCTCGCCCAGGGTCTCGAACAGGGCCTGGGCGGTGTCCCAGGCGTCGCGGGTGGACCCGCGCGCGTCATCCTCGGCGACGTTCTGCAGGATCAGGCCGCCGGCGCGCCAGGACGGCTCAGCGTCGGTCTGCACCTGGCCGACGGCCAGCCGCACCCGGGTCGGGACCTGCTCGGACTGGGCGAAATAGTGCTCGGCGCACAGGGCCAGGGTCTCGCCCTCGATCGGGGTGACGCCCTGGTAGCGGTCCATGTCCGGCCCCTGGTCGACGGTCATGATGAAGACGCCCTGGCCCAGCAAGGTCTTGGCCCCGGGCGCGGCGAAGCCGCCGGAGACCTCGGCCACCCGCTCGGCGTCGTAGCGGCAATAGCCGCGCAGGGCGCCGGTGGTGTCGTAGTCGGCGACCACATAGGTCACCGGCCCGTCACCCTGGGCCTGGAGGATCAGCCGGCCCTCGAACTTCAGGCTGGCGCCCACCAGGGCCGCGAGCGCGCAGGCCTCGCCCAAGAGGTTGGCCACGGCCTGCGGATAGTCGTGGCGGGTCAGGATGTCGTCGACCATGCCGCCGAGCCGCGCGATGCGGCCCCGGACGGGCTGGCCATCGATCTGGAAGGCGGCGACGAGATCGTCGGCGGCGGGAGGAGCGTCGGTCACGAAAGGCATCTACGATAGATAGGCGACGAAATCACCGGCTCCAGGCCGGCGGCTTGTCGCGGGCCCCGCAAAGCCGCCTATCCGCCGAAGCACCAGGCCAGGATCGCCTTCTGGGCGTGGATGCGGTTCTCCGCCTCGTCCCAGACGATCGACTGCGGCCCGTCGAGCACCTCGTCGGTCACCTCCTCGCCGCGGTGGGCGGGCAGGCAGTGCAGGAAGACCGCGTCGGCCGCCGCCTGGGCCATCAGGGCGGCGTCGACCTGGTAGGGCATGAGCGCGGCCAGCCGCTCGTCGTGGTCGAGGTCGCCCATCGAGACGAAGGTGTCGGCGATCACCGCGTCCGCCCCGCGCACCGCCTCGCGCGGATCGTCGGTCAGCTCGACGGTGGCGCCGCGCTCCACCGCGCGCGCGATGTCCAGCCGGTCGGGCTGGTAGGCGTCGGGGCAGGCCATCTTGAAGGTGAAGCCGAGCTGGCCGGCCACGTGCAGGAAGCTGGAGCACATGTTGTTGCCGTCGCCGACCCAGGCCAGGGTCTTGCCGGCGACGAGGCCCCGATGCTCCTCGAACGCCTGCAGGTCGGCGATGATCTGGCAGGGGTGGCCGGCGTCGCTGAGGCCGTTGATCACCGGCACGCTGGCCGCGGCGGCGAAGCGCTCGAGGGTGGCGTGGGCGTTGGCGCGGATCATCACCGCGTCGACCATGCGCGAGAGCACCCGGGCGGTGTCCTCGATGGTCTCGCCACGGCCGAGCTGCATGTCGCTGGCGGTGACGATGATCGAATCGCCGCCCAGCTGGCGGATCGCGGCGTCGAACGAGAAGCGAGTGCGGGTCGAGTTCTTCTCGAAGATCATGGCGAGCGTGCGGTCGCGCGCCGGCGCGTCGGCGTCCACCGCGCCCTTGGGCCAGCCCGTGCGGGCCGCCTTGCGCAGCTTGGCGTCCTCGATCAGGGCTCTGAGGGTGGCGGCGTCGAACCGCCACAGGTCGATGAAATGACGGGGCTCTTGGGTCATCGGAGGGGAAATCCGAAGGGGCGGCCGAACCTCAGAGAGGCCGGCGCGGCGAAAGGGGATGGCGGAAGGGGCCGCGGCGCGGCGTCAGGCGGCCGCCCGTCGTCGCGCGGCCTCGCAGGCCTTCTCCAGCTTCTCGACCGCCTCGCGCGCCTCGTCGAGCGTCAGCACCAGCGGCGGCAGCAGCCGCACGCAGTTCTCGCCGCCGCCGGCGATCAGCAGCTTCTGCTCGCGCGCCAGGTTCATGAACTCGCGGTTGTTGGGGATCAGCTGGATGCCGATCAGCAGGCCCTTGCCGCGGATGTCGGCGACGATGTCCGGATAGCGGTCCTTCAGGCCGGCCAGTTGCTGGCCGAGATACCCCGCCACCTCGCGCACGTGGGCCAGGGTCTCAGGCTTGGCGATCTCCTCGAACGCCGCCGAGGCCACGGCCATGGCCAAGGGATTGCCGCCGTAGGTCGAGCCGTGGGCGCCGACGGTCATGCCCTTGGCGGCCTCGGTCGTGGCCAGGCAGGCGCCGACCGGGAAGCCGCCGCCGAGCGCCTTGGCCACGCACATGATGTCCGGCGCCGCGTTCTCGGCCCAGTCGTGGGCGAAGAGACGGCCGGTGCGCCCGAGGCCGCACTGGATCTCGTCGTAGATCAGCAGCACGCCGCTTTCGCTGCACAGTTCGCGCAGGGCGTTGAGCTGAGCCTCGTCCAGCGCTCGCGCGCCGCCCTCGCCCTGCACGGGCTCGACGAGCACCGCGGCGGTCGTCGGGCCGAACAGCGCCTTGACGCTGTCGAGGTCGCCGAAGGTCGCCTGCAGGAAGCCGGGCAGGCGCGGGCCGAAGCCCTCGAGATAGGCCGCGTTGCCCGAGGCGTTGACCGCCGCGTAGCTGCGCCCGTGGAACGAGCCGGCGAAGCCGATCACGTCGATCCGCTCGGGCTGGCCGTTGACGTAGTGGTATTTCCGCGCCGTCTTCAGCGCGCACTCCACCGCCTCGGTGCCGGAGTTGGTGAAGAACACCACGTCGGCGAAGGTCGCCTCGCACAGGGCGGCGGCCAGGGCCTCCTGCTCGGGGATGCGGTAGATGTTGGAGACGTGCCAGAGCTTCTCGCCCTGGGCCTTCAGCGCCGCCACCAGCTTGGGGTGCGCATGGCCCAGCGCGTCGACGGCGATGCCGGCCACGCAGTCCAGATAGGCCTCGCCGTCGGTCGAATACAGGCGCGATCCCTCGCCTCGCTCGAACGCCAGCGGGGCGCGGTTGTAGACGCCCAGGATGTGGTCGTTGGAGCCGGCGTGCGAAGGGCCTGTCATCGGCGGGCCTCCCAGAACGGGAACGTCCCCGCGCCGCTGCGGCCGGGGACCGGAAGGCCGAGGCTTTTCGCCATTGCGAGGCGACCTGTCAACCACGCCGCCGTCACACGGCTACGACTTCAGGCGATATCCGGTCTGGAACAGCCACCAGCACACCGCGCCCATGGCCAAGGTCAGGACGGCGACGACCGCCACCCCGACCCCGATCGCGCTGTCGGCGTTGCCGATGAAGCCGTAGCGGAAGCCCGAGATCATGTAGAAGAAGGGGTTGTACTGCGAGATCGTGCGGAACGGCTCGTGCAGCCGGTTGACCGTATAGAAGGTGCCGGACAGAAAGCTCATCGGCATGACGATGAAGTTGGTCACCGCCGCCAGGTGGTCGAACTTCTCGGCCCACAGGCCGGTGACCACGCCGATCAGCCCCATCATCATCGCGGCGCCGAAGCCGAAGTAGACCACCGCCCACCAGTGGGCGACGCCGACGGTCAGGTGGTTATCGAACACCAGGATGGCGTAGACCGAGATGGCGCTGACCAGGCCCACGAACAGGCCACGCGTCGCCGCGCCCAGGGCGAAGGCGACCACCTGCTCCGTCGGCGACAACGGCGGGGTGAGGAAATCCTGGGTCAGGCCCATCATCTTGGCCTGCATCAGCGACGAGGACGAGTTGGCGAAGGCCGAGTTCATGATCTGCATCATGATCAGGCCCGGTCCCATGAACAGCGGATAGGCGATGCCGCCGACCGGCGGACGCGCGCCCTGGGTGGCCACCGAGAAGACCATCAGATAGAGCACGGTGGTGACCACCGGCGCGATCAGGGTCTGCATCCCGACCTTCCAGAAGCGCCTGACTTCCTTGAGATAAAGCGTGGTCGCGCCGGTCCAGTTGACCCCGTGGTAGTCGCGGGGAACCGGGGGAACCGCCGCCCGTCCGGCGAATTCGGGCATATCCTTCATGGCGTTGATGTGCACCCACCCATGCCCGATCGCAAGGGGGCGACAAATTGACTCAACATCTTGTTCCTGTGGACGGACGCCATGGCGCCTATTGTGTCTGTTAACGGAGAGTTTACGATATGTTGTAGGAGCTGGGGCCGACGAGGGCCCGGGACGCAAGATGTTGTGGCCCGGTGTTCGGTGACCCGGCAGGCGGGCTGGAGGCAGGCCATGGGTTGGACCGACGAACGCGTAGAAACATTGAAGAAGCTGTGGCTCGACGGGCTTTCGGCCAGTCAGATCGCCAAGCAGCTCGGGGGCGTCACCCGCAACGCGGTGATCGGCAAGGTGCACCGGCTGGGCCTGTCGGGCCGCGCCGCGCCCTCGCAGCCCACACGGCCGGTGTTCAAGGCGCCCCGCGCGCCGCGCCCGGCGCCGACGCCGACCCCGCGCCGGGTGGAGGCCCACGCCCCCGTCCCCGCGCCGCAACCGGTGTTCTACGCCGAGGAGCCGGGATCGGCGACGGTGCTGACCCTGGGCGCCCACATGTGCAAGTGGCCGATCGGCGATCCGGCCAGCGACGGCTTCTCGTTCTGCGGCCGCCGCACGGACGTCGACGGCCCCTACTGCGCCCAGCATTCGCGGGTGGCCTACCAGCCGCAGCAGCAGCGCAAGCGCTCCGGCGCGTCGGACCTGGCGCGCTCGCTGCGCCGCTATATCTAGGACGGCGCCGGGCAGAAGGGCGAGACCCTTCGCCCCTCTTGTCACCGCTCGTCCCGGCGAAGGAGCCTGTGAAAGAATCTGATTTGGGGCTGGTCGGTTGGTCTGAAGCCGTAGGGTTTGGTTGTTGGAGGTTGTTGGCTCAGGCGGCCTGGGCTCGGAGGCGGTGAGCGACCATCAGGTTGT
>JARLIQ010000061.1 GCA_031291645.1 Caulobacteraceae bacterium | reverse complement strand
TGCGCACGCCTCGGCGGCTGGACCGGATACTACGGAAAACCCGGCCCCCTCGTCATGCTCAACGGATGGATCGACTTCCAAGCCGCCAAGCGCGGCGCAGCCCTCATCAAAGGCCAGCCAGATGTGTGAATCCGGTAGCCCTGCGGGGAGGGGAAAGCCTTTGCGCACGGCCTTGACGCCCGCCCTCTACTCCTGTCTAGGAAGGCGACACCCGTCGATACCGCCTGGGCCTCGCCCGCGCCGACGCGTGATCAACAAACAGATGCAACGTCCGCCGCCGAGTCCTGTCGAAGGGCGGCTGGACGCCGCGGGCAGGCGCGGAGGGCTATCTGATGGCCAACGTCACCGTCGTCGGCGCCCAGTGGGGCGATGAAGGCAAGGGCAAGATCGTCGACTGGCTGTCCAACCGGGCGGACGTCGTCGTGCGCTTCCAGGGCGGTCACAACGCCGGCCACACCCTGGTGGTCGGCAACCAGACCTACAAGCTGGCCCTGCTGCCCTCCGGCGTGGTCCAGGGCAAGCCGTCGGTGATCGGCAACGGCGTCGTGGTCGACCCCTGGGCCCTGCTGGCCGAGATCGAGCGCATCGAGGCGCAGGGCATCACGATCACCCCCGACCTGCTGATCCTGGCTGACAACGCGGCCCTGATCCTTCCCATCCACGGCGACCTGGACAAGGCGCGCGAGGCCCAGTCCAGCCAGAAGATCGGCACCACCGGCCGCGGCATCGGCCCGGCCTACGAGGACAAGGTCGGCCGCCGGGCGATCCGCGTCGCCGACCTGGCCGACCCGGACGCGCTGAAGGCCAAGATCGACCGGCTGCTGACCCACCACAACGCCCTGCGCCGGGGCCTGGGCCTGCCCGACGCCGATCCCGACGCCCTGCTGGCCGCCCTGGTCGAGGTCGCGCCCAAGGTGCTGGTCTACGCCCAGCCGGCCTGGCGGCTGCTGGACGCCAAGGCGCGCGAGGGCAAGCGGATCCTGTTCGAGGGCGCCCAGGGCGCGCTGCTGGACGTCGACCACGGCACCTATCCGTTCGTCACCTCGTCCAACACCATGGCCGGCCAGGCGGCGGCGGGCTCGGGCCTGGGGCCGCGCTCGGTCGGCTATGTGCTGGGCATCGTCAAGGCCTACACCACCCGCGTGGGCGAGGGGCCGTTCCCCACCGAGCTCCACGACGAGATCGGCCGCCACCTGTCGACCGTCGGCAAGGAAGTCGGGGTCAACACCGGCCGCCAGCGTCGCTGCGGCTGGTTCGACGCGGTGCTGGTGCGCCAGACCATCGCGATCAACGGCATCTACGGCATCGCCCTGACCAAGCTGGACGTGCTGGACGGCCTGGAGGAACTCAAGGTCTGCGTCGGCTACCGGATCGGCGAGCGCACGGTCGACTACCTGCCCTCGGGCATGAGGGACCAGGCCGCCGCCGAGCCGATCTACGAGACCATCGAGGGCTGGAGCGAGACCACCCACGGCGCGCGCAGCTGGAAGGACCTGCCGGCCAATGCCGTCAAATACGTCCGGCGCATCGAGGAGCTGATCGGCGCGCCGGTCGCCCTGCTCTCGACCAGCCCCCAGCGGGACGACACCATCCTGATGCAGGATCCCTTCCAGGGCTGAGCCCGCCGTCAAGCCGATGTTTACCGCCGCCGTGGCACAAGGCCGCAGGGGTGGTTGGGGCGCGATGATCTTCGGCGAGGAAAAACTGGCGCGCCAGCTGGCGCCCTTCCTCCAGCGGGTGCTGGTGGTCGACGGTTCGCACGCCGGCGCGCGCCTCCTGGGCGAGCTGCTCAAGGGCGTCGGCGCCAAGCACGTCTACGCCGAGCCGACCGCCGCGGCGGCCATGGCGGCCTGCAAGAATTTCGAGCCCCAGGTGATCTTCACTGAGCTGACCGGCAGGGACCTCGACGGGCTGAACCTGGTGCGCACCCTGCGCCGCAGCACCCTGTCGTGCCGCCAGACGCCGGTGATCGTGGTGACCACCGAGGCCACGGCCGCGGCCATCGTCGCCTCGCGCAACGCCGGGGTGCACGAGTTCCTGCGCAAGCCGTTCACCACCAAGGACCTGGTCCGCCGCCTGGAGGCGGTGTGCCTGCGCTCGCGCGACTGGATCGAGGCGATCAACTACATCGGCCCCGACCGTCGGCGGTTCAATTCCGGCGACTACCAGGGCCCGCGCAAGCGCCAGAGCGACCATCCGGCGATGGCCGACGCCGCGCGCATCCGCCAGGCGCTGATCATCCTGAAGTCGGCGATCAAGGCGATCGAGAGCGATCCCGCCCAGGCCCTGCGCTCGATGCAGGCCCAGAACGGCGAGCTTCGGACGGTGGCGGCCTCGATCAAGGACCCCAAGCTAAGCGCGGCGACCGCCGTGTTCGGCCGCTGCCTGGCGGCGGCGGCCGAGAGCGGGGTGCTGTCACGCTCGGACGTCGAAGCCAGCTCGGCCAGCCTCTGGGGCTTCATGCCCGCCGACGAGGACCGAGCGGCCGCGGTGGCTTAGCGGCCTCCTCCCGCCTGGGAGAAGGCCACCAGGTCTCAACATCGCGCCTCAGGCCGCGTTGAGGTTCCGCTCTTCGGCGGCGGCGCGCATGGCCTTCTGCAGCTTTTCGAACGCGCGGACCTCGATCTGGCGGACCCGCTCGCGGCTGACGCCGTATTGCGAGGCGAGTTCTTCCAGGGTGGTCGGGTCGTCCTTCAGCCGCCGTTCGGTCAGGATGTGGCGCTCGCGGTCGGTCAGTTCGGTCATCGCCTCGTTGAGCAGCGACATCCGGATCGACTTTTCCTCGTCCTCGGCCAGCTGGGTTTCCTGGCTGACGGCGTTGTCGTCGGCCAGCCAGTCCTGCCATTCGGACTCGCCGTCCGAGCGCAGCGGCGCGTTCAGCGAACTGTCCGGGCCCGACAGGCGCCGGTTCATCGAGATGACTTCCTCGTCCAGCACGCCCAGGCGGGTGGCGATGTGGCTGACCTGTTCGGGACGCAGGTCGCCTTCCTCGAAGGCGCTGATCTCGCTCTTGGCCTTGCGCAGGTTGAAGAACAGCTTCTTCTGCGCCGCGGTCGTGCCCATCTTCACCAGCGACCAGGACCGCAGGATGTATTCCTGGATCGAGGCCCGGATCCACCACATGGCGTAGGTCGCAAGGCGGAAGCCCTTGTCCGGCTCGAACTTCTTGACGGCCTGCATCAGGCCGACGTTGCCTTCGGAGATCACCTCGCCGATCGGCAGGCCGTAGCCGCGGTAGCCCATGGCGATCTTGGCCACGAGGCGCAGGTGGGAGGTGACGAGCTTGTGCGCGGCGTCGGGATCGCTGTGCTCGCGCCAACGCTTGGCCAGCATGAACTCTTCGTCCTTGCTGAGCATCGGAAACTTACGGATTTCGGTCAGGTAACGCGAAAGGCCGCCCTCAGGCGACATAACGGCGAGCGCACTAGCTGCTGCCATATCAAGGTCCCCACGACAGGAGAAGCGATCCGGCGCCGCAGTGCGCCTCCGCCCCCTTCTAAAGGCTCTAGATAGGGATCGGTTGCGCGGAATTTAAGGCCACGGCAGCCTTAAATGATGACCGACCCTTCAACTCAGGTATTCATTTGTTTCAGCTGGTCCGCCAAGGCCTGCATGTCGGCGGGCAGGGGGCTTTCAAACCGCAGCATAGCGCCGGTGACGGGATGGCGGAAGCCCAGCACCGCGGCGTGCAGCGCCTGGCGCGCAAGGCCGGCCTCGGCGATCGCCGCGCGCACCGGGGCGGCCGGCGGGCCCGAGCCGTACAGGGGATCGCCCAGCACAGGCGCGCCCTTGGAGGCCAGGTGGACGCGGATCTGGTGGGTCCGGCCGGTTTCGAGCGTGCAGGCCACCCGCGCGGCCAGCGGCTTTTCGGCCGGGCCGAACCTCGCCTCGACCGCGTAGTGGGTGACCGCCTCGCGGCCGCCCGAGCGCAGCACCGCCATCTTCTTGCGGTCGTGCTGCGAGCGGCCGATGCGGGTGGCGATGGTCCCGCGCCCCGGCTCCGGCGCGCCGCGGGTCAGGGCGACGTAGACCCGCTCGATGTCGTGGGCGGCGAACAGGGCCGAGAGCCCGGCGTGGGCCGCGTCGGTCTTGGCCGCGACCATCACGCCCGAGGTGTCCTTGTCCAGCCGGTGGACGATGCCCGGCCGCGCGACCCCGCCGACGCCGGCCAGGCTCGATCCGCAATGCGCCAGCAGGGCGTTGACCAGGGTGCCGGTCTCGCTGCCGGGCGCAGGGTGGGCCGCCATGCCGGCGGGCTTGTCGACCACGATCAGGTGGGCGTCCTCGAACAGGACGGTGAGCGGGATCGCCTCCGGCAGCGGCTCGGCCGGCGCGGGCGGCGGGATGCGCAGCACGTATTCGCCGGCGATCGCCCTGGACGAGCCGTCGGCGACCACCGCGCCGTCGCGGCTGAGCGCGCCCTCGGCGATCAGCGCCTGCAGCCGCGCGCGGGAGACGTTCGCCAGCGCCCCGGCGAGCGCCCCAGCCAGCGCCTTGTCCAGCCTGCCGACGGCCTCGTCGGCGGACAGCACGATGCGGCGGTCCTCGCCGAGCGGGGCTTCGTCCTCGTCCGGAAGGTCGGGCGCGTCGCTCAGGCTCCGCACAGCTCCGCATCGGGGGCGAGCGCCAGCCCGCCGTCCTCGACCACCCGGTAGAAGCACGAGCGGTAACCGACGTGGCAGGCGCCGCCGTCGCCCTGGGGCCGCACCTTGAGCAGCACCGCGTCCTGGTCGCAGTCGACCCGGACCTCGGCCACCGTCTGGATCTGGCCGCTGGTCTCGCCCTTCTTCCACAGCGCCTGGCGCGCGCGGCTGAAGTAGTGGGCCTCGCGCGTCTCCAGCGTCAGCCGCAGGGCCTCCGCGTTCATCCAGGCCAGCATCAGCACCTCGCCGGTGTCGGCGTGGACGGCGATGGCGGCCACCAGGCCCGCCGCGTCGAACCTGGGGGTCAGCCGAGCGCCGCGCTCCAGTTCGATCGCCGGTCCCGGCGCGGGGAAGGGATTGAACATGGTCGGCATCCTCCGGGCCCCGCGGGGCGCCGCGGCTATTTCCTGTTGCAGAAGTTCAGGAACCGCTCCTGCAGCGCCGGGTCGGTCTTGAACACGCCGGTGAAGCGGGTGGTGATGGTCGAGACGTGCCGGTGGCGCACGCCGCGCGTGGTCATGCACTGGTGCTCGGCGTCGATCAGCACCGCGACCCCGGCGGGCTTCAGCCCATCGGTGATCGCATCGACGATCTGCTGGGTCAGGGTTTCCTGGGTCTGCAGGCGGCGGGAGAAGATCTCGACCACCCGCGCCAGCTTCGACAGGCCCACCACCCGGTCCGTCGGCATGTAGGCGACATAGGCCTTGCCCAGGAAGGGCGCCATGTGGTGCTCGCAGTGGCTCTCGACCTCGATGTCGCGCAGCATGACGATGTCGTCATAGCCCTGCACGTCCTCGAACACGCGCGACAGCTCCTTGTCGGAGTCGGCGCCATAGCCGTCGAACCATTCGCCATAGGCGTCGACCACGCGCTGGGGCGTGTCGAGCAGGCCTTCGCGGCGGGGGTCGTCGCCCGCCCACGCGATCAGGGTGCGGACCGCTTCCATCGCCTCTTCGCGCGACGGCCGGGCGGTCGGATTCAGGTCAAGCTCGCCCTTCCCGATGAGCTGTCGGTCCCTAGCCAGAGCATCCATGGTCTTGAAGTTCCCAGGGCTGAGTTGCGCCGGGACGAGGGTCCCGGAATGACGCGTGCCACCCTTTCACACCGCCGGACGTCGCCGCTGGTGGCGTTCTCGCCGCCCCATGGCCACCCGACCGACCTAAAGCTATATGGGAGCAACCCTTGTCCCGACAACCGTTACCACGGCGTCATCCGCAATGAATCTTATGCTGCACGACACGCTGACGGGCGACAAACGCCCCTTCGTCCCGATCGATCCCGGCCGGGTGACGATGTATGTCTGCGGCCCGACGGTCTACAACTACGCCCACATCGGCAACTTCCGGCCGGTGGTGGTATTCGACCTCCTCTTCCGCGTGCTGCGCCACATCTACGGGGCCGACGCGGTGGTCTATGCGGCCAACGTCACGGACGTGGACGACAAGATCAACGCCAAGGCCGCCCAGGAGGGGGTGCCGATCAGCGTGATCACCGGCCGCTACCTCGACGCCTACCATGCCGATTCGGCGGCGCTGGGCGCCCTGCGGCCGACGTTCGAGCCCCGGGCGACCGAGACCATCGACGCCATCGTGGCCATGATCGGCCGGCTGGTGGGCAACAACGCCGCCTACGCCGCCGAGGGCCATGTCCTGTTCGACACCCAGGCCTACGCCGACTACGGCGGGCTCTCGGGCCGGTCGATGGACGACATGATCGCCGGCGCCCGGGTCGACGTCGCCCCCTACAAGCGCCATCCGGCCGACTTCGTGCTCTGGAAGCCGTCCAAGCCCGGCGAGCCGGAATGGCCCTCGCCCTGGGGACCCGGGCGGCCGGGCTGGCATATCGAGTGCTCGGCCATGATCGAGCAGACGCTGGGCCTGCCGATCGACATCCACGGCGGCGGCATCGACCTGGTCTTCCCGCACCACGAGAACGAGCGCGCCCAGGGCCTGTGCGCCGACCACGCGACCAGCTACGCCAACTACTGGCTGCACAACGGCTTCCTCACCTTCGGCGAGGAGAAGATGTCCAAGAGCCTGGGCAACGTCGTCCTGGCCCACGACCTGGTGAAGAAGGTCCCGGGCGAGGTGGTCCGCTGGGCCCTCCTGTCCGGCCACTACCGCCAGCCGCTGGACTGGACGGGCGACCTGCTGGCCCAGGCCCAGCGCTCGCTCGACCGGCTCTACGGCGCGCTGCGCCGGGCCGCGGACCTCGAGACGGGCGGGGGCGAGCCGACTGCGGCCTTCCTCGAGGCCCTGGGCGACGACCTGAACACCCCGCGCGCCTTCGCCGAGTTGTTCGCCCTGGCCAAGACCCTGGAGACCTCGACCGACGCGGCCGAGCGGGCCGCCGCCAAGTCGGCCCTGCTGGCCGCGGGCGCCCTGATGGGCTTCCTGCAGGTCGATCCCGACGCCTGGTTCGAGGGCGGCGCCGACGAGGCGCTGAAGGCCAAGGTCGAGGGCCTGCTCAAGACGCGCTTCGAGGCGCGCAAGGCCAAGGACTGGGCGACGGCCGACGAGATCCGCGACGAACTCAACGCCCTGAACGTCGTTGTCATGGACGGCCCGGACGGCGCCACCTGGCGGCTCAAGGAGACCACATGAGGGTGAAGCTCGAACACCGGCTCGGGATCAAGGCGCCGGCGCACGTCGTCTGGGAGGTCATCTCCGACCTTTCGGCCTGGCCTGAGTGGAACCCCCTCTATCCGGAGGCCAAGGGCGTGATCGGCTTCGGCGAGGCGCTGACCCTGACCCTGGCCCTGCCGGGCCGCAAGCCGAGCGTCATCCGCCCCCGGGTGCTCGACTGGGCGCCCGACGAGGCGATCCATTGGAAGCTGTCCTTGCTGCTGGGCCTGGTCGACACCACCCGCTATCTTGAGATCGAGAAGATGAGCGACACCGGCTGCATCTTCTCCAACGGCGAGGTGTTCGACGGCCTCTTGGGCCCCACCGTCGCGCGCAACTTGAGGCGGACGCTGCGCGCCGGCTTCGCGGCCCTGGGCGAGGCGGTGCGCGACCGCGCCGAGGCCCGCTGGCGCGAGGCGGGCGGCGCCCCCACCTAAAGCCCATGATCGACGACCTCTATTCGACCAGGATCCTCAAGCTGGCGGCCAACATGCCGCACGCCGGCCGGCTGGCCGCGCCCGACGCCAGCGCCGAGAAGGTCTCCAAGCTGTGCGGCTCGAAGATCACCGTCGACGTGGTGGTCAAGGACGGCAAGGTCGCCGACTTCGCCCAGGACGTCCGCGCCTGCGCCCTCGGCCAGGCCGCCGCCGCGGTGCTCGGCGAGCATGTGATGGGCGCCAGCCTTTCCGAGATCGAGGTGGCCCGCGACGGCCTTCGTGCTATGCTCAAGGCTGATGGCCCGCCGCCGGAGGGTCGTTTCGCGGAGCTCGCCGTGCTGGCGCCAGTCAAGGACTATCCCGCCCGCCACGCCTCGACGCTTCTGGCGTTCGAAGCGGCGCTCGAGGCTGTCCGCCAGGCTGCGCAGCGGACCACGGAGCGAACTAGCCGCGCCGGCGCGGCTTGATCGGCCGCTGTCGCGAGGCGATAAGCGGGCCCGATACCTCGTTCGCGACCGCGCCGGCATGACCCTCTACGAACGAACCGTCAGGGGCGCCCACCGCGCCTACAAGCTGACGCTCTCGCCCCTGATCGGGCGCCAATGCCGGTTCATGCCGACCTGTTCGGACTATGCGGCGGAGGTCCTGATCACCCACGGCCCCTGGCGCGGCGGCGCGCTCGCCGTCAGAAGGCTGTGCCGATGTCATCCGTGGGGCGGTTCCGGCTGGGACCCGCCTCCGCCGCGCAAGGACGCCGATCGGACCCCCGACGGCCCCGCTGCGCGGACCTGGATATGTGAAGGCCCATGATCGACCTCATCTTCCCCGACGGCTCCCATCGCGAATTCCCGGACGGTAGTTCCGGCCGCGACGTCGCCGCCTCCATCTCCAAGTCGCTCGAGAAGAAGGCCCTGCTGGTCAAGCTCGACGGCGCGCTGCTGGACCTCGCCCGGCCCCTGCCGCACGGCGGGCGGATCGAGATCGTCACCCGCGAGGCGCCCGAGGCGCTGGAGGTGATCCGCCACGACACGGCCCACGTGCTGGCCGAGGCGGTGCAGGAGCTGTTCCCCGGCACCCAGGTGACCATCGGCCCGAACGTCGAGGACGGCTTCTATTACGACTTCGCCCGCAACGAGCCCTTCTCGCTTGACGACCTGGCGACCATCGAGGCGCGGATGCGCCAGATCGTCGACCGCGACGAGCCGATCACGCGCGAGGTGGTCGACCGCGACGCGGCCATCGCCGACTTCGAGAACATCGGCGAGAAATACAAGGCCGAGATCATCCGCGACATCCCGGCCGGCGAGGCGGTGACGGTCTACCACCAGGGCGCCTGGAAGGACCTCTGCCGCGGGCCGCACCTGCCCTCCACGCGCCACGTCGGCAAGGCGTTCAAGCTGACCAAGCTGGCCGGCGCCTACTGGCGCGGCGACCAGCGCAACGCCCAGCTGCAGCGCATCTACGGCACGGCCTGGTCGTCCGAGGCGGACCTGGAGGCCTACCTCAAGCGTGTCGAGGAGGCCGAGAAGCGCGACCACCGCCGGATCGGCGCGGCCATGGACCTTTTCCACTTCCAGGAAGAGGGCCGGGGCATGGTGTTCTGGCACCCCAAGGGCTGGACCCTGTTCCGTACGCTGCAGAACTACGTCCGTCGGCGGATGGAGGCGGGCGGCTATGTCGAGGTCAAGACGCCGCAGGTGCTGGACCGCTCGCTCTGGGAGCGCTCGGGCCACTGGGACAAGTTCCACGCCAACATGTTCGTCTGCGAGACGGACGACGGCGAGACCCTGGCGATCAAGCCGATGAACTGCCCCGGCCACGTGCAGATTTTCAACCACGGCCAGCGCTCCTACCGCGAGCTGCCGATCCGCATGGCCGAGTTCGACGGCCTGCACAGGAACGAAAGCTCCGGCTCGCTGCACGGGGTGATGCGGGTGCGCGGCCTGTCGCAGGACGACGCCCACATCTTCTGCACCGAGGACCAGATCGAGGTCGAGGCCAAGGCCTTCGTCGAATTCCTGACCTCGGTCTACGCCGACCTCGAGGTCGAGCTGGATTCGGTCAAGCTGGCCCTGCGGCCTGAGCTGCGTTTCGGCTCGGACGCGGTCTGGGACGTGGCCGAAGCCAAGCTCGAGCGGGCGGCCCTGGCCGCCGGCGTGACGGTCGAAAAGCTGCCCAACGAGGGCGCCTTCTACGGGCCCAAGCTGGAGTTCCACCTGCGCGACGCGATCGGGCGGACCTGGCAGTGCGGCACCCTGCAACTCGACTACGTCCTGCCCGAGCGGCTGGACGCCAGCTACATCGGCGAGGACGGCCAGAAGCACCGGCCGGTGATGCTGCACCGCGCGGTGCTGGGTTCGCTGGAGCGGTTCCTGGGCGTCCTGATCGAGCACTTCGCGGGCGCCTTCCCGCTGTGGCTGGCGCCGGTGCAGGTGGTGGTGGCGACCATCACCTCGGACGCCGACGACTATGCGGTCAAGGCGGCGGCGGCGCTGCGCAAGGCGGGGCTTCGGGTCGAGACCGACCTGCGCAACGAGAAGATCAACTACAAGGTCCGCGAACACTCGCTCGCCAAGGTCCCGGTCATCGCCGTGGTCGGCCGGCGCGAGGCGGAGGAGGGCAAGCTGGCCCTGCGCCGCCTGGGCTCGGAAGGCCAGCAGATCCTGACCCTGGACGAGGCGCGCGCCCTGCTGGCCGAACAGGCGGCGCCGCCGGACCTGCGCTAGACCATTTTCCGCCGAAGTGGATACCGGTTCGGCGTCGAAAATGGTCTAATTATAAGACTTTATGAGCATTTCCCGGTTCAAGCGAACCGGGAAATGCTCTAGCGGGGCTCTACGTCAGCGGTTTGACGTAGACGGCGTAGGCGACGCCGAAGATCGGCTCGACTGGATAGCGGTGCTCGAAGCCCATGCGCAGGTACATGGCCAGCGCTACGCTCTGGATCGGGCTGGTGTGTAGAGCGATGACCGGCGCCCCGTCGCGCCGGGCCATCTCGACGCAGGCCTCAGTCAGCCGCCGTCCCGCGCCGGCGCCGCGCGCCGCCGGATCGACCACCAGCATCCGGATCACCGGCCGGGCGGGTTCGAAGAAGTCCGGCTTGGGCGCATGCGGCGCGACATAGCCGACCGCGCCGACTACGGCGCCGTCCCGCTCGGCGACCAGCAGCGCGGCGGTCCGCGCCAGCGTCGACATGGCGCCGAGGCCGCGGGAGAAGCGCGGCCAGTCGTCGTACCGATCGCGGTATTGGGCGAAGGCGGCCAGGGCGACCTGATTGATCGCCTCGGCGTCGTCCGGCCGGGCGTCCCGGACGGTCACCTCGGTCACGCCGGGTCCTCCCAGGCCACGTCGGCGCCGAGGCCGCGCAGGTTTTCGACGAAGTGCGGATGGGCGCGGCGGATCGGGTCGGCGTTGTGGATCACCGAGCGGCCGGGGATCGAGGCGGCGACCATCAGAAGGGCGATGGCCACGCGGATGATGTAGGGGCTCTCGACCTCGGCCGGCGCCAACGGCCGGTCGCCGACGGTGATCACCCGGTGCGGATCGCAGGCGACGACCTGGGCGCCGAACTTGGCCAGTTCCGCGGTCCAGCCGAGCGCGCCCTCATAGACCTTGTTCCAGAACAGCATCGAGCCTTCGGCGCGCACGCCCAGCGCGATGAAGATCGGCAGGAGGTCGGCCGGGACATAGGGCCAGGGTGCGGCCTCGACCTTCTGGGTCAGGTGGGCGGTGAAGGGCGGGCGGACCTTGAGCGCGCCGGCGGGGCGCACGCGCGACCAGCCGCCGAGATGGACGATGTCCGCGCCGAACTTGGCGAAGGTGCGGTCCAGGAGTTGGAACTGGTCGGGCGCGCCGTTGCGCACCTCGACCTGGCCGCCGGTCATGGCGCCCAGGGCCAGGAAGGTCGCGATCTCATGATGGTCTTCGGCGAAGGCGTAGGTCGCGCCGCCGAGTTCGGCCTGGCCCTCGACCTGCAGCGTCGATGCGCCCGCGCCCTCAATGCGCGCGCCCATCAGGCTGAGGAACCGGCACAGCTCCTGGACGTGCGGCTCGCAGGCCGCGTTGACCAGGCGCGAGCGGCCGCCCGCCTTGACCGCGCAGAGCAGGAAGTTCTCGGTGGTGGTCACCGAGGCGTAGTCGAGCCAGTGGCGCATCGGCGCCAGCGCCCGCGGCGCGGTGATCACCAGGCCCTCGGGCGTCTCCTCGACGTGAGCGCCGAAGCCCTTGAACACCTCGATGTGCGGGTCGATCTCGCGCACCCCGAGCGTGCAGCCCTTGGTCTCCTCCTCGACCATCACCCGGCCGAAGCGGTGCAGCAGCGGCGGGATCAGCATCAGGCTGGAGCGCATGCCGGCCGGCAGGCGTGCGCCCTCGGGGTTCAGCGCCCCGCCGTGGCGCATGCGCACCGAGCCAGACGTCAGGTCGGCCTCGACCACAGTGCCGATGGCCTTGAACAGGTCCAGAAGCTTGCGCGCGTCGGTCACGTCCGGCACGCCGGAGAGGATGACCGGCTCGCGGGTCAGGAGGCTGGCGCACAGCACCGGGAGCACCGCGTTCTTGTTGGCGGACGGCGTGACCCGCCCCGAGAGCGGCCGCCCGCCGTTGATCGTCAGTCGCGTCATCGCCGCCCCCGTTTCGCCGTCTCAGGGAAGCGTCGATGGCGGCGCCGCGCAAACGATGATAGCTCGGGGCGAGGCCTCGAAAATCTAGGGCTGTGGATGGATCGGACGCAATTGCCGCTGAACGCGCTCCGGGCCTTCGAAGCCTCGGCGCGGCATCTCAGCTTCACCCGCGCGTCGGCCGAGCTGTGCGTCACCCAGGCGGCGGTCAGCCATCAGGTCAAGGGGTTGGAGCGGCGGCTGGGCGCGGTGCTGTTCCGCCGGCTGGCCCACGGCCTGGTGCTGACCGAGGAGGGGCAGGCGCTGCTGCCGGTCCTGACCGAGGCGTTCGACCGGATCGGCCGCGGGCTCGAACGGTTCCAGGCCGGGGCCATGCGCCAGGTGCTGACCGTGGGCGTGGTCGGCACCTTCGCGGTGCGCTGGCTCCTGCCGCGCCTGGCCGGGTTCCGTGACGCCCAGCCGCTGGTCGACGTCCAGGTGCGCACCCACAACAATAAGGTCGACCTCGCCGCCGAGGGCCTGGACATGGCCATCCGCTTCGGCGACGGCCGCTGGCACGGGGTCGCCTGCGAGGAGATACTGCGCGCGCCGCTGACCCCGGTCTGCGCCCCGGGCCTGGCGGCGCGGCTGGAGGCGCCGCGGGACCTGGCCAGCGTGCCCCTGCTGCGCTCCTACCGGCGGGAGGAATGGCCGGCCTGGTGCGCCGCCGCCGAGGTCGAGCCGCCGACGGCGTTCGGCCCGGTGTTCGATTCGCTCAGCCTGATGGTCCAGGCGGCGATCCTGGGCGAGGGCGTGGCCCTGGCCCCGCCGATCATGTTCGGGCGCGAGCTCCATCTGCGCCAATTGGTCCAGCCGTTTCCGGTCGAGGCGGAGGTGGGCGCCTATTGGCTGACCGCGCTGGCCGGGCGGCCGCTCACCCCGGCGATGGCCGCGTTCCGCGACTGGTGCCTCGCGCCGGCGTTCCGCGCCCAGCCTTATGGCGGCGATTGATCAGGCCGCCGCCGGGAACACGCCGGCGCGGGTGAGGGCGGAGGGCGCGGCCTTGCCCAGGCGTTCGCCGATCCAGCGGCCGGTCTCGATCAGCCCGTCGAGGTCGAGCCCGGTCTCGAAGCCGGCGCGGTCCAGCATGTAGACCAGGTCCTCGGTAGCGATGTTGCCGGTCGCCGCCGGGGCGAAGGGACAGCCGCCGATGCCGCCGCAGCTGGCGTCCAGCACGTCGACGCCCGCCTCGATGCTGGCGTAGGCGTTGGCCAGGCCCGTGTTGCGGGTGTTGTGGAAGTGCATGCGGATGCGCGCGTCCGGCGCGGCCTTGCGCACCGCCTCGATGCGCGCGCGCACGGTCCAGGGATCGGCCACGCCGATGGTGTCGCCGAGCGCGATCTCGCCGATGCCGACGGCGGCGGCTTCGCGGGCGATGGCCGCGACCTGATCCTGGCTGACCTCGCCGTCGAAGGGGTCGCCGAAGGCCACCGATATGGTCAGCGACAGCACCGGCCCGCCCTCGGCCGCGCGACGCTCGGCGATGGCGGCCATGGCGGCGAGCTGCTCGGCGACGTTGGCGCCCTGGTTGCGGATGCCGAAGCCGTCGGAGGCGCAGACCACCACATTGGCCTCGTCGCAGCCGGCGGCCACCGCCCGGTCCCAGCCGCGCTGGTTCAAGACGAGGCCGATGCGCGAGCGGCCGCTCGTCCTCGGCAGGGCGGCCATCACCTCCTCGGCGCCGGCCATCTGCGGCACGCGGCGCGGGTTGACGAACGAGACCGCCTCGACCCGGCGAACGCCGCAGGCTTCCAGCCGGTTGATGAACTCGACCTTCTGGTCGATCTCCAGGCTGACGGATTCGTTCTGCAGGCCGTCGCGCGGCCCGACCTCGACGATTTCGACGCGGCGGCTCACGGGGCGCCTCCTTGATCTGGGCCGGTGTCCTGGTCGTCCGGCTGTGGCGGGCTGTCGGACCGGTAGAGGATCAGCCGCAGCGCCTTGCCCTTCGAATAGTCCAGGCCGGAGACGGTTCCAACCGCCGTCGCCTTCAACCCGTCTGCGGCCAGTTCGTCGCGGAAGGCCTGGTCCTGGCGCTGCTCGACCACCACCGGCCGGCCCTCGGAAACCGCCTCGGCCGCGTCCTCGATGCCGGCGAACTCGGTCTCGGTGCCCAGGCTGAAGACCAGGCTGGGCTCGGCGTAGCCGACCACAGCGACCGGGCCGGGGATCAGCCCGCCGCGTGGGTCCAGGCGGACGTGGTCCAGCGCGGCCATGGTCCGGCGCGACAGCCACAGGTCCCCCAGCCGGGGGGCGAGGCCGGCGGCGAGGGCGGCGTGGGCGGCGATCCCCAGGGCGATCGCCGCCGCCAGCACCGCGCCCCGGCGGCTGGGCGCCAGCGGGATCGCCGCGCCCGCCAGGCCCGCCAGCAGGCCCAGCGCGCCGGCCAGGATCGCCCAGCCCAGCCCCGCCGGCTCGCCGTATCGGGCCTGGGCGACGCCGGCGACCGCGGCGAAGACCACGCCGACGAGGACCGACAGGCCCGCGCCGATCCAGGCGCTGGGGCGGCCGATCGGCCGGGTCAGGGCGACCGCGGCCAGCCAGGCCAGCGCCCCGTAGGCCGGCATCGGATAGTGCGGCAGCTTGGTCGGGAGCAGCTCGAACACCAGCCAGGTCGGAACCAGCCAGGCGACGGCGAAGCGCACGCCGGCCTCGGCCCGCCCCTTCCAGCCCTGGACCAGGGCGGCGGGCAGGAGGGCGGTGGCCGGGAAGAAGAGGATGATGGCCAGCAGGCTGTGGTAGCCCGGCGGCGCGCCGTGGCCGGCGTCCCCGCGCGCCAGCTTGGGCGCCAGGTCCCCGCCGATCGCGCCGGTCCAGAACTGGCCGTCGGTCTTGACCGTGATCGCCACCGCCCAGGGCGCGGCGACCAGCAGGATCAGCATCAGCCCCCAGCCCCAGCCCAGGGTGCGGGCCCAGGGCGCCTTGCGGTCCCAGGCCCACAGCGTCAGTCCGGCCAGGAGGGCGACCATCGGCCCGATCGGCCCCTTGTCCAGCACGCCCAGCGCCAGGCCGAGCCAGAACAGCAGCTTGGTCCGCCGCCCCGCGCCGACGCCGTCGTTCAGGTTCCAGGCGGCGTAGAGCCTGGCCAGGGCGGCCATGGCCAGGGTGGTCGCGCCGCACAGCACCGCGTCGGTCTTGGCGATCCCCGCCTCGGTCGACAGCAGAAGGGTGCTGGCGAAGATCGCCCCGGCGGCCAGGCCGGTCCCCGCGCCGAAGAATCGCATTACGCCCCAGGCCAGGGCCGCCGCCGCCAGCATCGCGCCCAGCAGCGAGGGGATGCGGAAGGCCCAGATCTGGCGCGCCTCGACCGACGAGAGCGCCGAGACGCTGGCCGCCTGCAGCCAGTTGATCGCCACCGGCTTCTTGTCGCGCGGGTGGTCCTGGTAGCGGATGCTGACGAAGTCGCCGCTCTCCAGCATCTGGACGGTGGCCTGGGCGAACAGGGATTCGTCGCGATCGAGCGGGGGCAGGGCGAACAGGCCGGGCAGGCCCGCGAGCAGGGCCACGAGCGCGGCCAGCAAGGGAGCCCGCCAGCCGCGTGCGATACTGTCCAGGCGAGTCTCTTGCGTCATCGCGGCTTTGATAGCACGAACCTCGAAGCTTCAACCCCGGGGCGCGCGAAGGGACCTAAGGGATCTATGGACCCAGACTTCTCAGTGGTGACCCCGGTGTTCAACGAGGAGGGGGCGGTCGCGGGCCTGGCGCGCGAGATCGCCGCCGCCTTCGAGGGCCTGGCTTACGAGATGATCTTCATCGACGACGCCAGCCGCGACGGCACCCGCGCTGCGCTCGTCGCGCTGAAGGCCGAACTGCCGGCGCTCAGGGTGATCGGCCACGCGCGCAACGCCGGCCAGAGCCGGGCGATCCGCACCGGCGTCCTCGCCGCCCGCGGCGCCATCGTCGTCACCCTCGACGGTGACGGCCAGAACGACCCCGCCGACGCCCCGCGCCTGGCCCAGCGGCTGATGGACGCCCCGCCCGGCCTGGGCCTGATCGGTGGCGAGCGGACCAAGCGGCGCGACACCCTCGCCAAGCGCGTCGCCTCGCGCATGGCCAACGCCGTGCGCGGCCGGCTGCTGGGCGACGGGGCGGCCGATTCGGGCTGCGGGCTCAAGGCGATCCGGCGCGAGGTCTATCTGCGGCTGCCGTTCTTCGACCACCAGCACCGCTTCATGCCGGCCCTGGTCATCCGCGAGGGCTTCGAGGCGGCGTTCGAGCCGGTGGGCCACCGCCCGCGCGAGACCGGCGCGTCGAAGTACACCAACCTCGGCCGGCTCTGGGCCTCGGTCTGGGACCTGATGGGCGTGGTCTGGCTGCGCGCCCGCGCCCGCCACCCCGGCGAACCCACCGTCCTCTAGATGGGGCGCTTTGCGTCCGGCGGCCAAATCGGTCACGCTGGGATTCGGCGCGCTGAAGCCCGATTTGAGGAGGAGGCGACATGCTGGCCGCGCTGCCGCTGCTGGCCCTGCCCGTGCTGCTCTACAATCTGGTCGCCCTGACCATCGTCGGCGGCTTCAAGGGGACCGGCGCGGCCGACCGGCTTTCGGCCCGGCTGTTCTCCATCCCGATGGCCTCGCACGCCGAGTGGGCCGTCAGCCTGGGCGACCTGCTGCTCGCCGGCGCGCTTGTGGTGCTGTTCGTCGAGCTGCTGAAATCGACCACCAGCCGTCAGGTGGCGATCGTCAACCACTCCCTGACCATGGTGCTGTTCATCGCCTGCCTGGTCGAGTTCCTGCTGTTCCCGGCCTTCGCCACCTCGACCTTCTTCCTGCTGGCCCTGATGGTGCTGCTGGACGTCCTGGCCGGTTTCATCGTCACCATCGTCGCCGCGCGGCGCGAGGTCGATTTCCACAACGGCTGAAGGTCAGGTCAGGGCGGTGAAGATCAGCGCCACCACGAAGATGTCGAAGGTCTTGACGGCGAAGGCGGCGAAGGCGGCGAGGGCGGGCATGGGCGGCTCTGCAAACGGAACGAACGTGCTGAACGAAAAGCAAATTCCGGGCCAGGGCCGGGCCTGACCGCATGGCCCTGTTCTTCGACGTCGAGTGGTTCGAGGCGCGGCTGGCCGAGCGGGGGCTGGGCCGGGCGGCCCTGGGCGCCGCCGCCGGCGTCGGGGCGCAGGCGGTGGACCTGGTGTTCAAGGACCAGCGCGAGCTGAGCGCCGCCGAGGTCGCGGCCTTCGCCGAGATGCTGGGGGTGAGCCCGCGCGAGCTGGCCGAGCGGGCGGGCGTCTCGACGCCGACGCCGGCCGCGGCGCCCGACGAGGGCCGGTTGGCGCGCATCGAGGCGCGGCTGGAGCGGATCGAGGCCCTGCTCGAGCGGCTGACGCGTGCGGGCTAGCCTTTCGTCCTTCGGGCTAGATTTCCGTCTTGGTGATCTTGCCGGTGGTCAGGCGGCGGTCGGCCGGGCCGGACCATTCGGTTTCGAGGTAGGCGGTCCGCGCCTTTTCCAGCGTCTCGCGCCCGCCGCGAAGGCCGCGTTTCTGCCCGCCCTGGCCCAGCAGTTGGGCGGCGAAGGCGGCCAGGGCCGCGCGGCGCGAGCGTGGCGGGGCCTGGGGCGGTGGGGGTTCGATCACCATCGGCAGGCGCGAGCCGCCGTCGTCCGAGGCCTCGGCGCCGGCGTCCAGGACGTCGTCCTCGTCCGCCGCGCGACGCGAGATGGGCCGTGGGCCATAGGGGCCGCCGATGGGGGAAATGGGGTCGGTCATCGCGGGCGGGCCGTGCTCTGTTGGCCCATCAGCGTTAGTTAGGCAGAGTTAAGAAGCCGTACGCGCGGACGCGCCGGTTAAATAATTCCTCTTACCCCAGTGGGGATTAATTTATTCCTTGGCCGCCAGCTTGGCGATCTGGGCCTGCATCTCCTCGATGCGCTGCTTCAGGTCGTCGAGCGAGGTGTCCGGCGCGGCCTTGGCCGGCTCGGGCGGCGGCGGGGCCGGGGCGGCGGTCTCCTCGGGGCGGGCGAAGGCGAACGGGGTGAACATCTTCATCGCCCGGTCGAACAGGGCCAGGTTCTGGCGCACCGTGTCTTCCATGAAGCCCATGCCGGGCGCCACGCCGATGGCCCCGGCGATCTGGTCGCGCATCCGCTCCTGCTGGCGGGTGAAGCTGTCCAGGGACAACTCCAGATAGCTGGGGACGAAGGCCTGCATACTGTCGCCGTAGAACCGGATCAACTGCCGCAGGAACTGAATCGGCAGCAGATTCTGCCCCCGGCTCTCTTCGTCGAAGATGATCTGGGTCAGCACCGAGCGGGTGATGTCCTCGTTGGTCTTGGCGTCGTAGACCACGAAGTCGACCCCATCCTTGACCATCTCGGACAGGTTTTCGAGCGTTACGTAGGCGCTGGACTTGGTGTTGTAGAGCCGCCGGTTGGCGTACTTCTTGATCACCACTCGTTCGGTTTCGGGCGAAGCCGCGGACTGTTCGACGTCAGCCATTGCTCTCCTCGGGCGGCTCTCTGTCGACCGCCGATCGCCGCTATTCGGCGCCGCAGTATCGCGGATGCGGCGCCGGAGCGCCAGTCGTCCTTTGCAGGCCTTAATTTTGCACGCTTCGGGCGTGACGAACGACGGCCGGTGGGGCAAAGGTGTCGGATCACGAGGCGGCCTGGGCGCTCGTCCCCGAGGCCGGCCGAACGGTCAAGAGGTTCGCCATGAGCATCGTCATCGTCTCCGCCGCCCGCACGCCGGTCGGATCGTTCAACGGAGCGCTTTCCAGCGTGCCCGCCCACGAGCTCGGACGGATCGCCATCCAGGCCGCGGTCGAACGCGCCGGCATCGCCCCCGCCGACGTCGACGAGGTGGTCCTGGGCCAGGTGCTGCAGGCCGGCGCCGGCCAGGGCCCGGCCCGCCAGGCGGCGGTCAACGCCGGCATCCCGGTCGAGAGCCCGGCCTGGAGCCTGAACCAGCTGTGCGGGTCCGGCCTGCGCGCCGTGGCGCTCGGCGCCCAGCAGATTCTGCAGGGCGACGCCCGGATCGTGATCGCCGGCGGCCAGGAGAGCATGAGCCAGTCGCCGCACGCGGCCAACCTGCGCAACGGCCAGAAGATGGGCGACCTGGGCCTGGTGGACACCATGATCAAGGACGGCCTCTGGGACGCCTTCCACGGCTACCACATGGGCCAGACGGCCGAGAACATCGCCGCCCGCTGGCAGATCACCCGCGAGGACCAGGACCACTTCGCCGTCGCCTCCCAGAACAAGGCCGAGGCCGCCCAGGTCGCGGGCCGCTTCGCCGCCGAGATCGCGCCGGTGACCATCAAGGGCCGCAAGGGCGACACGGTGGTCGACAAGGACGAGTACATCCGCCACGGCGTGACCTACGAGAGCGTGGCGGGGCTGAAGCCGGCGTTCGCCAAGGACGGCTCGGTCACCGCCGCCAACGCCTCGGGCCTCAACGACGGGGCCGCGGCCCTGGTGCTGATGAGCGAGGACGAGGCCAAGGCGCGGGGGCTCAAGCCGCTCGCCCGCATCGCCTCCTGGGCCCACGCCGGGGTCGAGCCGGAGATCATGGGCACGGGCCCGATCCCCGCCACCCGCAAGGCGCTGGAAAAGGCGGGCTGGTCGGTCGGCGACCTCGACCTGATCGAATCGAACGAGGCCTTCGCGGCCCAGTCGCTCAGCGTGGTGCGTGAGCTGGGGCTGGACCCGGACAAGGTCAACGTCAACGGCGGGGCCATCGCCATCGGCCACCCGATCGGCGCCTCGGGTGCGCGGATCCTGACGACGCTGTTGCATGAGATGGGCCGGCGGGACGCCAAGAAGGGCCTGGCCACCCTGTGCGTGGGCGGCGGCATGGGCGTGGCGCTCTGCGTGGAACGGGACTGAGCCGGCGTCGGGTCAAAAGGCCCGGCGAATAAGGGAGAGACGAATGGGAAGAGTGGCTATGGTCACCGGCGGCACGCGCGGGATCGGCCGGGCGATCGTCGAGCGGCTGAAGGCCGACGGCTTCAAGGTGGCGGCAGGCTACGCGGGCAACGAGGAGGCCGCCCGCGCCTGCTGCGACGAGCTGGGGGTGATGATCGTCCGGGGCAACGTCGGCGAGTTCGAGGACTGCCAGCGCGCCGTCGCCGAGGTCGAGGCCGAGCTGGGCCCGGTCGACGTGCTGATCAACAACGCCGGCATCACCCGCGACGCCATGCTGCACAAGATGACGCCGCAGCAGTGGAACGAGGTGATCTTCGTCAACCTCGCCTCGATCTTCAACATGAGTCGCCAGGTGATCGACGGCATGCGCGAACGCGGCTATGGCCGGATCATCAACATCTCCTCGATCAACGGCCAGAAGGGGCAGATGGGTCAGACCAACTATTCGGCGGCCAAGGCGGGGGTGATCGGCTTCACCAAGGCCCTGGCCCAGGAGACCGCCAACAAGGGCATCACGGTCAACGCCGTGGCCCCCGGCTACATCGACACCGAGATGGTCCAGGCCGTGCCCCAGGCCGTGATGGACAAGATCGTGGGGGGCATTCCGGTGGGCCGGCTCGGCAAGGCCGAGGAGATCGCCGCCTGCGTCGCCTTCCTCGCCCGCGAGGACGCGTCGTTCATCACCGGGGCCTGCCTCACCGTGAACGGCGGCCAGTACATGGCGGCATGACGTCGCGATCGGGGGCGACGGCCTTGGCGTCCAAAAAGCGCCCTACTCCGCGCGCATCTGCACGGGAATGCGAGGTGTGAGACCGGCGATCGCGGCGTTGGCGTGCGGCCTGGCTGCGGCCCTGGCCTTGGGCCAGGCCGCCGTCGCGGCCCGACCCTTCAACCTGGGCGACGCGCTGTTCGGCCCGCACGCCGAGCAGGACAGCCAGAAGCCGCCGCCGATCGCCCGTTACGTCGACGAGGACGGCGACACCGCCTTCGTGCTCGACCGCTCCACCGCCGTGCCCCTGCTGCGATTCGACGACAGCCCCGAGATCTGGGTCCTGACGCCCCAGCCCGGCCCGCGCGGCGACGTGATCTACAAGAACGACGTGGGCGAGCTGGTGCTGCGCGCGACCCGCCTGGGCGGCATGACCCTGTTCACCGGCGTCCATCCGGGCGGGGCGGCCGCGGCCCTGGTGGGCGAGGCGCCGCCGCTGCGGCCCAACCTGATCCTCACGCCCAACGCCCTGCTCCAGCGCCTGGCCCAGGCCAGCGCCCGCGCCTCGCGCGCCGCCCAGAGGCTGGTGGTGTTCGACGCGCCTGACGTGACGCCCCAGACCGCCAGCCTGGTGGCCGACGCGGCCACGGTCACCGCCGAGGCGATCGGCGCCATGGCCCGCGACCCGATCGGCCGCCGCCAGCTGGCCAGGCTGACCAAGGTGATGCTGGTGCCGGGCCGCAAGGCCCAGGCCACGCTCGATCAGGGGGTGCTGCGGGTGGTGATCGCGCCCCCGGCGGCCGGCGCCCTGCGCGCATCGGTGGTCTGCCGGCCCTCGTCGCGCCGCATCGCCGTGGCGCTGCAGCACTGACGAGAGGCGCGCCCGCTCAGCCCTGGAACACGTCCTTGGCCGCCCGCACGGCGGCGAAGGCGGCCGCGTCGCCGGCGCGCAGGAACGGATTGGTCGCCTTCTCCCGCGCGATGGTGGTCGGCACGGTCGGCTCGCCCCGCCCGCGCGCGGCGAACACCTCCTCGGCCCGGGCCCTCAGCGCCGGCGCGTCGTCCACGCTCAGCGCGAAGCGGGCGTTTGCGGCGGTGTATTCGTGGGCGCAGTAGACGGCGGTGTCGTCCGGCAGGGCGGCCAGCTTGGACAGGCTCGCCCACATCTGCTCGGCCGTGCCCTCGAACAGCCGCCCGCAGCCGAGCGAGAACAGGGTGTCGCCGACGAAGGCGATCTCGTCGGCGGCGTCGAAATAGGTGACGTGGCCCAGGGTGTGGCCGCCGGTGCCGATCACCTGCAGGCGGGTCTCGCCCAGGTCCACCACGTCGCCGTCGGCCACCTTGCGGTCGACCGGCGCGATCTTCTCGACCTCGGCCGGGCCGACGATGGTCGCGCCCGTGGCGGCCTTGACCTCGGCGTTGCCGCCGGCGTGGTCCCTGTGCCAGTGGGTGTTGAGGATCAGCGACAGCGACCAGCCCAGGGTGTCGAGCTCCTTAAGGATCGCACCGGCGTCCGGGGTGTCGATGCAGGCGGTCAGGCCCGTGGCCTCGTCGCGCGCCAGGAAGCCGTAGTTGTCCGACAGGCAGGGGAATTGGCGGACGATGAGGGGCATGGCGGGCTCTCCGGACCGGGCGTGCGGACGGCTGACTGTGTGCGAGCGGCGGGACAAGCCCCGCCCTCGCAGCTTATGAAGGCGTTCAGCCTTGCTCAGGCAAGTAGCGAACCTCATCGGCGGAGCCAAGCATCGGACTCATGCGGCGCGACGTACTGGACCTGCGTGACTTCTACGCGACGCCGCTGGGCCAGGCCGCCCAGGCGCTGATCGCCCGCAAGCTGGCGGAGGCCTGGGGCCGGGCCGAGGGGCTGGACCTGATGGGCCTCGGCTATGCGGCGCCCTACCTCGGCGCCTTCGCCCGCGACGCGCGCCGCGCCGTCGCGGCCATGCCCGCGGCCCAGGGGGTCGAGGCCTGGCCGGCCGGCGGGCGCAACCTGGCTGTGCTGGGCGACGAATACGCCCTGCCGTTCGGCAACGCCCTGTTCGACCGGGTGCTGGTGATCCACGCCCTGGAGGAGGCGGACGATCCGGTGGCCATGCTGCGCGAGGTCTGGCGGGTGATGGCGCCGTCGGGGCGGATGATCGTCGCCGCCGCCAACCGGGTGGGCTTCTGGTCCGACGCCGAGGCCACGCCGTTCGGCCACGGGCGGCCCTATACCCGCAACCAGCTCGAGACCCTGGTGCGCGAGGCGGACCTGGAGCCGCTGGCCTGGTCACGGGCGCTGTTCGGCCCGCCGCTGCAATGGACGGCGCGCTGGGCCGAGGGCTTCGAGCAGGCCGGGGCGCGGCTGTGGCCGGGCCTCTCGGGACTGATTCTGCTGGAGGCGGTCAAACGGACCTTCGCGGTGCGGCCGCGGGGGCGGAAAATTCCCGCCAGGGTGTTTGTTCCGGGCGCGCTCGCGCCCTCTCCGGCGCGAAAAGCCGTGAAATCCCGGGCGCTCGAGCGGTCCTGAGCCATCGACGCTTGGAGCCCGCCGCGCAAGGCCGTAGCTTAAGCCCGCGCTCGCGTCCCGGAGGCACGTCACGATGAAAATGATCACCGCGGTCATCAAGCCCAGCCGCCTCGATGCGGTGCTCGAAGCCGTGACGGAGGCCGGGGCCTCGGGGCTGACGGTCACCGAGGTGCGCGGCTACGGCCGCCAGAAGGGCAAGACCGAAGTCTACCGCGGCGCCGAATACGAGGTGAAGCTGCTGCCCAAGGTCAAGCTGGAGATCGCGGTTTCCAGCGACCTGGCCGAAACCGTCGTCGAGGCGATCGCCCGCTCGGCCAACACCGGCAAGATCGGCGACGGCAAGGTGTTCGTCATGGATCTGGAGACCGCTTTGCGCATCAGGACCGGCGAGCGTGACGCAGAGGCTATCGCCGGCTGATCCGGATTGGGTTATTGAGGCCTTGCCCTGCGTGTCTGGGCGTACGAATTTCGACATTAAGCTGACACGATCGCCTCGGAGAACGTGGCGTGCGCGTCGGTGAGGGGAGTAGGTCGATGAAACGCCTTTGGGTCGCCGCCGCGTTGGCGCCGCTGTCGTTTGCGGCGACCATGGCGCACGCCGACAAGACCATCACCGGCGGCAACACGACGCTGCAGTCGACGTCGGCCGACGTCGGCAATATCACCATCGACAGCGGTGGCGACCTGCACCCGTCCACCGGCCCGGCGGCGATCACCGTCGACGCCACCGGCAACGTCTCCAACAGCGGGACCATCAGCTACAGCGGGGTCAGCAACACCGCCGGCATTCTCGTCGACACCAGCGCCGGCGCGATAACCTCGACGATCACCAACAGCGGCACGATCACCGTCAGCGAGTCCACCACCGGCGATTCGACCAACCAGAGCATCACCAGCGGTCCGTTCGCCAACGGCTCGGCCCGGTACGGCATCCGCGTCTCGGGCGCCAACACCTTCAACGGCTCGATCACCAACACCGGCACGATCACCGTCATCGGCGAGAACTCGGCCGCCATCGACATCGGCAGCGAGATGACCGGCGGCCTGGTGCAGACCGGCACCATCACCGTCACCGGCGGCACGCCGACCTACGCGACCGCCGGCAAGAACTCCAGCGCCGTCACCAACGCCGGCAACGTCTCCTACGGGATCAACGCCACCGGCAAGATCGACGGCAACGTCAACGTCGGCGGCACCGTCTCGGTCACCGGTCAGAACGCCACCGGCGTGGCCCTGAGCGGCGGCGTTGGCGGTGGCGTTGAGATCGACGGCTCGATCAGCGCCACGGGCTACCGCTCGACGACCGCGCCCACCGACCCGAAGGTCCTGGCCAAGCTCAACCCTGACCAGACCCTGCAGGGCGGCCCGGCCCTGGTCATCGGCGGCAGCGTCGGCTCGGGGATCACCGTCGACGCGTCGGTCGCCGCCTCCGGCAACACCAGCGCCGTCACCGAGGGCACCATCACCTCGATGGGCTCCGCTCCGGCGGTTCTGATCGGCGGGGCCGACGCCCTCACCGTCGGCGCCAACACCAGCGGCTACAGCCTGCAGAACGGCGGTGCGATCAGCGGCCTGGGCGAATATGCGGACGTGAGCGCCACGGCGATCCAGATCGGCGGCGACAACACCCTGGCCGTCGCCAGTTCGGGCGTCGATGCCGGGTCGGCCTTCGGCGCGGTGACGCTCAGCGGCGGCATCGACAACACCGGCTCGATCTCGTCGGTGTCCGAGGAGCACACCGCGGGAGCGGCCGACTCCACCGGCATCTCGATCGGAAGCGGCGCCACCGTCTCGAGCCTGGTCAATTCCGGCACCATCGTCGCCGACGCCGCTTCGGACGCGACCGTCTCGACCACCAATCCCTCGTCCAACGAGACCAGCGTCACCGGCAAGTCGGTGCCGATCACCGTCGCGGCGATCAACGTCGCGGCCGGCGGCTCGCTGACCTCGATTAACAACAGCGGCACGATCGACGCCGAGATCACCGGCATTTCGACGGCGACCAACTACACCGCCGCCGGCGGCACCCAGGGCCAGGCGGTCGCCATCCTCGACGCCTCGGGCACCCTGACCTCGGTGACCAACACGAACACGATCGCGGCGAGCATCACCCCGATCGTCTACGGCCAGACGGTCAGCTCGACCAACGCCGACGTGGTGGCTATGTACCTCGCCAACCAGAGCAACAGCATCACCGTCACCCAGAGCGCCTACACGGGCAACAGCACCAGCACCGTCACGCCCAGCATCACCGGCGAGATCATCTTCGGCCGCACCGACGGGACCAGCACCGGCTCTGAGATCCTGGACGTCCAGACCGGCAATGTGACTGGCAACATCGTGTTCAACGGCGTCGGCTCCGACAGCCTGACCATCGACGGCAACGCGACGGTGACCGGCGGCCTGACCCAGTCGGCGGCCGGCTCGCTGACGATCGACGTCAACAGCGGCCTGCTGGACATGACGTCCCCGACATCGAACGTCCTGGGCGGGTCGGCGGCCTCGATCAACGTCTCGTCCCTGCACGTCGGCAGCACCGGCGAGATCATCTTCACCGTCGACCCGACCGCGACCAGCGCGGGCGCCCAGTTCAACGTGACGGGCACGGCGACGTTCGACCAGGGCGCCAAGCTGGGGATCAGCCTGGAATCCAAGCTCACCCAGACGTCCCAGACCTACACCCTGATCCACGCTGGCACGCTGGCCGGCAACGCCACCGACTCCAGCCTGCTCGGCACGCTGCCCTATCTGTACCAGGGCGCGATCAGCGAGACCGCCAACGACATCGATATCACCGTCAGCCTCAAGACGGCGGCCCAGCTCGGCTTCAACCCCGCCCAGGCCTCGGCCTACAGCGCGATCTACAGCCAGATGAGCACGGACCAGGACGTCGAGTCGCTGGTGCTGAGCCAGACCACCCGGTCCGGGTTGCTGTCGGTCTACAACCAGTTCCTGCCGGACTACGCGGGCGGGCCGTTCGAGGCCATCGCCTCGGCCCAGCGGGCGATCGCGCGGGCCCAGGCCGACGCGCCGGTCAAGATGCAGAGCGACGAGACCCGCGGCTGGGTGCAGGAGATCGGCTTCTCGAACAGCCGCTCGGCCAGTTCGCTAGCCAACGGCTACCAGGCCAAGGGCTTCGGCGTGGCCGTCGGCGTCGAGCACGCCCATGGCGACAGCGCCATCGGCCTGACCGGCTCCGTCGTCAGTTCCGGCGTCGAGGAATCGACCCAGGCGCCGGACGCGTCCCTGTCGGTCCTGGCCATCGAAGGCGGCGCCTACTGGCGTGCGGGCGGCGAAGGCCTGAACGTCAACGCCAGCGTCAACGGCGGCTATGTTTCGCTCGGCAGCCACCGGCTGCTGCTGAACCAGACCGCCAGCGGCGCGGTGTCGCTGCTGCGCGACGCCGAATCGCAATGGAGCGGGGCGGTGGCCTCGGCCCAGTTCGGCGTCGCCTACCAGATCACCAAGGGTCGCTTCTACATGCGCCCGGAGGTGAACGCCGACTATATCGCCCTCTACGAGACGGCCCACAGCGAACGCGGCGGGGGCCAGGCGCTGGACCTGGCGATCAACTCGCGGCTCAGCCAGGAGGGCTCGGTCCAGGCCGACGTGGTGTTCGGCTGGAACTTCGGCGAGGCGCTGCGCTGGCGGCCTGAGCTGACCCTGGGCTATCGCGAGATTGTCGCGGGCGGCGCGGCCGACACCGTCGCCCGCTTCCTCAGCGGCGGCGGAAGCTTCACCCTGTCGCCGGACAACACCGACAAGGGCGGCCTCCTCGCGCGCCTGGGCATCCGGGCCGGCGGGACCTACGCGGACGTCACCGCCGACGCCGGCGGCGAGTTCCGCAACGGCTATCAGACCTACGACGCCCGCGCGGTCGCCCGGTTCCTGTTCTAAATTCGAAAGTTTGGGCGCGTTCCGCTTTTGCGGAGCGCGTTCTGGCGACCCTTGCGCGGATGATCCCTGTGCTGACGGTTTCGGTTCTGGCCGGCCTCAGCGGCCGAACAGATCGTCCGTCGGCGGCGCCACTTCGGCGGGCGCGGCCTGGCCTGGCCGGCTGAGCAGGAACAGCGCCTGCTCAGCCCGCCAGTTCTCCACCTCGCGCGAGGGATCGATCGGCCGCGCCGGACGGCCGTCGGCGAGGGCCGACGCCGCCTCGATGCGGATGCCCAGGTCGTCGCACAGCGCCGTCAGGTCGCGCACGGTGCACAGGTGGATGTTCGGCGTCGACCACCACGGCTCGGCCAGGACGCCGGTCATCGGCATGCGCCCGGTGGCCAGCAGCGCCAGGCGCACCCGCCAATGGCCGAAGTTCGGCACCGAGACGATCGCCCGCTCGGCGATGCGCAGCAGTTCGTTCAGCACCGTGCGGGGCTCGCGGACCGCCTGCAGGGTCTGGGACAGGATGGCGTAGTCGAAGCCTCGGGTCGGGAAGTCCGCCAGGTCGCGGTCGGCGTCGCCCTGCACCACCGCCAGCCCCCGCGCGAGGCAGGCGGCGACCCCGGCCGGGCTGATCTCCAGCCCGCGCCCGTCGACGTCCTTCTCCCTGGCCAGCAGGTCCAGCAGGGCGCCTTCGCCGCAGCCGATGTCCAGCACGCGCGAGCCCGGCCGTACGAGCCTCAGGATTTCGCGGAAGTCCTCGCGGCTGCGGCTCACGTCAGGCCTCGCATCGCTTCAGACCTCGCGTCACTTGAGGCCCCTGACCTGGCCGCCGGCCTCCAGGAAGCCGGTCAGCGCGGTCCTCAGGACCGGCTCGTCCAGGAAGATGGCGTCATGGCCCTTGTCGGTCTCGATCTCGACGAAGCTCGCCCGGCAGCCGGCCGCGTTCAGCGCCCGCACGATCGAGCGGCTCTCGACCGTCGGATAGAGCCAGTCGGAGGTGAACGACAGCACGCAGAACCGCACCCCCCGCGCCCGGGCGAAGGCGTTGGCCAGCACCCCGCCATGGGCCTCGGCCAGGTCGAAATAGTCGAGCGCGCGGGTGATGTAGAGGTAGCTGTTGGCGTCGAACCGGTCGACGAAGCTGGCCCCCTGGTGGCGCAGGTAGCTCTCGACCTGGAAGTCGGCGTCGAAACCCCACGACAGGCCGTCGCGCTGCAGTTCGCGGCCGAACTTGCGCTGCAGGGCCGGCTCGGACAGGTAGGTGATGTGCGCGGCCATCCGCGCCACCGCCAGCCCCTTCTCGGGCCGCACGCCCTGCAGGGCGTAGTCGCCGTCGCGCCAGTCGGGGTCGGCCATGATCGCCTGGCGGCCGACCTCGTGGAAGGCGATGTTCTGGGCCGAGTGCCGGGGGGCCGCGGCGATGCACACCGCAGAGAACAGCCGCTCGGGATAGTCCGCCGCCCACTGCAGCACCTGCATGCCGCCCATCGAGCCGCCGACCACGGCGAACAGGGTCTCGATGCCCAGGGCGTCGACCAGCATCGCCTGGGCGCGGACCATGTCGGGGATGGTGATCACCGGGAAGGCGAGGCCGTAGGGCCGGCCGGTCTCGGGATCGATCGACGACGGCCCGGTGGTGCCCATGCAGCCGCCCACCACGTTCGAGCAGATGATGAAGTGCTTGGCCGGGTCGAGCGGCCGGCCCGGCCCCACCACCTGGGTCCACCAGCCGGGCTTGCCGGTCACCGGGTGCTCGGAGGCGACGTGCTGGTCGCCGGTCAGGGCGTGGCAGATCAGGACCGCGTTCGACCGGTCGGCGTTGAGCGCGCCATAGGTCTGGTAGGCGATCTCCAGGTGGTTCAGCCGGGCGCCCGAGACCAGGCGCAGCGGCTGGTCCGGCCCAAAGCGGATCACCCCGCCGTCCGCGCCGATGGTCTGCAGCACGTCTCCGTCTCCACTCATCCGCGCGTTGGACCGCCAAGCCCGCGCCCTGTCAACCAATCGCTTCCCCGCCCCTGGCCGCAGCGTCGGAAGCGTTAGATAGGGTTCGACCGCGAAAGCCAAAGAGCGGCGGCCGCGGAAACCGGTTTCCACTTTCGGCGCAGGCGCTCTAAGGAACCCTTGGCGACGTCCTCGCTGGAGGCCCAATGCACCGTCTGATCCTGCTGCGCCACGGCAAGGCCGAATCGGTCTCCGCAACCGGCGGCGACTTCGATCGCGGCCTGACCGAGCGGGGGCGGCGCGACTCGGCCCTGATCGGCCGGGTCCTGGCCGAGGCCGGGGTGAAGCCCGACCTGGTCCTGGTGTCCGCCGCCCGCCGCACCCAGGAGACCTGGGACGAACTCGCCCGCGCCTTCCCCGACACCCACGTCGAGGTCTCGCGCCAGCTCTACCTTGCCTCCTGCGAGCAGCTGGAGGCCGCGGTCGACCCCATCCCCGAGCGGCTCGACGTGATGATCGTCGGGCACAATCCCGGCCTGCACGAGTTCGCCCTGGCCCTGGCGCGCCGGGCCGACGTCCGCGCGCACCGGCTCGACAGCTTCCCGACCGCGGCGGCGGCGGTGTTCCGCATCGACGGCGAAGGCGAGGTGGCGCTCGAGGGCCTCTATCTGCCGCGCGAGCACGGCGGCGGCCCCACGTGAGCCTGGTCTACAAGCTGATCGAGCAGGCGGCCTGGGAGGCGGCGGCGGCCATGGGCGCCTTCGAGGGCTCGGCCGTCGACCTGGCCGACGGCTTCATCCACTTCTCCGCCGCCGACCAGGTCCAGGAAACGGCGCGACGTCATTTCCGCGGTGTGGCGGGCCTGGTGCTGCTGGCGGTCGACGCCGAGGCGCTCGGCGCGCCGCTGCGGTGGGAGCCGTCGCGCGGCGGGGCCCTGTTCCCGCACCTTTACGGACCGATGCCGGCCAGCGCGGTTCGCGGCGTCCGGCCCCTGGCCCTGGACGCCGAGGGCGTGCCGGTCGTGGGGGATCTGGGCGCATGAGCGGCCTGCACGACCTGGCCGCCAGCGTGCTGCGCGGGCTGGATGCGGAGGACGCCCACGGCGCCACCATCCGCCTCCTGCGCCTCGGCCTTGGCCCACGCGCGCCGCGCGGCGGCCAGCCGCGGCTGGCGGTCGACCTCTGCGGGCTCGGGCTGGAGAACTGCGTCGGCCTGGCCGCCGGCTTCGACAAGAACGCCGAGGTCCCGGACGCCATGCTGGCCGCCGGCTTCGGCTTCGTCGAGTGCGGCACCGTCACGCCCCTGCCCCAGGCCGGCAACCCGCGCCCGCGCCTGTTCCGCCTGGCCGAGGACCGGGCGGTGATCAACCGCATGGGATTCAACAACGCCGGCCTCGACGCCTTCGCCGCCAGGCTCGGCGCGCGCCGGCGGCGTGGCGTGGTGGGGGCCAACATCGGCGCGAACAAGGACTCGGCGGACCGGATCGGCGACTATGTGGCCGGGCTGAACCGGCTGTGGGGCCTGGCGGACTATTTCACCGTGAACATCTCTTCGCCCAATACGCCCGGCCTGCGCGCCCTGCAGACCCGCGAGGCCTTGGCCGAGCTGCTCGGGCGGCTGGGCGAGGCGCGGGCGGCCCTGACGGCGCGCTCCGGCGCCTGCCCGGTCCTGCTCAAGGTCGCGCCGGACCTGGCCGAGGACGAGGTCGAGGCGATCGTCGAGGCCAGCCTCGCCCACGGCCTGGACGCCATCGTTGTCTCCAACACCACCATCTCGCGCCCCGAAGGCCTGCGCTCGGCGCTGAAGGCCGAGACCGGCGGCCTGTCCGGCGCGCCGCTGGCCGCCCTTTCGACCCGCGTGCTCGGCCAGTTCCACCAGGCCGCGGCCGGCCGCATCGCCCTGGTCGGCGTCGGCGGGATCGCCAGCGGCGCCGACGCCTACGCCAAGATACGAGCCGGCGCGCGGGCCGTGCAGCTCTATTCGGCCATGGTCTACGAGGGGCCGGGCCTGGTGGTCCGCATCCGCCGCGACCTCGACGCGCGCCTGGCCGCCGACGGCTTTTCCAGCATCGCCCAGGCCGTCGGCGCCGACCATGTCTGAACCCGCCCCGCCCAAGGCCGGCGCATGGGCGATGGCGCGCCGGTTCGGCCCGCTGGCGCTGGTCGCCGCGGGCCTGGTCGCGGCCTTCGCAATGGGCCTGCCGCACGAGCTGACCTTCCACCAGCTCCATCGCCACAAGGACCAGCTGGAGAGCCTGGCCCGGCTGCACCCGGTGCTCAGCGTCGCGGCCTACGTCGGCGTCTACGCCCTGGCCGTGGCCTTCTCGCTGCCGGTGGCCATGGTCATGACCTTGACCGGCGGCCTCTTGTTCGGGCCCTGGGTCGGCGGCCTGGCCGCGGCCTGCGGCTGCACGATCGGCGGGACGGGCGTGTTCCTGGTCTGCCGCACCGCCGCGGGCGACGTGCTGCGCCGCCGGGCGGGAGCGACCATCGCCCGGATCGAGGACGGCGTGCTGCGCGACGCCTTCTCCTACATCCTGGTCCTGCGCCTCCTGCCGGTGATGCCCTTCTGGCTGGCCAATCTGGCGCTCGGCTTCATCGAGATTCCGCTGCGGACCTTCGTCACCGCCACTTTCCTCGGCATCCTGCCCATATCCCTGGTCTACGCCGATCTCGGCTCGGACCTTGGCCGGATGTTCGCGCGCGGCGCGCGGCCCGACCTTCACGCGGTGTTCCGGCCGGAGGTGCTGGCGGCCCTCGCCGGCCTCGCCCTGCTGTCCCTGGCGCCCGTTCTCGTGCGACAGCTGCGACGCCGGCGAGGCTGAGCGCCCACCTGAGCGCGTTGCTAGCAACCCTCCGGTGAAGTAACGGATTGCGCATGGCGGACGCTTCAGTCTCCGCGCCCCAGGAGCCGGGCCCCTCGGGGCGTCCCGAAGTCGACGCCGGTCGGGATGTCCGGCGGGCGGCGCGCCGGCTATTCTGGCCGGGCGGCCTGTCGTCACGGCTCCTGATCCTCACCGTCCTGTTCGTCGCCCTGGCCGGGCTGTTCATCCTGCCGCCCTCCCTGGCGCAGTTCGAGGACACCTGGCTGTACGACCGGCTGAGGGCGGCCGAGCTGGCCTCACTGGCGGTCGACGCCGCGCCCAACCAGGTGGTCAGCGACCGGCTGTCCAGCCAGCTGCTGAACGGCGCGGGGGTGGTCTCGGTCGCGGTGCAGAGCGAAGGGGCGCGCCGGCTGCTGCTGGCCGCGCCGCGCATGGCCCGCACCCCCTATCTGGTCGACCTGCGCGCCGGCTATTCGGTCACCCGGCTGATCGCGCCGTTCCAGACCCTGTTCGGCGGCAAGGGCCGGATGGTCCGCGTCGTCGCCCGCCCGCAGTTCCGCGACGGCGATTTCGTCGAGATCGTGGTGCCGGACGCCCCCTTGAAGGCCGAGCTGCTCCGCTACCTGCTGCGCCTGTCGGCGATCGACGTCTTCATCTCGATCGTGGCCGGCGGCCTGGTCTACCTGTCGCTGAACGCCCTCCTGGTGCGGCCGATGCAGCGGATCACCCTGGCCATGGAGCGGTTCCGGGCCGATCCCGAGGACCCGGCGGCCCACGTCCACCTGTCCGGCCGGCGCGACGAGATCGGCCGGGCGGAGGCCGAGCTCGACCGGATGCAGGCCGACCTGCGCGTGGCCCTGTCTTCCCGCGCGCGGCTGGCGGCCCTGGGCGAGGCGGTGGCCAAGATCAACCACGACCTGCGCAACATGCTGACCAGCGCCCAGATCGCCTCCGAGCGCCTGGCCCAGTCGGGCGATCCCAAGGTCGCCCAGGCCCTGCCGCGGCTGGAGCGCGCCCTGGACCGGGCGGTGCACCTGGCGTCCGACGTCCTGGCCTACGGCAAGAGCGACGAGGCCGCGCCCAGTCCGGTCCCGCTGCACCTGCTGGCCGTGCTGGAGGCCGCCGCCGAGGACGCGGGCCTCACCGCCGAGGGCGTGCGCCTGGAGGCCGCCGTCCGCGCCGACGAGCGGGTCAGCGCCGACCCCGAACAGCTGCATCGCATCCTGGTCAACCTGCTGCGCAACGCCCGCGAGGCGATCCTGGCCGAGCCGGACCGCGAAGGCCGTGGCCGCGTCCGCGTCAGCCAGGAGCGGGCCGAGGGCGCCACCGTCATCACCATCGCCGACAGCGGGCCGGGCGTGCCCGAGCGCCTGCGCGAGCGGCTGTTCCAGCCGTTCACCGGCTCGGGACGGCCGGGCGGCGCGGGCCTGGGCCTGGCCATCGCCCGCGAGCTGGCCCAGGGCCATGGCGGCGACCTGGTGCTCAAGGCGAGCGGTCCCGAGGGCGCGGTGTTCGAGCTGCGCCTGCCGGGCGCGCCGGAGCCCGAGCCCGACGGCGGCGCGCGCCCGCGCCGACCCCGCGCCGAGGCGCCCGAAACACCGCCCTAGCGTTCCGATTCCGAAGTTCGTTCGGACCTGCCATCGGCGCCTGCGAACTTCGCAATCGGAACACTAGTAGCCGATCGCCACCCCTTCGCGCCGCGGGTCGGCGCCGCCCTCAAGCCCTTGCGGCCGGGCGACGATCGCGTGCAGGCCGGACGATTCGTTGTAGCCGCCGCTGAGGTCTATCCCCCGCGCGGCCAGGCCCTGGACCACGCCGGGCGCGAACTTCTGCGGCTCGCTGGAGAACACCGCGCCGCGCGCCACCAGGTTCGGCAGGGCCAGGGCGTCGGTCGGCGCCATGTTCCAGTCCAGGATGCCGACCAGGGCCTTCAGATCGTAGGCGATGATCGACGGTCCGCCGGGCGAGCCCAGGGTGGCGACGAACCGGCCCTGGCGGTCGAACACGATCACCGGCGCCATGGCCGAGCGCGGCCGCTTGCCCGGCGCCACCGCGTTCGCCGCCGGCGCGCCGTCCCGCGTGGTCGGCGAGAAGGAGAAGTCGGTCAGCTGGTTGTTCAGCACGAAGCCGTCGACCATCTTGCCCGAGCCGAAGATGCTCTCGACCGTGGTGGTCATCGACAGGACGTCGCCGCGCGCGTCGACGATGACGAAGTGCGAGGTGCCGCCTGGCTCGACCGTCCGGTCCGGCCCGACCGGCGGCGCGCCGCGCGGCTGGCCGGGCGCCGGGGGCGGGCCGGCGACGGGGCCGATCAGCCTGGCGCGGGCGTCCAGGTAGGCCGGGTCCAAAAGCCCCTCGGTCGGAACCTTCACGAAGGCCGGATCGCCGATGTAGCGGTCGCGGTCGGCGTACATCAGCCGGCTCGCCTGGGCGAATTCCGACCAGGCCTCGGGGTCGGCCGGCCCGCGGCCGGCGATGTCGGTGCGGGCCAGCAGGCCCAGCGCCTCCAGCAGGGCGGAGCCGCCCGAGGGATCGTTCGTCGTGCAGACCCTGTAGATCCGGTAGGGGCGGCACAGGGCCGGCGCGGCGTGGGCGCGATAGGCGGCGATGTCCGCTGCGCTCAGCGCGCCCGGGATCGGGTCGGCGTGGACCCGCGCGGCGATGTCGGCGGCGATCGGCCCCAGGTAGAGGGCGCTCGGCCCCTCGGCCGCCAGCCGCCGCAGGGTCGCGGCGTAGGCCGGGTTCTTCAGCCGGTCGCCGGCCTTCAGGCGCGTCCCGTCGGGCTTGGTGAAATAGGCCGCCATGTCCGGCGCGCTGGCCTGGGGGACGGGACTGGCGATCATCGCCGCCAGGCGCGGGCTGACGACGAAGCCGTCCGAGGCCAGCTGTTCGGCGTCGCCGAACAGGTCCTTCCACGGCGTGGCGCCGTGTTCCTTGTGCGCCAATGCCAGGAGCGCCACCGCGCCCGGGACCCCGGTCGAGCGGCCGGAGAGCACGGCGGTGAAGAAGGGCAGGGGCCGCCCGTCGGGGCCCAGGAACATGTCCGGCGCGGCGCCCGCCGGGGCCGTCTCGCGGCCGTCGTAGGCAGTCGTCGTGCGGGTCCGCGCGTCGTAGTAGATCATGAAGGCGCCGCCGCCGAGGCCCGAGCTCTGCGGCTCGACCAGGCCCAGCACGGCCTGGACCGCCACCGCCGCGTCGATCGCCGTCCCGCCCGCCTTCAGCACCTTCAGCCCCGCCTCGGCGGCGAGGGGGTTGGCGGCGGCGATCATGGCGTGGCGGGCGAGGGGCCCGGGGGGCTTGGAGGGCTCCGCCGCCGAGGCGGGCGGGGCGGACGCCAGCGACAGGCAGCTCAGGACGGCCAGCAACAGACGACGCATCGGCAACTTTCCTTGGGGCAGGCCGCCAAAGGACCACCATAGCCGGCTGCAGCGTGGAGGAAAGCCGCCGGTGGACATCCACCACCGGTGTATGCGACGTGCGGGCCATGACCGCCCCCGCCCGCCCCGGCGCCCGCAATCTAATCACCGACGTGGCCGGCCTGACGGTCGGGCAGGCCGAGGACCCTCGGGCGCGCACCGGGGTGACGGTGATCCTGGCCGAGCGCCTGTCCTCGGCCGGCTGCCTGGTGGCCGGGGGCGGGCCTGGCACGCGGGAGACCGACTCCCTGGCGCCGGAGAACCTGGTCGGCGCGGTCAACGCCATCGTGCTGGCCGGCGGCTCGGTCTACGGCCTGGCGGCGGCGGACGGGGTGGCCGCCTGGCTGGGCGCGCGGGGGATCGGCTATGGCCTGGTCGCGCGCCCGGGCGTCCCGCCCTCGCCGATCGTCCCGTCGGCCATCCTCTATGACCTGGCCAACGGCGGGGACAAGGCCTGGGGCCTCGAGCCGCCCTATCGCGCGCTCGGGATCGCGGCGGCGCAAGCGGCGGGCGAGCGGTTCGCCCTGGGCTCTGCGGGCGCGGGCTATGGGGCCCTGGCCGGCGCGCTCAAGGGCGGGACCGGTTCGGCCTCGGCCGTCACCGCCGACGGCGTCACCGTGGGGGCGATCGTGGCGACCAACAGCTTCGGCAGCGTGATCGCGCCGGGCGGCCGCACCTTCTGGGCCGCGCCCTACGAGGTCGACGGCGAATTCGGCGGCCTGGGTCCTGGCGGCCTCTCGGCCGGGCTCGACGACTGGGGCGCCGCCAAGGCCTCGGCCCAGCCGCGGACCAACACCACCATCGCCTGCGTCGCCACCGACGCCGTCCTGACCTCCGCCGAGGCGCGGCGGGTGGCGATCATGGCCCAGGACGGCCTGGCCCGCGCTGTGCGCCCGGCGCACGGCCCGACCGACGGGGACGTGGTGTTCGCCCTCTCGACCGGCCGCCTGGCCCTGGAGGGGCCGCATCCGCTGGCCCTGGCCCGCATCGGGGCGCTCGCCGCCGACTGCCTGGCCCGCGCCATCGCCCGCGCCGTCTACGAGGCCACGCCCTGGCCCGACGCCGAGGTCCTCTGCTGGCGCGACCTCTAGGGGCCGCCGCCCCCGGCCGATCTTGCATCCGTGTCGGAAAGCCAGGCCGGTGTAGCATTGTTGAAATGAACCGTGTTATCCGAAGGCCGTTCAGGACGGCGAGGGAGGCGCGGATGAACGGCCTTGGAAGGGCTGCGATCGTGACGGTCGCGGCGATCGCTGGCGCGGCGTCGGCGCAGGAACGGGTCCCGGGCGGGCCGGTGGCCGTCTACTGGGTCAGCGCCCAGACGTCGTCCGGCTTCATGGCCGGCATGATGGGCGGTGGCGGCGGCGGGCGGCCCGGCATGGGCGCCATGATGGGCATGATGATGCGCGGCGGGCCCGATCCCGACGCGGTCAACCACACCCTTCGCCTGCAGCTCGGCTCCAACCGGCGGCCCGACGGCGCGCCCCAGGCCGAACACGACCCGCCCGCGGGGCTGAACGCCGGCCCGGCCCTGCCGCTGGTCACTCCGGTCCAAGAGCCCAGCCAGCCGGTCGAGGAAACACCCGGTCCACCCCAGGAATACCGTCGCCCGCACGGGCGGATGCTGATCTTCTGGGGCTGCGGCGCGCACGCCGGGCCCGGCCAGCCCTATGTGATCGACTTCGCCCGCGTCGGCCAGGATCCCCAGGCCTTCGCCGGCGTCATGCGCGGCCTGGCCGTCACCCCGATGCAGCCGCCCTCGCCGGGCCGTTTCGCGACCTACGGCGAATGGCCCAACGCCAAGTCGCGCGCCACCGTGCCGCCCAACGGCTCGCTGGTCGGCGATCATCTGGTCCGGGGCGACTACACCCCCGACATCCGCTTCGCCCTGACGCCCGACCAGGACTTCATGGCCCCGCTCAAGCTGCTGCGCAACGAGCGCACGCCGACAGGCGCGGTCGCCCTGGCCTGGAACCCGGTTGCGACCGCGCTCGGCTACTTCGCCAGCGCCATGGGCGGCTCCGGCGAGGACACGGTGGTGATGTGGACCTCCAGCGCCAGCCAGGCCGCCGCCTTCGCCCTGCCGGACTACCTGGCGCCGTCCGAGACCCGCCGCCTGGTGGCCAGCGGTCACCTGATGCCGCCAGCCCGCACCGAGTGCCTGGTGCCGCAGGAGGCGGTCCAGGCCATGGGCCGCGGCGGCCTCGTCCAGATGGCCGCCTATGGCGATGAAGCCAACTTCGCCTGGCCGCCCCGGCCCAAGCGGCTGGAGTGGGTGGTCAAGGTCCGCTACCGCTCGACCACCAGCGGCCTGCTCGGCCAGGCCGACCCGATGGGCGGCGGCCACCGCGGCCGCGGCGGCTATGGCGAGGACGACGGCGAAGGCGCCGGCGACGCCCAGCAACAACAGCAGCAGCAGCAACAGCAACACCGGGGCCCCGGCTCGATCCTGCACGGCCTCGGCGGATTTATTCCCTAGATTGCCTGCGGCGGCGGGCTTGCGTCCGCCGCCGCACGAGTCTAGGTTCCGCGCCCTCGCCGCAAGGCATGCGCGCCCGTAGCTCAGCTGGATAGAGCATCAGACTACGAATCTGAGGGTCGGACGTTCGAATCGTTCCGGGCGCGCCAATTTCTTCAAGAAGATCAGCTTGGCGCGGGATCGCGGCGATCCAAATGCGCGATCTGCCCCGCCGGTCGTGGCTTGGCCGAGCGCAGCTTCCGAGCGCTCGTCGAAATCGCGGTCAATCGCGATCCGCTCGTCCCGGTCCGGAGCGTCAGTCTCCTGAACCGGCGTTTTTGGGGCGGGCGGATACGAAGGCGCGCACGTCGTCGGTCAACGCCTTGAGCGCGGCTTCGTTGGTGTAGGCCATGTGGCCGCCCTGGAAATAGGCGATGCTCGCCCGGTCGCGCGGCCAGCCAGACTGCGCCAGCGCGTACTCGCTCGCGCCGGCGGTCGTGGCTGTGTCGTAGTAGCCGACGCCGATCATCACCCGGAAGGACGGGTTGCGGCTCATCACGTCGGAGATCAACGTCATGTAGGGCCAGTCGGAGAAGGGGGTGGTCGCCCCCCACCGCCAGTCGTCCAGCCCCTCTACCGGCGACTTGATCAGGTAGGGCTCGCTCCAGGTCACCCCCAGGTCGTCGCGCAGGTAGCGCAGGAAGGCGGACTCCATCGCCGGCTCGATCCTCGCCGAGGGATCGGCTTGCTCGCCGCTCGCGGCCGGCGCGCCGACATAGCGCGCATCGTAGGCGCCCAGGACCTGATGGCGATCCTTCAGCAGCTCGACCCGGTAGCGCTCCTTGGTGATCTCCAGTGCATGCGCGAGGTAGTAGGACGCCGGAACGCCGGTGAGGGCTTCCAGCCGCTCGGCGACATGGCGCCGGCTCGCCGCATCCAGCCGGTCGCCCTGGAACAGCGCGGCGAGGTACTCGGTCCGCGCGAACTGGCGCGTCTCGTCGAGGAAGGCTTCGAAGGTGCGCCCCCGGCGATCGACCTTGTCGTGGTACCAGGCGATGGCCGCGAGGGTGGGCAGCGACACCACGTAGCTGATGATGTTGCCGGGGCGCTGGGAGAATTCGACGATGTTCAGCGCCTGGCCCATCAGGACGACGCCGTCCAGGTTGATCGGCTGGGGCTGCTTGGCCAGTTGGTCGGCCACCTCGGCGGCCCTGAGCGTGCCGTAGCTCTCGCCGAACAGGTACTTGGGCGAGTCCATGCGGTGGTGGTCGGCCAGCCAGCGGGCGATGAAGGCCGAGACCTCCTGCCCGTCGGCGACGACCGAGAAATAGTCGGCGAGCGCCTTGCCTGGCGCGGCGCGGCTGAAGCCGGTCCCGGCCGGGTCGATGAACACCAGGTCGGCGACGTCCAGCACGGTGTACGGATTGTCGACCGTCTTGAAGCTGGCCGGGTCGGCCGACAGGTCGTCGGGGATGGCCAGGCGCTTGGGCCCGAAGGCGCCGATGTGCAGGTAGAGCGACGGCGTGATCGGCCCGCCGTTGAACACGAAGATCACCGGACGGCGGGGCTCGCCGGCGACGCCTTCGGCGGTATAGGCCATCGAGACCAGTCGCGCGCCCGGCTTGCCGCTGGCGTCGGGGACGTCGGTTTCGGCGACGGTCGCATCGTAGGCGATCTTGCGCCCGTTGAAGGTCCCGACATGGTGGGTGACGACCGGCGCGCCCGGCGCGTCGGCCCTGGCGCGCGGGGCTTGGGCGAGCACGACGAGACAGGCGAGCGCCGCCGCGGCGAAAGCAGAGCGAAGGATCATCAAGCGCACCTCTGGCATGGGGGTCACGGCGCGCGGGCGGCGGGCTTGCCGCTGTAGAGCGCCTCGACGTCGGCGCGGAAAGCGACGTCGCTGCCGGGCCGGTTGTAGAACATGTGACCGCCCGGATAGACCTTGAGGCTGAGCCGGCCGCCCGGCCTGCCGTCCGGAAGCTGGTCGATCACCAGTCGGGAGCCGAAGAAGGGGCAGGACAGGTCCGTGTAACCGTGTGCGATCAGCACACGGAACTTCGCGTCGAAGGCCAGGATCTCCCGCAGCGCGCCGACCGAGTCGGGGTTCTGCGTCCACCCCTCCCAATGCGCCGAAACCGTGGGATTGAACGCCCAGTAGGGGCCCTGCGCCTTCCAGCCGATGATCCGGGTGAGAAGGTCGGTCATCGCGCCGCCGACCGCCGTGAAGGTGGTCACCACCGCATCGCCGCCGCGATTGTCGGGCGCCCAGGGAAAGGCGTCTCGCGAGGTGAGGTTGAGGTCGTAGCGACTGCCGACCAGCCCCTGGCCGGCGAACCTCTGGCGTCGGAACGCCTCCTGTTCCAGCCGTCCGCCCATGGCCCGCACCAGACCTTCGTCCAGGCCGGTGTAGGCGGCGACGCGCTTGACCATCCGGTCGAAGTCCGCCGGATCGGAATAGCCCTTCATGAGCGTCGTCGCGTAGTCGCCGACGGCGTAGTCCTCGACTTCGGCCATGCGTTCGGGGGTCAACGACAGGCCCTGCGCCTCGTAGCGCGCCGCGGTCATCGACGGCAGGTCGATGATCCAGGGCATGGGCGAGACGCCCGTGCCGGGCTCGCCGGTCGGCGACTGGAGCTGGCTGTCCAGATAGGGCGAGATCAGCACGAGGCCGCTGACCGCCACCCCGCGCCAGGCCTCGAGCTCGCGCGCGATCCGGGGCGTGCGGAAGCCGCCATAGCTCTCGCCGACGAGGTATTTCGGCGAGGCCATGCGCTGGTTCAGCTTCAGCCAGTCGAAGACCGCGCCCGACAGGTACTGCACGTCCTGCTGGATCCCGTAGAAGGCCTTCTGGGTCTTTTCCGGATCGACGAACGAACGGCTGAAGCCCGTGCCGACCGGATCGATGAACACCAGGTCGGTGAAGCCCAGCCAGGTCGCTGGGTTGTCCTTCAGCAGGAGGGGATCGGACGCTGAATCGCCGGGCGCGCCGAACTGGACCCGCTTGGGGCCGATGGCGCCGATGTTGAGGAAGCCCGAGGACGATCCTGGGCCGCCGTTGAAGGCGAAGGTCACCGGGCGGCTCGACGGGTCCGCACCGTCCAGGAGATAGGCCGTATAGGTCACCTCGCCGATCCGCTTGCCCTCGGCGTCGAAGACGGGCAGCGCCCCCGCGACCGCGGTGTAGCGCAACGCGCGCCCATCGAGCCGGATCGACTGCGCGACCCGCGCCTCCGGGGGGAGCGGCGCGAGGGCCGAAGCCGGGTCCGGGGTCGCGGCTGGAGCCGGCGCTGAAGGCGGCGCGGGGGCGGCCGACGCCCATCCCAGGCTCAGGCCTGCCGCCATGACGGCGGCCAAGATCTCGCGCATGTCGATCCCCCTTCGCGGCCCCGGCAAGCGGCGAGCCCGGACGTTTCGAAGCTTGGATCGATCCATCGGACGCCGCCTAGCTTCAATGTTCGGCGACCGCGTTGCGCGATGCGCAACATGCGCCGTTCAGTCGAGCCGGCCCAGCGTCGAGATCAGCCCGTCCACGAACGAGCGCAGCAGCCGCGACGAGCGGCGCGACCGTAGGGTGATGACATCGATGGTCGAGGTCTGGAAGAGGGAGTGGTCGATATCCAGCGAATGCAGCCGCCCCTCGTCTTCGTCGCGCTTGACCGCCCGGCGGGTGAGGAGTGCGGCGCCGACGCCGTTGCGGACGAAGTGGCGCAGCGCCTCGACGGAATCGCTGCGCAGCACCGGCTGCAGCTTGAAGCCGGCCTCGTGGGCCACCTGGTCGGCCAGGCGGCGCACGCCCAGGTCCGCCTCCAGCAGGGCCAGCGGGAGGACCTGCATCGCCTCGACCGGCACGACGGCCGCATCGCCGAACGGATGGCGCGGCGGCACCACCAGCACGATGGGGTCGACCACCCGGGCGGCGACGTTGATGTCTGGGTGCGGCGGCTGGCAGAAGGTGATCCCGACATCGCACTCGCCGCGCTGGACCGCCTCGCTGACCCGCGCCGCCGAGAGCATCTGGACCTGGAAGGCGACGTCCGGATTGGTCAGGCGGAAGGCCCGGATCGCTTCGCCGGAGCTTTCGCAGATCATGATCTCGACCACGGCGATGCGGATAAGGCCGCGCCGCTTGCCCCGAAGGTCGTTCAGGTCCGCCCTGAGGCTGTCGTAGTCCAGGATGACCGAGCGGGCGTAGTCCGCGACCATGCGGCCGGCGTGGGTGGGGGTGACGCCGCCCACGGACCGCTCCAGCAGGGCGGTGCCCATCTCCCGTTCCAGGATCGCGATCTGGCGGCTGACGGAGGAGGGAGCCAACCCGAGAACATCGCTGGCGCGCCGGATCGACCCGGTGGTCACGGCCTCGTAGAAGACGCGAAGAGAACCTGGAAACAAGCCATCGCTCCAACAGGCGGCCCCAGCCGGCGGGGGGGGGCCTGGCGTTGAGCGTCCAGCCCGAAAGTTGCGCATCTTCGAGATGCAGGGGGCGAGGAGTTGCGTATCACGCAACACCATCATCGGCAATTTAGTCTGTTCTCCGATCGGTTTCTTTCACACGGTGCTGGTCGTCGGGCCGGTGGGGCCGCAAGCGCCGACGAAGAGCGCAGAGCGGACGACAAGTCCGACGTTTGGGAATCCGACGCCCTCCGCAAAGCACAGGCGGCCGCGCAGCCGCGCCTTGGGGCGTCGCAGGATTGGGGGAAGACTGACATGACCTTTCATTCGTTTCGCACGAGGCTGATGGCGACCGCCGGCGGCCTTTCCATAGCGCTCGCCGCCGCCGCGGCGGCCCAGGCCGCGGACGCTCCGCCGAGGGACGCCGGCGTGTCCCAGGTCGGCGAAGTCGTCGTGACCGCTCAGAAGCGGACCGAGCGGTTGCAGGACGTGCCGACGGCCGTCACCGTGCTCAACGCCGCCGACCTGGTCGCCAAGAACGCGGTCAGCCTCGACGACTACTTCCGCAGCGTGCCCGGCCTGACCCTTTACGACAACGGCGAGGGCTTCATGGAGTTGGTGATCCGGGGGGTCACCACGGGCAATGGCGATACGCCCACCGTCGGCATCTACATCGACGATACTCCGATCGGCTCGAGCACGGCCCTGGCCCGCGGCGACGTGCTGGTGCCCGACCTCGACCCCAGCGACCTTCAACGGGTCGAGGTGCTGAAGGGCCCGCAAGGCACGCTCTACGGCGCCAGCAACATGGGCGGACTTCTGAAGTACATCACGGTCGCGCCCGATCTGAACACCTTCTCGGGCCGCGTCGGCGTCGAGGGCGAAACCGTCGAGAAGGGCGGCGCGGGCTATGCGGTGCGCGCCGCCGTCAACCTGCCGCTGATCAAAGACGACCTCGCTCTGCGGATCAGCGGCTCGATGCGCGAGGATCCCGGGTTCGTCGACAACGTCGCCAACGGCGACCGCAACGTGAACGACGCGCGCGTCTTCAATGGCCGCGCCGCGCTGCTGTGGCGCCCGACCGACACCTTCCAGATCAAGCTGAGCGCCCTGTTCCAGAACCGCAACGGCTATGGCGAGACGCGCGAGGACTACAATTTCCTCACCGGCAAGCCGATCTATGGCGACCTCAAGCAGTCCCGCGTACCGGGCATCAACAGCGATCGGGAACGGCTCGAACAGTACAACGCCACCATTGAGGACGATCTCGGGTGGGCGACGCTGACCTCGTCGACCAGCTACGCCAAGAACCACTATTACAACCTTGCGGACCTGAGCAGCCTGTTCAGCCCGATTTTCGCTCCGGCCTTCGGTATCCCCGACCTCGGGGTGGAGTTGGTCCAGTCCTTCGGCACCCAGAAGATCACCCAGGAGGTCCGACTCGCGAGCCGGTCGGACGCCAAGATCGAATGGCTGGCCGGCGTCTTCTATACGCACGAGAGCTCGACCTTCTATCAGAAGTTCAATCCCGTGCAGACCGAGAACGGCCAGGCCATTCAGGGCCTGCCCCTGTTCGCCCTGGACGTCGGCCGGTCGCACTATCAGGAGATCGCCGGCTTCGGCGACGTGACCTACCACTTCACCCCGAAGTTCGATGTCCAGGCCGGCGTCCGCTACAGCTACAACAACCAGGACTCGCACGACTACAACAACGGCCTCCTCGACGGCACCCTGACGCCCATCCTGGGCGCGGGGACTTCGCACGAGGGCGTGACGACCTTCCTGTTCACGCCTGAATACAAGTTCACCGACAGCCAGATGATCTATGGCCGGATCGCCAGCGGCTATCGCGCGGGCGGGCCGAACTACACCCTGGCCGGCGCGGAGACGCCGTTCCTTTCGGACTCGACGGTCAACTACGAGGTCGGCTTCAAGTCCGAACTGCTGGACCGGCAGGCCTACGTCGAGATGGACGCCTTCTATATCACCTGGAGCCGCATCCAGCTCCTCGGCGTCAACAGCCTCGACGAGGAGTTCTTCACCAACGCCGGCGCCGCGGTCAGCCAGGGCTTCGAGTTCTCCGGCCAGTATCGGCCGGTCCATGGCCTGACGCTGGCGGCCAACCTGACCTATTCGGACGCCCACCTCACCGAGGACGCGCCGAGCGGCATCTACGCGCCGAGCGGCAGCCGCCTGCCGTACAGCCCGCGCTGGTCCGGCCAGATCTCGGCGAACTACGAGTTCCCGCTGGTCGCCGACTGGAAGGGCTCGATCGGCGGCGACTACAGCTACACCGGCGATCGGATCTCGGACTTCCAGAGCAGCGCTTCGATCGCGCGCATCACCCTGCCGGCCTACAGCGTGGTCAATCTCCAGGCCGGGGTGCGCAACGAGCGCTATTCCGTCAATCTGTTCGTCAAGAACGTGGCCGACGAGCGCGGCTTCACCGCGGCCAACGCCCTGACCCTCAGCAAGACCCCCGCGAGCTACGCGGTCTCCGTCATCCAGCCGCGGACGGTCGGCGTGTCGTTGGCGGCCAAGTTCTAGAGCGCGTTCCGCAAGAGTGGAGCCGGTTTTGCGACAAGAACGCGCTCAAACTTTTGAAGCTAGAGCCCGATTCAACGATCAGGCGATTCCGTCTGATCGCATCGCGCTCTAGCGAGGCGCGCCCGTTTGGGCGGGCCAGTGGCCCGGGTCTATCCTGGGCGGACGCGTAGCCGCCATTGAGGTCCCGAGGCTGGTGATGAGAACAGTAGCAAGGTCCTGCTCCATCCTCGTGGGCCTGGGCGCGGTTGCGTTGGGCGCCGTGGCCGTGGCGGCGCCGGGACAGCCGACGGCGGCCGCGGCGGCGGAAGCCGCATCGCCGCCTCCCGCCGTCGTGACCCGCCACCAGGGCGTGTTCAACGCCGTCAGCGTCCAGTACGTCGCCACGGCGGGCGAGACCGTCGTCCCGGCTCCGGGCGGAGCTCCGGGCGCCGGCTTGTTCACCTTCAGCTTCGTGCGCGCGGGCGCGGGCGATCCGTCCAAGCGGCCGGTGCTGTTCGTCTTCAACGGCGGTCCGGGCTCGGCCTCGATCTGGCAGCAGCTCGGCGCCTTCGGCCCGCGCCGCCTGGTGTTCAAGGATGCGGCCGAGCCGAGGGCGCTGCCGCCCTACGATCTGCAGGATAATCCGGACTGCCCGCTGGACGTGGCCGACATCGTGTTCATCGACCCGGCGGGCGTCGGCTTCAGCCGGCTCCTGCCCGGCGCCAAGCCGGAGGACTTCTACGGCGTCGACCAGGACGCGCGCGCGACCATCGACTTCATCACCGACTGGCTGACGCGCAACGGCCGCTGGAACTCGCCCAAGTTCATGATCGGCGAAAGCTACGGGACCGTGCGCGCCGCCGTGGTGGCCAGACAGGCGATGGGCGGGCCTACGGCGCCGTCGCGCCGCCTGGTCGGTCTCTCGTTCAACGGCGTGGTCTTGCTGGGCCAGGCCCTGGACTCCGCGAGCGACGCGGAGCGGGTCTATGTCGACCTTTTGCCGAGCATGGCCGCCACGGCCTGGTATCACGGCCGCATCGATCGCAGCCGGCCGCTGGACCAGGTCGTCGCCGAGGCGCGGGCCTTCGCCGGCGACGCCTATCTGAAGGCGCTCTGGGCCGGCGACCGGCTGTCCGAGGCCGACCGCCAGGCGGTCGCCGCCCGGCTGGCGGCCCTGACCGGCCTGCCCAAGGGCCTGATCCTCGACCATAACCTGCGGATCAGCGCCGCGGTGTTCGAGCAGGCCCTGCTGAAGGACCAGCGCCTGATGCTGGGCGCCTACGATGCGCGCGACACCCTGCCGGCGCTGCCCGGCCAAGGCGACCCGGTCGGCGACGACCCGGCGATGGGCGAATACAGCGCGGCTTTCGTCGCGGCGTTCAGCGACTACCTCACAGGGTTCCTCGGGGTGCGCATGGATCGCCCCTACGTCCCGATCGCGTTCGGCGAGGTCAACGGACGCTGGGATTATGGCGAGGGACCCGGCCGGCAAACGCACGTCAACTACGCCCTGGACCTGGCCGTCGCGATGCGCCGCAACCCGCAGACCAAGCTGTTCGTCGGAGCCGGGGACTATGACCTGGTCACCCCGATGGGCGCGGCGGAGTATGTTGTCGCCCATGCCGGCATTCCGCGCGGCCAGGTCGTCCTGCACGACTACGCCAGCGGGCACATGGTCTACATGGGCGACGCCAACGCCCACCAATTGGCCAGCGACCTGCGGGCCTTCATCGCCTCGGCCGCCCCATGAAGCGCGCGCCGGCGTGGCGGCTCGGCTGGGCCGCGCTGGGCCTCGCCCTGCTGATGGCTGCGGACCTGCGACGGTTCTACGACGCGGCCGCAGGGCCACAAACCAACGACCACGATCGCAGGGGAGGGCCCTTGGGGGCCGCTAAGCCATGACCAGACGATCCATCCGGCGCGCCGCGCGCCACGCCATCGCGGGCGCCGCCCTGGGCCTTGCGGGCCTCGCCGGGCCCGCCCTGGCGGGCGACGAGCTGATCCACGCCGGCCGGCTGATCGACGGGACCAACGGTCCGGTCAGGACCAACGTCTCGATCCTGGTCCACGACCAGAGGATCGTTGCGGTGCGCGACGGCTTTGTCGACGAGGCGGGGGCCGTGGTGATCGACCTTTCGCACGACACCGTCCTGCCTGGCCTGATCGACTGCCACGAGCACATCATCAGCAACGACAATGACGCGAGCAACGACGCGCCCACGCCGCACCAGAGCGACATGGACCTGGCCGTCGTCGCGGCCTCGAACGCCAAGGCCGTGCTGATGGCGGGCTTCACCAGCATTCGCGTAGTTGGCGCGCCCGGCGGTGCGGACGTGGCGCTGAAGCGGGCGATCAACCGCGGCGCCCTGGAGGGGCCGCGCATCTGGGCCGCGCTCGAGGAGATGGGGCCGACGGGCGGCCACTCCGACCCGGCCAACGGCTCGGACGTGGAGATGTACGACCCCGAGCGGGCCAACTTCATCATCGACAGTCCCGACGAGGCCGTGCGGCAGGTCCGCGACCATCGGCGGCGCGGCGGCGACCTGATCAAGATCATGCCCAGCGGGGGTGTCGGCTCGGCTGACGACGACCCGAACGAGCAACTCATGTCCGACGCCGAGATCGCCGCCGTCGTCCAGACCGCCCACGCCCTGGGCATGAAGGTCGCGGCCCACGCGCACGGCAAGGCGGCGATCGACGCCGCCGCCCGACTCGGGGTCGATTCCATCGAGCACGGCTCCTTCGCCGACGCGGGCTCCTTCGCGATCATGAGGGCGCACGGGACCTACCTCGTGCCGACCATGCTGGTCGCGCATTCCCTGCGGGAGGCTACGGCGGCCCACCCGCACCGCTATTCGCCCAGCATTGCGGCCAAGATCGCCGAGGTGACCCCGCAGATCGACGCCACCGTCGGCGCGGCCTATCGGGCCGGGGTGAAGATCGCCTTCGGGACCGACACCACCGGGGTCTCGCCGCACGGCGACAACGCCAAGGAGTTCCCACTGCTGGTCGCCGTCGGCATGACGCCCAAGGACGCGATCTTCACCGCGACCGGAGCGGCCGCGGACCTGCTGGGGGCCTCGCGCGACGTGGGCGCCGTGACCGAGGGACACTACGCCGACATCATCGCCGTCGCCGGCGATCCGCTGGCCGACATCACCCGCATGGAGCACGTGGGCTTCGTGATGAAGGGGGGGACCGTCTACAAGGACGAACTGGGGGGCGAGGCGGCCAGGGGCGGGCCCGCGCGGCCATGACCCTGACCCTGACCCTGGACGTGAACGCCCATTGGCGCTGGGGCGCCGACGTGCAGGGCTTCGTCGCTCCAGCCCAGGGCGGCCCTTGATCCGCCGCGTCGCATGACCAGCCTCGCGGCGGCCCTGCCGGAGTTGCGCAAGGCGGCGTTCGCGCGGTCCAGCCGTTGCGCTCTGCGCAACGTCACCATCGCCAATTTAGTCTGTTCCCAACCGCGTTTCTTTCCGACGTTGCGGGCCACGGACGGGGACGCAACCCGGCGTCGCGGCGACGCCGGGCCCGCGCAGCGAGCCATCCGCGGCGCGCCCAGATCGTCGCCATCGCGGGGGCCGCGCGTCTGGGCCGAAGCGTCCGGGCCGGGCGGGAGCGTGGAAATGTCGTTTGATTCTTTCAGGGCGCGCCTGGCCGCAGGGCGCGCGACCGGTGTGTCGTGAGCAATTTCTTCCAGCGCAGCAGCTATATCCAATGGGTTCGCGACCTGGTCGCGGCGATGGAAGGCCAGCCCGGCGCGGTCGGCCTCTTCGACGCCACCATGGACGAGCCGCTCGACCTGCTGCGCGAGACGGCCGAGCGCGTTCTGTCCGAGCCCGGGCAGCCGCGGCTGCGCAGCGTCATGGGCGCCGGCAACCCGCTGGTGCTGGGGGCGCTGGCCGACCGGTATGGCGTCGGGCGGGAGCAGATCCTGTGCACGACCGGCGCGTTGAGCGGCGTGTCCCTCGTCCTGAAGGCGCTGGTGCGGCGCGGCGATCACGTGCTGATCGAGCGGCCGCACCTTGACACCCTGGTCGAGCTGGCCGCCGGCCAGGGCGCCGATATCGGCTACATCGAACGCTCGGCCGACGATGGGGCGTTCGATCTGGACCAGGTCCAGGACGCCCTGCGACCGAACACGCGGCTGCTGCTGATCACGAACCTGCACAATCCCTCGGGGGCGTTGCTGAGCGAGGCGGACCTCGGGCGCCTGGCCGAGGTCGCCGCCCGTGGCCGGACCAGGATCGTGGTCGACGAGGTCTACGCCGACTATGTCCACCGCCTCAGCGGCGGCCGGCCCGCGGCCTGCATCTCGGACGTCTTCGTCAGCATCAACAGCCTGTCCAAGGTCTACGGCCTGAGTTCGCTCAAGTGCGGCTGGGTCGTCGCCGACGCGCGGACGATCAAGGAGATCGCGCCCGCCCACACGCTGCACGAGTTCGGCATGTCCAAGCTGACCCATGCCCTGGCCTCGCTGGTGCTGGAGGACGACGCGCCGTTCACCAAGGCCGTGCGCAGCGTGCTGGGCGAAGCGCATCCGCTGGTCGAAGCCTGGGCCAGGGCCCTGCGCGAGGAGGGTCTGATCGCCGGGGCGGTGCCGGCCGCCGGGTGCATGTATTTTCCGCGCCTGCCGCATGTGGGCGACACCCGCAAGTTCACCGCCTGGCTCTGGCGCGAGTATGCGATCGCGGCGGCGCCGGGCGAGCTGTTCCAAAGTCCGGGACACATCAGGATCGGCTTCGGCCGCCGCGCCGACCGCCTGGCGCCGGTGCTGCAGCGCGTGGCCGAGGCCCTGCGGATCTATTGTGGCGCGCTGGCCTGAAGCGGACAGGGCGACGGTTGGGGGATGACGATGTTGAAGACCACGGTGCGGGCGCTGCTGCTGGCCTCATCCCTCGCCGTCGCCGCGGGGACGACGAGCCGCGCGGCCGAGCTGGCCACCCCGGCCCGCGTCGTCACCCACCACCACACCAGCATCGGCGGCAGGACGGTGGACTACGACGCCGTCGGCGAGCCGATCGTGATCGAGACCGCGGATGGCCAGCCCGAGGCCAGCCTCTATTCGTTCAGCTACCTGCGCACCGACGCTCCGGCGGCGGCCGACCGGCCGGTCATCTTCCTGTTCAACGGCGGGCCGGGCTGCAGCTCGGTCTATCTGCACATGAGCGGCCTGGGGCCCCGCCGGGTGGTCACCGGCGCCGGGCCCGACCAGCCCGCCCAGCCCCCGTTCAAGGTCGAGGACAGCGCGTTCAGCGTGCTCGACGTCGCCGACCTGGTGTTCGTGGATCCGGTCACCACCGGCTTCAGCCGGCCCCTGGGCGCGGCCAAGCCGGAGGACTTCTTCGGCGTGACCGAGGACGCGCGGGCGATGTCCCAGTTCGTCGAGCGATGGCTGAGTCTGCACGGGCGCTGGAATTCGCCGAAATACCTGCTGGGCGAGAGCTACGGCACGGTGCGGGCGGCGGTGATGACCAAGGAGCTGATGGGCAGCGTCACCACCGGCCAGTTCCATGGCGTGGCGCTGAACGGCGTCATCCTGATCGGCCAGGCGATGGACATGAGCCAGACAGCCGACAACGCCGACAACGACCTGTCCTACCAGCTCGACCTTCCGACCATGGCCGCCGTCGCCTGGTATCACCACCGGGCCGGCGCCGGCCGCACCCTCGACGAGGTCCTCGCCGACGCGCGGGCCTTCGCCGGCGGCGACTACGCCCGCGCGCTCGAGGCCGGCGACGGGCTGGCGCCGGCGGAGGGCCAGCGCCTCGCCGCCCGGCTCTCCGAACTCATCGGTCTGCCGGCCCCGTTCATCGCCGCGAACAACCTGCGCGTCTCCTCGGCCGTGTTCCGCGACGCCCTGCTGAAGGATCAGGGCCTGGTCGTCAGCTCGACCGACGGCCGGTTCACCGCGCCGGCCAAGACCGTCGCCGGCCCGACGGTCGTGGTCGACATCGCCGCGGTCAAGTTCGACACCGCGGTCATCGCCGCCCTCAACCAGGACATGCGCGCGGGCTTGGGCGTCTCGCCCGAGGCGGCCTACCTGCCGGTTAACTTCGAGGCCGACTTCAAGTGGAAGTGGGGGAGCGATCCGTTCTACCTGAACGTCGCGCCCTACCTCGGCGAGGCCATGCGCGAGAACCCGGGCTTCAGGGCGATGTTCGCCATGGGCGAGTACGACCTGACCACGCCCATGGCGGCCGCCGAGCGGGTGATCACCCATTCCGGCCTGGCGCCGGGCCGCGTGACGCGCCGCTACTACGCCGCCGGCCATATGGCCTACATGGGCGACGCCCAGGCCAGGGCGCTCGCCGACGACGTGCGCGCCTTCGTGAAGAGCAGCCCGCCATGATCCCGCCGCGCGACGATCGGCGAGCGCTGCGTGCTAGGTGAAAACGGTGGATGGGATTCGGACCAGCGGCCAGGGGCGGGACCCCTCGACGGCGAAAGCGCTGAAGCACGGGATCAGCCTGATCGATCTCGTCATGCTGGGCGCCGGCACGGCGATCGGCGCAGCCATCTTCTCGGTGCTGGGCCCGGCGACCCAGGTCGGCGGCGCGGGCATACTGATCTCGGTCGGCCTGGCCGCCCTGCCGATGGTGATCTTCGCCCTGGTCTACGCCTACATGGCCTCGGCCGCGCCGCGCACGGCGGCCTCCTATGAGTGGCAGCGACGCTTCACCCACCCCCTCATCGCCTTCGCCGTCGTCTGGCTGAGGGTGCTGAGCAACGCGGTGGTGATGATCGTCCTGGTTCGGGTGCTGGTGAGCTATCTCGGCATGGTCACCACGATGCCGGCGGTCCCGATCATGGTGGGCGCCTTCACCGTGATCTTCCTGCTGAACTATCTCGGCGTCACCATCGCCGCACGGGCCCAGACGGTGCTGATGCTGCTGCTCCTGGCCGTGTTCGCGGTCTTCGTCGTCTCCGGCGCCGGCAGGCTGCGGCCCCACTTGTTCGTCGAGGCGGCCCGCGGCGGCTGGGGTCCGATTCTGGCGGCCCTGCCGCTGATGATCCAGCTCTTCCTGGGCATCGAGACCGCGACGGAGGTGGGCGAGGAGGTCGACAACCCCAGGACCACCGTGCCGCTCGGCGTCGCCCTGGCGCTGATCCTCACGGTCGTCGTCTATCTGACCATCTCGTTCACAGCCCTGAGCCTGGTCGGGCCGCGCGCGCTCGCGACCAGTCCGGCCCCCTTGCTGACCGCCGCCAAGGTGACGCTGGGCCATTGGGCCACGCCGCTCATCGTCGTGGCGGCCGTCCTGGCCCTGGCCAAGTCGATGAACGCGGTGTTCCTGGTCTACACCCGCTTCCTGTTCGCCATGGGCCGATCCGGCGTGCTGCCGGCCGCGCTGGGTAGGATTCACCCGCGCTTCGGCACGCCCTACGTGGCCACGATCATCGCCTACCTGGCCTCCATGAGCTGCCTGCTCCTGCCGTCGAGCCTGCTGTTCCTGCTGCTGGCGGTGAACATCCCCACGATGATGAAATACCTTGGCTCGTGCCTGGCCGCCTATGTGGTGGCTGACCGCCACCCTGAGGTCCAGGCGCAGGCGCGCCTCCGCTTCAGCCCAGGGCTGGTCAAGGCGCTCGCAGGAGCGGGCATGGCCTGCGCGGTGGTGATCGCTGCGCTCGGCTTCGGCACGGACTGGCGGCCCTATCTGCTGCTGGGCGTCTGGCTCGCGGCCGGCCTGGCCTACTATGCGGTCCGCCAGCGAGGCGAAGGCCGAGGCCTGTGGTCCCGGAACGAGGCGGCGCGGGTCGATCTCGAGGATTGAGGCGCCCGGGTCGGTCCAGGCCTCGCGGATGATCTGGCGGCGGGGCGCCGCCGCGGGGCCTTGAGGTGATTGGCGACGTTGTGGGCGGTGACGAAGGTCAGGCGATGGGCCCTTTTGAGCTCGGCCTTTACCCGTTTCCTCGGTGATAGCCGGATCCGCCGGGCCAACAACCCGGCGGAGCGGGCGTTGCGCGGCATCGCCCCGGGGCCGGTTGGCCATCTTGCGGATTTGACCACCGCGTCCTGGCGTTCGCCTAACCCGCGCAAAATAATTTTGCGCGGGGACTAGCAGGGCGCCCCTCGCCATCCGTCAGACTAGGGTTGCGGCCTTCGGTTGATTGGCCGACGCCTGCCACGCCGCGCGGGTTTCCATCCCTCGGCGTATGCGCTTAGCGTTTCGGGCCGGGAGGAGCCCACGGCATGGACGGCCCGGACGACGTCGAGCGGCGCGCATGGTTCCGGCGGGAGATCCTTCCGCTGGAGGCCGAGCTTGCCGCCTACGCCCAGCGCTTCTGCCGCCAGGGTCGCGGCGAGGTCGAGGACCTGGTCAACGAGACCTTTGTCCGCGCCATCGCCTACAAGGGCTGGCGCGCCGTCAATCGGCCGGGCGGCTTCGCCAAGCGCATCCTGAAGAATATCGCCCTCGACGACGTACGCCATAACAATGTGGTGTCTATCGAGGTGGTCGCCGATCTCGACGCCCTGGGCTTGGCGGACGATGACGCCGATCCGGAGGCGACGATGACCGCCCGCGACGAGCTGCGCCGCCTGCAGGCGATCGTCGAGGCCCTGCCGACCCAGATGCGTCGCGTGCTAACCCTCAAGCGCCTCTACGACATGCCGACCCTGGCGGTGGCGGAAGCCCTCGGGCTATCCGTCTCTACCGTCGAGAAGCACCTCACCCGTGCGCTCAGACTCTGTTCCGAGCGGCTTGCGCGCGAGTTGGACCTTCCCCCCGTTACCCTCAAGCCAGGACGCCCATGGGCCAGGACGCGAGATCGCGGCGAGACGAGGTAAGGCAGGCGGCCGCCCTCTGGGTGGTGCGCCTGTCCGATCCGTCCATGGCCGACGCCGAGCGCGCCGCCTTCGAGGTCTGGCGCGGCGCCGATCCGCGCCACGAGGTCGCCTATGAGCGGGAAGCGGCGGCCTGGGAGCGGCTGGGCCGTCTGCGGGCCCTGCGGCCGGCGGACGATCGGCCCGAACCGGACCTGCTCGCACCGAGACGCACGGCGCCGGTGCGCGTCTGGCGTTCCCCGCGACGTTGGGCGGCCGCCGCCTCGATCGCTTTCGTCGCTGCAGCCGCCACGGCGATGACGCTCGACCTGACCGCCGCCACGGCCTACGCCACGGGTGTCGGCGAGCGGCGGGTGGTCGTCCTGGCCGACGGCAGCCGGATCGAACTCAACACCGACAGTCGGGTCCTGGTCCGCTATCGGCGAGGAAAGCGCGAGGTGCGCGTCGTCCGCGGCGAGGTTCTGTTCGATGTCGCCCGGGACGCTCGGCCCTTCGTGGTCCTGGCCAGCCAGACCCGGCTCCAGGCCGGCGCCTCCCAACTCGACGTGCGCCTGCGCGACGACGGCGCAGCCCAGGTGGTGGTCAAGGACGGTAGCGTGGCGGTCGCCGCGCCAGATCTGGCGCCGACCAGCAGGGCTCTACGGTCCGGCGCTGAGGCCTACTACGGCCCCGGGGGCGGCAGCGTGCACGATGTGTCCGGCGCCGAGATCGACCGGTCCCTGGCCTGGAGGCAGGGCGCCGTGGCGTTCAATGGCCAGTCCCTGGCTGAGGCTGTCGCTGAGTTCAATCGCTACAACACCCATCACCTTGTAATCACCGACGACTCCATCTCGACGCTTCGGGTCGCCGGCTACTTCCAGTCCAGCGACTTGCCCGGCTTCGTTCATGCGCTGAGCGGAGCCTTCCCGATCAAGGCCGAGACCGCCGTCGACGGCTCGATCTATCTCTCGCGGGCGAACTGACAACGTCCTCGAAGGGCTCGAGGACGGGTGCGGCAAGAGCGCGACAGGCGTCAGTCTGAGCGGATACTCCAATCGAAGAGGCGCTCCAGCCTGGGTGACCTCGCGCAGCCCGGCTCATGCGCTTTGGGCGGCCATTTCATGCAACGTCGTAAAAATGTCGCTTCGCCGTTAGCAGGCCGCGGTTCTCCGCGCGTCAGGTCCTAAGACACGCCTTACCGAGGGGGCTGGGCGGTCACTCCGGTGGAGGGGGAACCACGGTGATGACGATTTCTCAAGCGCATGCGCGCGGGCTTAGGGCCAAGACCATTCTCCTGGGTTCGGCCGCGTCCCTGATCATCGCGGGTTCGGCCGCGGCCCAGACCCATAGCTATGATATCCCCGCCCAGGACGCGGTCACGGCGCTGCAGGCCTTCGCCAAACAGTCCGGAAAGCAGGTTCTGTTCTCCTATGACGCTGCGAACGGTCACCAGACCCCGGCGATTGTCGGCGACCAGAACGACGAGGCTGTCTTGCGCAAACTGGCGGCCGCAGCGGGTCTGACCGTCGCCTCCGACGACGGACGGACCGTCACCCTAAGGGCGATCCCAAACGGCCAAAGGCCCGGCGGTCCGAATGACGCTGGCGCGACCACCGCCGTAACCGAAGTCGTCGTGACCGGGAGCCACATTCGTGGCGTACCGCCCACCGCCCCGGTCCAGGTCGTGACGAGAGCTGACATCGACGTGTCGGGCTACTCGCAGGTCGGCGATCTTGTCCACAGCCTGCCGGCGGTCTTTGGCGGCGGCCAGAACCCGACCGTACAAAGCACGGGCACGGCCGGGTTTGGCGGCGAGAATGTGACCAACGCCACGACGGTCGATCTGCACGGGCTCGGCGCCGACGCCACCCTCACGCTGCTCAACGGCCACCGGCTCGCGGCCGATGGCAACGTTCAGGCGCCGGATATTTCCGGCATCCCGCTGGCGGCGGTTGACCACGTCGATGTCGTCACCGACGGCGCTTCGGCGCTCTACGGCTCAGACGCGGTTGCCGGCGTCGTCAATTTCGTATTGCGCAAGAACTACGACGGCGCCGAGCTCAGCGCGACGGCTGGCGGGGCTACGCGCGGTGGCGGCTTCGAGCAGGATTACAGTGTCCTGGCCGGTAAGGCTTGGAATACCGGTCATGCCCTGGCGAGCATTGAGTATTTTCACCAGGACGCGATCCTCGCATCCCAGCGAGACTTCACCTCGAACCCTCCGCTCGTGAACTCGCTGCTGTGGCGGGCCGCCCGCGAGTCCGTCTTCGTCGATGCCGAACAGGCGATCAACAATTGGGTGTCTGTTCGCGTCGATGGTCTGTACGCTAACCACCAAGCTCAGTCTGCAGACCAGCTTTCTATTGGTGGTACGATCTATTCGCAGCGCGTGCCGACCTGGAGCTATCAGTTCGACCCAAGTTTGATCTTCACGCTTCCGGCAGGGTGGACGGCGTCCATCGACGGGTCCCTATCCAAGAGTCACGATCTTTCAGAGGGAGCCTTTAGCGGGTTTTCATACACGGATACATTCGACAATTCCGTGCAGTCTGTTGACTTGAATGCAAGTGGCGCTCTCTTCAACGCTCCAAGCGGCGCCATCAGAGCCGCGATTGGCGGGGGCTACAGATCAGAAAGTTTCTTTCTTGGCCGCAGCAGTCAACCGTCTCAAAATCAATCGGCCTCTCGCAGTATTAAATATTTCTATGGAGAACTGTTCGCGCCGCTGGTTGCGCCGTCCGCGACGCGTGCGGGCCTGAAGAGACTCGATCTAAGCGTTTCGGCCCGAGTCGAATCTTATAGTGACGTGGGTAGTAGTGCTAATCCCAAGGTCGGATTGAGATATGAGCCGTTCACCGGACTGACGATCCGCAGCACGTGGGGCTCGTCATTCAAGGCGCCGACATTTTATCAACTATCTCAGCCGCGCAACACCTTCCTTTATCTGGCCTCCATCTTGGGCGCGAGCGGCCCCGGCTACGCCTTGGTTGATTACGGCGGCAACGCCAATTTGAAGCCGGAGCGGGCGAAATCGTGGACGATCGGTTTGGATTATTCGCCTCCAATTCGGCGCTCATTCGACCTATCGGTGACCTATTTTAATGTAAATTACAGGGATAGGATCGTATATCCAATATCGGATGCTGGAGAGGCGCTTTCAAATCCGATATTTGATCCCTTTATTATCAGGAATGCGTCGGCCGCTCAGGTGAACGCCGCCAATGCCGCCGCTCAAACGTTCTTCAACGAAACAGGTGGCGCCTACGATCCGTCACAACCGATCTCGATCGTCGAGGACCATTATACAAACGCCACAGCCCAGACCATTCATGGCGTGGACTTGTCGGCCAAAGATTCGATCGCCCTTCCGCATGGCGCAGTCAATCTCTTCGCCAACGCCACCTGGCTGAAGATCGCTCAGCAGACGCTTCCGGGCGCGCCAAGCGTCACGCTCACTGGCACAATATTCAATCCACCGAGCTTCCGACTGCGGACGGGGGCGTCCTGGGTCGTCGCTGGCCTGACCGCGACCGGCGTCATCAACTACATTCCCGGCGAAACCGACAATGCAGTATTGCCGAACAAGCCTGTCGCCTCCTGGACCACGTTGGATCTGAATCTTGCTTATAGCGCGCAGGCGAGAAGCGGTCCGCTGTCTGGTCTTGAGGTGTCGCTGGCGATCACCAACCTGCTTGACGCCGCTCCGCCCTACGCTCGCGGCGCGGCGATTGGCACGCCCGGGGTCTATTTCGACAGCACCAATACCTCGCCCGTGGGGCGGTTCATCGCCCTGACCGTCCGCAAGCGGCTCTAGTCCAAGCGCGACCTTCTTCGTGGCGCGGGTGTCCCCTTTGACCAGATCCAGCCCTTTCAGACTGGCGCTCGGCCCGGCTGGTCGGCGGCGTCAGAGGAGTCGATCGATGCGCAGATTGTCCGTTTGCTCAGTGGCCTTCGCCGCCTGCCTTTCTGCCGCCGGCGCGAGCGGCCACGCCGCGCCGTCGCCGAAGATGTTGCTGGAATTGGCCGACCTATCGAGCGTCGCGATGTCTCCTGACGGTCGCCGTGTCGCCTTCCAGCAGGAGCAGGCCTCGGTCGAGCGAAACACCTACAGCGTGACCTGGTATGTCGCGGCCGTGGATGGCTCGACGCCGGTGCGCAAGATCGCCGATGGCGGAGATCCGCTTCGGCTCGACTACGGCGGCTCGATCAGCGAGCCGCCACAGTGGTCGGCCAGCTCGCAGTGGATCTACTACCGGGCGCTGCTCGGCGGCCAGGTGCAGATTTGGCGGGCGGCGGCGGACGGCTCGCGCACCGAACAGGTCACCCATGATCCATCTGACGTTGACTGGTTCAGTCTCAGCCCGGACGGTGCGAGGCTGATCTACAGCGTCGGCGCCTCGCGGGCGGACATCGAGCGGGCTGAGCAGGACGAATATGATCGGGGCATTCGTATCGACCATACGATCCCGCTGGGCCAAGGCCTCTATCACTCGGCCTATCTGAACGGCCGGTTGGCGAGTATCAGGTTCACCGGGGACTGGTCTGGGCGCGGCGGGTTGCTTGCCGACGGGCCGGCGCGCCAGCACATTGTTGACCTGTCCAACCTTGCGGTCCGCGACGCCACGCCTGCGGATATGTCCGCCTTTGGCGCCGTCATGCCGGTCCTGGACATGAAGGCCGCGCCGACGGACCTGGATGGGCTCAACGTGCGCGTGCGATCGGCGAGCAGCGGCAAGATCGCGTACCTGGTGCTTGAGGGCGACCACATGCGGCTGCGCGTCACGACAAGCACCGAAACCCCGAGCTTTGTCGAATGCGCCGCCCCAGCCTGCCAGAACGTCACCATCACCGCGATCGCGTGGCGACCTGGCCGAGATCAGGTCGTCTTCACCACATCCGACCCTGGCCGCGGGCGCGCCCAATCGCTCCTTCTCTGGGACCTAGCCAGCGACACGGTAAGGCCGATCGCGCAAGCGGATGGCCTGATAAGCGGCGGCCACGGTTCAAGCCTCGGCGAGTCATGCTCGGTCGGCGCCCTTGCCGCCGTCTGCGTCACTGCGTCCGCCGATACACCCCCGCGCCTCGAACGGATCGATCTGGCGACGGGTGAGCGGCGGGTGCTTGACGACCCTAATCAGGATCTGGCGCAGGCGGTCGGGCCGCGTGCGGAATTCTTGAGCTGGACGGACGCCAAGGGGAGGACTTTCACCGGCCAACTTTTTCCGCCCGCGTCGACCAGGCCGGGGCAGGCGGCGCCGCTGTTCGTCACCTACTACGGATGTGCCGGCTATCTCCGAGGCGGTGTCGGGGATGAGTGGCCGTTGGCCAGCCTGGCTGGCGCTGGCATCGCCGCACTTTGCATCAATGAGCCGCCGACCGATCGCCTCAACCCCGATCAGCTGTCGCGGTATGAAGCCGCGATGTCGGGCGTGGAGGCTATCGTCGCCGAGCTTGGTCGCCGGGGGATCATCGATCCCCATCGCGTTGGCATGGGGGGACTGAGCTTTGGCAGCGAGGTGGTGATGTGGGTGGCGATGAAGACCGACCTGCTCTCAGCGGCGTCGATGACGTCTCCCTCGGTGACGCCGACCTACTTTCGCTTCCATAGCCTGCAAGGCCCGGGTTTCCGGAAGAATCTGAAACGTACATGGGGACTGGGCTCGCCCGAGGAGACGCCCGAGCGGTGGCGGCTGCTTTCGCCTGCGTTCAATCTGGACAGGATCCACGCGCCTTTGCTGCTGCAAATGCCCGAGCAGGAGTATCTTGAGGCGTCGGACTATTTCGCACCGTTGGCCAACTCGGCGACGCCCGCGGAAATGTTCGTCTTCCCTAACGAACCGCATGTGAAATTCCAGCCAAGGCACAAGCTTGCCGCCTATGAGCGAAACCTCGACTGGTTCCGCTTCTGGCTTCAGGGCTACGTCGACCCAGATCCCCTGAAAGCGGATCAATACACGCGCTGGGAAGCCATGCGCGCGCTGCGACTGCCGGTCACCCCCTCCGGCCAAGCGCGAACGACCGGTTGATGGCGCCGGTCGGGCCAGTAACCGGCGAACGGGTCAGTCCGCCGCTTTCGAAGCCCACGGAGGTCTACCGCACGGCCGGGATCGCCATCCAGACCGACTACCAACGCCGCCCGACGCGCCCCTTGCGGCGGGCCCTGTCGCAAAACTGCAGCACAGCTGTCGGGGGCCGCCCGCGCCGTCCGTAGAGGCTTGGGTGGGCTTGTTCTCCGCGGCGCTGCGCGGCGGCGGCGGGCCCCGGGGCAAGCCAGTGGGGGGCTATCATGAATCAAGACGAAGCAGGGCGGCGGCGACAGCCGCCGAGGATGGCGCGAGGTCACATCGCGCTGGCGCTGATGGCTCTGAGCCTCGCCCAGGCGCCCTTGGCGCAGGCTCAATCCAGTCGCCCGTTGGTGCTGAACCTGCCCGCCGAAAGCCTGGCGGCGGCGCTGCGCGGAATTCAGGCGCGAACCGACAGCCGGATCATCTATTCGCCCGACCAGGTGAAGGGCGTCAGGACAAACGGCCTGTCCGGCGCCTTTACCGTGACCGAGGCGCTGGCGGTCTTGCTCAAGAACACGCCCTTGACGTTCCGCGTCGGTGGCGACGGGGCGATCGTCATCTCGCCGAAGGATCAATCGGCCGCGCCGGTTTCCGCCGCGGGAGACGATCCGAAACAGCCGGCGCAGTTGGCCGAGGTGGTCGTCACCGCCCAGAAGCGCGAACAGGCCGCGCGGGACGTGGCCGGCTCGCTCACCGCCTTGTCCGGCGGCGACCTGGAAGGTCGCGGGGCCAGGAGCATCGCGGAGTTCGCAGCCTATGCGCCGGGGCTGAGCTTCGTGACCAGCACCCCCGGTCTCGGCCAGCTCACATTGCGCGGAATCACTACGGGCGTTCAGCAGTCGAGCGCGACCGTGGCGACCTATGTCGACGACACCCCCTTCACCCCCGCCGCCCGCACCGCAAGCGGTACGACGGTCGTGCCGGACATCGATCCGTTCGACATCCAGCGGATCGAGGTGTTGCGCGGGCCGCAAGGGACCCTCTATGGGGCGGCCTCCATGGGCGGGCTGCTGAAGTATGTGACGGTCGCCCCGAACCCCTCGGCCTTCGGCGCGCGCCTGTCCGCCGATACGAGCGCCGTAGACGGACGATTCGGCAGCTATGGCGTTCGCGCCATGGTCAACCTTCCGCTCTCGGAAGACGCGGCCTTGCGCCTGAGCGCCAATACCCGCCAGGACCAGGGATTCATCAACGACCTTGGGGACGGCGTGCGGCGGGAGAACAGCTCGAACCAGAGTGGCGGGCGGGTGTCGCTTCTCTGGCGTCCCAGCGACCGGTTGTCGGTGCGGCTGTCGAGCCTCTATCAGACCAACCACGTCGATGGCACGCCGATCGAGGACCTGGTGTTCGCCACCCGGCGCCCGGCCTATGGCGAGCTGACGCAGAAGCGTGCGCTCCGGGAGAGCACCAACGAGAACTATGACGTCAACAACCTGACGGTCGACTGGCAGGTGGGGTGGGCGTCTCTGGTGTCCTCGACCAGCTATGCCGAGATCAACATCCGCTCATACAGCGACGAGACCGCCCTCTTGGGTGCGACGGCGGCCTACTACAGCTCGGTCATGGGCTATCCGTTGAGCTCGGCGGCGGCCCGGGTCGTCGCCCCCACCAGCATCGCGGATCGCAAGTTCACCCAGGAGCTTCGGCTCGTGTCGCCGGACGGGCGGCGGTTCAAGTGGCTGACCGGCCTCTATTTCACCCGTGAGACCACGGACTCGAGCCAAGCCTATCACGTCTATTCCGCGACCGGCTCGACCGTCGCGCCCCTGGTCGCCCAGGCCTACAGCCTCAAGGTCCCATCCGCCTTCAAGGAGTATGCGGCCTTCGTCAACGCCAGCTACGACCTGACCGAGTCCTTCAACCTGGCCCTCGGCGCCCGCTTCAGCCACAACCGGCAAACGGCTCAACAGGCGGCGACCGGCTTCTTCAACAACCCCTCCGCGCCGACCGCCGTCACCCGGCTGGCCAGTGCGTCGTCGGAGGACGTCGGAACCTACTATTTCGGTCCGCGCTGGCGCGTGAACGAGGCCGTCAACGCCTACGCCGTCGTATCCAGCGGCTACCGCCCCGGCGGGCCCAACGGCGTGCCCCCCGCCGCGCCGACCATCCCGTCCAGCTACGGCTCGGACCACCTGTGGAACTACGAGGCCGGCCTGAAGACCCAGTGGCTGGACCGTCGACTGCTCCTCGACGCTTCCGTCTTCTACGTTGACTGGACCCATATCCAGCTCAGCGCCACGACCTCGGGGTTCAGCTATCTGGTCAATGGCGGCAAGGCCTCCAGTCGCGGCGTCGAGCTCGACCTGACCTATCGGCCGATCCGCGGACTCACCCTTGGGGCCAACGGCGTCTATACCCGCGCCCGGCTCGACGAGGCCGCGGCCAGCGTCGGCGGCCGGGCTGGCGACCAGTTGCCGACCGTGCCGCGCGCCAGCTTCGCCTTGCTCGCCGACTACGGCATGCCGGTGTTCGGGCGTTGGACCGCAAGCATGGGGGCCACCTTCCGGTACGTGGGCCAGCGCAACAGCAGCTTCAGCGCCAGCGTCAAACAGCCCAACCTCGTGATGCCCGCCTATGACACGCTCGATCTGCGCGCCAGCCTGGCCGACCGCGACTGGACCCTCGGGCTCTATGCCGACAACGTCCTGGGCGAGCGTGGTCTGCTCAGCGTCGACACCAGCCTTGTGCCCTCAGGCCTGGCCGCGCGCGGCACGGTGATTACGCCGCGGACGGTCGGGGCGCGCGTGACGAGGGGCTTCTAGATCGGGCGCCCCGTATCTTCGGCGTCCGCGCGCATGTTCGGCGTCTGGCGCAAGCTCGGCTTTTCGCTGGGATCGGCCGGCCTCGGTGTCGGGGCCGCGCCGATCAGCCTGCTGCTGTTGTTCTATCTGACCGAGACCCTGGGGGTGCGGCCGGCGCTGGCCGGCCTTGTCGTCGCCCTGCCCAAGGTCTGGGATGTCGTCGTCGATCCAGCCATGGGCGGCCTCGTCGACCAGGCTGCGCATCGGGTGGGGCGGCGCAGCCCGATCATCGCCGGGGCGGCGGCCGCCTATTGCGCGGCGGTCTATCTGCTGTTCTCGCTGCCGCCGCTGGCCAGCGCGTGGCTGGTGCTGGGGCTGGCGGTAGGAGCGATGATCCTGTCGTCGGTCGCCCACACCGCCGTCGCCGTCTCGACCCTCGCCCTGGTCGACGACATGGTCGAGGCCCCCGCGGGGCGGTCGTCGCTGTTGGCCTTCTCGGGCGTCGTCGCCGCCCTGGTTACGCTGGGGGCGACGGCCTTGACGCCGCTTCTCGTGTCCTGGACGGGCGGGGGCCGGACCGGCTATTCGCGCATGGCCGCGACCATCGCCCTGGCCAGCGGGGCCATGTTCGCCGTCTTTGTCCTGGCGGTCCGGCGCTACCCGACGAGACAGACGCGCGCGCAGAGCCGGAACCTCGCCTGGGCTCAGTATCTGAAGGTCACCTTCCACAACCGGACCTTCTACCGGCTGGTCCTGTTCCTGGTCAGCTTCGGCGTCTCGGCCGGCCTGATCGGCGCCTTCGTTCCCTACATCAATCGCTACATCCTTCATGGTGGGCCGCCGGGCCTGGCCGTTCTGGCCTCCCTGGTGCTGGTGAGCACGGTGGCGGCCATGCCGCTGGCGGCGATGCTCGTGCGCCGGTTCGGCGAGGTCGCGGTGCTCCGGCTGGGCAATGGGGTGATGCTCTGTTCCTACCCGTTGATCTTCGCCGCCTCGTTCGGCCCGATCTGGGCCACTTGGCTGGCCGTGGCCGGCTTCGGGCTCGGGGTCGGCGGCTTGGCGGTGGTGCTGCAGTCGATGACCATGGACGTCGCCAAGGCGGTGCTGCCGGGCGGGGTGGTGGTCCCGCTGGGCTTCTATCTGGGCATTTTCGTCTCGGGCCAGAAGCTCGGCCAGTCTTTGGGGACGCTGCTGGCCGGGGGCGTGCTGGAGGTCATCCACCTCGTTCCGGGGGCGCCGGCGCAGCCGTCGCAGGTCCTATGGGGATTGAGGCTGGGCTACACGGTCTTGCCATTCGTCCTCGGCCTGCTCGGCGCGACCGCGTTGATCGGGGTGGGGCGCTCGACGGCCAGGCCGGCGGCGGCCGGAGCGCAGGGCTGAGATGGCCGCGGACTTGACCGTCGGCGCGCCAGGCCTGTCTGATGACGGGGGGCCGGAACAAAAGCCGTCGATGATAGATGCCTGGTTCGTCAAACACGCCCGGGACCTGGGGCGCTTCCTGAGTCGGCGCTTGCGCAACGAGCACGACGTCGAGGAGTGCGTCCAAGAGACCTTCCTCAAGGTCTGGCGCCAAGAGCAGCGCGGCGTGCTCGAAGGCGAGCCGGTCGGCTACCTCTATCGAACCGCGCTCAATGTGGCGCGCGACCGCCATCGTCAGGACGTCGCCCGCCACCAAGCCAGCCACGAGGCGCTGGACGAACAGCGGATGGAAGACGATCGGCCGGACGCCGAGACCGAGGTCCACTGGCGCCAGACCATGCGACTACTCGAGGCGGCGCTGGGCGATCTGCGCCCCTCGACCCGAACGGTGTTCCTTCTGCATCACGTGGAGAACCTGAGTTACGCTCAGATCGCCGAGCGCCTGGGCGTCACGACGCGGACCGTCGAGCGCGAGATGGCCCGTGCGCTCAGTCATTGCGCCAGCCGCATCCAGCCGTTTCCGAGGAGGCGGCCATGAGTTGGAAGCTAGGTCTTTCCCCTCGGACGCCGCGAACGGCGGCGCAATGGGTCGTGCGGCTGAACGCCGGCCAGCTGAGCGCCCGAGACCGGGCGGCCCTCGACGTCTGGTTGTCGGCGCGGCCCGGACGGCGCGCCGAATTCGATCACGCGAAGGCCATCTGGGCCCTGGCGCCGCGGCTGGCGGAGAGCCCGGCCATGCGCGCGGAGCTGGCGGTCGGGCGGTCTCGGCCGCCGCGCGCCTTGTGGCCGGCCCTGCCGATCGGCGCGGCCTTGGCGGTGGGGTTGCTGCTCGTCGCGACAAATCTGTTCGGCGGGCGCGTTTACGAGACCCCTGTCGGCGGGCGCCAGACGGCGCAGTTGGCGGACGGTTCGACGATCTGGCTGAACACCGACACCCGAATCCGGGTCCGGCTCGGCGCTCGCCAACGCCAGGTCGCGCTGGAACGCGGCGAGGCGTTCTTCAAGGTGGCGCACGACCAGGCCAGGCCGTTCGTGGTCGCGGTGGATGGTCGCCGGGTTGTGGTGACCGGCACTCAGTTCGACGTCCGCCGACAGGGGGAGGGGGTCGAGGTCGCCGTCGTCGAGGGCCATGTCCGCATCGAGCGCGCGGCGACGGCCAGCGCCACCGAGGCGCGGCTCTCGGCCGGCGACGACGCGCATTTCGCCTCGCGCTTGGCCGCGCCGAAGATCGTGCGCGCCGCCGCCGTGGCTCGCCGGTCGGCCTGGCGGCGGGGCGAGATTGATCTCGACGACGTGTCGCTTGCGGAGGCGGTCGAGGAGATCAACCGCTACAGCGCGACCAAGATCGTCATTGATCGGCCCGATCTTGCCGGCCTTTCGCTCTCCGGCGTCTTCCGTACCGGCGACATCGACGGCTTTCTGTTCGCCGTGCGCCAGATCTACGGCATCCAGGATCATCGCCAGGGCCAGCAGATCCTGTTGGATCGCCCTCAGGGCTGACCCGGGGTGTCGGGCGCCCGGCGCGGCGAACGTAGTCCCGGATGACGGCGGCGTCGGAGCGTGGATTGCGGATGATCGACCAGCAGATCGATGGGATGGTCGAGCTCCCTTCGGGCGCGCTCTTCGTCCGTCGGCAGGGACGCCGCCGCGGCTTGCCGGGCGTGGTGCTGGAAGCGGGCGGCGGGGCGACCAGCGCCTGGTGGGCGCATGTGCAACCGGTTCTGGCGGAAACGACCGAGGTCCTGGCCTATGACCGGGCGGGCCTGGGGCGCAGCGCCGGGTGGGTTCCGAGCGAGGTCGACGCCGCCCACACCGCCGCGCGCCTGGGGGCGCTGCTTGATCGGGCGGCGAGCGGCGGCCCCTGGGTGCTGGTCGGCCATTCCCTGGGCGCGCTCCACGCCCAGTACTTCGCCGCCGTCGAGCCGGGGCGGGTGGCCGGGGTGGTGCTGGTCGATCCGACCGCGGATCGCCCGAACGGCGATGGCCCGGCCCGCCTGGCCTTGGCGGCCTTCGTCCGGGGCGTGCAGGCGGCGGCGTGGCTTCGGCGAGGCCGCGCGCCCAGCCCCTTCCGTGGCCTGGTGCGGGAACTGCCCGAGCCGGCGCGGCGGGAGGCCGAGGCGGCGCTGGAGGACCCGCGGCATCTGGCGGCTTTCGTCCGGGAGCTGCGGCGCATCGGCCGCATCCGCCGTGAACTCGCCCAGCATCCGTTTCCGCGCAGGCTGCCGCTGCTGGTGGTCAGCGCCGGCCAGCGGCGGGACGCCCGGACGCAAGCGCGGCTGCTGGCGGAACACCGCCGCCGGGCCGGCCTCGCCGACGCCGGCCGCGCGGAGCTGATCGATGAGGCCACCCACGGCTCGATTCTCACCGCGCCGGACTGCGCCAGGAGCCTGGCCGCGAAGATTGCAGACTTCACCGCCAGCTGCCGCTCGACGCCGGGCTGCGACTAAGGAGGATACATGCTCGACCAACTCGACCGGCGACCGCGGTTCGCCTTGGCCCATCGGCCGACGCCGCTCGCGCCGATGGCCCGCCTGCGCTCGCTCCTGCTGTCCGAAGGCTGCGCTTGCCCGCCGTTGCTGATCAAGCGCGACGATTGCACCGGGCTGGCCGGTGGCGGCAACAAGGCCCGCAAGCTGGAATTCCTGGTCGGCGAGGCCCTGGCCCAGGATTGCGACGTGCTGGTCACCACCGGCGCGCTGCAGTCCAACCACGCGCGGCAAACCGCGGCCGCGGCCGCCGCTGCGGGCTTGGGCGCCTGCCTGGTCCTGAGGGATGCGGTGGACTACCCCGGCGCCGCCTACCGGACCTCCGGCAACCTGCTGCTGGACGACATCCTGGGCGCCGAGGTTGAGCTCGCGCCGCGTTCGGCGGATATGACCGCGCACATCGATCGCACGATGGAGCGGCTGACCGCGGCGGGCCGACGTCCCTATTTCGCGCCGGCGGGCGGATCGAGCGCCTGCGGGGCGCTGGGCTATGTCGCAGGCTATCTGGAGCTGGCGGGCCAGCTCGACGAGAGGGGCGGAGCCGAAGAAACGCTGATCATTCACGCCTCGTCCAGCGGCGGCACCCAGGCAGGCCTGCTCGTGGCCCATGCGGGCTTGGGCGGCGGGCCCAAGGTCCTGGGCGTCAACGTCTACCGCAAGGACGCGGAGGCGATGACGGCGGAAATCCTGGCGCTCGCGGCGCGCACCGCCGGCCTGCTGGCCAGCCCGGCTCCGGAACCGGCCGAGGTCAGGCTGGTCAACGACTGGTTGGGCGACGGCTACGGCGCGCCGACGGCGGAGATGCGCGAAGCGGTCGCGCTCGTCGCCCGCACGGAAGGGATCCTTCTCGATCCGGTCTATGCGGGCAAGGCCATGGCCGGGCTGCTCGGCCTGGTCCGCCGCGGCGCGCTGGCGGACGTGGGCCAGGTGGTGTTCCTGCATACAGGCGGCATGCCCGCCCTGTTCGCCTACGCCGAGGAATTCGCGGCCAGCGACGGCGCAGGGCGCGGATGAGCCGGACAGAGGCCTGCGCCGGCGATCTCGCCAGGCGCCTGGAGCCGATCTTCGCACCCTACGATACGCCCGGCGCCCCGGGAGTGACGGTGGGCGTGCGCCTGGGGGGCGAGACGTTCCGGCGCGGCTATGGGCTCCAGAGCCTGGAGTCCGGCCTGGTCAATCGCCCCGACGTGCGCGTGCGGATCGGTTCGACCACCAAGCCGTTCACCTGCCTGGCGCTGATGCTCCTGGCCGAGGCGGGCGCGGTCGACCTCGACGCCGACGTCCGACGCTGGCTGCCGGAGCTGTCGGCCGGGATCGAGCCGGTCACGGCCAGGCGGCTCATGAACCACACCGCCGGCGTGCGTTGCCACATGGACCTGTGGTCGCTGACCACCGGGATGAGCGCGCGTTGGCCGGACAGCGAGCCGTTCGACCTCATGACCCGGCTGACCAGCCGAAACTTCCGCCCCGGGACAAGGGTCGTCTACAGCAATGGCGGCTACGTCCTGCTCTCGCGACTGGCCGAGCGGGTGTCGGGGACCCCGTTCGATCACCTGCTGCGCGAGCGCATCTTCATCCCTTGCGGTCTGCACGACACCGAGCTGCTGCGCCGGGACGGGGACCTGCGGCCCCGCATGGCCGGGCTGCATGTTCCGTCCGGCGATGGATGGCGACGCGGCTGCCTGTCGATCCCGCTGGAGGGCGAGGGCGGACTGATCTCGACGGTCGATGACCTGCTGGACTGGGCCGGCCAGCTTTCGGCCCCCAGGGTGGGCTCGCCGGCCCTCTGGCGAGCGATGTCGGCGCGCACGCCTCTGGAGGCCTCGACGCCCGGGGCCGAAGGGCTAAGCGACTACGGCCTGGGACTGATCATGCGTCGGCATCGGGGCCTCGACACGCTGGGCCACGCGGGAGCGGTGCTGGGCGCGCGCTGCGAGCTACTGACGGTCCCCGACCACGACCTCGACCTGGTCATCCTGGCCAACCGCTCGGACATCGGTTTGCGCGACCTGGCCCATCGGGTTGTCGACGCCCTGCTGGGGCCGGTCATCGAGCCGCCGCCGGTGCGGGCGTCGGCGGCGGACGTTGCGCCCTATGAAGGCGTCTATGTGGACGCCAGCACGGGCCAGTTTCTCAGCCTGAGCGGCGAAGCCGGCGGCGCGGTGGTCGATTTCGGGTCCGCCAAGGCGCCCCTGACCTTGGGCGAGAACGGGCTGGCCTTCGCTGGCGCGCTCGGCGACATGGCCTTCCGCCTGCCGGAGGTCGACGGCGGCGCGGGCGCGGGCCTGACGGTCGTCGAATGCGGGGTGGCGCGGGCTTTCCAGCGCCTGACGCCGCTGGCGGCGACGTCCTGGCCGCCCGCCGGCCGCTACGGCGCGGACGACCTTCCGGCGGAAGCCGTGCTCGACGTGGCCGAGGACGGCGCGCGGCTGACGGTGCAGACCCCGTTCGGTCGGGTCGAATACCGCGTCTCGCCCCTCAGTCAAGGCCGTTGGCGGATCGAGGAGGAGAAGGACGGCGCAGGCGGTTGGAGCCTGCTCGAACTTGGTCAGGCTCACGGCCGCCCGGTGCTCTGGCTGTCGACCCTGCGGACCTGGCGGCTGGAATTCCAGGCGAAGGCGGATGTCGGGCCGGCGTCGTGCGGGCCGTAGAGCCAGGCAGGCGCGCGTCCGCGCCCTTCGAGGATGTTTCCGATGAGCCCGCCCGCGCCGCTGATCCCCCGAGCCCTGCTGCTGGGCAACCCCGAGCGCTTCTCCCCCAAGATCAGCCCGGACGGAGCCTGCCTCGCCTTCATCGCGCCGGTCGACGGCGTGCTCAACATCTGGGTCGCGCCCGATCTCGACCTGGCGCGCGCTCAGCCGGTCACCGCCGACCGCGGCCGCGGCGTGCTGACCTACGGCTGGGTCGAGACTGGCGGCCAGCTGTGGTTCCTTCAGGACGTTGGCGGCGACGAGAACCATCACCTCTATGTCGTCGATCGCCAGGGCGGCGCAGCGCGTGACCTGACCCCCTTCGATCAGGTCCAGGCGCGCATGGTCGCGACCAGCCGGCGCCGGCCCGGCGAGGCGCTCGTCGCGATCAACCGCCGTGATCGCCGCTGGCACGACGTCCACCACCTGGACTTCGTCAGCGGCGCGCTCGGCCTGGTGTTCGAGAATTCATCGTTCGCCCAGTTCCTGTGCGACGACGAGCTGCGCCTGAGGCTGGCCTTGCGGAGCACCCCGGACGGTGGGCGCGACGTTCTGGTCCCGGCCCCGGCGGGATGGCGCGAGCTGTTCCACATCGGCCGCGAGGACGTGATCACGACCTCGCCGCAGGCCTTCGGAGACCCGGATGGCGACGTCGCCTTCTTCCTCGACAGCCGGGACCGCGACAAGGCCGCCGCCGTCGCCGTCGACCTGACGACGGGCCAGCGAACGGTCCTGGCCGAACATCCGGACACCGATGTTCTGGCCATCGAGATCAACCCGCTGACGCGCCGGCCCGAGGCCTGTCGAACGGATCACCTTCGGCCGGCCTGGACCGTGTTGGCCGCGGACGCGGCTGCGGACTATCAGTGGCTGGCCGCGGCGTTCGACGATTTCCAGATCACCAGCCGCTCGGCGGACGACCGCCTGTGGGTCCTGCAGAGTTCGAGCGACACGGCGCCGGGCCGCTATCACCTCTTTGACCGCGACGCCCAGGCGCTGAGCGAGCTGTTCTCGGCCCGGCCCGCACTCGCCGGCAGGGCGCTCGCGCCGATGCGGGCGGTGGTGATTCCGGCGCGTGACGGCCTGAATCTCGTCTCCTACCTCACCCTGCCCCCGGGGCGCGGTGCGGGACCCCATCCTATGGTCCTGCTGGTCCATGGCGGCCCGTGGTCCCGAGACCATTTCGGCTACAATCCAGAGCACCAGTTCTGGGCCAACCGCGGCTATGCGGTCCTCAGCGTCAACTTCCGCGGCTCGACGGGGTTCGGCAAGGCCTTCGTCAACGCCGGCGACGGGGAATGGGGCGGGCGCATGCAGGACGACCTTGTCGACGCCGTCGCCTGGGCGGTGGCGGAGGGCGTCGCGGCGTCCGACCGGGTGGCGATCATGGGCGGCAGCTATGGCGGCTACGCTGTCCTGACCGGGCTGGCCTTCACGCCGGAGCTCTTCGCCTGCGGCGTCGATCTGGTCGGTCCGTCCAATCTCGAAACCTTGCTGGCCAGCTTCCCGCCCTACTGGGCGGCGCTGTTCGAGACCTTCGCCCAACGGACCGGGGACCCGCGCACGCAGGCGGGGCGCAGCCTGCTGCGGGCGCGATCGCCGCTTCATCGCGCCGGCGAGATCGTCCGGCCGCTGCTGATCGCCCAGGGCGCCAACGATGTCCGTGTGACCCGCGCCGAGGCCGACCAGATCGTCAAGGCGATGGTGGACCGCGGCAAGCCGGTCACCTACCTGCTCTATCCCGACGAAGGGCACGGCTTTGGACGGGCTGCGAACCGGCTCTCGTTCATGGCTGTCGCCGAAGCCTTCCTCGCGCGTTTCCTGGGCGGTGACAGCGAAACGGTCGGCGAAGCCTTGGCGGCCAGCGGCGTGGAGGTCGTCGAGGGGGCGGACTATGTTGCGAGCCTGGCTGCGTCGACGGGCATCGAAGGAGAAGGTGGGTGAATCCAGCGGATCATTTCAGCGCCGACTATCCGGAGGCGCGGGGGAAGTTCTGCGCGGCGGCGCGGCAGGCGGGCGCGGCGTTGGAGCGGCTCTCCAATCCGAACCTGGGGCCCGATGGCGGCGACATCTCCACCGACATCGCCTGGTTCGGCCCCACCGACGCGCCGTCGGTGCTGGTGCTGCTGTCCGGCACGCACGGCGTCGAAGGCTTCTGCGGCTCGGGCGCCCAGGTCGACTGGATGGCGCGGGGGGAGGCGGGCCGGCTGCCGGACGGGGTCGCCGCCCTGCTCGTCCACGCGATCAATCCGTACGGCTTCGCCTGGCTTCGCCGGGTCACCGAAGAGAATGTCGATCTCAACCGCAACTGGGTCGACTTCGAGGGACCGCTTCCCGACAACGCGGGGTACCTCGATATCCACGACGCGCTCTGCCCCAGGGACTGGGACGAGGCGGCCCGCAGCCGGGGCGGGGCGTTGCTGGCCGGCTATGCCGCCAAGGAGGGCTACCCGGCCTTCGTGGCCGCCGCGACGGGCGGACAGTACGCCAGGGACGACGGCATCTTCTTCGGCGGCGCCGGGGAAACCTGGGCGCGCAGGACGCAGACACAGATTCTCGGCCACTACCTTCGCGCCGCCCGCGACGTGGCCATCATCGATTTTCACACCGGTATCGGCCCCTGGGGGCACGGCGAGCGGATGTCGCCGGCCAGCCGCTCGACGCTCGAGTTCAAGCGCGCCGCCGAATGGTATGGCGCGGCGGTCACCTCATTGCCGGACGGCAGTTCATCGTCCGCGGTCATCCGGGGCGACGGCCTCTCGGGAGCGATAGCCCTTCTGCCGCACGCGCGGACCACGCCGATGGCCCTGGAATTCGGAACGCGGCCCGGCGGCGAGGTCCTCGATGCGCTGCGCGCCGACAACTGGCTGCACCGATGGGGCGATCCCCTGGGGCCGCAGGCGAAATCGATCAAGGCGACGATTCGAGACGCCTTCTACGGCGACACGGACGACTGGAAGGGCATGGTGGCCGGCCAGTCGCTTCTGGCCTGCAGACAGGCCGTCGCCGGTCTCGCCGCCGCCTTGGCCTGCGGATCGGCGGTGAAATAGGGCGAGATGTCGATGAACGGCGTGGTGGCGCCGGCGAAGGCGAGACTGGTCGCGGGAAGTGTGGAAGTCATGCTCAACGCGCGGCGTTGATGCGGAAGACGTTGTCCTCGGGGTCGGTCAGCACGGCCTGCACCGTGCCGTAGGCGGTCCGGTAGGGGCCCTTGACCAGCCGGGCGCCGAGGGCGACGGCCCTGGCCGCGCGGGGGGCGACCTCGTCCGGGGCGGGTACGTCGAAGGTCAGGGCGAACCGCACGCCCGCCGCCGCCTCGGCCGGCTCCAGCCCGAGCAGCGCATAGGCCTCGGGGCCGTTGAAGCCGATGGCGCTGGCTCCGGTCAGCAGGGCGCGGAAAATCCCGCTGCGCTGCTCGACGGCTTCCGCCAGGCCGAAGACGGCGGCGTAGAAGTCGGGCAGGGCCTCGATGTCGCGGACGAAGACGTTGACGTAGGAAAGGGTGTCCACCGACGGCCTGCCAAAAGGTAATTCTTTACTTACTTGATGGCGCGCCTGCTCGATCGGCAAGCTGGCGCGTCGCGTATGGGCGCCGCCGGGCGCGAACTGCCCGATCCCGCGGCGATCCTGGCCGTCTAATGCCCTTCAGCCATCAGCGAGACGTGGGCCGAGACGACTCTCCAGCCCTCGTCCGTCCGCACCCAGGTCTGGCTCTGGCGGCCGATGCGTCCGCCGCCCTCGCGCTGGAACTCGACGTTGGCGGTGGCGACGTCGTCGCCGAAGCAGGTGATGATCCGGCGCAGCAGCCGCCGCGGCGGCGATCCGCCCGGCCGCGCCTTGCGGAAGGCGGCGATCTCGTCGATCCCGTAGAGGTTCTCGCCGACGCCGTAGCGGACCGTGTGGGGCGAGCGCCAGAACAGCGCGTCGAGCGTCTCCAGGTCGTTCTCCATCAGCGCCTGCTCGTAGCGGTCGAACGCGGCCTCCACCTCGGCCAGCACGGCCGGCGAATTGACGATCATGCGGCCTCCAGGCGCGCGGCGGCGAGAACGCCGGCGCGTTCGAGATGGTTGGCGACCCGCAGGCCCAGGGCCTCGGCCCAGGGGCGGGTGACGATCTGCACGCCCACCGGCATGCCGGGACGGTTGACCGGCGCGGCCACGACCGGCAGGCCGATGAAGCTCAGCGGCTGGGTGTAGACGCCCAGGTTGGGCCGGATCGGCGTCTCCCGGCCCTTGAACGACATGGTCACCTGGCCGATGCGTGGCGCGGTGCAGACGGTGGTCGGCGCGAGCAGGACGTCGAAATCCTCGAAGATCCGCACGACCTGGACCTGGAACCAGGTGCGGAAGCGCTGGGCCTGCAGCACCACCGCCGCCGGCATCAGGGCGCCGGCCAGCAGCCGGTCGCGAGTCGCCGCGTCGAAGTCGTGCGGCCGCGTCGCCAGGTCCGGCAGGTGCAGGTTGGCGCCTTCCGCCGCGGTGATGCAGTAGGCCGCCGCCCGCGCCCGATCCACCTCGGGCAGGCGCACGCCGCGGACGGCCTTGAGGCCCGAGGCGGCCTGTTCGAGGCCTTCGAGCACCTCGTCGCTCGCCCCGTCCAGGAACCAGCCGTCCAGCACGCCGATCCTCAAGCCTTCGATCGGCTCGTCCAGCCCGGGCAGGGCGGCCGCCTCCGGCGCGCCGGCGCAGGCCGGGTCGGCGGCGTCCTCGCCCTGCATCAGGTCGTAGGCGGCCGCCAGGTCGCGCACGGAGCGGGCGAAATGGCCCACGTGATCCAGGCTGGAGACGAAGGGGAAGGCGCCGGCCCGCGACAGCCGCCCGAAGGTCGGCTTCATGCCGTAGACGCCGCACATGGCCGCCGGCACCCGGATCGAGCCGTTGGTGTCCGAGCCGAGGGTGAGCGGCAGCAGGCCCGCGGCCACCGCCGCCGCCGACCCGCCGGACGATCCGCCGGCGATGCGCTCGGGATCGTGCGGGTTGCGCGTCGCCCCGTAGTGGGCGTTCTCGGTGCTGAAGCCGTAGGCGAACTCGTCCATGTTCAGCGCGCCGACCAGGATGGCGCCGCTGTCCTTGAGGCGGCGAACCAGGGTCGCGTCGGCCTGGGCCGGCGGCTGCTGGCGGCGGATCTTGGAGCCCGCCAGGGTGACCGCCCCGGCCACGTCAAACAGGTTCTTCACCCCGAACGGCACGCCGGCCAGGGGCCCCGCCGGCCGGCCGGCGCGCACGTCCGCGTCCACCCGCCGCGCCTGGGCGCGCGCCTCCTCGGCGAACACCGCGGTGAAGCAGTTGAAGTCGCCGTCGCGCGCGGCGATGTCGTCCAGCACGCCCTCGAGCACCTGCTCGGCCCGCACGCGCCCCGCGCGCACCTCGCCGGCCAGGACGAGGAGGTCGGTCTCCGGCGCCGCGCTCATGGCCTGAACACCGGCGCGACCTGGGTCTGCGCATCCAGCGGGAAGGTCATGACCAGGCCGGCGTGCTCGCGCAGGGTCCTCAGGTTGGCCAGGACGCCCGGGCGGCGCTCGGCGGGGATGTCCAGGCCCACGGCGGCCGCGGCGGCCTCGGCGTAGGCCCACAGGGCCTCGTCGTCCAGGAGCGGGATGTCGCCGATCATGCCGACAGCGCCTGAAGCACGTCGCCCGACGTGGTCACGAAGCCGAAGCACTGCTTGACGTTGTAGAGGCTGGCGTCGACGCAGTAGGCCGGCGAGGTGGTCGCCGCGCAGTCGGACAGCAGCAGGCAGTCGTAGCCGAGGAAGTTGGCGTCCTGCAGGGTGCAGAGCACGCACTGGTCCAGATTGACCCCTGCGAACAGCACGGTGGTGATGTCGAGGTTGCGCAGGATGCTGTCGAGCGGCGTGTCCCAGAAGCCGGACATCCGGTACTTGGCGACGTGGATGTCGTCCGGCTCGACCGCCAGTTCCGGCGCGATCGCCGCCGCCCAGCTGCCCGCCTCCAGCACGTGCGCCCCATTGGACGGCAGCGGATCGCCCAGGCCGACGCCTTCGCCGGTGGGTTTGTAGACGTGCAGCAGCGAGGGGCTCAGGTTCAGCCGGTCGGGCCGGTTGCCCCAGTTGAGCCAGATCACCGGCATCCCCTTCTCGCGCAGGCGGGGCAGCAGCCGTGACAGCGGCGCGATGGGCGCGCGCGCCGGGGCGATGTCCACCCCGATCGAGGCGAGCCAGCCGTCCGGGTGGCAGAAATCGTTCTGCATGTCGATCACCACCACCGCGGTGCGGGCAAGGTCGAAGGTCACCTGCTGCGGCTCGGCGACGATGGTCAGCGGCAATGGCCGCGGCGGGCGCCGCACCAGGTCGGCGGCGAGGGCCGAAACGCGCCAGGCGTTCCGGGCGGAGCTTCCAAGCGGGATCATCGGTTCCTCTCCCCAAGGGCCTCAGGCGCCGGGCGCGGCCGAGGGCAGGGCGGTGGTCAGCACGCGCCGATCCTCCTCGTCCAGCTCGACCGGCGCGCCCGCGCGGATCAGTTCGGCGAAGCCCTCGTTCGGGCACATGATGGTCAGGGTGTAGAGCTTGCCCGGCCCGGTATTCTCGATCACGTGCTCGGCGCCGGGCGGCACCAGCAGGGCCTGGCCCTTGGCGAGCGGCACCCGCTGTCCGGCGCAGGTGGCCGCGCCCTCGCCCTGCAGCACGTAGAAGATCTCGTGCGCGACCTGGTGGGTGTTCGGCGGGGTCTTGCCGCCGACCGAGAAGATCTCGACCACGCAGACCTGCTCGATGCCGTCGGCCGGGTCGAACAGCAGGGCGAAGTAGTTGGTGTCGGCGGGCGAGATGCGAAACGCCTTGGCTTCGAGCGCGCCGGTTCGGATCGGCAGGGTCATGGTCTGGACTCCGCGGCCCCGGCGGGACCGGCTCTGAGCTGGATCAGGGGAAAGCGCGACACCTCGCGCGGCAGGGTGGCCAGGCGCTCGGCCGCGAACGCCACGCCGGCGTTGACGTCTGCGTCGACCCTGGCGACGTCCTCGCCGGTCAGGTCGGTCCGCGACAGGGTCATGGCGCAGGCTTCGTCGCGGCGGGGACCGAGAGGATCAGGCGCGAGCCCAGGCCGCCGCCCGTGCGCACGCCCAGGGTGACCGCCCGCGCCTCGTCCAGCGGGACGTCCTCGGGCCGCCGCCCGTCGCCCGGATTGACCGGGTGGGCCGGAAAGGACGCCGCGGCGATCGACAGCCGCAGCCGCTCGCCGAGTTCGAGCGTCACGCAGGTCGCGCGCATCGGCACGCGCAGCGGCTGGTCCGCCGCCGGCGCCGGGCCCGACCAGTGGCCTTCGGCCACCTGATAGACCTGACCCGCCGTCGTCACCCGCGAAAGGGTGCAGGAGACGTCGAAGGCCGCCGCGTCGCTGACCAGCCGCAACTCGGCGATCACCGGACCGGCCAGGGTCAGGCCGGCGGCGCAGGTCCCGGTGGTGAAGGTCATCACGTCGGACCGGGCGTCGACCGCGCTGCGGTCCACGGGCCCGGGCGGCGAGCCGGACGCGCCGCCGACGCTGGGCGCCGGCCGCCAGGGGTCGTGGACCAGGTAGTCGACGCCGGCCTCGTGCGGCGCGTCGGCCGCCAGCCGCCCGGCGGTCTCGTCGATCGCCGCCCGGCCTTCGGAATCGAGATGCAGCTCGAACGGCGCGTCCGGCCAGGCCGGATAGTCGCGCCAGCACCGCGCGCCCATGTCGAACAGCGACACCTCGGGCTCGGCCTCGACCCCGTTGTCGGCGCCCTTCAGCCAGTGGTCGAACCAGCGCACCTGCCATTGGTCCATCGCCGTCACCGCCGCCGGGCCGAAGTCCAGTGCGCCGACCTTGCGATGCCAGGGGAAATGGGTCCAGGGCCCGACGCGCAGGCGCGCGCGGCCGCCCGGCGCCATCGCCCTGTAGCCGGCGAGCGTCCCCGGCAGGTGGCTGTCGAACCAGCCGCCGATGAACAGCATCGGCAGGTCGCGGGCCAGCAGCGCCGGCGCCCGCGCGCTGGGCGAGATTCGCGGCCAGTAGGGGCCGTCCTCCGGCTCGTCGAGCCACTGATGGTAGTGCGACAGCCGTCGATGCCGTTCCATGAAGGCCGGCCGCGCCGGATTGGGCGCCTCGAACGGCATGCGCCGGGCCAGGCCGTGCAGCTCGTAGAAGGCGGCCTGGTCGCCGGCCAGCCGGGCGTTCTCGGCCGCCAGCTGGATGGCCCAGCCCAGGTTACCCGCGAGGTTGAAGGCGCCGTTCTCGTAGGCCCAGTCGTTGCGGATGTCCCAGCCGATCATGGCCGGGGCGATCGCCTTCAGCGCGGGCCCGGCCTCGGCCGCGGCGAGCAGTTGGTTCACCCCCTGGTAGGAGAAGCCATAGAGGCCGACCGCGCCGGTCGACCCGTCCAGGCCGGCGGCCCAGGCGATGGCGTCGGCGCCGTCCTCGGCTTCGTACTCCAGCGGCCGGAAGCGGCCCTCTGAATCGCCGCGGCCGCGCACGTCCTGAACCACCACGATATAGCCCTGGGCCGCGTACCAGCTGGGATGGGCGTAGCAGAGCGTCGAGGCGATCCGCCGCCCGTAGGCCTGGCGGAGCATCAGCACGGGGTAGGGCCCAGGCCCCTCCGGCCGGTAGACGTCCGCGGCGAGCGCCAGGCCGCTGCGCGTCCGCATCACCTCTGTGGTCGGCGGGCGGACCGGCAGCTTGGGGCTTGCATCGAACATCGGGCGTCGGGTCTCCGGCCGGGCGAGGCGATTCCCGCCGCGCCCTTCACGATTCCGGCTTATCGTAGTAAGTAAGAATTTCAAGCATAAATATGACAGTACGTCGAAGAAATTCTAAATAAAATAATATGTTACATGGAATTTCGCATTCTTTCATCAATCGAGATGATCAAAAATTGAACGCAATCTGACGCAGGCGCCGGCCGGGCGGGCATAACCGGCTGCGAAGCCTCGCGGGCGGCCGCATCGCCTTGACCCGGCGCCGCGCGCGGCCGCCTGCTGGCCGCGTTCGAGGACCGACCGGAGACCCGGCGTGATCATCTACGACCCGGCCGAGACGCCCGAGACGATCTCCGTGGTGGATCTTTCAGGCAGTTTCTCGCCCGACCTGGAGCAGCGCAAGGCCGTGGCCTGGCGGATGCACAAGGCCGTGCGCGAGACCGGCTTCTTCTATGTCGCCGACGCCCTGGAAGAGCCGTCCTGCACGGTGCGGCTGCTGCACTATCCGCCGCAGCCCACCGTCACCTTCGGCGAGCATGTCCAGGAAATGTTCCGCAAGACCTACGGCCAGGCCGCCTGAGCCGCCCGTCCACGCCCCTTCGCCGACAGGAAGTCCCCCATGCCCGGTATCTCCAGCAGCAACCTCGCCATCGCCGGCGGCGCCGCCCCGCTCGGCGTGCTGTCCCACACCCCCGCGGCGCGGGCCACGACGCCGGACGTCGACTGGAAGCAGGTCGCCCAGGACCTGGCGCCCATGGCCTGCGACCTCGGCGCGGCCAGCATCCGCCGCAAGAGCCGCGACTTCTTCTGGTTCTCGCCGGTCTTGTCGCACCAGCTGTCCGACGTGGCCGCCGACATCGTCGTCACCCCCAGGGACGAGGACGAACTGGTGCGACTGGTGCGCTATTGCGTGGGCCGCGGCCTGCCGCTGACGCCCCGCGGGGCCGGCACCGGCAACTATGGCCAGGCCATGCCGCTCTACGGCGGGGTGGTGGTCGACCTGACGGCGCTGAATGCGACGAAGTGGCTGAAGGGCGGGGTGCTGCGCGCCGGCGCCGGCAAGAGCCTGCTGGAGATCGAGGAAGAGATCCTGCCGCACGGCTGGGAGCTGCGCTTCCACCCCTCGACCTGGAAGACCGCCACCATCGGCGGCTTCGTCGCGGGCGGCAGCTCGGGCATCGGCGCGATCAACTACGGGACCCTGCCCCAGGCCGGCAACGTGCTTGGGCTGCGGGTGCTGACCGTCGAGGACGAGCCGCGGTTCATCGAGCTGCGGGGCCCGGACGTCTGCAAGGCCATCCACGCCTACGGCACGACCGGCCTGATCACCGAGGTCGAGATGGCCCTGGCCCCGGCCATCCGCTGGAGCGAGTTCGTCGTCAGCGCGCCGGACATCATGGCCGCCGCGCGCCTGGCCGACCGCGTCGCCCACGCCGACGGGGTGATCAAGAAGGAGCTCGCCGCGATCGACTGGGGCGGCGCGCGCTACTTCGACGACTTCCTGCCCTACATGCGCGAAGGCCAGCCGGTGATCATGGCGATCATCGCCGAGAACTCGGTCGAGCCGTTCGCCCAGATGGTCGCCGAGGCCGGGGCCGAGATCGTCTTTAGCCGCGGGCCCGACGAGGACAAGCTCGAGCCGGCGCCGCTCTGGGAGTTCTGCTGGAACCACACCACCCTGCAGGCGCTCAAGCACGACCGCTCGATCACCTACCTGCAGATCCTGTTCGACGCGCCCGACCACCTGGACAAGGTCGCCCGCATGGCCGAGGTGTTCGGCGACGAGGTGCCCGTGCATCTGGAGTTCGCGCGGGTGGACGGGGTCGTGAAATGCTTCGGCCTGCAGCTGGTGCGCTTCACCACCGAGGCGCGCCTGGAGGAGATCATGCGCTATCACTGGTCGAACGACTGCCCGGTGTTCAATCCCCACACCTATGTGCTGGAAAGCGGCGGCGGGGCGGTGGCCGATCCGGCGCAGTTCGCCCTGAAGGTCGAGGTCGACCCCTACGGCCTGCTCAATCCCGGCAAGATGCCGGGCTGGGGCGCGCCCTCGGGCGGTTTCGCCAGCCGCGTCGCCTGAGGACGCCGAAGGATCATGGCTGAACGACATTTCGTGCCCGCGACGCCCCAGACGGTGCGTTTCGGGATGTTCGACGCCGCCTTCGAGCCGGTGCTGACGGTCCGCTCCGGCGACACGGTGACGCTGGAGTGCATGTCGGGCGGGGTCGAGGTCATGCCCGAGCCCGGGTCGGGCTTCGACATTCCCGAGGCCCTGCAAGCGATCCACGCGGCGCGGCTGGAGCGGATCGGGCCGCACATCCTGACCGGCCCGGTCGCGGTCGAGGGGGCCGAGCCCGGCGACATGCTGGAAGTGCGGATCGAGCGGATCGAGCCCACGGCCAACTGGGGCTACTGCGCCATCCGGCCGCTGGCCGGGACCCTGCCGCAGGATTTTCCGGTCCGCTACCTCAGCCACATCCCGGTCGACCGGCAGCGCGGGACCTGCAAGCCCGCCTGGGGGCCCGAGTTGAAGCTCTCGCCCTTCTTCGGCACCATCGGCGTCGCGCCGCCGGCGGTCTATGGCCGCATCTCCAGCCGCGAGCCGCGCGAACACGGCGGCAACATCGACAACCGCGAGCTGGTCGCCGGCAGCACCCTGTTCCTGCCGGTCTGGGTTGCGGGCGCCAACTTCTCGGCCGGCGACGGCCATGGGCTGCAGGGCGATGGCGAGGTCTGCGTCAACGCGCTCGAGATGTGCCTGACCGGCGACTTCACCCTGATCGTGCACAAGGGCGGCGGCCTGGACGCGCCGGCTCTGCGCTGGCCGCGGGCCGAGACCGCGAGCCACTACGTCACCATGGGGCTGAACGCCGACCTCGACCTCGCGCTTGAGCAGGCGCTGCGCGAGATGATCGCCTTCATCGTCAGCCGCAGCGACCTGACCCGCGAGCAAGCCTACCAGTTCTGCTCGCTGGCGGTGGATTTCCGCATCACCCAAAGCGTCAACGGCGAAAAGGGCGTGCACGGCCTCCTGCCGCGCGGCCTGCTGTTCTGAGGGCGGGTCGTCAGCCGGCGGTCGCGGCGACAGCCGGTTGGGCCTGCGCCGGCGCTGCGGCGACGCCGTCTTTCGAGGCGGCCAGATAGGCCGTCAGCAGCTCGACCGAATGCGTCCAGCGCGCGCTGCGCCACTCGGGCCGCGTCATGTCGGTGTCGAGCAGGGCCGACAGCGAGAAGGCGTTGGCCAGGTGGAAGCGGCTCAACGCGGTGATCGTCACATAAACCTGCACCGGGTCGAGGCCGTCGCGGAAGACGCCCTGCCTCTGCCCGTTCTCGATCAGCTCGCCGATGACCCGGCGCAGCGAGAAGCCCGACTCGGTGATCGGCGCCAGGCGGCGCACGAACTTGCCGTGCATCATGTTCTCGGTGCGCAGCAGTCCCTCGAAATAGGGGTTCTTCTCGAAATAGTGGAAGGTGAAGTGGAGCAGTTCCAGAAGGCCCTCGAGCGGGCGTTCGACATCGATCTTCAGCTTGGCCTCCCGGCCGCGGATGTCGCCGTAGGCGGCCTCCAGCACAGCGGCGTAGAGGTTCTTCTTGTTGCCGAAGTAGTGGTACAGCATGCGGATGTTGCACTTGGCGCTCTGGGCGATCTTGTCGATCCGCGCGCCGGAGTAGCCCTGCTGCGAGAACTCCTTCAAAGCCGCCGACATGATCTGGCGCTTGGTCCGCTCCGCGTCGCGCTTGCGGACCGGCGGCTGGCGCGCGGCTGGGGCGGCTTGATCCATAGACGACAAATCTCCTGGCCTTCGACCTTTTCGGCCGTCCCGCCGGCGGGCGACGCGGACGAATCTAGCGTCTTGGTTGTGCGCGGCGCAACACATCCGCCGCTTCGGGCGGCGCCGTCCATAGTAAGTAAAACTTACACGCATTGAAGCCGTCGCCGCCACCGGCGGCCGCGCAATCGACCCGGCGCCGCAGGGGCCAAGGGCGGACGCCGGACTCCGGCGATCCCTCGCGATCGGATCGGCATGGGCCGGGCTGGTGTCCGGGCCTCTCCGACGGGGCCGATGCCCTGCCGGGGTTCACCCGAGCGCGTCGCCGGCGAGGCCCGCGAGCGGCCGGGGCGCGGTGGTGCGGGCGAACGCGGCCCAGTTCGGGATCGCCGTGGTCAGCGCCTCCGCGGCGGGGTGGCGCCCGCCTGGGCCGATGACGACGAACTCGAGGTCGGGAAGCGGGGGCAGGCCCGTGATCGTCTCGTTGATGTTTCCGGCGCGCGGGGGCTTTCCGCCTCGGCCCTGACCGACATCGCGGCGCAGATCGTGCTGCCCTTCGCCCTGGGCCAGGCCGTGCGTCCCTGGATCGGCGGATGGCTGCTGCGCCATCCGGCGGTCACCGCGGTCGTGGACCGGGGATCGATCCTGCTGATCGTCTACGCCGCGTTCAGCGCGGGCATGGCGGCGGGCGTCTGGAAGGCGCTGTCGCCCATCGACCTCGCCGCCGTCCTGGCGCTGGACCTGACCATGCCTGGGCTGGTGATCGTCGCCACCACCTTCGCCAGCCGCCGGCTCGGGTTCTCGAAGGAGGACGAGATCGCCATCGTCTTCTGCGGATCGAAGAAGAGCATGGCCGGCGGGATCCCGATGGCGAACATCCTGTTCCCCGGCCACGCCGTGGGGCTGATCGTCCTGCCACTGATGATCTTCCACCAGGCGCAGCTGTTCGTCTGCGCGACCCTGGCCCGGCGCTATGCGCGCCGGGGCGAGGCCGGCGGCCCGGCCGTTCGGCCAGGCGCCGTCACAGGCCCAGCACCAGGCGGGCCATGATGTCGCGCTGGATCTCGTTCGAGCCGCCGTAGATCGAGGCGGCCCGGTCGTTCAGGTAGCGGGCGGTGGTCACCAGCCCGTGCTCGGGCCCGACGAACGGGACGTTGGCGCCCGGCGCGCGCGCCTGCGGCTGGTCGACGGCGGCATAGGCGCCCAGCCCCTCCAGCGCGATCTCGTCCAGCCGCTGCATCAGCTCCGTGCCCTGGGTCTTCAGCATCGAGGAGGCTGGCCCCGGCGGCTGGCCCGACGCGAGCGCGGCCAGGACCCGGTGCTCGGTCGTCTCGATGGCGTCCAGGGCGACGCCCGCCGCGGCGAGCTTGGCGCTGAAGTCCGCATCCTCGATCAGCCGGCCGCCGGCGTCCGACGCCTCCGCCCCGGCCAGGCGCCGCAGCCGCTCCAGCGCCACCCGAAGCCCGGGCGACGAGCCGCCGCCGCGCTCGAACTCCAGCAGGTATTTGGCGACGGTCCAGCCGCCGTTCTCCGCGCCCAGCCGGCCGGAGGCGGGCGCCCGGACGTTGTCGAAGAACACCTGGTTGACCTCGTGGTCGCCGGCCAGCGTGACGATCGGGCGCACGGTGATGCCGGGGCTGGCCATGTCCAGCAGCAGGAAGGTGATCCCGGCCTGGGGCTTTCCCTCTCGCGCGGTGCGCACCAGGCAGAACATGCGGTTGGCCCAATGGGCGTGGGTGGTCCAGATCTTCGAACCCGACAGGACATAGTCCTCGCCGTCCCGGACCGCCGAGAGCTGCAGGGCGGCCAGGTCGGACCCGGCGCCCGGCTCGGAATAGCCCTGGCACCAGTAGTCCTCGCCCGACAGGATGCGCGGCAGGTAGTGCGCCTTCTGCTCGGCGCTCCCGTAGCCCATGATCACCGGCCCGACCATCCTCAGGCCCATGGGCGCCAGGCTCGGCGCGCCGGCGCGGGCGCATTCGGCGGCGAAGATGTAGCGCTGCATCTCGCTCCAGCCGGGGCCGCCGTATTCCACCGGCCAGCTCGGCGCCGCCCAGCCGCGGACGTTCAGGATCCGCTGCCAGGCGAGGCTGTAGTCCCGGTCCATGAAGACGCTCGTCGCGCGCCGCCCGGCCCGGCGCAGCTCGGGCGTCAGCGACGCCGCCAGGAAGGCGCGGACCTCGTCGCGGAAGCCGACCTCCTCGGCCGTCAGATCCAGGTCCATCCGTTCCTCCCCTTGAGCGCCGGACTTCGCCGGCTCGCCAGGATGATAGCGTGAGCCGGGCCGCGAAGTCGCCGGTTCCGCAACACGTGGCCGGTCCGGCCGTTGATCTCCCGCAAGGCCCGCCTCGGCCGATCGCGCGACGGTCCGGCGCATGGACGCCGCGCAGCCTTCGCCGCGTGACGCGTGGTTCGATGGAGACAGCGATGCGAGCAATGGCGCGAGGGGCGGGATTGGCCGTGGCGGTGCTGGCGACGGCGGCGACGGTCTCGGGTCCCGTTCAGGCCCAGCCCTATCCGGCCCAGCCGCCCGGCTATGCGCCGGGCTACGCCTATGGGGACACCAATGTGGCGCCGCCCGAGGGCTACGACGCCCGGAGCGGCCGCTACGACGCCTCGCCGGCGGCGCGCGCCGAGGACGAGCGCTACGCCCGGGCGGCCGAGCGCTGGGCGATGGAAAGCTGCGTGGACCAGCGGGAGAACAACCGCGCCGCCGGCGCCGTCATCGGCGGGGTGCTGGGCGCCATCCTGGGATCGAGCGTCGCCGGCCGCCATGACCGGGGGGCCGGCGCGGTCGTCGGCGGCATGGCCGGCGCCATCGCCGGCAGCGCGATCGGCGCCAGCTCGACCAGCCCGGGCTGCCCGCCCGGCTACGTCGTGCGTTCCGGCGCCCCGCCGTTCAGCCCGCCGATGTTCGGCGGTGGCTTCGTCTACGTCGCCCCGCCGGGCTACCGGCCGTGGATCTGGAGCGACGGCCGCTGGGGCTACCGGCCCTATCCCTATCACCGCTACTGGTACGGCTACGAGCGCCGCCACGGCTGGGACCACCGCTGAACGGGCGATAAACGGGGCGGCGCAGTCGGGTTCAGCTGCGCCGCGCCATGCTTGCTCCTGTCGTCGGATGACCGGCGGCGACCGGCTCTTCGGGCCGAAAGGAGCGAACAATGAGCATGAAATCGATACTGATCGCCGGCGCGGCCCTGGTCTCGCTCGCGGCGCCCGCGGCCGCCTTCGCCGACCCCTATTGGGGCGGCGGCGATCATGGCGGCTATCACGACGGCTGGCGGGGCGGCGGGGACGGCTGGCGCGAGCATGAGTGGCGCGAGCACGAGGCGCGCGAGCGCGGCGGCTGGGGCGCGCCGGCCTACGGGTACGGCTATGGCTGGAGCTACGCCCCGCGCTGCTACGTCGAGAGCCGCGGCCACTACACCTGGTATGGCGAGTACGTGTATCAGCCCGTGCGGGTCTGCCGTTGACCGCCCGCGGGCCTGGGGCTGGAGGTTGGAAGTCGGGGCGCGGCGGCGGTCGCCCGCCGCCGCGGCTCGAACTCAACGCCAGTAGCAGACCCGGTGGTGGTGGCGCCAATAGCAGACGCGCCGATGGTGGTGACGGTCCCGGTGCGGGCCGCGGTATCCGTCGCCCTGATGTTGCGGCCCGCCGCGCGGCCCGTCCTGCGGGGGCGGGGCCTGGTGGTCGGGACCGCCGGGCCCGGGCTGGGCAAGCGCCGGACTGGCGGCGGCGAGCGCGCCTGCGGCCAGCAGCACGGCTGCAAATCTCATCATGGACATATCCTCCGTTCGTGTTGAGCGGCGAGCTTGCCCGCCGCCGCCGCGCCCGGCCTTGCGCCGGATCAAACGCACGGCTTCAATCGCCCCGCGAGGGCATGCGGCCGAACACCAGGGTCGCGTGGCCCCGGTAGAGGGCTTCGGTCCGCAGCCTGAAGCCGCATTTCTCCGCCACCCGGATCGAGGCGGCGTTGTGCGGGTCGATCAGGCAGGCGGTGGCTGGCGCCTCGAGCGCCTCATCGCCCCAGCCGAGGGCCGCCCGCACCGCCTCGGTCGCCAAGCCCTGGCCGTGCGCCCAGGGGGCGAGCGCCCAGCCGACCTCGGGAACCGGGCCGAGCGGCGGGGTCAGGTCGCGCCGGAAATCGGCCAGGCCAACCTCGCCGACGAAGCGACCGGTGTCCTTCTCGCGCACCGCCCAGAAGCCGTACCCCAGCACCGCCCAGAGGCCGGCGTAGCGCAGCATCCGGGCCCAGACCTCCTCGGCGCCCGCGGGCGTTCCGCCGACGTAGCGGACCACCTGGGGGTCGGACCACATGGCCGTGCAGTCCGCGAGGTCGTCCGTCCGGTGCGCCTCCAGCACCAGCCGTTCCGTGCGGAGGACGGGCGCGGACCGCACGGGCGGCATGGCCGCCGCGCCGCTCAAAACAGGGCCGGCGTGCCGACCCACAGGATCCGGGCGGGCGTCGGGCCGGGGTTGGCGATGGTGTAGGGGTGGCGCTGGTCGAAATGGGCGCTGTCGGTCGGGCCGAGCACGAAGGATTCGCCGCCCATGGTCACCTGCAGCTCGCCCTCCAGCACGTACCAGAAGCCTTCGCCCTCGCGCTGGGCGACGGGGGCCGACAGGTTGCCCGGCACGATTATCAGCAGCGCCTCCATCTTGCGCTCCTCGTGCTTGCCGCTCAGCCGGTGGTACTCGACCGGGATGCCGGTCTCGATGATCTCCGGGGCGGCGCCGCGGCGCACCACGTGGCGCGGCTTGGGCACGCTGATGAAATAGTTGATGTCGACGCCCAGCGCGGTCGCGATCCCGGTCAGCGAGACCAGCGAGGGCGAAGCCAGGCCCCGTTCGAGTTGGGACAGGAAGGGCGCGGACAGGCCCGCCGACTTGGCCAGGGCCTGGAGCGTCAGGCCCAACCGGCGGCGGCGGTCGCGGATCGCCGAGCCGACCGTTAGTCCCGAAGCCTTGGGCGGCGCCGCCGTCTCGCCCATCATCTCGCGCAGGGCGGCCGAGGGGTGGCGCTGGGCCATCAGGAGGTGTGGTCCGACACGATCCGCCAGCCGGCGGCCGACTTGTGGAACACCAGGGTGAAGATCCCTGAGGCTTCGCCGCCCGCCGCGGGCGGCCGCTCCAGCCTGAAGCGCCCGGTGACCAGGGCGTAACGGGGGCCGAGCGGGCGGAAATCGAGGATGTTCATCAACAGCTTGCCCATGGCCGACGCGCCGGTGAAGCGGGCGGCGTACATGTCGTGGATCGCGCGGTAGCCGCGGACCACGCCGTCGGCCTTTATGTAGCTCGTGGCCTCGCTGTCCTCATAGCAGCCCATGAACCGGTCGAGGTCGCCGGCCGACCAGGCCTCGGCGCTGTCCTCCAGCACCCGGGCGACGGCCGCACGGTCGCCGCCGGGCTGCGGCCGCGCCGCGGCGCCCGCGACGGATAGGCCGCCGGCGGCGACGGTCAGGGCGATCAGGCCAAACAATTTCAACCGCTTACCCCATGGTCCGGCAAAGATGGCCACCGCGTCCTCCCGCTCTGTTGCGCAGTTAACACGCATTCGATGGAACCCGTAAAGCCATCTAATATTTTTGATATACAAAAAATTTTTGTCGTGAATAGTTCACGGTGAAGACGCTGCGAGGGGCGGCGCTGACGATGAGGGGTGCAGAATGGCTGGGTTCAATCGGAATGGCGCGGCGCGGGCCGAAGCCCGCCGCGCGAGCACGGCCATGCGTGCGCTTTTCGCCACCACCGCGCTCGGCGCGGCCACGATGCTCGGCGCGGCGGCACATGCCGCGGAGGCTCCGGGGGCCACGGCGGTCAACGAGGTGATCGTCACCGCCCAGAAGCGGTCGGAGAACGTCCAGCACGTGCCGATCAGCGTCACCGCCATCAGCGGCGCGGAGCTGGAGCGCCAGGGCGTGCAGTCCCTGTCGGACGTGGCCCGCATCGCGCCGTCCCTGGCGGTCACTTCGGCCGGTCCGGGCCAGAACGTCTTGATCATCCGCGGCATCTCCTCCACGGCCGGATCGGCCGGGACGGTGGGTTACTATCTGGACGACACCCCCATCGCGGCCGACAGCAACGCCTCGCTGCTGGCCTTGCGTGGGCTGATCGACCCGTCGGTGTTCGACATCAGCCGCATCGAGGTGCTGCGCGGGCCGCAGGGCGATCTCTATGGCTCCAGCTCGATGGGCGGCACGATCAAGTACGTGACCAACCAGCCGGTGCTCGACCGCTACGGCCTGCAGCTTCAGGCCACCGGCTCGGCGACCGACGGCGGCGCGCCCAACGCCATGGGCAACGTCCTGATCAACGTCCCGCTGGTCAAGGACGTCCTGGCCCTGCGCGCCAGCGCCTACTACCGCTACCAGGGCGGCTTCATCGACCAGTACCGGATCGACCCGACCAACATCCTGGCCGCCGAGCCGGGCAGCCCGGTCAAGAAGAACGTCAACACCGAGAACACCGAGGGCTTCAGGCTGCAGCTGCGCTTCCAGCCGGACCCGACCCTCACGATCACCCCGTCGGTGATGTACCAGTACATGCGCCTGGGCGCGCCGTTCCAGATCGACGTGCCGCCGGGCAGCCTGAACAGCAACAACCTGATCCAGACCCGCGACGTCTCCGAGGTCAGCACCCAGCGCTCGATGATCGCCAACGTCGCGATCCACAAGCAGTTCCCGCTGTTCGAACTGGTTTCCTCGACGTCCTACTATGATCGTGAGGTCAAGGTGAGAGAGGACGCCAGCAAGGTCCTCTACTACTACTTCAGCCCGCCCCAGACCTACGTCTATCCGGACGCGATGACCGGCGTGTACCTCAACAAGGAGTTCACCCAGGAAATCCGTGCGGCTTCGAGCTTCAGCGGGCCGTTCCAGATCATCGGCGGCGTCTATTACCACCGCACGTTCGCGCCGCTGTCTTCGACCATCCCCGACCCGGCCGGCTACGACGCCGCCTTCGGCTCGCCGTTCGGCGGCGAGCAGTTCTATCACGGGGTGCGCAAGGCGACGCTGCAGGAGAGCGCGATCTTCGGCGAGGCGTCCCTGGCCCTCGGCCATGGCGTGACCGCCCGCGCCGGCTTCCGCGCCTTCGAGGTGGACCAGCGCTTCTACCAGTCGGGCGACGGCGTCTTTAACGGCGGCTTCTCGTCGGTCACGAACAGCTCGACCGACCGCGGGGTCAATCCGAAGTTCAGCATCGACTGGCAGATCGACCCCGACCACATGGTCTACGCCACGGCGTCGAAGGGTTATCGCCCGGGCGGGCCGAACAATCCGGCGCCGGCGAACGTGTGCGGCGCCGACCTCGCCGCCCTGGGGCTCAGCGCCACCGAACTGGTGCGCTACAACCCCGACACCCTCTGGAACTACGAGGTCGGGGCCAAGACTAGCTGGCTCGACCGCCGGTTGACGGTCAACGGCTCGCTCTACTACATAGATTGGAGCCAGGTGCAGCAGCAGATCGTGCTGGGCTGCGGCTTCAACATCACCGCCAACTTCGGCAAGGCGGTGTCCAAGGGCGCCGAGCTGGAAGCCACCTTCCGTCCGATCCGGCGCCTGACCCTCAGCGGCGGCTTCGGTTACACCGACGCGACCCTGTCCAACAGTATCCCCGGCACAGGCGCGCAAAAGGGCGATACGCTGCTGGACGTGCCGCACTGGAACGTCTCCGGCTCGGCCGAATACACCGTGCCGCTGCGCGACGACTATTCGGCCTTCGGCCGGGTCGACGTCGGCTATATCAGCAGCTCCCACGCCCTGTACGACCGGTCCAGCCCCTTCTACCTGCGCAAGGGCTATACGATCACCAACCTGAAGGTCGGGATCGACAGCGGCTCGACCTGGGAAGCGGCCCTGTTCGTCGACAACGTGTTCGACGTGATCGGCGAAACCGGCCTGCCCGCGGCGATATCGGCCGACCTGCCCGACACCCGGCGCGAGGCGATCACCACCCCGCGCACCGTGGGGGTGAGCGTCAGCTACAAGTACTAGCTCTGCGGTGCGGGCGGCCCGGCGCGCAGCCGGGCTGCCCGGCCCACCCGACCGCGGTTCGCCGCGCGCGCTCCCAGCGAAGGCCGTGATGTTCGATCCCCAAGTCTACGCCGATCGCCGGGCGCGGCTTCGGGGCCGCCTCGACCGCGGCCTCGTGTTGCTGCCGGGCGCGCGGCCTTCGCCGATGAACTTCGCGGCCAACGCCTATCCGTTCGTCCAGGATTCCAGCTTCAGCTATCTCTTCGGCCTGATCGAGCCGGACCTCGTCGGCCTGGTCGACCTCGACTCGGGCCAGGATGTCCTGTTCGGCGACGACATCGGCCTGGACGCGGTCATCTGGCATGGGCCGACGTCCACGCTGGCCGAGCGCGCGGCGCGGGCCCGGATCGACAAGACTCGCACCCTGGCCGACCTCGCGCCCGCGCTGGACGCCGCGCGCCGCCAGGGCCGGCCCGTCCATTACCTCCCGCCCTATCGCGGGGAGGCGGTGCTGCAGCTGGCCGAGCTCCTGGACCGGCCCCCCGCCGCCGTCCGCGCGGGCGCGTCCGAGGCCCTGGCCCGGGCGGTCCTCGCCCTGCGCGAGATCAAGGGGCCGGAGGAGATCGCCGAGATGGAGCGCGCCTGCGCGGTCGCGGGCGAGATGCACCGCGCCGCCATGGCCGTCGCCCGCCCCGGCGTCTTCGAGCGGGAGGTGGTGGGCGAGATGGAGGCGGTCGCGCGCCGGCTGGACTGGCAGTGCGCCTATGCCTCGATCTTCTCCAAGCGCGGCGAGGTGTTGCACAACCCGCACCACCACCTGCGGCTGGAGGCCGGCGACCTGGTGGTCAACGATTCCGGCGTCTCCAGCGGCCTCGGCTACGCCAGCGACATCACCCGCACCCTGCCCATCGGCGGCCGCTTCACCCAGCGCCAGCGACCGGTCTACGAGGCCGTGCTGAGCGCCCAGCGCGCGGCCATCGCGGCGATCGCGCCCGGCGTACGCTACCTGGACGTCCACCGGCTGGCGGCCAGGGTCCTGGTCGAGCATCTGGCCGGGCTCGGCCTCTTCCGCGGCGATCCGGCCGAGGTGGTGGAGACGGGCGCCTACGCCATCGCCTTCCAGTGCGGCCTCGGCCATCAGATCGGCCTGGACGTCCACGACATGGAGAGCTTCGGCGAGGACCTGGTGGGCTATGATGGCCAGGTCGGCCGCAGCCCCCTGTTCGGCCTCTCCAGCCTGCGTCTGGCCAAGCCCCTGGCTGCGGGCATGACTGTCACCGTCGAGCCCGGCGTCTACTTCATCCCCCAACAGATCGAACGCTGGGCGGCGGAGGGCCGCTTCGCCCGCCTGATCGACTACGACCGCTTCCGCGCCTGCGCCGACTTCGGCGGCGTGCGCATCGAGGACGACGTCCTGGTCACCGCGACCGGCGCCCGCATCCTCGGCCCCCCAATCCCCAAGTCCGTCGAGGAGGTCGAAGCGGCCATGGGCTAGCTGGGGGCGGCTCAGCGCCGGCCGCCGACCTCGTCCAGGTGGTCGAGCAGGTCCTTCGGGTCCTCATAGACCCGCAGGGCGCCGCTGCGCTCCAGTTCGTCGCGGCCGTAGCCGCCCGAGAGCAGGCCGACGCCGAGGGCGGGGCAGCGGGCCGCGGCGATCATGTCCCAGATGCTGTCGCCGACCACCACCGCCTGGGCGATCGGCTCGCCCAGCCGCTCGGCCGCCGCCAGGAACAGGTCCGGGTCGGGCTTGGCGTAGCTGACGTCGTCGCGGGTGACCACGACGCTGGCCTCGGGATCGACGCCCAGGGCGCGCAGGTTCGGACCGGCGGTCTCCATCCGCCCGCTGGTCGCGATCGCCCAGGGCACGCCCGCGCCGGAGAGGGCGGCCAACAGCTCGCGGGCGCCCGGCAGCGGCCGCACCGTCGAGGCCAGCCGCCGATAGGCCTGCGCGTGCAGCCGGCCCAGGCGCTCCATCCGCGCCGGATCGACCTCGGCGCCGATCTCGCGCGCCAGCTGGTGGGTGAACAGGCCCCCGCTCATGCCGATCTTGCGGTGGATGCGCCAGACCGACAGGGCGACGCCCTCCTGGTCCAGCGCCTCGCGCCAGGCGAGGACGTGCTGGTAGACGCTGTCCACCAGGGTCCCGTCGAGATCGAACAGGAAGCTCGGCCGTCTCGGCATCCGTCCCCCAATCAGGTCTCTAGCGGCTCAGCGGATTGTCGCTTTCGCTCGAATGCGCCAGGCCATGGGTCATGGCGTAGGCCCCGACCGCGAAGATGGCCACCCCGACGATCAGGGCCCAGAAGAACCCCGCCGGCGTGGCGAACCACAGGATCAGGGACGGCAGCAGCGCCGCCAGGCACACCCCGACCCATTTCAAGCCCAGCATGAAGCGGTGATAGTTGGCCGCGTGGACCGCGAGGTCCTGGTCGTCCACATGTGCTTCGATCGCCATGGTCGCTTCCTCCGCGTTTGGCGTCGCGGCCTCTGTCCACGGCCGCGCAGAGCCTGAACGGCCCGGCGCCGCCCGCGGTTGCGCGGGTCGCCGCCTTCGGGTCGGCCCGGACAGGCCCGCCCGGGAACCGGCGGGGCTGGCATGGGTTAAGGCGGCGTCGAGTGATCCATTGAAAACGCTGGAGGAAATCGTGCTCGGTTCCGTCATGCGGGCCCGGCGCGGCGCCCGCGGCGGCGAAAAAGGCGGCCCCGCTCGTTCGGCGGCGCCTTGACATGGCGGGGAACCTTCGAGCCCGTATAGGGGGCTGACCTCCATCGGCCATGCAAGTGCGGGGAAGCGAACCTTGAGTCCGGCAAGGCGACGTATCAGCTGTATCATCTGCGCCTACAACGAGGCCGACCGTATCGGCCAGGTGCTGACCGCCATCGTCGGTCACCAACTGCTTGATGAGATCATCGTGGTAGACGACGGCTCGACCGACGGGACCGCCAAACGCCTGGCGGCCTTCAGCGGCGTGACGCTGATCTCCTACACCTCCAACCGCGGCAAGACCTATGCGATGGCCCGGGGCGTGGCGGCCGCGCGCTCGGATTACCTGATGCTGCTGGACGCCGACCTGATCGGGCTGTGCGCCGCCGACATCGCGGCCCTGGCCGAGCCCGTCCTGACCGGCGCGGCCGACGTCAGCCTGAGCTTGCGCGGCAACAGCCTCGGCCTCTACCGGATGATGGGCCTGGACTTCGTGTCGGGCGAGCGGGTGGTGCCCCGGCGGCTGCTGTCGGACGCGGCCGAATCGATGGCCAACCTGCCGCGCTGGAGCGGCGAGGTGTTCATGAACGAGCGCATCATCCGCCGCCGCCTCAGGGTGGCGATCGTCGACTGGCGCGGCGTCTCGCATACGCCCAAGCGGCTGAAGGCCGGCGCCTGGCAGGGCGCGATCGACGACCTGCGCATGGTGGGCGACGCGCTGCGGGTGCTCACGCCGGCGGGCGTGATCCGCCAGAACATCGCCCTGCTCAGGCTGGCGCGCGCGCATGGACGGCGAAGGCCGCGGACGCGGGCGCCCATCTGGCCGGCCATCGCCCCGCCCTGGTCGCCGAAGGCCCGCAAGACCGGTCTTGTCCCGCCCGGCCCGCGATCGGGCTGGCGACCGCCGGATCGCGGGCGATGAGCGCCGAGAGCCTGATCCGCGGCCTGTTGGAGAAGGCCGGGATCGCCGTCGACGGCTCCAAGCCCTGGGACATCCAGGTCCACGACCGGCGGCTGTTCGACCGTGTTCTGGCCCAGGGATCGCTTGGCCTGGGCGAGGCCTACATGGACGGCTGGTGGGATTGCGAGCAGCTGGACGGCTTCTTCCACCGGGTGGTCGACGCCCATCTCGACTCCGGCCTTTCCACGCCGCCGGCCAAGGCCTGGATGGCGCTGCAGGCCTGGCTGCTCAACCGCCAGAGCCGGGCGCGGGCCTGGCGGGTCGCCCAGGTGCACTACGACCTCGACGTCGACGTCTTCCAGGCCACCTTCGACCGGCGGCTGACCGGCAGCTGCGGCTACTGGCGCGACGCGCGCAACCTCGACGACGCCCAGGAGGCCAAGCTCGACCTGATCTGCCGCAAGCTCAAGCTCGAGGCCGGCCAGCGGGTGCTGGACATCGGTTGCGGCTGGGGCGCCTTCATCGGCTATGCGACCAAGCAATACGGCGTAAGCGGCGTCGGGATCACCGTCTCGCAGGTCCAGGCGCTCTACGCCCGCGGCCGCTACGCCGGCCTGCCGGCGGATTTCCAGGTGATGGACTACCGTGCGTTCGAGGGCCAGGTCGACCACATCGCCTCGATGGGCATGTTCGAGCACGTCGGCTCGAAGAACTATCGGACCTATTTCCAGACGGCGCGCCGGGCGCTGCGGCCGGGCGGCCTGTTCGTGCTGCACACCATCTGGACCAACGAGCGCTCGGCGACCATCGATCCGTGGCTCGACAGGTACATCTTCCCCAACGGGGTGCTGCCAACGGTCGGCCAGGTCGGGGCCGCCGTCGAAGGCCTGTTCGTGATCGAGGACGTCGAGAACTTCGGCGCCGACTACGACCTGACCCTGATGGCCTGGTACGACAACTTCCAGTCCCACCGCGAACGGCTGGCCGCCCGCTATGGCGAGCGGTTCTGCCGGATGTGGGACTACTACCTGCGCTGCTGCGCCGGCGGCTTCCGCAGCCGGTCGATCAGCGTCGGACAGTTCGTCCTGTCGCCGGACGGCGTGCCGGGCGGCTGGCGGCTCGATCGCTGAACGGGCGCCCGGCTCGCCCGGTCGCCCGGGGCGGGCGGAACCTGAGCGCCGCCAGGGCGTTGCCTGGGCAGCGATAATTCAATGAGGACGATGGTCCGGCGGCGAGCGGCGGCGGGACGGTCGGTGGGCGGACTATGGACAAGGCCCTGGACTGGGAACTCAAGCTGCGCGACGCGCGGATCACGCAGCACGCCATCGCCTTGCGGTTGCGTGGGATGCTGGACCCCGTCGTGCACGATCCGGTTCCCGAGGAGTTTCTCGAAATATTGCGCCGCGCCGACCAGCGCGAGGGCCATCCGTGCTGCTGATCCGCGGTCGCCACGCCCTTGACCAGGCTTCCGCGCCTCAGGATCGCTCCGCCGCGCGGCTCCGGTTCACCGGCGTGGGTGAATTGCCTGTGGATCGTCGCTCCGGCCGGCCGCGTCCGCCGGCTTGGCCTCACCCAACTTGGGTATGGACACGGCGATCTCAGGACATAAGGTGGGCGGCGGCGATTGCGCTCCTGCCGGGGTGCGACGCCGCGGCCGTCGTATCGAAGGATGTGACGATGCGTACCTACAGCCTCTATATCCAAGACACCCGCTACTCGGTCTCGACGCTCGATTTCGCGACCGCGCGCGACGAAAGGCGGGTGCGCGAGATCGCCCTCCAACGCCTGGAGGACTCGCCCAACCACGTGGCCGTCGAGGTCTGGTCCGACGACGCTCTGCTGTTCAGCGTTCGGCGCGCCGTCGGACCGTCCGACGCGGTCGCCTGACGCGCTGGTCTGACGCGCTGGCCGGTCCAAGACCCTGCTGGCGCCGGGCGCCGGGATGGGAAACATGGCGACATCGGCTGCGGCGCGGAACCGCCGTCTGCGCTGACCGTTGCCCCCACCGGGCGGACAGAGACTGGAGTTGACGGGCCAGATGCCACACCAGACCGGTCCGGCTTTCGCGCCGCGGGCGCCCGACGATCGCGGGGGCGCCGGCGCCGACCTCGACGACCTCGCCGTCAACACCATCCGCACCCTGGCCATCGACGCGGTCGAAGAGGCCAAGTCCGGCCACGCCGGCGCGCCCATGGGCCTGGCCCCGGTCGCCTACACCCTCTGGCGGCGCTTCCTGCGCTATGACCCGGACCATCCCGAATGGCCGAACCGCGACCGGTTCGTGCTGTCGAACGGCCACGCTTCGATGCTGCTCTACGCCCTGATCCACCTGGCGGGCGTGCGCCGGCTGGGGCTGGACGGGCGGCCGACCGACCAGCCGGCGATCAGCCTGGACGACATCAAGTCGTTCCGACAGTTGGACAGCGTCTGCGCCGGCCATCCGGAGTACGGGCTGACCACCGGCGTCGAGACCACCACTGGCCCGCTCGGCCAGGGCGTCGGCGTCAGCGTCGGCCTGGCCATCGCCGAGCGGTGGCTGGCTGCGCGGTTCAACCGGCCCGACTTTCCGCTGTTCGACTACGACGTGTTCACGATCTGCAGCGACGGCGACCTGATGGAGGGCGTCTCCGGCGAGGCCGGCTCGCTCGCGGGCCACCTGAAGCTGTCCAACCTCTGCTGGATCTACGACCGCAACAGCGTGACCATCGAGGGCGCCGCGGACCTGGCGTTCGACGAGGATGTGGCCAGGCGGTTCGAAGCCTACGGCTGGGCGGTCCGGACGGTGGACGACGCCAACGACCGCGAGGCCTTCGCCCGCGCCGTCGAGGCGTTCAAGGCGAGCGCCGACCGGCCAACCCTGATCATCGTGCGCAGCGTCATCGGCTACGGCTCGCCGCACGAGCAGGGCACGGCCAAGGCCCACAGCGATCCGCTGGGCGAGGCGGAGGTGCGGCTGACCAAGCGCGCCTACGGCTGGCCGGAGGACGCCCGGTTCCTGGTCCCTGATGGCGTGCCGGAGCGGTTTCAGGCCGGCGTCGGGGGGCGCGGCCGTCCGCTGCGCCAGGCCTGGGACGCGATGGTCGCGGACTACGGGACGGCCCATCCGGACGAGGCCCGCGCCCTTCGCCAGATGCTGGCCGGCCAGGCGCCCGAGGGCTGGGACCGGGACATCCCCGTCTTCGAGTCGGACGAAAAGGGCGTGGCCACCCGCGAGGCCTCGGGCAAGGTGCTGAACGCCATCGCCCCGCGGTTCCCCTGGCTGCTGGGCGGCTCGGCCGACCTCGCGCCCTCGACCAAGACCCGGCTGGAGGCGGCGGACGCGGGCGACTTCGAGTCCGCCTTCTATGGCGGGCGGAATTTCCACTATGGCGTCCGCGAGCACGTCATGGGCGCCGTCAGCAACGGCCTCGCCCTCACGCGCCTTCGCCCCTTCACCGGCACCTTCCTGGTGTTCAGCGACTACATGCGCCCGCCGATCCGGCTGGCGGCGCTGATGAAGCTGCCGGTGGTCTTCATCTTCACCCACGATTCCATCGGCCTGGGCCAGGACGGGCCGACCCACCAGCCGATCGAGCAGCTGGCCGGCCTGCGCGCCATCCCCGGCCTCGTCGTCCTGCGCCCCGCCGACGCCAACGAGACGGCCGAGGCCTGGCGCACCGTGCTGTCGCGGCCGCACGCGCCGGCCTGCCTGGTGCTCTCGCGCCAGCCGCTGCCGACGCTGGACCGCACGCGCTATGCGCCGGCTTCGGGCGTAGCGCGCGGCGCCTATGTGCTGGCCGACGCGCCGGGCGGCGCGCCGGAGGTGATCCTGATGGCGAGCGGGGCGGAGGTCTCGCTGTGCGTCGCGGCCCAACAGGCGCTGGCGGCCGAGGGCGTGCGCGCCCGCGTCGTCTCCATGCCCTCGTTCGAGCTGTTCGAGGCGCAGGACGCCGCCTACCGCGAAACGGTGCTGCCCAGCGCCGTCATCGCCCGCGTCGCCGTCGAGGCGGCCGCCCCCCTGGGCTGGGACCGCTACGCCGGCCCCGAGGGCGAGGTCATCGCCATGCACGGCTTCGGCGCCTCCGCCCCGATCGGGCCCTTGATGCAGCGCTTCGGCTTCACCGCCGGGCATGTGTGCGAGGCCGCCCGGGCCCGACTTGCGGCGGCGCGGGCGAAGCCGGAATGATCGGCCGCCGGGCGCGGCTTGCGCGCGCTGCGGAGTCTGGGAGACCAAGATGCAGATTGGAGTGATCGGCCTCGGCCGGATGGGCGGGGCCATCGCGCGCCGGCTGATGCGGGGCGGCCATTCGTGCGTGGTCTACGACCGCAGCGCCGAGGCCGTGGCGGCGGTCGCCGGCCATGGCGCGTCGGGCGCCGCTGACCTCGCCGACCTGGTCGCCCAGCTCTCGCCGCCCAGGATCTTCTGGGTGATGCTGCCCGCCGGCGCGCCGACCGAGGAGACGATCGAGGCCTTGGCGGCGCGGATGGAGCCGGGCGATCTTCTGATCGACGGCGGCAACAGCTTCTACAAGGACGACATCCGCCGCGCCGCGGCGCTCAAGGCCCGCGGGCTGAATTACGTCGACGTCGGCACCTCCGGCGGGGTGTGGGGCCTTGATCGCGGCTATTGCATGATGGTCGGCGGCGAGCCCGAGATGCTGGCCCTGATCGACCCGATCCTGGCGACCCTCGCCCCCGGCCTCGGCGACATCCCGCGCACGCGCCGCAAGCCGGACGCCGGCAAGACCGCCGAGCTGGGCTACATCCACGCCGGCCCGCCCGGCGCCGGCCACTTCGTCAAGATGGTCCACAACGGCATCGAGTACGGCCTGATGCAGGCCTATGCCGAGGGTTTCGACATCCTGAAGAACAAGAGCGCCGAGGTCCTGCCGCCGGGCGAGCGGTTCGCGCTGAACCTGACCGACATCGCCGAGGTCTGGCGGCGCGGCAGCGTCGTCTCCTCCTGGCTGCTGGACCTGATCGCCCAGGCCCTGGCGGACGACGCGGGCCTGGCGGGCTTCACCGGATCGGTGGCCGACAGCGGCGAGAGCCGCTGGACCATCGAAGCGGCGATCGAGGAGGCGGTCCCGGCCGACGTCCTGGCGGCTTCGCTGTTCGCCCGCTTCCGCTCGCGCGAGGAGCACACCTTCGGCGAACGCCTGCTCTCGGCCATGCGCTTCGGCTTCGGCGGCCACGTCGAGGCGCCGCCCGCGGGATGATGCGAGGGCGCAGGTCCCAGGATGCGGAACCCGTCCGGCCGCGACGGCGTTGGTTCACCCGGGCGCGGGGGCCTGCCGGAGCCGTCCGGCGCAGAGGAGAGCCGGATGCTCTACTGGACCCTGTGTTTCGCAGCCTTCGCCGTGCTCGCCGGCGCGCTCGGCTTCTTCGCTCTGGCCGGGATCGCCGCGGCGATGGCCAAGGTTCTGTTCCTGGTCTTCGCCGCCCTGCTGCTGATCAGCTTCCTGATCCAGGCGCTGCCGGGGCGCCCACGCCCCCGACAACCGTGAGCGTCCGCCGCCGGCCGGCCGCCAGGCGTTGCTCCTCGGCCATCATGTAGTCCCGGGCGATCGGCAGGGCGTCGACGTCGGCGGCGAGCTGGACCTGGAAGACCGCCAGGTCGCCGTGGCGGAAGCTCATCGCGCAGGCGGCGAAGTAGAATTCCCACATGCGCAGGAACGGCTCGTCGTACACCCGCGCGAGTTCCTCGCGCCGGCTCATGAACCGCTCGCGCCAGAGGTCCAGCGTGCGCGCGTAGTGCAGCCGCAGGACCTCGACGTCGGTGATCCACAGCGGGGTGGCCGAGACCGCCTCGGCGATCTGGGCCAGGCTTGGGATGTAGCCGCCGGGGAAGATGTGCCTGGCGATCCAGGGGTTGACCCCGCCGCCCGCGCGCCGGCCGATGGTGTGGACCAGGGCCACGCCGGTCGGGGTCAGGCGGTTGCGGACGGCCTGGAAGAAGGCCTCGTAGTGGGTCGGGCCGACATGCTCGAACATGCCGACCGAGACGATCCGGTCGTACCGGCCGCCCAGGTCGCGATAGTCGCAGAGCTCGAAGCGCACCCGGTCGGCGAGGCCCGCCCGAACGGCCCGCTCGCGCGCGACGTCGAGCTGCTCGCGCGACAGGGTGACGCCGGTCACCCGCACGCCCGGCGCGGCCTCGGCCAGGAACAGCGCCATGCCGCCCCAGCCGCAGCCGATGTCCAGCACGTGCTGGTCGGGGGCCAGGGCGAGCTTGGCGGCGATGTGCCGCTTCTTGTTCAGCTGGGCCTCCTCCAGGGACTCGGTCCCGCGTCGGAAGTAGGCGCAGGAGTACTGCAGGTCCTGGTCCAGGAAGGCCCGGTAGAGCGTCCCGGAGAGGTCGTAGTGGTGGGCCGCGTTGCGCCGCGCGGCGCGCCGTCCATTGACCGTCCGGCCGCTGGACAGCCGGGCCGCCAGCCGCTGGAGGCGCGAGAGCGGCCGTTCGGAGAGGTTGCGTCCGACCAGCTCCAGCAGCTCAGGCAGCGTCCCGTTCTCGACCACCAGCCGCCCGTCCTGATAGGCCTCGCCGGCCTCCAGGTCCGGATTGAGCAGCAGCTTGAGCGGGGTCAGCCGCCCCTTGATCCGCAAGGTCAGGATCGGCCGCCCGCCCGAGGGCGGCTCGCCGACCTCGAACGGCGCCTGGCCGTCCATCACCACCCTCAGGCGCCCATGCCGGATCACCCGTTTGAGGAACCTTCGCAGCATCGCCCCGCTCCCCGGCTCAGCGCGAGGCGTGGTGTTCGGCGTTGCGCTTGCGCGTCGCGGCGGCCTTGCGGGCTGAGACGGAGCGGTCGGCGGCGGAACGGTGGGCCGAGGCCTCGGCGCCGATCCGGCCGCCCTTATGCGCGGCGGGATGCCCGGTGTTGTGGCCGTGGCCGGAGCCGCCCGGCTCCTTGCCGCCACCGTCGTCCTTGTTGACCGTGGCCCAGGCGCGGCGTTCGGCTTCGGTCTCCGAGACGCCGCGGCGCTCGTAGCCCTCCGCGATGTGGTCGGCCTTGCGCGCCTGCTTGTCGGTGTACTTGGTCTTGTCGCCGCGGGGCATGGCCGTCCTCCTCCGATCGCCTGGCTCCACTGATCCGTTTCAACGTCCGCCGGTTCGCGATGTTCCAGCTCCGGCGCTTCAGTTGTCCGGCAGCATCGGCTTGCCCTCGTGCGCGACCAGAAGGTCGTGCATGTCGTCAGCGTGCTCCTCCTCGACCGCCAGGATCCCCTCGATCATCACCCGGGTGGCCGGGTCGCGGTCGGCGAAGTAGCGGACCAGCTCGCGGTAGTGGTCGACCGCGATCCGCTCGGCGATCAGGTTCTCCCGGATCATGTCGACCAGGTTCTCGCCCTTGGCGTACTGGGAGGCCGAGCGGCCGGCCAAGCCCTCGGGGTCGAAGTTGGGCGTCCCGCCCAGCTGGCTGATCCGCTCGGCCACCGCCAGGGCGTGCTCGTGCTCTTCCTTGGCGTGCTGGCGGAACTCGCCCCTCACCGCCTGGCTCGAGATGCCGGAGGCGGTGATGGCGTGTTCGGTGTAGCGCAGCACGCAGACCAGCTCCGTCGCCAGCACCGTCTGCAGGATATCGATCGTCCGCTTGACGTCGCCGCCGTAGGTCTGGGTGACGGCCCCGTCCTCCAGGTGCTGGCGCGCGCGCTGGCGCAGGGTCTTGATGTCGCTGAGGAACGGCTCGGCCTTCGCCGCGCCGCGCTGAGGGGCGTCGTCCATGTCCGTGTCTCCCGTTTGCCGTCGATCGACTTGGGTAACGCCCGAGACGGCCGAGCGATCCGCGCCGGCGCGCAGGACGGCCCGAGGACCTTCGGACGGTCCGGCGCGTTGTTCCCTCGGACGAGGAGCCCGCTCATGGACACGACCAAGCCATCCCAACCGGCCATCGATCACGGCCAGCGCGTCGCCGGGGAGACGCGTTTCGAGGCTGCGCCCGGCCAGATCAACCGCATCCGCTTCACCCACCCGGTGATCGGAGCCCTGCCGCCGGATGAGCACAGCTCGTCCACGCCGGGCGGTCGGGCGTCGGCCGCGGACAGCGCGATGACCGCCGCGGTCGCCAGCGCGCCCTCGGCCTCGGTCTGGGAGGGCCGGGAGGACGACGAGGTGGTCTCAGCGTCCGTCACGCTCTGATACTTTGAATTGGAGCCCGTTTTATCGCGTCAGGCGATCCCGCTTGATCCGAACTGGCTCTAGGCGGGCCCGTCGCGGGCGGCCTTCAGCGCCGCGACGAAGTCGTCGCGCCAGGCGTGGACGTCGGTTCGGCTCAGCCCGTCCATCAGCGCCTCCCAGCGCCGCGTCCGCTCGGCCCGCTCCATGGCCAGGGCGCGCTTCAGCGCATCGGCCAGCTCCTCGCGGCTGAACGGGTTGACGATCAACGCCTCGTGCATCTGGCGCGCCGCCCCCGCGAAGCGCGACAGCACCAGCACGCCCGGGTCCGACGGGTCCTGGGCGGCGACGTACTCCTTGGCCACCAGGTTCATCCCGTCGCGCAGCGGCGTGACCAGCCCGACGCGGGCGGCGCGATAGACCCCGGCCAGCTCGACCCGGGAATAGGTCCGGTTGACGTACTGGATCGGCGCCCAGTCCATGTCGGCCCAGGCCGCGTTGATCCGCCCCGCCAGGGCCCAGATCCGCGCGCGCAGGTCCTGGTAGGCTTCCACCTCCTCGCGCGAGGTCGGCGCGATCTGCAGGTAGAGCACCTTGCGGACCATGTCGGGGTTGTCTTCCAGGAACTTCTCGAACCCGGCCAGCCGCTCCTCCAGGCCCTTGGAATAGTCCAGCCGCTCCACGCCGATGATCATGGCGCGGAAGGCGCTGTGGGCGGCCATCCGGTCGTAGGCGCGGTCGGCGGTGCGGCTTCGGGCGAATTTCTGGAAGTCGCCGAAGTCGAGCCCGATCGGGAAGGCCTGGGCGCGGACCGAGCGGCCGAAGGCGCGCAGCCGCCCGTCCGCCTCCCGGCTGCCGCCCGCCTCGCCCAGCACATAGGCCTCGAACGCCGACAGCCATTCGTCGGTCTGCAGGCCCAAGAGGTCGTAGGAGAACAGCGCTTCCACCAGCTGGCGATGCCGCGGCAGGGTGGTCAAGAGCTGCGGGGCCGGCCAGGGGATGTGCAGGAAGAAGCCGATCGGATTGGTCACCCCCAGCTCGCGCAGCGCCCGGCCGAGGGGGATCAGGTGGTAGTCGTGCACCCAGATCAGGTCGCCTGGCTGCACCAGCGGGGCGAGAGCCGCGGCGAAGCGCCGGTTCACCCGCTCGTAGCCCTCGCCGAACGAACGCTCGTAGGCGGTTAGGTCGATCCGGTAGTGGAACAGCGGCCAGAGCGTGCCGTTGGCGTAGCCGTTGTAATATTCCTGATAGTCCGCGTCCTCGAGGTCGAGGGTGACCACCTCGACGTCGTTGACCCGCCGGGTGTGCAACTCGCCGGTGAAGGTCTCGATGGTCTGGCCGCTCCAGCCGAACCAGAAGCCGGAATACTGGCGAAGCGCCGCGGCGACCGCGACCGCCAGGCCGCCGGCCGCGCCTGATTTTCGGTGCTCCGGGGGACTGACCCGGTTGGAGACGACGATGAGGCGGCTGATGGCGGCCACTCCGCAGGCCTGGGCGGAACGGCCCAGATCGCGTGTTCACAAGCGGTTGGGCTGTGGGCTGGTTCCCGAAAAAGCGCGTCGATGAATGCTCAGGGTTGCGGGCCGAGGCCCGCGCTGGCCGCCAGCCAGGCCAGGGCGGCGCCCACGTCGTCCAGGGCGAACCGCGCGCGGGTCGGCCGCCTCGGCCCCACGATCACCCCGTGGCCGCCCAGCCGCTCGGCGCCGGCGAAGCCGTGCTCGTCGGTCAGGTCGTCGCCGATGAAGACGGGCGTGCGCCCGGCGAACGGCGGCTCGGCCATGAAGGCCTCGACGGCTTCGCCCTTGGTCGGGCCAGCAGCGCGCAGTTCGACGACCATGTCGCCGTCCTGGACGCCCAGTCCATGCTCGGCGGCCAGCCGCCGGGCGAGGGTGCGGCAGGCGCCGGCGGCCGAGGGCTGGGCGCGATAGTGCAGGGCGATGGCCAGGCCCTTGTCCTCGGCGGCGAGCGCCGGATGGGCGGCGAGGAAGGCCGCGATCGCCTCGCGCACGCTCGCAGGCGGGGGAACGGCGGCGGCTTCGAGCACGATCCCGGCGGCATTGCGGCGGCGCAGGCCGTGAACGGCGGCGATGGCGGCGATACGGCCTTCCAGGATGCGGTCGGCGTCCTCCAGCGCCCGGCCGGTGATCACCGCCACCGCGCCGTCCAACGCCCCGGACAGTGCGTCCAGCACCCGCGCGCGCTCGGCGTCGGGCCTCACGTCCCCGGGGCGCGGGCGGATCGGCGCCAGGGTTCCGTCGAGGTCGGCGAACAGGGCGTGCCGCGGCGGCGCGAGCAGGGGCGGCGGGGGCAGCCGCCCTGGCCCGGCGGCGCTCACCCCTCGATCACCAGGGCGATCGAGGGATCGGACCCCGGCGCAGGATTGACCGCCACCGCGCCGTCGGAGCGCCGCAGCCGCAGGCCGATCCTGGCGCCCGCGACCTCCAGGTCGTCGATCGCCAGGGCGTCGACGCCGGTCGGCAGGACCGGACGCACCAGCCGCACCTCGCGCCGGGCGGCGTCGACGGTCAGGCCCAGGCAGGCCTGCAGCAGCAGGAACACCGAGCCGGCCGCCCAGGCCTGCGGCATGCAAGCCACCGGATAGGCGATCGGCGGCTCGCCGGCCTGGCGTGGGAAGCCGCAGAACAGTTCGGGCATGCGCATGTCGAACGCCTGGGCGGCCTGGAAGACGTCGTCGACCAGCTTGACCACCCCGGCGCGCTCGCCATAGCGGGCCATGCCCGCGACGCACAGGCTGGTGTCGTGCGGCCAGACCGAGCCGTTGTGGTAACTTATAGGGTTGAACCGCGCGGCGCCGTCCGCGAGGGTGCGCACGCCCCAGCCGCTGTCGAAGGCGGGCGACAGCAGCCGCCGGGTGACCTGCACCGCCCGGCCGGGCTCGGCCAGGCCCATGAACAGCAGATGGCCCGCGTTCGACGTCGCCGGCGTGCAGAGCCGGCCATCGCCGTCGATGGCGATGCCGTAGAAGCCGGACTCCTCCATCCAGAAGCGGCGCTCCACCCGCTCGCGCATGGCCTCGGCCTTGTCCGCCCAGTCCGCCGCGCCGGCCTCGCCCAGCCGCCCGGCGATCCCGGCCATGGCCTGGAAGGCGGCGTAGGCGTAGGCCTGCACCTCGACCAGGGCGATCGGACCGCCCGCAATACGGCCGTCCGCGTGGAACACCGAGTCCTCGCTGTCCTTCCAGCCCTGGTTGGCCAGCCCCGTCTCGGCCCCGCGCTGGTAGTCGACCAGCCCGTCGCCGTTGGAATCGCCATAGCGCTCGATCCAGCCGACGGCGGCGTTCAGCGCGGGCCACAGCTCGGCCATCAGGGCGGCGTCGTCGGTGCGGCGCAGGTAGGCCCCGGCCAGGGCCACGAACAGCGGCGTGGTGTCGACGCCGCCGTAATAGAGGCCGAACGGGATCTCGTTCATCGCCGCCATCTCGCCGCGCCGGGTCTCGTGCATGATCTTGCCGGGCTGGCTGTCGCGGAAGGCCGAGACCTCGCCGGCCTGGCGGCTGGCGAGGTAGCGCAGCACCCCGCGCGCCAGCGACGGGTCCAGCCACAGCATCTGCCAGCTGGTCAGGATGCCGTCCCGCCCGAACGGGGTCGAGAACCAGGGGATGCCGGCGTAGGGGTAGGGGCCCGTCGGCAGGTCGGTGGTCAGCAGGGCGACGTCGGCGCGCGACTGCTGCAGCCAGCGGGTGAAGGCGCGGTCGGAGCAGCCGAGCCTGGCCCCGCGCCACTCGCGCTCGCCCACCGCCTGCAGCGCGCCCGCCAGGGCCTCGTCGAACCGTTCGGCAGTGGGCGGATCGAGCGGCTGTGGACCCGCCTCGATATAGAGCTCGACGTGCTGGCCCGGCTCCAGGGTGAACATGAACTCCGACCGCCGGTGGCTCATGCGCCAGGGCGGCTCGGAGAAGGCCACGGCGCTGGCCCGCCGCACGCCGTCGAGCCCCTCGTAGCCGAACATCACCTGCCGGCCCGAAATCGCGGTGTCGTCGAGCCGCCCGCGCGCGGTGCGCTTCATGCCGCGCACCTCGAACATGTCGAGGAAATCGGCCGCGTACTCGAACGCCAGGGGCAGCATCACCTCGTCCAGGCCGAAGTTGGCGCAGCGCACCCGCTCGTACAGCCGCTCGGCCCACAGCACCCGCTTGCGCTCGATGTGAATCACCCCCCGGGGCGCCGCACGTCCTCCCACCGGCGGCAGGCGGCGGTTGGCCCCGTGCAGGGTGAAGACGGCGTTGTCCTTCGACAGCCCGTACGACAGGGGCGCGGGCCGCCTGTCGCCGACCAGGAAGACGAAGCGCGACAGGATGCGGGTGTCGCAGTCGAACAGGCCGTCCGCGCCGCCGCTGATGTCCCCCTGATGGTCGGCCACCAGGAAGGCGTCGCCGTCCTTCAGCGAAAAGAGCTCGGCGACGGCCGCGCCTTCCTCGACCAGGGCGGAGGTTTCCGCGAGATCGTCCATGGGACCGGGAGCTTACGCGATCCGGGCGAGCGCGGGAGGGGGCGCCGCGGGCCGCGCCGGATCAGGCTCGTCCTCGCCGCCGGCCTCGGCCGCGACGTCCGGCGCGAACGGCGCGTGCGCGAGCCGGTCGGCGTAGATGTCCAGATAGCCGCGGGCCATGGCGGTGGCGGAGAAGCGCCGGTCGAACCGGCGTCGCACCTCGCGCCGGTCCAGGCCGCGCGCCGCCTCCACCGCCAGCACCGCCTCCGCCTCGTCCGAGACGATGAAGCCGGTCACCCCGTGGTCGATGATCTCCGGCGTCGAGCCGCAGCCAAAGGCCACGACGGGCGTGCCGCAGGCCATGGCCTCGATCATCACAAGGCCGAATGGCTCGGGCCAGTCGATCGGAAAGAGCAGGGCCTCGGCGCCGCCCAGGAACTCGGCCTTCCGGTCGTCGCCGATCTCGCCGACGTACTCGATCAGGGGGTGGTCCAGCAGGGGCTCGATCTGGTCGTGGAAATAGGCCGTGTCCGCGGGATCGACCTTGGCCGCGATCCTCAGCGGCATGTTCAGCTGCCTGGCGATCGCGATGGCGCGGTCGGGCCGCTTCTCCGGCGAGATGCGACCGAGGAAGGCCAGGTAGCCGCGCGGGCGCGTGCTCGGCGGGAGCAGCGTCTGGGGTATGCCGTGGTAGACCGTCCCGACCCAGTTGGCGAAAGGCAGGCTGGCGCGCTGGCTGTCCGAGATCGAGACCAGGGGGAACTTGGACCAGCGCCGATAGACCTCGGGCAGGTCCTTCAGGTCCAGCCGCCCGTGCAGGGTGGTGAGCGTCCGGCAGGCCACGTCCTCGAACAGCGGAAAGTGCAGCATGTCGGTGTGAAAGTGCAGGATATCGAACCGCTCCCTCATCCGGCGGACCTCGGCCAGCATCGACAGGTGCGCCGCCAGGTCCGACTTCAGCGGCGCGGCATCGAGCCGGATCGCCTGGTCCCGCACGGGGACCAGCTCGGCCAGGGTGCAAGCCTCGGCGCTGGCGAACAGGGTCACCTCGTGGCCCAACAGGACCAGCGCGTCGCACAGATGCGCCACCACCCGTTCAGTCCCGCCGTAGAGCTGTGGCGGGACGGCCTCGTAGAGGGGTGCGATCTGGGCGATCTTCATCGGAACTCTCCTTGGCGAAGCGCAAAAGGCCGATCCGGGGGACGCAGGCGCCCCCGCCTGACCGGTGAACCTCAGTCAAGAGCCGCCGGGCGGGCGTTTTTGTTCCCCGCTCACGGCGAAGTCATCGTGGCTCGGGGCCAGACGCGCCTCGGAACCGGCCCACGCGACGGCGGCCGGCCACCAAACAGGGCGGGTGGTTGCAACGAAAGGACCTGCGGCTGCGCCTGCAGGTTGCGCGGTCAGTTGTCGGCCGCCGCATCCGCGCGGAAGCCGAGAAGCTGATCGAGGATTTCGGCGAGGTCGGTGGCGTCGAACGGCTTCTGCAACACCGGGACGTCTTCGAACGCTGGCCCGAGGTCGGAGACGGCGTAGCCGCTGGCGAAGGCGAACGGGACGCCGCGCGCGAGCAGGATCTCGGCGACCGGCGTCGTCGACCGCCCGTTCATGTTGAGGTCCAGGATCGCGCAGTCGAACGCGCTCTCTTCGGCCAGGCTCAGGGCCTCGGTCAACTGATGGGCCGGTCCGACGGTCTCGAAGCCCAGATCGGACAGCATGTCCTGGATCAGCATGGTGATCAGGGTCTCGTCATCGGCGATCAGAACACGACGGGCGCGGTTTTCGACCATGAGCCTCTTCTGCATTAAGGGCGTTATTGAGACGCCGCGGTTCGGGCGGCGCCCTATGGCTCATTAAACTCGACGGGTGCGGGTCGGTTCCAGGGGCGCCCCGGCGGCGATCTCCTCCATGGTCCGGCCCGAGGTCACCGACGTCGCCGTCTGCTCCAGGAAGTCGGGGTCAGGTTCGTGGACGAATTCGTCCCGATGCTTGATCAGCAGCCAGTTGACCCGCCTGCCGTGCTCGCGGTCGTGCTTGAGCCGCACCAGGGCCCAGCCGCCCCGCATCCGCTCGCCGGCGAAGACGACCTTCAACTCGCCCTTCTCAAGCCCCGCATCCACGTCGAAGCCGGGCTCGGGCGCCCACCAGCCGCGGTCCCACAGCATGACCGTTCCGCCGCCGTACTGGCCCTTGGGGATGGTTCCTTCGAAGTCGCCGTAGTCGAGCGGGTGGTCCTCGACCTGCACCGCCAGGCGTTTGTCGTGCGGATCGCGCGAGGGGCCGCGGGTGACGGCCCAGGACAGGAACACATCCTTGTGCTCCAGCCGCAGGTCGTAGTGCAGGCGGGTTGCGGCGTGCTTCTGGATGACGAAGCGCGCACGCCCGGACGCCGGCGTCGCGGGCTCGCCCCTCGGCTCGCCGGTCACGTTGAAGTCGCGTTTGGCCCTGTAGGCCGCAAGGCTGTCCCTGGCCAATGCGCCGCTCCTTCGGCCCGCCCCCGGTGGCGCGATCAGGTGATGCGCTTGACGCTGACCGGGTCGCTGGCGGGGAAGGTCTCCTCGATCGCCTCGTCCAGCAAGGCCTCCTGCCGGCTTTCCGACCGTTCGGCCTTTTCGGCCAGCTGGTCGGTCTTCAGGTGGGGCGCCGGCGACGCGATCGGCCGGGCCTCGGTCGATGGCGTGGGGATGTCGTTCATAGTCGGGTTGCTCCAGGGCGACGGCTGGGAGGATGGCGACGCGGCGCCGACCGGCCTAGCGGTCGTAGCGATCGGCCCGGCCGAAGTCCCGCTCATAGGCGCCGGGGCCGAAGCGGGTGTCGTATTCGCCGGGATGGCGGCGATAGTAGTCGTCAAAGGCGCCCGCGCCGTATTGGGCGTCATAGTCGGCGCGCTGGCGCTCATAAGCGGCCCGCCGCTGTTCGTAGGCCTGCCGCTGGGCGTTGTAGTCGCTGCGCTGGTCCTGGTAGTTGGAATAGTCGTTGGCGTACCGCTGCTGGCTGCGCTGGTACTCGCGCTGGCTCTCGGCATAGCCCCGGTCGTCGCCGTTCTGCGGGTAGGCCTGGTCCTGTTGACCCTGGCCTTGGTAGCCCTGGTCGTAGGCGGGCGGCTGACCATAGCCTTGACTGTCGCCATAGGACTGGCCGAACGCGAGGGGCGCGGTCGCCGAGGCGGCTAGCAGCGCGGCCAGACCGGCGAAAAGGGGGGCGGCTCGCATGATCGAGGACTCCGTTTGCCGGCGCGCGTTGCGCGCACCTGACGAAGGTCAAACGCCCCGATGAGACTAAGGTTGCCGCCACCTGATGACGCAGCGTCGTACGATGATGTTCGACCAATGTCTTGAGGTCGGCCGGAACCCGGTCCGCCGCGCAACGTTGATGGCGGGTCGGTAAGCGTCAAAATACAGCGGCGATCCACCGCCACGGTCATGAATTCTATTTGAGACTGCGCGGTGGACGCCGTGGAGATCTGAAATGGTAACGATCAGAAACACGCGAATTCAACTCGGTCGGCTGGGCTTGGCGGCGGCCGCCAGCCTGGCCCTGTCGGCCGCGCCGATCTGGGCCCAGGCCCAGCAGGCCTACGACCAGGGCTACGCCGGCCCGTCGGGCGGCTATCCGGACGAGATGTCGGGCGTGACCGTCTATGCCCCGCGCTATGTCGGCCGCTCCGCCACCACCGGCGCGCCGATCGAACTGGTGCGGGCCTCCCGCGTCGTCGACTACAGCGACATCGACCCCGACACCGAATGGGGTGCGCATGTGCTGCGCACCCGGATCGAGCGTGCGGCGCGCTCGGCGTGCGACGAACTGGACGCCGAATACCCGATCTCGACCTCCGACAACCCGCCTTGCGTGGATGAGGCGGTCCGCAACGCCATGCATCAGGTCCACGAAGACGCGGACGATTCAGACTGGTGACGAGCCGTGGCCGGCGGCCTCGCCAAGCCGGCGCAGCGCCGTGGCCAGTTCGCCGACGTCGAACGGCTTTTGGATCACCGGCGCCGCCTCGAACCCCGAACCGGGCTCGGCGACGCCATAGCCGCTGGCGAAGACGAAGGGGATCGTCCGTTCCCGGAGAATGGCGGCGATCGGGAAGGCAGGCGCGCCGTCAAGATTCAGATCGAGCACAGCCCAGTCGAAGTCGCCGGCCTTCGCCATGGTCGCCGCCGTCTCGAGGTCATGGGCGGGCCCCACGACCGTGCAGCCCAGCTCCTCCAGCATGTCGGCGAGCAACATGGCGATCAGCACTTCGTCGTCGACGATCAGGACGCGTCGTCCTGCGCACATGAACAGCGTCCCCCCGCGGCCGGATCCTCAACCTACGACGAGGGCTGGTCCGGCAACCAGAGGTTTTTCTGATCTCTAAGGTTGTGCTCGCCGGAACGCCCAATGCCGCGGCGTCCATCGGCGAACCTGCCCCGTTTCGGTCGCCCGCGGGGCGGGCGCGCCCGCTATTCGCCGCCCCCCGCTATTCGCCGCCGAGGTGCAGGGCGATCTCGCGTCGGTGCGGCCGGCGGCGGTGCTCGAAAAGGTAGATCCCCTGCCAGGTCCCCAGCGCGGGCCGTCCGCCGATCACCGGTATGGTCAGGCTGACCCCGGTCAGGGCGGCGCGGATGTGCGCGGGCATGTCGTCGGGCCCCTCGTCGTCGTGCAGGTAGCGGCCGGGTTGCTCGGGAGCGATCCGCTCGAAGAAGGCCTCCAGGTCCGCGCGCACCGCGCTCGCGGCATTCTCCTGGATCAGCAGCGAGGCCGAGGTGTGGCGGCAGAAGACGGTCAGGAGGCCGACCTCGGCGTCCCTGGCCGTGGTCCAGTCCACGACCTCGCGCGTGATCTCCACCAGGCCCTGGCCGTGCGTCTGGACCCGCAGGATTTCAGCGAACTGGGCCATCAGGGCGCGATATCATCCGATCGTTGTGCGCAAAACCATGCTGGCGCTGGCCGCGGCGAGCGCCTGTGATAGGAACGGCGCCAGGTTGACGTATGGGAGCCCCAGCATGCATCCGGTTGTCGCCGATGTCACCGCGCGGATCGAGGCGCGAAGCCGGGATCGCCGGGCCGACTACCTGGAGCGGATGGACGCCGCGCATCAGGCCGCGCCGGGCCGGGCCAAGCTGTCCTGCGCCAACTTCGCCCACGCCTTCGCCGCCGCCCCGGCGGCCGACAAGCTCAGGATCATGGATCCGGCCGCGCCGAACATCGCCATCGTCTCGGCCTACAACGACATGCTCTCGGCCCACCAGCCGCTGGAGACCTATCCCGCCCTGATCAAGGCGGCCGCGCGCGAGGCGGGCGCCACCGCCCAGTTCGCCGGCGGGGTTCCGGCCATGTGCGATGGGGTGACGCAAGGCCAGCCGGGCATGGAGCTGTCGCTGTTCTCGCGCGACGTGATCGCCATGGCCACCGCCGTCGCCCTGACCCACGACGCCTTCGACGGCGCCCTGTGCCTGGGGGTGTGCGACAAGATCGTGCCGGGCCTGGTCATCGGCGCGCTCGCCTTCGGCCACCTGCCGACCATCTTCGTGCCGGCCGGCCCGATGACCAGCGGCCTGTCCAACGCCGAGAAGGCCAAGGTCCGCGGGCGTTTCGCCGAGGGCAAGGCCACGCGCGAGGAACTGCTGGCCTCGGAGATGGCCGCTTACCACGGGCCGGGCACCTGCACCTTCTACGGCACGGCCAACTCCAACCAGATGCTGATGGAGATGATGGGCCTGCACCTGCCCGGCGCGGCCTTCATCAATCCGGGCACGGTGCTGCGCGGCGCCCTGACCGAGGCGGCCGCGCGCCGGGTGATCGAGATCGGCGGGCGCAAGCAGGACTACGCCCCGATGGCCCGGGTGGTCAGCGAGAAGGCGGTGGTCAACGGCATCGTCGGGCTCCTGGCCACCGGCGGGTCGACCAACCACACCCTGCACCTGGTCGCCATGGCCATGGCGGCGGGGATCGAGATCACCTGGGACGACTTCGGCGACCTCTCCGCCGTGACGCCGCTGCTGGCCAGGGTCTATCCGAACGGCTCGGGCGACGTGAACCACTTCCACGCCGCCGGCGGCATGGCCTTCGTGGTGCGTCAGCTGCTGGACGCGGGCCTGGCGCATGAAGACGTCCTGACGGTGGCCGGGCCGGGGCTGCGCCGCTACCAGCGCGAGCCGTTCCTGGACATGGGCGACCTGGTCTGGCGCGAGGGCCGCGCGCAGTCGCTCGACCCGGCGATGCTGCGGCCCGTGGACGACCCGTTCGACGCCGAGGGCGGTATCCGGCTCCTGACCGGCAACCTCGGCCGGGCGGTGATCAAGACCTCGGCGGTCAGGCCCGAGCACCGCGTCGTCGAGGCGCCCGCCAAGGTGTTCGACGACCAGGACGACCTGCTGGCGGCCTTCCGCGCCGGCGAGCTGGGCGGCGACTTCATCGCCGTGGTCCGTTTCCAGGGGCCCAAGGCCAACGGCATGCCTGAACTGCACAACCTCAGCCCGACGCTGGGCCTGCTGCTCGACCGCGGCCAGAAGGTGGCCCTGGTCACCGACGGGCGGATGTCGGGCGCCTCGGGCAAGACGCCCGCGGCCCTGCACGTGACGCCGGAGGCGATCGAGGGCGGCCCGCTGGCCTATCTGCGCGACGGCGACATCCTGCGGCTCGACGCCGAGGCCGGGGTGCTGGAGGCCAAGGTCGACCCCGCCGTGCTGCGCGCCCGCCAGCCCGCCACGGCGCGGCCCGCCGGCTTCGGCTTCGGGCGGGAGCTGTTCGGCCACATGCGCCGGACCGTGGGCGCGGCGGAAACCGGCGCGTCGGTGCTGTTCTAGTCCATGGCCCGCACCCTGATCGGCCTGGTCGGCGACGTCGGCGGCACCAACGCCCGCTTCGCCCTCGCCCAGCTGAGCGACGGCGTCGTTCGCCTGGAAAATCCCGTGAGCCTGCGCGCGGCGGACTATCCGTCGGGCGCCGACGCGGTCCGCGCCTTCCTGGACGGGCTCGGCGCGCGCGAGCGGCCGCGCTTGGCCGTCATCGCCGCCGCCGGTCCGATCGAACACGGTGCGGTGGAGTTCACCAACAACACCGCCTGGCGCTTTTCCGAGTGCGACCTGGCGCGGGACTGCGGCCTGGCTGCGGTGCGGCTGATCAACGACTTCACCGCCCAGGCCCTGGCGATCGACCACCTGACCGCCGGCGACCTCCGGCGCATCGGCCCGCCCGGCGAGCCGCTGGCGCGCGCCACCGCCGCCATCCTGGGCCCGGGCACCGGCTTCGGCTCGGGCGCCCAGGTGGACGACGGCGAAAGCCGCGCCATCCTCTCGGGCGAGGGCGGGCACACGGGCTTCGCCCCCGGCGACGAGGTCGAGCTGGAAATCGTCCGAAGGCTGATGGTTCGCTTCGGTCGCGTGTCCGTCGAGCGGCTGATCTCCGGCCCCGGCCTGCTCAACCTGTACCAGGCCCTGGCCGACATCCGCGGCGAGGCGGCGGTCTGCGGGCGGCCCGACGAGGTGACCCGCCAGGGCCTGGCGGGCGAGCCCCTGGCCAGGGCCGCGCTCGACCGGTTCTGCGCCATGCTGGGCTCGGTGGCCGGCGACTTCGCCCTGGCGCTGGGGGCCCGGCGCGGGGTCTATATCGCCGGCGGCATCGCCCCGGGCATCTTCGACGTGCTGGAGGCCAGCGACTTTCGCCGACGGTTCGAGGCCAAGGGGCGGATGAGCGACTACCTGAAGCCGATCCCCACCTTCGTGGTGACCGCGCCGCACGCGGCGCTGCTCGGCTCGGCGAGCCAGCTTACGGCCCTGGAGGCCTTGGTATGATCCGCACGCGCCGCGCCCGCATCGTCGCCACCCTCGGGCCCGCCAGCCGCGCGCCGGACAAGGTGCTGGAACTGGCCCGCGCCGGCGCCGACGTCTTCCGCCTGAACTTCAGCCACGGGGAGCACGACCACCACGCCGCCGCCCTGGCCGCGGTGCGCGCGGCGGAGGCCGAGATCGCGCGGCCGCTGGCGGTCCTGGGCGACCTGCAGGGGCCGAAGTTCCGCATCGGCGTCTTCGAGGACGGCGCGGCGCAGGTCGCGACCGGCCAGACCCTGCGCCTCGACCTGGAGCCCCAGGCCGGCGACGCCAGCCGGGTGAACCTTCCGCACCCGGAACTGTTCGCGGCCCTGCGGCCGGGCTCGGTACTGCTGCTGGACGACGGCAAGGTGCGGCTGAGGGTGCTGCGGTGCGGCCCCGATTTCGCCGACGCCGAGGCGGTCCAGGGCGGCCGGCTGGCCGACCACAAGGGCGTATCCCTGCCCGGCGCGGTGATCCCGCTCTCGCCGCTCACGCCCAAAGACCGTGAGGACCTGGCCTTCGCCTTGCGTATCGGCGTCGACTGGGTGGCGCTGTCGTTCGTGCAGCGCGCCGCCGACATGGCCGAGCTGCGCCGGCTGGTGGCCGGACGCGCCGCGGTGCTGGCCAAGATCGAAAAGCCCGCCGCCCTGCGCGACCTGGGCTCGGTGCTGGACCAGTGCGACGGGGTGATGGTCGCGCGCGGCGACCTGGGGGTCGAGCTCGAGCCGGAAGAGGTGCCGGTGGCGCAGAAGGCCATCATCCGCGCCGCGCGCCAGCGGGGCATCCCGGTCATCGTCGCCACCCAGATGCTGGAATCGATGATCACCGCCCCGACCCCGACCCGGGCCGAGGCCTCGGACGTCGCCAATGCGGTCTACGAGGGCGCCGACGCCCTGATGCTCTCGGCCGAGAGCGCCGCCGGTGCCTTCCCCGTCGAATCCGTCGCCATGATGAACCGTATCATCGAACGGGTGGAGCGCGACCCGAGCTGGCCCGAGCTGATGGGCGCCGCCCACGGCGGGCTGGACGACGGGGACGCCGACGCCCTGGTGGCGGCGGCGCGGCGGGCGGCGGAATCCGGTTCGACGGCCTGTCTGGTGGCCTTCACCACCACCGGCATGACCGCCCAGCGGCTGGCGCGCGAGCGGCCGCTGCAGCCGGTCGTGGCGCTGACGCCGCACATCGGCGTGGCGCGCAAGCTGGGCCTGGTCTGGGGGCTGGAGCCGCGGCTGGCCGAAAAGCCCAAGGGCCTTGACCATCTGACCAAGGGCGCGGCGAGCGTCGTGGCCGAGCTCGGCCTGGCGCCGCCGAACGGGCGCATCCTGATCCTGGCCGGCACGCCCTTCGGCTCGCCGGGCGCGGCCAACCTGCTCAGGCTGGCCCACGCGCCGCCGGCCCGCCCCTAGCGGGCTCTGCCAGCCTCGGCGGCCGACAGCCGCCACTTCAAGGCCAGGATCAGGCCGGACAGCACCAGGCAGACGGCGTTGGACGCCGCCACCGGCCAGCTGCCGATCATCAGGCCATAGACGACCCAGGCGCTGAAGCCGGCTACGGTGACCAGGTACATCCGCAGCGAGACCGCCGTCGCGTCCCGCTCGCGGACGATCTTGGCGATCTGCGGCAGGAAGCTCGACATCGAGCAGACCGCGGCCGCGGCGCCGACGGCGCTGGCCCAGTGCGTGGGCATGGAAGGCCTCTTTGCCAGGCGCGCCCGACCCGTTGCGGGCGCCGAAGCAGACAGCGGGCGAGGAAACCATCAGTTCCGAACACCGCGCATTTGCGCTTGCGTCCGCCGGCGCCCTACCTTTGCCAGGTCCGAGACATGGGCGTAAGTGTCGCGCGGAAGCGAGGATCATGGCTGCGTCAACCCTGTCATCCGCGGAGGCTTTGATGGCCGAACGCGAACGCCCGGCCTTCGCCGAGATGGTCGAGAGCCTGCCCGACCCCGTCCTGGTGGTCGCTGCTCAGGACCCGGACGATTCCGCCGGCCGGCGGCTGGTGTTCGCCAACGCCGCGGCCCGCGAGCTGCTGCGGATCCAGGCTCAGGGCGGCCCGCTGGTTTCCGCCATCCGCCACCCCCGGGTGCTGGAGGCGGTGGACGAAAGCCTGTTCGGCGGCGCGAACGGCGAGGCCGCCTGGGAGACGGGCGGGGCCCAGGACCGGTTCTGGCGCGTCCTGACCCGGCCGCTGGAAACCGCGCCCGACGGCGCGCGCCTGGCGCTGGTGGTGCTGCGCGACGAGACCGACTCGCGCCGCAACGAGCGGATGCGGGCCGACTTCCTGGCCAACGCCAGCCATGAGCTGCGCACCCCCCTGGCCTCGCTGACCGGCTTCATCGAGACCCTGCGCGGCCATGCGCGCGACGACGCGGTCGCCCGGGAGCGGTTCCTGGGCGTGATGGCGGCCCAGGCGGCGCGGATGGCGCGGCTGATCGACGACCTGATGTCGCTGAGCCGTATCGAGCTGAACGAGCACATCGCCCCAGAGGGCCGGCTCGACGTGGTGCTGGTGGTGCTCGACGTGATCGACGCCCTGGCGCCGCTGGCGGCCGAGCGGGGCGTCAAGCTGTCGCCCAAGCTGGTCGAGCGCGGGGTGGCCACCATCACCGGCGACCGCGACCAGATCCTTCAGGTGGCTCAGAACCTGATCGACAACGCGGCCAAGTACTCGCCGGCCGGCGGGGTGGTCGAGATCGAGGTCAAGGCCGGCCTGACCGCTGAAGCCGCCATCGCCGTGAGCCGGCCGGGCGCGGCGCGCCTGTCGCTGCTGTCGCCGGACCTGGTCGGCGGCGAGCGGTTCGTGGCCCTGAAGGTGACCGACCACGGCCCGGGCATCGCGCGCGAGCACCTGCCGCGGCTGTCCGAGCGGTTCTACCGCGTCGAAGGCCAGAAGAGCGGCGAGCGGCTGGGCACCGGCCTGGGCCTGGCGATCGTCAAGCACATCATCAACCGCCACCGCGGCGGCCTGGCGATCGAGAGCGTCGAAGGACAGGGCACGACCTTCACGGCCTATCTCCCGCAGCTGTAACAAAACTGTCGCACAATCGTCGCATAGCGACAGCAATCCCGCGTCACCCTGATCCAAACTGCTTCGCAGGGTGGGCGGCGTCTTACTTTTCACTGTTTGGATGTCGATGAACGAGCCCTGGGTGAAGTCGAGTGGCGACCTGGTCGAGTCGCTGGTGGCGGAGGTTGCGCGCCTTGGCGGACTGGCCGAAGCGCAGATCGCCGACTGCGTCGACGCGGTCACCCGGCGCGATGTCCCCCTCGCCCAGGCCGTGGTTGCCCGCGACGTCAAGCTGGACGCCCTGCAGGCCGACATCGAACGGCGCGCCATCGACCTGATCGCCACCCGCCAGCCCACCGGCCGCGCGCTCCGCCGCTCGGTGGCGGCGCTGAAGATCGCCATGAACCTCGAGCGCTGCGGCGACCTGGCGCGCAACATCGCCAAGCGTTCGCTGGTGCTCAGCGAGAGCGAGCCGCTGACGCCGCTGACGCGTTCCATCGAACGGATGGGGCGGCTGGTCGCGGGCCGGCTGAAGGAGGTGCTGGACGCCTACACCGCCGGCGAGCTGGACAAGGCGACCGGCGTTTGGGTGCGCGACGAGGAGGTCGACGAACACTACAACAGCCTGTTCCGCGAGCTTCTGACCTACATGATGGGCGATCCGCGGACCATCGCGCCCGGCGCGCACCTGCTGTTCATCGCCAAGAACCTGGAGCGGATCGGCGACCACGCGACCAACATCGCCGAGATCATCCATTTCGAGATCACCGGAGACGTCATGAGCGGCGAGCGGCCCAAATGGGACTCGCTGCAACGGCGCTCAGACACCTTGAAGGAAGAAGGCTGACATGATCCCCAACGTGCTCGTGGTCGAGGACGAGGACGCGCTGGCGGCGCTGCTTCAGTACAATCTCGACAAGGAAGGCTACCGCGTCACCATCGCCGCCGACGGCGAGGAGGCGCTGATGCTGGTCGACGAGCGGGCGCCCGACCTGGTGGTGCTCGACTGGATGCTGCCCAAGGTGTCCGGCGTCGAAGTCTGCCGGCGGCTGCGGGCGCGGCCGGAGACGCGCAACCTGCCGATCATCATGCTCACCGCCCGCGGCGAGGAGAGCGACCGGATCCGCGGCCTGGACACCGGGGCCGACGACTATGTGGTCAAGCCCTTCTCGATGAGCGAGCTGGCCGCCCGCATCCGCGCGGTGCTGCGCCGCATCCGCCCGGGCCTGGCCGAGGACCGGCTGCAGCACGGCGACATCACCGTCGACCGCGCCGCCCACCGCGTCCGCCGCGCCGACCGCGAGATCCACCTCGGGCCGACCGAATTCCGCCTGCTGGACTATCTGATGCAGCATCCGGGACGGGTGTTCAGCCGCGAGCAGCTGCTGGACGCGGTCTGGGGCTCCGACGTCTACGTCGAGGCCCGCACCGTCGACGTGCATATCGGCCGCCTGCGCAAGGCGCTGAACCAGTACGTCGAGGACGACCCGATCCGCACGGTCCGCTCGGCCGGCTATTCGCTGGACGTCGGGGCCTGAAGACGCCTCCATCGCCCGCTCGTCCCGGCGAAGGAGCCTGTGAAGGATTCCCGATTTGGCGGCGATGTGATTCCCTTCGGGTAGGTCTGGAGGGACGGATGTCTGGTGGTGCTCGGTATGTAGAGGCGGATCGCTCACAGCCTTCGTGGGACATGGTTGATCT
>JARLIQ010000060.1 GCA_031291645.1 Caulobacteraceae bacterium | reverse complement strand
GGGCATGGTCTATCTGGCCGGCAAGCCGGACCACAAGATGGACAACGACCAGATGATCGAACACATCGTCCAGCTCGTCCAGGCCAGGGCCGACGAGATCGAAACCGAGAAGGCCAACACGGCCGAGCCCTTGCGGGCGGCCGAGTAGGACGGCGTTCCGGCCCCGGCGCGTGGCGCCTTGCGCGGCGCGGTTGAACACTGTTTAGATCGTCGGATAGGACAAATCAGGAGGACCCCATGTCCGTGGACGGCACTTGGAATGTAACGGTCAACTCGCCGATGGGCGCTCAGCCGAGCACCCTGACGCTGACGGCCGATGGCGGCGCGCTCACGGGCACGCAGAGCGCTCAAGGCAACACCCAGCCGATCGCCAACGGCAAGATCGACGGCGACACCGTCACCTGGTCGAACTCGATCACCACCCCGTTCCCGATGACGCTGGAATTCACCGGCAAGCTGGACGGCGACACCCTGAACGGCAGCGTCAAGGCCGGCTCGTTCGGCTCCTTCCCGTTCACGGGCAAGCGCGCCTGACCGAGGTCTGATCCTCTGGACTCGCGCGGGCGGCGGCTGGTCTGGCCGCCGCCCGTTGTCGTTTCGGCCGGCGGCTACTCGGCCGCGACCGCGACGGCGTACTCAAGGCCCAGGGCCGCCGCCACGCCCGCGCCATAGGCCGGGTCGGCCTTGGCGAAGTGGGCGATCTGCCGGCGCTGGATCGTCTCCGGCACGCCCGTCATCGCCGCGGCGATGTTGCCGAACAGCCGCCGCTGCTCGTCGGGGCTCATCAGCCGGAAGAGGGCGCCGGCCTGGCTGTAGTCGTCGTTCCCGGCGCGGTGGTCGTGGCGCCCCGCAGGACCGCTCAGCGCCAGCGGCGGCTCGGCGAAACGGTCCTGCTGCACAGGGCCGCCGAACGAGTTGGGCTCGTAGTAGGCGTCGGTGCGCTTGGGCGCGTCGAACCGCATCGAACCGTCGGCGTGGTAGTGGGCGACCGGACAGCGCGGCCGGTTGACCGGCAGCTGCTCGTAGTGCGTCCCGACCCGGTAGCGGTGGGCGTCGGCGTAGGCGAAGATCCGCCCCTGCAGCACCTTGTCGGGCGAGAAGCCGATCCCCGGCACGATGTTCGACGGGCTGAACGACGCCTGCTCCACCTCGGCGAAATAGTTGTCCGGGTTGCGGTTCAGCTCCAGCACCCCGACCTCGATCAGCGGGAAGTCGGCGTGCGGCCAGACCTTGGTCAGGTCGAAGGGGTCGAAGGCCAGGGCGCCCGCCTCGGCCTCGGTCATCACCTGGATGCAGAAGCGCCAGCGCGGATAGTCCCCGCCCTCGATCGCCTCGAACAGGTCGCGCTGGGCGCTCTCGCGGTCCTTGGCCACGACCTGTTCGGCCTCGGCGTTGGTCCAGTTGCGGATGCCCTGCATCGACTTGAAGTGGAACTTGACCCACACCCGCTCGCCGGCGGCGTTGATCATCGAATAGGTGTGGCTGCCGTAGCCGTTCATGAACCGGTAGCTCTGGGGCAGGCCGCGGTCCGAGAACAGGATGGTCACCTGGTGCAGGCTCTCCGGGCTCAAGGACCAATAGTCCCACATGGCCGTCGGCGAGCGCATGTTGGTGACCGGGTGGCGCTTCTGGGTGTGGATGAAGTCGGGGAACTTGACCGGGTCGCGGATGAAGAACACCGGGGTGTTGTTGCCCACCAGGTCCCAGTTGCCGTCCTCGGTGTAAACCTTGAGCGCAAAGCCGCGCACGTCGCGCTCGGCGTCCGCCGCGCCGCGCTCGCCCGCCACGGTCGAACAGCGCAGCAGCACCTCCGAGCGGGCGCCCTTCTGCAGCGCCTTGGCCTTGGTGTAGCGGCTGATGTCGCCGGTGATGCTCAGCGTGCCGAAGGCCGCCGAGCCCTTGGCGTGCACCACGCGCTCGGGGATGCGCTCGCGGTTCTGGTGGGCGAGCTTCTCGATCAGCTGGTAGTCCTGCAGCAGCAGGGGCCCGTGCGGGCCGGCCGAAATCGAATTCTGGTTGTCCGGCACAGGGGCGCCGGCGGTGGTGGTCAGCACGGGCTTGTCGGTCATCGCCGCTCTCCTCATCTGGTGAGCGCAAGCTCGGCGGGATGGCCGCATAAGTCCAATCGATGTTTTCTGAATTTTGAATAGGCTGGCTCTATCCGGTTCGGCGCGCGCCGTTTGGCAAGTCCGCGCCGGGGCGCTAGAGGAAGCGCCTTCCGCCGTTTTCACCGTTCAAAGCCGCCCCGTGCACCTTCCCCAGGCCCGTCTGCAACAGGTTCTCGATCGCTTCCGCGAGGTGGAGGCGCGCATGGGCGCGTCCGCCGACGGGGCGGAGATCGTCAAGCTGTCCAAGGAGCACGCCGAGCTCAAGCCGGTGGTCGACGCCGTCGAGGCGCTGGAGCGGGCCCGGGCCGAGGCGCCGGAGCTGGAGGCCATGGCCAAGGCCGACGACGCCGAGATGGCCGGCCTGGCGCGCGAGGAACTGGCGGCGCTGAGCGAGCGCCTGCCGGTGCTGGAACGCGACGTGGCCCTGCTGCTGGCGCCCAAGGACAAGGACGAGAACGCCTCGGCCATCCTGGAGGTGCGCGCCGGCACCGGCGGCGACGAGGCGGCCCTGTTCGCCGGCGACCTGTTCCGCATGTACCAGCGCTACGCCCAGCTGCACGGCTGGCGGGTCGAGGTCGACAGCGCCTCCGAGGGCGAGATGGGCGGCTACAAGGAGATCATCGCCTCAATCACCGGCGAGGGCGTGTTCGGCCGGCTGAAGTTCGAGAGCGGCGTCCACCGCGTCCAGCGCGTGCCGGACACCGAGGCCCAGGGGCGCATCCATACCTCGGCCGCCACCGTCGCCGTGCTGCCCGAGGTCGAGGACGTCGAGATCGAGATCAACGACGCGGACCTGCGCATCGACACCTACCGCTCCTCCGGCGCCGGCGGCCAGCACGTCAACAAGACCGACTCGGCGGTGCGCATCACCCACCTGCCCACCGGCATCGTGGTCACCTCGTCCGAGAAATCCCAGCACCAGAACCGCGCGCGGGCGATGAAGGTGCTCAAGGCCCGGCTCTACGACCAGCAGCGCGAGGCGCTGGACACCGCCCGGGCCAACGCCCGCAAGAGCCAGGTCGGCTCCGGCGACCGCTCCGAGCGCATCCGCACCTACAACTTCCCGCAAGGCCGGGTCACCGACCACCGGATCAACCTGACCCTCTACAACCTGCCCAAGGTGATGGAGGGCGAGGCGCTGGACGACGTCATCAACCCGCTGATCGCCGAGGACCAGGCCGAGCGCCTGGCCTCGCTCGAGGACGCGTAGAGGGAGCGCCCGAAGAGGCTTCAGCCCTCGGGGAACAGCAGAGGCTCGTAGTCGCGCGCGCCATGCAGGACGCGCAGGATGACGATCGCGTTCGCCTCGGCGCGGAAGAAGATCAGATAGGCGCCGAGCGCCCGTCTTCGCACGCCGTGCCGCTCGTAGCGCGGGACCAGCGGCCAGGCCCGCGCCTGGTCGGCGAGGGCGCCGCAGGCGTCGCGGAGATCCGTCACGAAGCTCAGGGCGCGGCCCGGATTGTCCGCGGCGATCCAGTCGGCGATCGATTCGAGGTCCGCAGCCGCCGCCTCGGTGAGGACCACCCTCACGAAGCGGATCGGTACTTCGTTTCCAGGCGGTCGAACACCAGGTCGAGGGGCCTGACCCGGCCGGCCTCGGCGTCGGCGACGCCCTGGGCGATCGCCGCGTCCAGCGCCGCCAGCCGCGCCTCGCGCTCCTGAACCAGCCGCACGCCTTCGCGGAGCACTTCGCTCTTGGAATTGTAACGGCCCGAGCGCAGGAGATCGGCGACGAACTGTTCCAACGGTGCGCCCAGATCGACGCTGATCGGCATTGGCGGACTCCGCGATTGGCGAGCGATTCAATATCTATTATTGGCTGATGGACGCAAGGCTGTTCGACCGCGGCCGGCGAAGCAGGGAGGGGCGTTGTTCAGATGACCGAAGGCCGCATCGCCTCGCTGTGGCGCCATCCTGTGAAGGGGTTCACGCCCGAACGGCTGGCCGGGGCGGCGCTGACGGCCGGCGGATTCTTCCCCTGCGATCGGATCTATGCGGTGGAGGACGGTCCGTCCGGCTTCGATCCCGCCGCCCCGGCCTTCGTCCCCAAGCAGAAGTTCACCGTCCTGGCCAAGATCGCCGAGGTGGCGCGGGCGCGCACGGCCTATGACGAGCCCACCGGCGTGCTCAGCGCGACCGCCGAAGGCCGGCCGGCCTTCTCCGGCGCCCTGACGACGCCCGAGGGGCGCGAGGCCTTCGCCGCTTGGCTCGCCGACCTGCTGGGCGAGGCGGCGAACGGTCCCCTGAAGGTGGTCGAGGCCCCGGGGCACCGGTTCACCGACCATCCGCAGGGCCATGTCTCGATCGTCAACCTGGCCAGCGTGCGGGCGCTGGAGGCGAAGATCGGCCGGCCGGTCGATCCCTTGCGGTTCCGCGCCAACCTCTATGTCGAGGGCTGGCCGGCCTGGATCGAGAACGAGGCGGTCGGAGCCGAGGTGCGGCTGGGCCCGGCCAGGGCCAAGGTGTTCAAGCCCATCGTGCGTTGCGCCGCCACCCACGTCGACCCGACGACCGCCGAACGCGACATGGACGTCGTGCGGGCGTTGCACGACCATTTCGGCCACCTCTTCTGCGGCGTCTACGTGGAGGTGCTGGAGGGCGGCGCCGTCGCCGAGGGCGACGCGGCGGAGATCGGCGGATGAGCCTGACCCTGGTCCAGGCCTGGACCGCCGCGCGCAAGCGGCTGGAGGCGGCGGGCGTCGACGGCCCGGTGATCGACGCGCGCCTGCTGGTCGAGGCGGCCGCCGGCGCCACCCGCGCCGACATCATCGCCGATCCGCACCGCGCCCTGACCGACGCCCAGGCGGCCCGGTTCGACGACTATGTCGCGCGGCGCGCGCGGCGCGAGCCGGTCAGCCACATCCTGGGCCGGCGCGGCTTCTGGAAGATCATGCTGAACGTGACGCCGGACGTGCTGACGCCGCGTCCGGACACCGAGACCCTGGTCGAACTGGCCCTGCGGTTCTTCCCCGAAGGCCGGGCGTTCAGCGTGCTCGACCTCGGGGTCGGCTCGGGCGCCATCCTCCTGGCCATCCTCGCCGAGCGGCCCGCCGCCAAGGGCCTCGGGATCGACGTCTCGGAGTCGGCCCTGGCGGTGGCGCGGGAAAACGCGGCCAACCTCGGGCTGGAGCGGCGCGTGGCCCTGCTGCGGGGCGACTGGACGGCGGGGCTGGGCGAGGCGAGCTTCGACTTGGTGGTCTCCAACCCGCCCTACATCCGCTCGGCCGAGATCGCCGGGCTGGAGCCGGAAGTCCGCGACCATGAGCCGCGCCTGGCCCTGGACGGCGGCCCGGACGGGCTGGACGCCTACCGTGTCCTGGCCCCGGAGATGCTGCGGGTGCTGAAGCCCGGCGGAAGGTTCCTGGTCGAGATCGGCTTCGACCAGTCGGCCGAGGTCGAAGCCCTGTTCCGGGCCGCCGGCGCGCTCTCGGTGAGCACCGCCAAGGACCTCGCCAATCGCGATCGGGTGGTGGCCGGCGCAAAAGGAGAGTGAAAAACCCCTTGGAAAGCGGCGGGCGAGTCGCTAGATCAAGGACGTCTCCACCCAAATCGCCGGGCGTTGGGGTAAAGCGAGCGACCAAGGTCGAGCGCTCTCTCCGCGGCGAACGCGAGGTTCGCGAGGCGCGAAGGCGCCGGGCGGGGACGAGGATGCTAGCGCTTTCGAACAGGATCCCCGGGGCGACATCGTCCCGAGCCGACAAGGGCCACAGCTCATAACTTGGGGCGCGACCTTGGGCGCCGGCCAGAACCACTGGATAACATGAGAGATTTCAAGGGTATGAAGCGGCAGCGCAGCCGCAACCGGGGCGGCGGCAGCGGGGGCGGCAAGCCTCAGCACAACGCCAACCGTGCTTTCGAATCGAACGGCCCCGACGGGGTCAAGATTCGCGGCGCCGCGCAGCATGTCTTCGAGAAGTACCAGCAGCTGGCGCGCGATGCGCTGACCGCCGGCGACCGCGTGCTGGGCGAGAGCTATCAGCAGCACGCGGAGCACTATTTCCGCGTGCTGCGCGCGGTCCAGCCGCAGCGTCCGCCGAGCGACATCATCGGCCGCGACGCCTTCACCTCGGGCGTGGACATCGATTTCGAGGACGAGGGCGGCGAGGGCGATACGGCCCAGGACGGCGGCGACTCCGACGCCGACCGGGGCGAGCAACGCAGCGAGTGGCGCCAGGAAGGCCGCTACGAGGGCCGCCGGGACGAGCGCCCGCGCGACCGCAACTTCAACCGCGACGATCGCCAGCGCGACGAGCGGCCCCGCGACGACCGCCCTCGCGAAGAGCGCCCCCGCGAAGACCGTCAGAGGGACGAGCGTCCCCGCGACGATCGGCCCCGTGAGGAGCGTCCCCGTGAAGAACGGCAACGCGAGGACCGGCCGCCGCGCGAGGAGCGTCAACGCGACGACCGTCCGCGCGGCGAGCGCTTCCGCGAGGACCGCCAACGGGCCGAGCGCCCGGCCGCCGCCGCCGATCCGCTGCCAGTGGTCGAGCCGCGCGCCGCGCCGCTGGCCCCCGAGATCGAGCAGCCCGGCTCCCCGATCCTGCGTTCGCAGGACGGCGGGGTGAGCCACGCGCCGGCCTTCCTGCAGGCCCCGCGTGTCGAGCCCAAGCCGGAAGCCGCGGCCGAAGAGGCCGAACCCCGGCCGCGCACCCGTCGTCGCCGCGCTCCGCGCAGCTTCGAAGGCGCGGCCGACACCGCCGAGGGTTCGGCGCCCAACGCCGACGTGGCCGAAGAAGCCTGATCCAGGCTTCCTGGGGGACGGGGCGGCAATCTTGACGACGGCGGATCGCCACGAGCGACGCGTCTTCATGACGCTCGACGGCCTGCGCGGTGTGGCGGCCGTCTTCGTCGCCATGCGCCATACCGTCTTCTTCCACGACCTGGGCGTCCACGGCGGCTACATGGCCGTCGACCTGTTCTTCGCCCTGTCCGGCTTCGTCATCGCCCACGCCTACGAGCGGCGCCTGGCCGAGGGGATGGGCGCGGGCCGGTTCATCGTCCTGCGCTATCTGCGCCTGTGGCCGGTCTATGGGCTTGGCGCCGGCCTTGGCCTGGTCGCGGCCCTCTGCCACGCCCTGCCCGGGCGCGACAACCTCAGTCCCGCCGAGGTCGCCCAGGTCGCGCCCTTCGCCCTGGCCATGCTGCCCGGGCCGCACCTGCGCGAGATGCTCTATCCGGTCGATTCGGTCGCCTGGTCGCTGGCGTTGGAGCTGGTGATCAACCTCGCCTACGCCTTCACCTGGCGCTGGCTGCGGGACGGGCGGGTGCTGGGCGCGCTGCTCGTCATCTTCGCCCTGGCCCTGGCCTGGACCGTCTGGTGGTTCGGCAAGCTCGACGTGGGCTTCACCTGGCGCAACGCCTGGGGCGGGCTGCCGCGGGTGGCCTTCTCGTTCACCGCCGGGCTCGCCGTCTATCGGGTCGCCCGCCGCTGGCCCCTGAGGCTGAGGCTGACCGCCTGGGCGCCGCTGGCCCTGCTGCCGCTGCTGTTCTGGCGGCCGCTGGACCCGGTGGTCTATCCGCTGGTCTGCGTGATCGCCGTCTTCCCGCCGCTGGTGGTCCTGGCGGCCTGGACGGAGCCTGGCCGCGTCTCGGCCAGGCTGTTCGCCTGGCTGGGCGCCGCCTCCTATCCGCTCTACGCCCTGCACCGGCCGGCGGGCGAGCTGCTCGCCCTGGGCCTCAGCCGCGCGGTTCCGGCCAGCGCCCACTGGGGCGTGCGGCTCGGCGCGCCCTATATGCTGACGGCGGTCGCCGTCTGCGTCCTGATCGAGCGGTTCTACGACCGGCCCGTGCGCAAGGCCCTCGCCGCCGGTTTCGAGGCCCTGATGCGCCGCTCGCCCCGCCGGCGGCCCGAGCCTGAGCCGGCGGAGGCCGACGGCCTGGTCCCGGACGCGCAGACCTAGGCCGAGACAGCCAGGCCTTCCCCCAGGTCGTGGTTGCGCGACAAGGGCCGATCGCGCCTTATCGCCGTCGCAACGACGATAAGAGGAACGCCCGATGCCCTACGCCAGCCGCGAGATCCACCTGGTCGCCCGCCCCGAAGGCATGCCGAGGCCCGGCGACTTCCGCCTGGTCGAGCGCGAGGTGGCCGACCCGGGCGAGGGCGAGGTTGTGGTCCGCAACCTTCTGATGTCGGTCGACCCCTACATGCGCCCGCGCCTGGCCGAGGCCCAGGCGCTGAACGTCGCCATGGACGGCGGGGCGATCGGCCGCGTGGTCGCCTCGCGCAACCCGGCCTTCGCCGAGGGGGACATCGTCCGCAACGGCCACGGCTTCCGCGACTATTTCGCCAGCGACGGGCGCGGGCTGCAGAAATTGGCGCCCGATCCGGCCCTGCCGCTCAGCGTCTACATGCACGCCCTGGGCGGGACCGGCTTCACCGCCTATGGCGGGCTGCTCGAGATCGGCAAGCTGAAGGACGGCGAGCAGGTGTTCGTCTCCACCGCCGCCGGCGCGGTGGGCTCGGTCGTGGCCCAGATCGCCAAGATCAACGGCTGCTACGTGGTGGGCTCGACCGGCTCGGACGACAAGGTCCGCTGGCTGACCGACGAGGCGGGGATCGACGTCGCGATCAACTACAAGGCTGGCCCGATCGGCAAGGCGGTCCAGGCCGCAACGCCCAAGGGGATCGACGTCTATTTCGACAACGTCGGCGGCGACCACCTGGACGCGGCCCTGCGCCGCATGAACACCCTGGGCCGGATCGCCGTCTGCGGCATGATCGCCGGCTACAACGGCCAGCCCGCGCCGGTCACCGGCCTGTCGGCCATCATCTACAGCCGGGTGAACATCCGCGGCTTCGTCGGGACCGACTTCATGCACCTCTACGACCAGTTCCGCTCGGACATGACCGATTGGCTGAAGTCGGGGCGGGTCAAGTACCAGGAGACGGTGCTGGAGGGCGTGGACAACGCCCCGGCCGCCTTCATCGGCCTGATGAAGGGCGAGAACGCCGGCAAGATGCTGGTCCGGCTGGCGGACTAGATGGGCGCCGCCGCGACCTACCAGATCCGGCCGGTCCTGCGGGCCGAGGCGCCTGTCTGGCGCGCGCTGCGGGCCGAGATGCTGAAGAACCATCCGACCGCCTTCAGCTCGGCCTACGAGGACTTCGTCCTGCGCACCGACGAGGAGGTGGCCGCCCGCATCCCCGAGATCGCCGGGCCGGACACGGTGTTCGGCGTCTGGCTGGACGGCGCGCTCTGCGGCAGCGCCGGCTTCGCGCGCGAGCGCGACCGCAAGCTGGCCCACAAGGGGGCGATGTGGGGCGTCTACGTGCGTCCGGCGCTGCGCGGGACCGGCGCGGCGCGGGCGCTGGTCGGGACGGTGATCGACCACGCGCGGGCTCACGCCGACGTCCTGCTGGCCGTCGTCAACGCCGAGAACCTGGCGGCCAAGGCGCTCTATCATCGCCTCGGCTTCCGCACCTACGGGATCGAGCCCAGGGCCCTGCGCTGGGACGGCCGCGACTACGACGAGGAGCTGCTGGTGCTGGAATTCGACCGCTGCGCCTGATTGCGCGACGACGGTCACCCAGGCCCAGCCGGAGAGGCGCTCTCGGCCTTCGATGTCGCAGACGACTTGAAAGCCCCATGAGCCGGTCCCATCTGGGCGTCGGCCGCCGGCAGTCGAAGGAATGCCGAAAATCCGGTCGGTCGGACCGAACTGGCGCCTCCATGCGTTTCATCAGTGGCGCGCCGCCCCCGTTTCGAGCTAGGCCCTCGCCGAGAATCCCTGAGCCCACCTGGAAAGTCCCATGGTCGACAAGCCGCGCCGCCCCCTGTTGACGCTGAAGGCCGGGCCGAAGCTCCCCGAGGCCGGGGAGCCCGCGCCGCCCGCGGCTGCGCCTGCGCCCGCTCCGGTCGTGCTGTCCGAATGGAAGTGCAAGCCGTGCGGCAAGACCTTCCAGGTCCCGCCCGAGCTGGGCGACGACGAGCCGGTGCGCTGCCCGGCCTGCAACGCGCGCCTGGGCCTGGCCAAGGAGTTCCGCGTCGAGGATCCCGCCCTGGCCAAGGTGCGCGCGCGCCATGTGGTCCGCACCGAGCCGCCGCCGGCCGCCGCGCCCAGGCCGCACCTGGATGAGATCACGACCCGCCGCCGGCCGGGCGGGACGGGCCGGCCCGCGCCGCAGGTGGTCTCCGTTGTCCGCCGGACGCGCCGTCCCGACGTCTAGAGCACGTTAGGCGAAAGTGTGTGCGGTTTCGCCGCTCGAACGTGCTCTAAACGTTTGATTTAGAGCCCTTTTAAACGGGTCAGATGATTCCATCTGACCCTAAAGGGCTCTAGGCCGCGCTGACCTGGGCTCCGCCGACCTGGGCCGGGCGGGGCGCCAGCCAGCCGAGCTTGGGCAGGGCCGGCAGGCGCCAGGGCGCCGACGCCGGCGGGATGCAGTCTTCCAGGCGCCCGATCAGGGTCTCGATCGGCCCGTCGGTCAGGAAATGGTCCGCGCCGGGCACCCGCTGGAAGCGGAACGGCCGGCGGCCGCGCGTGTCCTTGGCCAGCTTCTCCGCCAGCTCGATCGGGGCGAAGTCGTCGCGGTCGCCGTGGATCACGTGCACCGGAACGCTCAGCCGCTTCAGCGCCGCGCGCATGTGGGTCAGCTGGTGGCGCTGGTTGGAGACCTCCAGCACCGCGTTCCTCAGGTCGCGGGGGATCAGGGGCAGCATTCGCGTCCCGGTCTCGACCAGCCAGCGCGCCGTGGGGCCGGCCTCGCCCAGGAAGCTGGACAACAGGACCAGGCTCGCCACCGACTTGGGCCGCGCCGCCGCCATCAGGCTGGCGATCGCCGCGCCATAGGACTGGCCGACCAGCAGCACCTTCTGGCCGGGCGCGGCGTCCAGCAACGGCTCCAGCGCCGCGGCCTGGATGCGGATGTCGCCGACGCAGACCGCCGGCTCGCTCGCGGCGAAGCCCGGGCGGTCGACCACCACCATCTCGCGGTCGGCGGGCAGGGCGGCCAGGACCGGCGCCCAATATTCGGCCCAGGACGGCGCGCCGGTGATCACCACGATCTTCCAGGGCGCGGGCGTCTCGCGCGGGGTCTCCAGCGCCGAGATCCGCCAGCCGAGGCCGCCGCCGGCGACGAAGCTGGTCCGCCGCACCACCGTGTCGGGATAGAAGGCCGAGGTCGGCACATGCTCGGTGCGGTTTCGCACGGCGGCGTCCAGACAGGCCAGACCCAGACCCAGCACACCCTTCGGACGCTTGTGCGACATCACCGATCTCCCTGGCCTGTCCTTCACCCTGAACGCGGCTTGGCCGTTTCCGTTCGCGGGTTGCGCATCATCCTGCGGCGCCCGCGTTGACGCTTTCCTGAGTCGTTCGTTCAGCTTGGCGTCAGGCAAGACCTTGTCTCCGCACGCAACCCGCCCCTTTGGGCAGATGGGCGCCCGCACCGCCCGGGGGCGCCGCTCCGCAGGTGCAAAACCATCGTTGGCGACCTTGTGTGTCCTTTGCGCCACACCTACATCGCAAGGGTCCGCTTGCGCTTGATCAAGGCGAGCGGTCGCTTCGTTGCCCATGAGGGGACTTATGAATATCGACCTCTATTCCGACCGCGCCAAACAGGCGATCCAGTCCGCCCAGTCGCTGGCCCTGGCCCGTCGTCACCAGCAGCTCGCGCCCGAGCACCTGCTCAAGGTGTTGCTCGAGGAGAAGGACGGCCTGTCGGGCGCCCTGATCCAGAGCGCCGGCGGACGCCCGGCCCAGGCCGACCAGGCCGTCGAAGCCCTGCTCGCCCGCACGCCCAAGGTCGAGGGCGGGGCCGGCCAGCTCTATATGAAGCCCGAGACGGCGCGCGTCTTCGCCACCGCGGAGGCCGAGGCCAAGGCCGCCGGGGACGCCTTCGTCACCACCGAACGCCTGCTGATCGCCATCGCCAAGGACGGCGGCGAGGCGGCCAGCGCGCTGAAGTCCGCCGGCGTGACGCCCGCGGGCCTGGAAGAAGCCGCCAAGTCCCTGCGCAAGGGCCGCACCGCCGATTCGGCCTCGGCCGAGGAAGGCTACGACGCGCTCAAGCGCTACGCCCGCGACCTGACCCAGGCCGCCCGCGACCAGAAGCTGGACCCGGTGATCGGCCGCGACGAGGAGATTCGCCGCACCATCCAGGTCCTCTCGCGCCGCACCAAGAACAACCCCGTGCTGATCGGCGAGCCCGGCGTCGGCAAGACCGCCATCGTCGAGGGCCTGGCCCTGCGCATCGTCAACGGCGACGTGCCGGAAGGCCTGAAGGACAAGAAGCTCCTGGCGCTCGACATGGGCGCCCTGATCGCCGGCGCGAAGTACCGCGGCGAGTTCGAGGAGCGGCTGAAGGCGGTGCTCAACGAGACGACCGCGGCCGAAGGCTCGATCATCCTGTTCATCGACGAGATGCACACCCTGGTCGGGGCCGGCAAGACCGAGGGGGCGATGGACGCCTCCAACCTGCTCAAGCCCGCCCTGGCGCGCGGCGAGCTGCACTGCGTCGGCGCCACCACGCTGGACGAGTACCGCAAGCACGTCGAGAAGGACGCCGCCCTCGCCCGCCGCTTCCAGCCGGTGTTCGTCGAGGAGCCGAGCGTCGAGGACACCGTCTCCATCCTGCGCGGGCTGAAGGAGAAGTACGAGGTCCACCACGGCGTAAGAATTTCCGACAGCGCCATCGTGGCGGCCGCGACCCTGTCGAACCGCTACATCACCGACCGCTTCCTGCCCGACAAGGCGATCGACCTGGTGGACGAGGCCGCCAGCCGCGTGCGCATGCAGATCGACTCCAAGCCCGAGGAGCTGGACGAGATCGACCGGCGCGTCGTGCAGCTCAAGATCGAGCGCGAGGCCCTGACCAAGGAGACGGACGCCGCCTCCAGGCAGCGGCTGGAAAAGCTGGAGGACGAGCTCGACGGCCTGGAAGCCCAGTCGGCCGAGATGACCGCCCGCTGGAAGGCCGAGAAGGAAAAGGTCGGCCATTCCGCCCAGGCCCGCGAGGCCCTGGACCGGCTGCGCGCCGAGCTCGAACAGGCCCAGCGCCGCGGCGACCTGCAGCGCGCCTCCGAAATCCTCTACGGCGAGATCCCGACGCTGGAAAAGCGCCTGGCCGAGGAGGAGGAGCAGAAGGCCAGCGCCGGCGCCCTGACCCCCGAGGTCGTCGACGCCGAACAGATCGCCCAGGTGGTCTCCCGCTGGACCGGGGTTCCGGTCGAGAAGATGCTGGAGGGCGAGCGCGAAAAGCTGCTGCGCATGGAAGACCAGCTGCGCCACCGCGTGGTCGGCCAGGAAGAGGCGCTGGCCGCCGTGTCCGACGCCGTCCGCCGCGCCCGCGCCGGGCTGAAGGACCCCAACCGTCCGATCGGCTCCTTCCTGTTCCTGGGCCCCACCGGCGTCGGCAAGACCGAGCTGACCAAGGCCCTGGCCGAGTTCCTGTTCTCCGACGAGGCCGCCATCACCCGGATGGACATGTCGGAATACATGGAAAAGCACTCGGTCAGCCGGCTGATCGGAGCGCCTCCGGGCTATGTCGGCTATGACGAGGGCGGGGCTCTGACCGAAAGCGTGCGGCGTCGGCCTTATCAGGTCGTGCTGTTCGACGAGGTCGAAAAGGCCCACCCGGACGTCTTCAACGTGCTGCTGCAGGTGCTGGACGACGGTCGCCTGACCGACGGCCAGGGCCGCACGGTCGACTTCCGCAACACCCTGATCATCATGACCTCCAACCTCGGCTCGGAATACCTGGCCGACCAGGCGGTCACTGCGGGCGGCGAGGCCGAAAGCACCGAGGCGGTCCGGCCGCTGGTCATGGAGGTCGTCCGCCGCCACTTCCGGCCCGAGTTCCTGAACCGGATCGACGAGATCATCCTGTTCAAGCGCCTGGGCCGCGGCGAGATGGACACCATCGTCAAGATCCAGCTCGAGCGGGTGGAAAAGCTGCTGGCCGACCGTCGCATGTCGATCGTGCTCGACCCGGCCGCCCTGCACTGGCTGGCCGAACGCGGCTACGACCCGGCCTACGGCGCGCGGCCGCTCAAGCGGGTGATCCAGAAGGAGCTGGTGGACATCATCGCCCGCAAGCTGCTGGCCGGCGACCTGGCCGACGGCTCGGTGATCGAGATCACCGCCGACGATCACGGCCTGCAGATCGGCAAGGCCCTGGTGCACTGACGCCGCCGCGAGCGCGGACGATCGAGGCCCCTTCCGGCGACGGGAGGGGCCTTTTCGTCGCCCGCCGCTAGACGCAGGTCGTCAGTTGCTGGGTGCAGAAGCCGGTGGTCCAGCCGCGCACCGCGTCCTTAGGACCGTCGCTCGGCAGCGCCGGCTTGAGCCGCACGCCGTTCGCGTTCAGCGGGACCTCGACCCGGAACCAGGGGCCGGCGCAGTCCAGGACGCGTCGGACGGTGACCTCGGAGGGGCCGAAGGCCGATCCGCCCTCCTCGCCGGACAGGGCGACCACATCGGGCGCGTCCGGCCTTGGGGCCTGTTTCAGGCTGGAGGTGCGAAGGCCGGTGGCGATCCGCGCACCCGCCACCCAGCCGCGGCCGGCGTAGGGCTTCGGCGCGCTCCGCGGGACGTCGTAGCCGGAGTCGTAGCGGGCGCCCTCGATCAGGAACCAGCCGTTCTGGACCCCGATCACGTGGAAGCTCGGCAGGATGGTCCCCATGGCCGCGTCGGCGCTTTCCGCCGGGGGCAGGCGCCCGAGGATCGGCGCGCTCGCGCTGGGCGCCGCGCGCACGTTCAGCCCGGCCGGGTCGGGATCGTTGGTCAGGGCGTCGAAGGCGCAGGCCCTGGTCCCGGGGGGCAGGGGCGCCGGCGCGGCGTGCGCGGCCGCCTGAAGACACGCGCAAAGACCGGCGGCCGCAACGCCGCCCAGCCGCATCCCCAACCCGCCGCGTGCGATGGCGCTCATGGCCCGCCCTCCCGTCCGCCGTCACTGCGGCTCGCGAAGCCTAACTGCACTCACCCCACCTCGACCACCACCGTCCCGACCTTGTCGCCGCACCGCCGCCCCTCCCCGCGCCCGCGGGCCTGAGCAGGCCACGGATGGCGGCTAGGGAGACGAAGCCCATGGGCGGCGGGCGGGAGGGCGCAGGCCTGCCGGAATCAAAGACCCCGCGTCCGGCGGGCGACGCGGGGCAGGCTGTGCAAAAACTCGGCTCGCAGCAGCCGAACACGATCGCCGCGAAGCGAGGCTGGGGCCCAGCTCGGCTAGGTCCAGACTAGCGACGAATGCATCGACGGCGACCTGCCGCGCGTCAGTCGCGCGATATTGACAGCCCCGCGAGAAGCGGAGCGTAGGCGGCGAGCCTGCGGGACACGAACTCCGTGAAGAGCCGGACGCGCTCCGTCTTGCGTGTCTCCCCCTGTGTGAGAAGCCAGAGCGTTCCGTACATGTGCAGGTCGGCGCCCGGCGCCCTCACCAGCAGGGGGGCCGCATCTCCGACGAAGCACGGCAGTGTCGTCATCCCGAGCCCTTGCCGTACAGCGACGATCTGCGCCTCGGCGTCCGTGGTCCTGAACGGAGCCCCCGTGGCGCGAACCTCACCCTCGCGGGCCCAGTCGGGGATTCCATGACTGCTTATGACGATCCACCGGATGGGATCAGGCGCGCCCGCACGCCACGCGGCTAGTCGATCGCGGGACATGTAGACGCCGCCGAACAGCTCCGGCCCCTTCAGGCCGTGAAGATTGAGCGGCAGGGTTTTGCGGTCATAGACGACGCGGATCGCGACATCGGCCTCTCGGTTGGTCAGATTCGCCAGCTCGCCGGACGATAAGATTTCCATCTCGATGTCCGGATGCAGACGCGCGAAATCGGCGAAGTCCGGCATGAGCAGGTGGGTCGCGAGGGGCGGCGCCAGCGTCACCCGCAGAAGCCCGCGCACGCTCTGGTCGCGGCCGAAGACGCGCGTCTCCAACTGGTGCGATGACGCCTCCATCTGGTTCGCGAGCTCCAGCACATCCTCGCCCGCGGCAGTCAGGCGATAGCCCGAAGGCAGCTTTTCGAACATCTGCGCCCCGAGGCGTTCCTCGAGCTGAGCAATGCGTCGCAGCACGGTCGAGTGGTTCACACCGAGGCGCCCGGCGGCGGCCCGAACTGAGCCTCCGCGCGCGACGGCCAGAAAGTAGCGAACGTCATCCCAGTCGATCATGGTGCAACCTTGCACCGCGCGGCGCGCTCTCCAAAGCGCGCGTCCAATCAATCGAACGGCCGTGCGGGCGTCCATTATAGCCGATCTCGAAGAGGTCGGCCCAATTCTGAACGGCAGACAGCGAGCGCAGCCGGCGTCAGTCGTTCAGCCGGATCGATTTCGCACCACCGATGTGCGCGCTTCCGCACTCAACAGCTGACTCCGGCGGCCCCATCTCGAGGTTCTCGGGGATTTCTCCGAACAAGGAAGAGTGCCGACGTGACCAGACTGAATGGAAAGACCGCCGTCATCACGGGCGGCGCCACCGGCATCGGCCTCGCCTCGGCAAAGCGCTTCATCGAGGAGGGCGCCTTCGTCTTCATCTTCGGCCGCCGGCAGGAAGCGCTCGACGCCGCTGTGGCCGAGCTTGGGCCCAATGCCCGCGCGGTGAAGGGCTCGGTCTCGGATGAGGCCGACCTCGACCGACTCTACGCGACGGTGAAGGCCGAGCGCGGAACCCTCGACATCGTCTTCGCCAACGCCGGGGCGGGAAGCCCGCTTCCGCTCGGCCAGATCACCGCCGCGCACATCGACGAAGCCTTCGACACCAATGTGAAGGGTACGATCTTCACGGTCCAGAAGGCGTTGCCGCTGATGGGCCCGGGCGGTTCGATCATCCTGACCGGCTCGAGCGCCGGCACGACGGGCGCTCCGGGATTCACCGCCTACAGCGCGAGCAAGGCGGCGGTGCGCAACCTCGCGCGGACCTGGGCGGAGGACCTGAAGGGCACTGGCATCCGGGTGAACGTGCTGTCGCCCGGGGCGACGGCGACCGAACTCGCGAAGGAGGCGCTGGGCGAGGAGGGCCAGAAGGCCTTCGCCGCGATGACTCCGCTCCAGCGCATGGCCGATCCGGCGGAGATCGCGGCAGCGGCCGCCTTTCTCGCGTCGTCGGACAGCAGCTTCATGACCGCCAGCGAGGTCGCCGTCGACGGTGGCCTAGCCCAACTCTGACCCCTGCGCGGTCCCGCGTTTGGGCCACACAACGAAGGATAGAAGATCATGAAAAAACTAGAAGGCAAGGTCGCTGTCATCACCGGCGGCAGCAGTGGGATCGGGTTGGCCACAGCCAAGCGCTTCGTGGCGGAAGGCGCGCACGTCGTGATCACCGGCCGACGAGAGAAGGAACTGGAAGAGGCCGCAGCCCTCATCAAGGAAAACGTTACGACGGTCGTCGGCGACGTGTCGCGCTTGGAAGATCTGGACCGGCTCTATGCCGTCGTGAAAGAGAAACATGGTCATATCGACATTCTCTTCGCGAACGCAGGCGCCGGGACAATCGCACCGCTCGCGGCGGCGTCTGAGGCCCATTTCGACCAGACCTTCGATGTGAACGTGAAGGGGCTATTCTTTACGGTCCAGAAGGCGCTTCCGCTCCTCAAAGACGGCGGTTCGATCATCCTGACCTCCTCGGTCTCCAACGTGTTGGGGCTGCCAGGATTCAGCACCTACGCCGCGAGTAAGGCCGCGGTGCGAAGCTTCGCGCGCGCTTGGACGCTGGAGCTGAAGGATCGCAAAATCCGCGTGAATTCAATGAGCCCCGGACCCATCGATACCCCGGCGTTGGCAACAACGACGGGCCTTTCCCCCGAGCAAGCAGAACAAGCGGCCGCTCAGTTCGCTTCGCAGATCCCGATGGGTCGCAGGGGTGAGCCAGACGAGATTGCGGCTGCCGTCACGTTCCTTGCCTCCGACGAAAGCTCTTTCATCACCGGCGTGGATCTCGCCGTCGATGGAGGCTTGGCCCAGGTCTGACCCCGGCGTCACAGGAGATCGGATAGCCATTATGAGCTACGCAATCATTGGCTTCGGCAAGATCGGCCACGCTCTTGCCAAGGCGTTTGCCCGCAAGGGCATCGAGGTCTCCGTGGCGACCACGCGCGACCCGGAAAGCTTTGCCGCCGACGCGGCCGCGATCGGACCCACGATCCTCGCCAAAACCCTGGCGGAAGCGGTCAAGGCGGACATCCTCTTTTTGGCGGTCCGCTTCGAGGCGCACCCGGAGGTCGCGAAGGCGCTTCCCAGCTGGCAGGGGAAGACGATCGTCGATGTGACCAATGCCTACGGTGTGGCCCCCGACGACCTGGTGGACCAATCCTCCGCCAAGACCGTGGCGCAGGCGTTCACGGGCGCCAGGGTGGTGAAGGGCTTCAACCACTTGGGTGCTCCCAAACTCGAGCAGGATCCGGCCGTACATGGCGGCAGAAGAGTCGTGTTCCTGGCGAGCGACGATGACGCTGCCGCAGACGAGATTGCTGTGCTGGCGGAAAAGCTGGGGTTCGCACCGATCAATCTTGGCGGCCTTTCTGAAGGCGGACTGCTTGTTCAGGCGCGCGGGAATACCTGGGGTCGGCTGATCTTCAAGGACCTCGTCAAGTTCGACGGATGAACACGACGCGTCCACCGGCAGAGCCGCGAAAAGGAGAAATTCCGATGAGTACTGAGAAGAACGTCCAGACCGTGAAGGCCTTCTTCGCCGCGATCGGCCGCGGCGACAGGGAGGCTCTGCTGGCGCTGGTCGCCGAAGACTTCGAGTGGATCATTCCGGGCGAGGACTGGCCGCTGGCCGGAACGCGCCACGGACACGCCGGGCTGGCGGATTTGCTAGAGACGGCATCCAAGACGATCGAAACGTCCACGGAACCCCGGGAGTTCGTCGCGCAGGGAGACCGGGTCCTGGTCGTCGGCTTCGCCAGGGGAAGGATCAAAGCCACGAACAAGACGTTCGAGGACGACTGGATCTTCGCCATCACGGTCCGGGACGGTAGACTGACCAACATCCGGGAATACGTCGACACGCAAGCACTGGCCCGGGCCTCGCAGATGGACGCGTCCGGGCCGGCGTAGCGCTGGCGACTGCGGCCATCCGTTCGGTGTCGAAGGTGAATGAGCCGTGGATCGCCGGCCCCGCGCGCCGCGCGCTCGCCGAATGCTCAACCGTAAGGGAGATCCCGATGTACGACCAATCCAAGCTATCCGAACTAATCCGGTTCGCACGCGTCGAGGCGGGCTCCACCGTCATCGACGTTTACCCAGGCGACGGCGACTGGACGCGCCTGTTCTCCGACGTCGTGGGACCCAAAGGGCGGGTCTTCAGCTTCGTGCCGGCCGAAATCGCCGACTTGAAGCCCGATCAGGTCTGCCGCATGCAGACTCTTGCGAAGGAGCCGGGCCGAGAGAACGTCGAAGTCGTCTCAGCGGACCTCGTGGCGATGCCGGAGGCCACGCAACCAGCGGATGTCCTGTGGCTGCACCTGTTCTACCACGATCTTCACACCGCGCTGATCCAGAAGAGGGGTGCGACGGCGGCCGACTTCAATCGAGCCGTCTACGAGCGGCTGAAGCCCGGCGGATTCTACGTCATCGTCGACCATGCCGCCGCCGCAGGGGCGGGGGCGGGCGAGATCCAGTCGCTGCACCGGATCGACCCTGCGTCCGTCCGCGAGGAGGTGGAGGCGGCCGGCTTCGTGCTGGACGCGGAAAGCACCATGCTCACGAATAAGGACGATCCGCACTCGATCAAGGTGTTCGATCCCTCGATCAAGGGCGGGACCGATCGCTTCGCCTATCGGTTCGTGAAGCCCTGACAGGTCCCGGCGCCGACCTCATGTCGACCTTGAGCTTGGCGCTGAGTTCATGGTCAAGGCGTTTCCGATCGTGTAACGCAGGTCGCCGACCTGGTGACGATCTTCGGCGAGCCTCGTCCGCGCTTATCCTGCATGGGGACTTCGTTCAGTTCGACTCGGCCCAGTTCACGGCGTCAGCGCCGGCGGGGATTCGCATCGGGCTGGACGGATCGTTCACCGCGCGCCACACCGCTTCGGCCACGTCCTGCGCGTGCGTGATCGGCCCCGACTCGCCAAAGCGCGCGAAGACACTCTTCACGAGGTCGGCATAGGCCTCGTGGTCGAGGCCCGCCATGCGGGAGCGCGCGTTATCGGCGAAACGGGTCTCCGGCGAACGCCCCGGTAGCACCAAACGCACGCGAACATTGAATTGCTGGAGCTCCAGCGCGAGCACCTCGGTGAATGCGTTCACCGCCGCCTTGCTCGCGGTGTACGAAGCGATCAGGGGGACCGATTTCAAGGTCACGCTCGACGTGACGTTCACGACGACACCGGCCTTGCGCTGCCTGAACTGCGGCAACACCGCCTGTGTCAAAGCCATCGTGCCGAAGGTGTTGGTCTCGAAGACCTGACGCACCGTCGCCATCGGGATGGCTTCGAAGGGCGACGCCGCGCCGAAGCCCGCGTTGTTGACGAGAGCGTCGATCGGCCCCGCTGCCTCGACGGCTTGACGGATGCTCTCCGGGTCGGTGACGTCGAGCGCGAGCACGCGCAGATGCTCGGAACGCGGCAGCACATCCTCGCGCGGCGTGCGCATCGTGGCGACAACCTGCCAGTCGCGATCAAAAAAATATTTGGCGGTTTCAAGTCCAAAGCCGGACGAGCATCCGGTGATCAGGATGGTTTTCATGGGGACTCCCGAAGGTGGTTTGCCTTAGCGAAACGATAGATCGCCGCAGCTGGACCTTCTATAATCGAAAGTCCACGATTCGTTCGCAGGAGTCCGTTATGGTCGATCCGCTCGCGGAGGTTGTCACGCTGCTCCAGCCGGGCGCCCGGTTCTCGAAAGTCGTTGTCGGCGCCGGGTCGTGGCACATCCGCCGCTCGGATGCCGGGCAGCCCTTCTACTGCCTGGTCCTCGAGGGCGCATGCCGCCTCGTGGTCGATGGGCACGAGGCGATCGAACTTCTCTCGGGCGACTTCATCTTGATCCCCGCGGCTTACGGCGTCGCCATGTCCAGCCTCGCGCCTTCCTCGGCGGAGGCCCCCGAAACCGTGCCCGTCGCGCTGGCCACCGGCGAATTCAGGATCGGCGACCAGGACGGCCCGACCGACCTGCGGATGCTGGTCGGCCACTGCAGCTTCGGCTCCTCGGACGCGGGTTTGCTGGTGTCGCTGCTTCCTGAGCTCGTCCATGTGCGTGGCGAGCCGCGGCTCGCCACCCTCGTGCAGCTCGTGAGAGACGAGTTCCGCGAACGGCGTCCGGCGCGCGAGGTCATCCTCGCCCGCCTCCTTGAGGTTCTTCTCATCGAAGCGCTCCGCTCGACGGCGGGCACCGCAGCGTCAACCGGCCTCGTGCGCGGACTCGCCGACGAACGCCTTGCCGTGGCGATACGGCGAATGCACGAAAGCCCGACCAAGCCCTGGACGGTCGCACAGTTGGCGAAGGAGGCCGCGCTCTCTCGTTCAGCGTTCTTCGAGCGGTTTAACCGGGCAGTGGGCGTCGCCCCGATGGCGTATTTGCTCGCTTGGCGCATGGCTTTGGCAAAGAACATGCTCCGGAAGAACGAAAGTGGCGTCGCCGAAATTGCGGAACGCGTCGGCTACGGCTC
>JARLIQ010000059.1 GCA_031291645.1 Caulobacteraceae bacterium | reverse complement strand
GCCGCCCATTTCACCCCCGCCATGCCAAGGCCACAGGCGTGGCGCTAGGATGCGGCCATGTCCGCTGCTTCGATCCCGGCGCTGATGAGCGCCCTGGCGCTGGCCGCCGCCGGCGGGGCGACGGGCGGGGCTGCGCCGGCGAAGGTTGAGGACGGCACCCAGGTCAGCGGGGTGGTGGTCACCGCCGGGCCGCCGCCGAAGGTGGTCTCCACCTTTCCGGCCGACGGGGCCAGCGCGCCGGGCGGGGTGATCGTCCTGAAGATCGTGTTCGACCAGCCGATGACGGCGGACGCCTGGGCCTATGGCCGGGCCGCGGCGGGCGCCTTTCCGAACTGCCTGGCCCACCCGCGCCTGCTGGGCGACGGCAAGACCTTCGCCCTGCTGTGCACGGTGGCCGCGAACCAGAGCTATGCGGTCCAGATCAACCCCTCGCCGGTGTTCGCCAACGCCGGCGGCCGTTCGGCCAGGCCCTATCTGCTGCGCTTTGCGACCACCGAGACCGCCACGCGCAACATGCACGACGCGCTGACGCAGGCGGGCCTGACCGACGCGGACGAGCCGATCATGACCTGGAACGACGCCGGGGGCGTCTCACGCTCGCCAGCGCCGGACGACGGGCCCACGCCTTAGGGGGGCGTCAGCCCTGCCAGTCGGCGGCGCGTTTCTGCATCCAGGCCTTCACCCCCTCGCCGTAGTCGGGGTGGCGGATCATGGCCTCCAGCAGCCGCTCGGCCTCGGTGACGGCGCCGGCCGCGTCGCGGTGCAGGTCGCGGTAGATCTGGTGCTTGGTCTCGCGCGCCGAGCCGGGCGAGACCTGGGCCGCGAGGGCGCGGGCGTAGTCCATGACGTGGCCCATCAGGGCGTCGGGCGGCAGGACCTTGTTGAGGAAGCCCATGGCCATCGCCTCCTCGGCGGTGAACACGCGGCTGGAGAGCAGCAGGTCGTTGGCGTGGGTCAGGCCGACGATGCGCGGCAGAACCCAGGACAGGCCGAACTCGGCGGGGAAGTTGAACCGGCCGTGGGCGGTGGTGAGCCTGGCGCCCGCCGCGGCGAAGCGCAGGTCGCAGAAGGCGGCCAGCACCAGGCCCACCCCGGCCGCCGCGCCGTTGATCGCGGCGATGACCGGCTTGGTCAGGCCGAAATGATAGGCGAAGCTGGCGTCGAAACGGGGGTCGACGCCATAGCCGGGGGTGGCGATGTCCTCGGCCGTGCCGGGATCGTAGCGGCCCTTTTCGGCGTGGCCCTCCAGCGCGCCGAGGTCGGCGCCGGCGCAGAAGGCCTGGCCCTCCGGATCGCCGGTGACCACGATCACCCGCGCCGCCGGGTCCCGGTCGGCCTCTTGCAGACACCAGCGGTATTCGGTGTGCATCCGCCCGGTCCAGGCGTTGCGCCGCCGGGGCCGCGCCAGGGTGATGACGGCGATGCGGTCCTCGACCGCGTAGCGCGTGGCCTTGAGCTCCACCTTGTCCTCCCGCCCGTTCCGTCCCGGCGTCAGCCGACGCTCTCGGCGCTGTAGCGCGCGATCAGGCCGGTGCGGATGGCGTAGCGAAAGACACCCGCGAAGACCAGACAGGCGCCCGCCAGATAGAGCCCGGCCAGGCCGGCAGCCATGGCCAGCTGGCCCATGGGCGCGCCGTGGCCGGCGACGATGGCGCGCATGCCCTCGAACACGTAGGACGGCGGCAGGCCCCGCGCGATCGCCTGCATCCAGTGCGGCAGGACCGAGAGCGGGTAGAAGACGCCCACGAACGGCGAGATCACCGAGGGGATCGGCCAGATCAGCCACTCGGACGCCGGCCCGAACCTGAGCACGATGGCCGAGCCCAGGATGCCGAGGGCTATGCCGGTCAGGAACAGCACCAGGATGAAGGGCGCGATGGCCGCGCCATAGGCCAGGAACGACAGGCCGAAGACCCCGGTGGCCAGGGCCAGCATGGCCATGAGGCCCAGCAGGCTGGTCGAGACCCCCGTGGTCACCAGCCCGGTCAGGTATTCCGAGATGGTCAGGGGCGTGGCGAACAGGTTCAGGAAGTTGCGCGACCAGACGTCCTCGAAGAAGGCGGTGGTCACCCCCTGCATCACCCGGCTGAGGAAGTCCCACAGCAGCACCGCGCCCAACAGCGCCGGCACGAAGTTGAAGCCATGACCGGCCACCGCGTTGAGGTAGCGGGTGATGAAGCCCCACAGCACGATGTCGATCGCCACCCAGGCGATCATCGGCAGCAGGCGCACCGGACTGCCGCGCAGCAGATAGACCTGCCTCACCACCACCGCCGAGACCCCGGACGCGCGCATCAGCCCCCTCCCCCGCCGCCGCCGGCGGCGAGCTGTTCGTGCGCCACCTCGACGAACAGGTCCTCGAGGTTGGCCGCGCCGTGGTCGCGGATCAGCTGCTGCGGCTCGCCCTGCAGCAGCACCTTGCCGCCGGCCAGGAACAGCACCCGGTGGCAGACCTCGGCCACCTCGTACATGTTGTGGCTGGTCCACAGCACCCCGCCGCGCGCCTCGGCGGCGAAGGCGACGATGCGGGCGCGGATGTCGCGCGCGGTGGACGGGTCGATCGAGGCGGTCGGCTCGTCGAGCAGCAGCAGGCGCGGCTTGTTCAGCATGGCCTTGGCCAGGGTGACGCGGGTCTGCTCGCCGCTGGACAGCACCCCGCACTTGGCCCGACGGTGACGCTCCAGGTCGAACTCGGCGATCACCTCGTCGATGCGGGCGCCCAGCCCCTTGACCCCATAGACCAGGCCGAAGACCCGCAGGTTCTGCTCGACCGTCAGGTTGCCCGGCAACGGGGCGTAGGCGGCGGCGAAGTTGGTGTGGGCCAGGGCCTGGCTGCGGTGGCGCGCCAGGTCGATCCCGGCGATGCGCACCTGGCCGGCGGTAGGCTGCAGCACGCCCAGGACCATGTTGATGGTGGTGGTCTTGCCCGCCCCGTTCGGGCCCACCAGGCCCACGATCTCGCCCGGCCGCACCTCGAACGAGACTCCGTCCACGGCCGTCAGGCGCGCGAAGGTCTTGCGCAGGCCGGTGGCGGAGAGGACGGCTTGACTGGGATCGGCGGGAGTCACGTCCTAGTTCTAGCGGGCGTCGCCGGGCGCCGCACGAGGGATTGCAGCGGTTGGAGGCCGAAGATGAGCGATCCGCACGACCTGCAGCGTTTCGTGGCGGCCCAGGCGCCGGTGTTCGAGCGGGTGCTGGACGAGCTGCGGCGCGGGCGCAAGGCCAGCCACTGGATGTGGTTCGTCTTCCCCCAGATCCAGGGCCTGGGCCGCAGCCCGACAGCCCGCCGCTATGCGATCGCCTCGCTGGAGGAGGCGCGGGCCTATCTGGAGCATCCGGTGCTGGGCCCGCGGCTGCGCCAGTGCGCGGGGCTGGTCAACGCCGTGCAGGGGGCGTCGATCCACGACATCCTGGGCGATCCGGACGACCTGAAGTTCCACTCGTGCATGACGCTGTTCGCGCGCGCCGCCCCGGGCGAGCGGGTGTTCCAGGACGCCCTGGACCGGTATTTCGCCGGCGAGCCGGACCGGGTCACGCTGGAGCGCCTGTGAACGCCCCGCGCCGCGCCGATCCGGCCCTCAGGCCTCAGTGGTGGTAGTCGCCGCCGTCGCCGTGATCGCGGCCGTCACCGGGGCCGGGGCCACCCGGGCCGTGGCCGCCCGGGCCGGGACCACCGGGGCCGGGGCCGCCGGGGCCGGGGCCACCGGGGCCGCGACCGTGGTCGCCGCCGTCATGCCAACGGCCGCCGCGATGCCAGCCGTGGCCGCCATGCCAGCCGCGCCAGCCGTAGGGGCCGCCCCAGCCATGGCCGCGCCGCCAGGCGTAGCCGCACCAGTACCAGCCGGGGCCGCGCCAGCCGCCGTCGTACCAACAGTAGTTCCGACCGCCCCAGAAGTACTGCACCTGGGTCGGCCCGGGCGCTTCGCCGACGCGGTCGACGCCGAAGATGAGATGGCCCGCGGGCTCGGCCTGAGCCGTCTCGATCGGGACCGCCGCACTCGCGATCACCATCGCCGCCGCAATGCCTAGGCTGAGATTTCGCATGACTGGATCTTTCAGTGGTGAATCCGAACGTCACGGGCCGCAGCCGGCCCGGAACCCACAGTCGGCAAACGCGCCAACGGTCATATGGTTCAGCCTCGACGGTCCAGCCTGTTAACCTGCGTTGTCCGCGCCGTGGCGCACAGGCGGCGCATTCAACGCCTCCGCCCCGAGCCGCGCCATGTCCTCGGCCAATCTGTCGGCCAGCCGCGTCAGGGCGCGCCGGTCCGCCTCGGTCCAGTCCCGCAGCAGCCGCCGGAACAGCCGTTCGCGCGCGGCGGCCAGCGTCCGGGCGACCTCTCGGCCCCGTGGGGTGATGCAGGCCGCCCGCACGCGCTGGTCGCCGGCCGGGGTCTGGCGTGCGACGAGCCCGAGCGCCTGCAGCTTGGCCACCTGGCGGCTGACCGTCGAGTGGTCGCGGCCCGCCTGGTCGGCCAGGTCCGCGACGCTCACCGGGCCCAGGGCGTCGATGCGCGCCAGAAGCGGGAACAGCGCTCGATCCAGCGAAACGCCGGCCTCCCGCAGCAGGATATCGTCGTAGCGCGGGCTGTTGAGCATGCCGACGATGGTCATCAGCGCGCGGGGCAGCATGGGGCTCATAAGCGTGCATCATGCATACTTTACAACCGCGTCGCCAGGGTCCAATTCATATGTATGGCACACGCATTTAGGGACTCACTGTGGCGCGCAAGGTTCATGTGATCTGCGGCAGCGTCCGCCGGGAACGGATCTGCCCTGAAATAGCCGGCTGGGTGATGGCGCAGCTTCCGGCCGGCGTCGGCCTGGCCCTCGAACGCGTCGACCTGGCCGATTGGCCGTTGCCGATGGACGACGAGCCCGGCGTCCCGGCCCGCGATCCCTATGTGCGCGAGCACACCCTGGCCTGGAGCCGCAAGGTCGCCGAGGCCGCCGCCTATGTGTTCGTCACGCCGCAGTACAACTGGGGCTATCCCGCCGCGCTGAAGAACGCCCTGGACCACCTCTACGGGGAATGGGCCGGCAAGCCCGCCATGATCGTCAGCTACGGCTTCCATGGCGGCGGAAAATGCGCCGCCCAGCTGCGCGAGGTCCTGGAGGGCCTGCGCATGCGGCCGGTCGCGACCATGCCGGCGCTGACCTTGCCGGCCGACATGAAGCTGGGCGCGCGCCTGGACGTCGGGTCCGGCGTCTTCGCCGCGGCGGCGGTCCCGGTGGCGCGGGCGTTCGACGAACTGGCGTCGATGCTGGGGTCCGAAACCCGAGCGACGCGCACGCAGGCCTGACGGCCGACGCGCCGGGCTACATCCGCTCCGGCGTCTCGATCCCCAGAAGGCCGAGCGCGGCCTCCAGCTGGCGCAGGGTCGCCGCCGCCAGGGCCAGGCGCGAGCCGCGCGTCGCCGCGTCCGGCGCGGCCAGCACCGGGCAGGCGGCGTAGAACCTGGAGAAGGTCTGGGCCAGCCGGTAGGCGTGCTCGGCGATGAAGTTCGGCGCCTTCTTGTCGTAGGCCTCGAAGGCGGCGTGGTCGAAGCCGTCCAGCAGCAGGGCCAGGTCGCGCTCGGCCGGCTCGCCGACCAGGATCTCGCCGACCCCGGCCCCCTCCTCCGCCGCCTTGCGCAGCAGGGATTTGATCCGCACCGCCTGGTAGAGCAGGTACGGGCCGGTCTTGCCCTCGAAGCTGGAAAAGCGGTCGAGGTCGAAGATGTAGCTGGTGCCCCGGAAGTTCTGCAGGTCGGCGAACTTCAGCGCCGCCACCGCGACCTTGCGGGCGGTCTCCTCGAAGGCCTCGGCCGGCAGGTCCGCGCCCAGGCCCGCCTCGTGCAGCCGCTCGCGCGCCTTCTCCATCACCATGTCGATCAGGTCGCGCAGCTTCAGCACGCCCCCGGCGCGGGTCTTGAACGGCTTGCCGTCCGTCCCGTTCATGGTGCCGAAGCCGACGTGCTCCAGCACCCCCTCGGCCACGTAGCCGGCCATCAGGGCGGCGCGGAACACCTGCTCGAAGTGGTCGGCCTGGCGCTGGTCGACGCAGTAGAGCACCAGGTCCGGGTTGAAGGCCCGCCGGTCGAGGATGGTCGCCACGTCCGTGGTGCCGTACATGGCCGAGCCCTCGGACGAGACCACCAGCAGCGGCGGCAGCTCGCGCTTGTCGCCCTGGCGCGCCACCCGGACGATCATGGCGCCCTGGTCGGGCTCCAGAAGGCCCTTCTGGCGCAGGTCCTCGACCATCGGCTCGATCAGCGGCTGGACGTCGCTCTCGCCCTTCCAGAGGTCGAAGTCGATGCCCAGGGTGTGGAAGTCCCGCTCCAGCGCCACGCGGGTGACGCTGGTGAAGTGCCGCCAGAGGCGCAGGTAGCCGGGCCGGCCGGCCTGCAGGCCCGCCGTCGCCCGACGGGCGCGGTCGCGGTAGTCCTGGTCCTCCTTGGCCCGGGCGGCGGCCATCGGATAGAGCCGCTCCAGCACCTCCAGCCGCAGGTCCGCCAGGGCGGCGTCGGCCTGGGCCTGGCCTTCGTGCGTCGCGGGCAGGGTCTCCTCGGCGATGGCGCGCCAGCGCGGGTCCTCGTCGCTCGCGGCGATGATCAGCAGCCCCATCTGGAAGCCCCAGTCGCCGAAGTGGGCGTCGCCGACCACCTCGTCGCCGCGGAAGCGGTAGATGCGCTTGAGCGCCTCGCCGATGATCGACGAGCGCAGGTGGCCGACGTGCAGCTCCTTGGCCACGTTCGGGCCGCCGTAGTCGACCATCACCCGCCGGGGCGCGGCCACCCGCTCGGCGCCGGCCCGCGGGTCGGCCGCGATGGCGTTGGCCCGGTCCGCCAGCGCGTCGGCGCTGACCTTGAGGTTGATGAAGCCGGGCCCGGCGATCTCGACCGCGGCCAGCAGCGGCTCGCTGGCCAGCCGCTCGGCCACGGCGGCGGCGATCTCGCGCGGATTGCGCCGGGCCGCCTTGGCCGCGGCCAGGGCGCCGTTGCACTGGAAGTCGGCCAGGTCGGGACGGTCGGACACGCTCACGCGCCCGAACTCAGGTCCGAGGCCGCAGGCGTCGAACGCCGCGGCCACGGCGGCGCCGAGCGCGCCGGCCAGGTCGGTCATCGGGCGGCGGTGGGCGCGCCTGCGTTGACGCGGAAGCGCTTGCCCTGGCGGTTGAAGTCCGCCATCTCCGGCGTCACGTCGAAGCCCACCAGGATTTCGAAATTGGACCCGCTCACGCCGGCGTCATGGCGCGGGATCATGATGCCGTTGATCCGGTCGGTGACCAGCACGCGGTCCTGGCCGGCCGGGAAGGCGCCGTGGACGGTGAAATATTCCTTGTCGATCACCGCGTTGTTCCGGTCGGTGACCGCGACCCAGTAGCTGTAGTCCTTGCTTGAGCCGACGGCGGCCGGGCCGCGGCCGAGGGCGAACAGCAGCTCGACCTCGACGTGGATCGGATTGGCGCCCTTGTACTCGCAGCCCGAGGCCAGGTCCTGGATCTCGCCGGTGTAGCCGACGGTGTCCGACGCCACCCGGCCGTCCTTGAACTCCTGGTAGCGCGAGGCGTCGTAGAGCACCTTCACATAGGGGCAGGGACCGGCGTTCTTCTTGCCGGGCAGGTCGAGGGCGCGCCCGGCGGCCCACTCCTCGTCCTTCTTCTTCTTGGCCGCGTCGTCGTCGCCGCCCGGACCGCCGCCGCCCGGACCGCCGCCGCCGGGACCGCCACCGCCACCAGGGCCGCCGCCGCCCATCTGGGCAAACGCGGGCGCGGCCGGCAACGCGGTCAACGCGGCCAGCGCGAGATAGGCAATGAGCAGGGCGCGACGCATGCGGCAAGCACTCCGGAGCCGGATTCCCGGCGAGGGACTGGAGACTGGTTCGTTCTGATACTGGCTTTGGCGGTCGCCCGCAACGCGCCGCGGTGGCGGTCGGCGCGCGGGCGGCCTAAGTTCTCCGAATGACAACCAGCGCCCACGAACGGCCGCACTTGCAGGTCACCCTCGCCAGCCCCAGAGGCTTCTGCGCCGGGGTCGACCGGGCGATCCGGATCGTCGAGCGGGCGATCGAGCGCTACGGCGCCCCGGTCTATGTGCGCCACCAGATCGTCCACAACGAACATGTGGTCGAGCGGCTGAGGGCGCTGGGCGCGATTTTCGTCAAGGACCTGGACCAGTGCCCGACGGACCGGCCGGTGGTGTTTTCGGCCCACGGCGTGCCCAAGGCCGTGCCCGCCCAGGCCGCCGCGCGCCACATGTTGTACCTGGACGCGACCTGTCCGCTGGTCTCCAAGGTGCACGTCGACGCCGAGCGACATTACGCCGCGGGCCGCCAGGTGGTGCTGATCGGCCACCGCGGCCACCCGGAGGTGGTCGGCACCATGGGCCAGCTGCCGGAGGGCGCGGTGACCCTGATCGAGACGGCCGACGACGCCGCCCGCTTCACGCCCGACGATCCGGCCAACCTCGCCTTCGTCACCCAGACCACCCTGTCGATCGACGACACCGCCGAGATCGTGGGCGTGCTGAAGGCGCGCTTTCCGGCCATCAGCCCGCCGCACCGGGAAGACATCTGCTACGCCACCACCAACCGGCAGGAGGCGGTGAGGCGAATCGCCGGCGCGTGCGAGCGGGTGCTGGTGGTCGGCTCGCCCGCCTCGTCTAACTCCGTGCGGCTGGTCGAGACGGCCCTGCGCGCCGGCGCGGGCGACGCGCGGTTGGTGGCGGACCCGGGCGGCCTGGACTGGACCTGGCTCGAGGGCGTGCGCAGCCTGGGCATCACCGCCGGCGCCTCGGCGCCCGAGTCCGTGGTCCAGCAATTGATCGCCGCGCTCAGCCAGCGCTTCGAGCTGACGCTCGACGAGGACGTCCCCAGCCCCGAGACCGTGTCCTTCAAGCTGCCGCGCGTCCTGGCCGGCTGAACCGCTCCCCTTTCGGGCGCGCAGGCTTGACCAAAGCCGCCGGCTCCACGATCACCGGCTCATCATGGCCGTCTACACCGACATCACCGACGCGGAGCTCGAAGCCTTCCTGGCCGATTTCGACATCGGCGCGCCCCTGGTCTTCAAGGGCATCGCCGAAGGGGTCGAGAATTCCAACTTCCTGCTGGAGACCACGACCGGCCGCTTCATCCTGACCATCTACGAACGGCGGGTGCGGCCGGAGGACCTGCCCTATTTCCTCGGCCTGATGCGCTGGCTGGGCGAGCACGGCTTCCCCTCGGCCCTGCCGATCGCCGACCGGCGGGGCCGGCTGCTCAGCGCCATCCGCGGCAAGCCGGCCGCCATCGCCAGCTTCATGACGGGCCTGGCCGTGCGCCGGCCGAGCGTCGCCCACTGCCGCGAGGCGGGGATGGGCCTGGCCTGGCTGCACCAGGCCGGCGAGGGCTATCCGGGCCACCGGGTCAACGACCTGGGCCAGGCGGCGTGGGCGGGCCTGTTCGCGCCGCTGCGGGCCGAGGCCGACGCGCTGAAGCCGGGCCTGGCGGCGGTGATCGACCAGGACCTCGACACCCTCGGCCGGCTGTGGCCCGAAGGCTTGCCGGCCGGGGTGGTGCACGCCGACTTCTTTCCCGACAACGTCTTCTTCCGCGACGGGGCGTTCGCCGCGGCCATCGACTTCTATTTCGCCTGCGACGACCTCTACGCCTACGACCTGGGGGTTTGCCTGAACGCCTGGTGCTTCGAGGCGGACGGCTCGTTCAACGTGACCAGCGCGCGGGCGCTGATCGCCGGCTACGAAAGCCGCCGGCCGCTGTCGGCGGCCGAGAAGGCGGCCCTGCCGGTGCTGGCCTGGGGCGCGGCCATGCGCTTCTTCCTGACCCGGCTGAAGGACTGGCGCTCCACCCCGGCCGGGGCGCTGGTGCGGCCGAAGGACCCGATGGAGTACGAGCGCAAGCTGGCCGTGCACCGCGCCGCCCAGGTCGGCGGCGGGCTGATGCTGTTCGGGGAGACCGCGTGACCCCTTACGTCGTGATCTACACCGACGGCGCCTGCCGCGGGAATCCGGGCCCGGGCGGCTGGGGCGCGATCCTGAGGACGGGCGAGCGCGAGCGTGAGCTGTGCGGCGGCGAGCTGCACACCACCAACAACCGCATGGAGCTGATGGCCGCCATCCAGGCGCTGGAGGCGCTGAACCGGCCCTGCCGCGTCGAGCTGCACACCGACAGCCAGTACGTGCGCACCGGCATCGCCGAGTGGCTGGCGGGCTGGAAGGCGCGCGGCTGGAAGACCGCCTCCAAGGCGCCGGTCAAGAACGAGGACCTGTGGCGGCGGCTGGACGAGGCCCGGTCCCGCCACACCGTCGATTGGCGGTGGGTCAAGGGGCACAATGGTCACCCATTGAACGAACGCGCCGACGCCCTGGCCAACCAGGGCCTGACAGAGACCCTGGGCCGGCGCTGATTCAAGACGTCGGAGCCTGGCGGGCGCCGAAACCGCGCACGCCTTCGACTGTCACGCCCCGCCTTGACCGTTCAAGATTGAATTATTATACCACGCCTGGTTGACCCCTGAAGGAGGCCGCCATGGCGCGCCGACCGCAAGACCGCCCCGACGTCAAGGTGTTCTCCGAGATCGGCATGATCGACCAGCTGGTCACCAACCGGCTGGAGCGGGTGTTGCCGGACGGGCTGAGCCACGCCCAGTTCGGGGTGCTGACCCACTTCTGCCACCAGGGCGAGGTGGCGACCCCGGCCGAGCTGGCCCGCGCCTTCCAGGTGACCAAGGGGGCGATGACCAACACCCTGCAGCGGCTGGAGGCCCAGGGGTTCGTGGCGATCGAGCCGGACCCGCAGGACGGCCGGCGCAAGCTGGTGGCGATCACCCCGGACGGCCAGGCCGCCCACCTCGCGGCCCTGCACGCCATGCGGCCGATGACCGAATCCCTGCGCTCGGCCTTCACCGAGGAGGAGTTCGTCGCCGCCCTGCCCTTCCTGAAGGCGCTGCGGACCTGGCTGGACGAGACCCGGTAGGGGCGCCTATAGGGCGAGCGCCTCGACGGCCTTGTTCGCCTTCGGCACGACCTCCGCGGCCAGCCAGGGCAGATTCATCCCTTCGGCGCGAACCGTCTGCACGTCCACGATGCCGATGAAGCCCAGGATCTGGCGCAGGTAGGGCTCGACGAAATCCCACGAGCGCCATGGGTCTTCGGTGAAGACGCCGCCCGAGGCCAGGACCAGGATGGCCTTCTTGTCCTTCGCCAGGCCGACGACCGCGCCGTCGGCGTAGCGGAAGGTCCGGCCCGACCGCACGACCAGGTCGATCCACGCCTTGAGCGCGGACGGTATCCCGAAGTTCCACATCGGCGTCGCGATCACCAGAAGGTCGGAGTCCAGCAGCTCGTCGGTCAGGCGATCCGACTGGTCCGCCGCCGCCTTCAACCGCTCCGCCTCGGCCGGGTCCTGCGTCGAGATCGCCCGCAGGGTGATCTCGTCCAGCTGGGGCAGGCGCTCGGCGGCCAGGTCGCGGCGGATGAGCCTCGCCGACGGATAGAGCCTGGTCAGCCGCGCGGCCAGGGTGTCGGCCACCGATCGGCTCGCCGAGTCCTCCCCCCGGGGACTCACCTCGATCATGAGTATCTGCTTCATGTGAAATCTCCTCGTACTCTACAGAGTTCCGATGTCTTAGCGGGCGGGCGCCGTCAGCGCGTTCCAGGCCGCGAGCGAGTCCATGTAGTCCCGCCAATGCGCTATCTTCCGATCTTCAATCCTGATGATTGAAGCGAAGCGGTTGTTGTACTTGACGCCGGTCGCGAGGATGGTCCCGTTGACTTCATACTCGATGACGACGACACGGCCATCGTCGGTCTTATGGGTGATCAGCTTGTCCGCAGACTGCAGCCTGATGTTGTCGCCGTAGCCGGCGAACCGGGCCATCAGGTCGGCGCGCCCCCGCACGACGCGAGGCCAGCCGGGGAAGTCGTAGAGCACCTCGTAGACGACGTCGTCGGACACGGCGTCGAAGAAATGCTCGCCGTCGACCAGCGCGCCCAGCGCGCCCCGGACCAGATCGAAGTAAGGCCTGGCGGCCTCGTAGGCGGCGTATTCCGAACCCGGCATCCTGTGCTCTCCACGCGTTTCGTGACATTGCTTACGAAACGAGAGCTACACATATGTTGGAAGCCGATATCAAAGAAGAAGGCACTTTGAGATCAGTCACTAACACCGAGGTAAGCCATGAACAGACCGACCATAACCGGCCAGCTGGACCCCGCCGCGGTCTGCAGGAGCCCGGACCCGATGGCGGTGCGGGAGTTACTGACGAAGATCGGCGACAAGTGGACCATCTTCCTCATCCTCTCGCTCGACCACCTCGGCGGGCGCGCCCGGTTTTCCGCGCTCGAACGCGCCATCCCGGGGATTTCGCAGAGGATGCTGTCCGTGACCCTGAAGAACCTCGAACGGGACGGGCTGGTCGTCCGCGAGGTGTTTCCCGAGGTGCCGCCCCGCGTGGAATACGAAATCACGGACCTCGGAAGGAGCCTGCTGGCGTGCGCCCAAGGCCTCGTCGACTGGGCCAAGGCGAACTGGGAGCAGGTCAGGACGGCGCAATCCAAGTATGACGCGCGATAAGCGCCCGTCGTCGGCCGCGCGCCGCTAAGCCGCCTCGACCTTGAGCCGGCCGCCGCCGAGGACGTCGACGACCTTGACCGTCGCGCCTGGCGCCGGCGACGGGGCGGCCTCGTCCATCTCGGCGATCCATTCCGCACCGCCGACGAACACCCGCCCGCGCCCGCCGGTGAAGGCGCCGACGGCCTGGCCCGACTGGCCGATCAGGCCGCGGGCGCGGTCGTTGATGTCCGGCCCCGGCTGGCGCAGCCGCCGCGGCAGGAAGCGCCGGGCCAGGAGGGTCGAGGCCAGGGTCAGGACGGCGAAGGTCAGGATGTCGGCCACGGGTCCCGGCCGGGCGACGAGCTGGACCAGGGCCACCACCCCGGCCGAAGCCGCGGGCCACAAGAGATAGCCGGTCGCGGTCCCCACCTCGAGCGCCAGCAGCAGGGCGGCGACGCCGGCCCAGTCCCAGAACGGGTGGTGGACGATGAGGGCGGTGACGTCCGGCATGGATCAGCCTCCCGGCGGGACCGCCGGTCCGCGCGGACGCGGCGGGGCGGGCTGGGCGGCGGCGCGCTGCTGCTCGGCCTGGGCGGTCTGGACCAGGGCGCCGATGCCGGCCAGGGAGCCGACCAGGGACGACATCTCGGCCGGCACGATCACCGTCTTGGACTGAGGGCTCTCGGCCAGCTTGCCGAACGCCTCGACGTATTTCTGGGCGATGAAGTAGTTGATCGAGTTGACGTCGCCCTTGGCGATGGCCTCGGAGACGGCGGTGGTGGCCCGCGCCTCGGCCTCGGCCAGCCGTTCGCGCGCCTCGGCGTCGCGCGAGGCGGCCTCCTTGCGGCCCTCGGCCTGCAGCACGGCGGACTGCTTGGCCCCCTCGGCGCGGGTGATGGCGGCCTGCTTCTCGCCCTCGGCCTCGGTGATCACCGCGCGCCGCTCGCGCTCGGCCTTCATCTGGCGGGTCATGGCGTTGGTGATGTCCGGCGGCGGGGTCAGGTCCTTGATCTCGATCCGGGTCGCCTTCACCCCCCACGGCTCGGTCGCCGCGTCGATCGCCTGCAGGAGGCGGGTGTTGATCGCCTCGCGCTGGGAGAGGACGTCGTCCAGGTCCATCGAGCCGACCACGGTGCGCAGGTTGGTCATGGCCAGCTGGCCGATGGCGTAGGTCAGGTTGTCGACCCGGTAGGAGGCGCTGGCCGCGTCGATCACCTGGATGAAGACCACGCCGTCGACCTGGACGGTGACGTTGTCCTTGGTGATCACCTCCTGCTGGGGCACGGTCAGGACCTGCTCCATCATGTTCACCCGCCGCCCGATGCTCTCGTAGAACGGCGTCAGCAGGGTCATGCCGGGCTTGAGCGTGCGCATGTAGCGGCCGAAGCGCTCGACCGTGTATTCGCGCCCCTGGGGCACGATCTTGACCGAACCGACCAGCACGACAAACGCCAGGATCATGAAGGCGCCGAGCACGAACAACATGAGATCTTTCCCCTTGCGGCTCCCAAGGCCGCGCGCGTCAACCTAGCGCGAGGGGTCGTCCTCCGCCACCGTTCCTGTCAAGGTTGCAGCCAGGGCGCGGCCGCGCTCGGCGGCGCGGACCTGCTCGCGCCGCACTGCGGCGTTGCAGCGGGGAAAGGCGGCCTGGGCGGCCGCGAAGCCGGTGTTGAAGGCGGTCTCGAGCCGGCCGTCGAACGCCGCGTCCGGGGTCTCGGTGTCGATCAGCCGCTGCATGCGCGTGCGCCAGAACTGGTCCGCCGGCCCGGCGCAGGCCTGGCGCAGCGCGTGGCTGCGGCCCAGCACATAGGCCAGGTCCATCAGCGTCTGGCGGTCGGCCGGGCTCCGCTCCTGGGCGGCGGCGCCCACAGCGCCGGCCAGCACCGCGGCGGCGGCGACGATTACGGTGAGAGATCGCATACGAACGCAACTTGCCCCACGCAGCCCGCGCGGCATAGCCTCGGGCCCGTGTTTGCTGGAGGGGCCGGACCATGAAGCCATTGCATTTGATCGGCCTGGCGGCCGGGGTGGCGCTCGCTGCCGCCGCGACCGGCGCCGCCGCCTTCGATGCGCGCGATCCGACGGACGTGCTGTCGGTGCTCTCGTCCAACGGAGCCAGCGGCGACCTGAAGAAGGACGAGAAGGGCAAGCCCTACATCGACGCCAAGGCCGGCAACCTCAGCTTCGAGGTCGACTTCTACGACTGCAACGACCACGGCGTCGCCTGTGCGACCACGATCTACACCACCGGCTGGAACATGACCTCGGTGACGGTCGACCAGGTCAACCGCTGGAACCGCTGGACGGCCCTCTGCCCGGCCTATCTGACGTCGGAGAACCACCCCCACGCCTGGTACGGCCTCAAGCCCTCGCCCAACGAGGCGCGCAGCGACGTGGTCACCGAGCTGAACGCCTGGCTGGACTGCCTGAGCGACTTCGACAAGTTCACCGACGCGCCCGAGGACTTCCTCAAGGCGCATGAGTAGGCCTTCTCCGGCCGTTCGGCCTTAGCGCCCCTAGGCCGGGACGCTCGACTTCGCCGGGCTGGCCGCCTGGAGCCTGGCCAGACGGGTGATGGCGGCGTGGGCCTCGTCCATGATCTGGGCGACGATCTGGCCGGCCGGCTTGACGTCATGCACCCCGCCGGCCGACTGGCCCATGGCGAAGCAGGATTTGTCCGGGTCCAGCCCCTCGAGCTGGCCGCCGATCCCGCCCATGGCGTTGTTGCGGATCGAGATCCCCGCCTGGATCGGGAAGGGCTGGATATCCTGCGGCCGGGACTCCCAGTCCTCGACGTAGGGGTTCTTCTTCACCCGCATCGGCTTGCCCGAGTAGCAGCGGGTGCGCGCGGTGTCGCCGTCGTCGGCCTGAAGGATGGCCTCGTGGTACAGGCCGCCGGCGTGGGCCTCGGTCGAGGCGATGAAGCGGGTGCCCATCCACACGCCCTGGGCGCCCAGCGCCAGGGCCGCGGCCAGGCCCCGGCCGTCATAGAGGCCGCCGGCCGCCGCCACGGGGATCTTCACCGCCTCGACCGCCTGGGCGACCAGGGGCATGGTCCCGACCAGGCCGGTGTGGCCGCCGCCCTCCCCGCCCTGGCAGATCACCGCGTCGCAGCCGGCCTGCTCGGCCTTGACCGCGTGCTTCACCGCTCCGCACACCACCATCACCTTCAGGCCCGCGGCCTGCAGCTTCTCCAGGATCGGCATGGGCACGCCCAGGCCCGCGATGAAGGCCGAGGCGCCCTCGGCGATGATCACGTCGACCGAGGCGGTCAGGGATTCCGGCGAGGCGGCCAGGAGGTCCACCCCGAACGGCTTGTCGGTCAGCTTGCGCACCAGGCGCATCTGGTCGCGGATGAAGTCGGGGTCGCGCCCGGCCATGCCCAGGACGCCGTAGCCGCCGGCGTTCGACACCGCCGCCGCCAGTTCGGCGTAGGAGACACCGCCCATGCCGGCCAGCATGATCGGGTGCTCGACCTGAAGCAGGTCACAAAGCGGCGTGCGCAGGGACATGGGAAGGCTCCTCCGAAACATTTGGCCCCAAGATCACCTTCCGCGCCCCGGGCGCAACCGTGACGCCGGGTAAGGCGGCCGGCCCAGCCACAACAAATTCATTCGCCCCATCGTTGCATCGGCGCCAAGCTCGACCGTGGAGCCACGGCATGGGGGCCGGCATGATCAATGGGCTGATCCGCTATTTCGACCTGCAGTCGGGGCAGCGCCCTGACGTCGCCAAAGGGCAGGCCGGCGAAGTCGGCAAACCGGCGTACGCGCCGGTCCTGCCGCAATACGGCGCGCTGGCCCTGGGCGTGCTGGTCCAGCCGCTGCTCGACCGATACGTCCAGTCCGGCGACGTCGCCGGGGCGTTCCACAATTTCTGGGTCCGCGTCGTCGGCTCCGGCGTGATCGCGATCGTGATCCTGCCCGGCGTCTACAAGAACGCCTTCGACCCGACGCGGCCGCTGTTGGTGCAGCTGGCGGCCCTCTTCACCTCGGGCGTGGGCTGGCAGGCGCTGTTCGGGAGCGCGATCAAGGCCACGGGGCGCTGAGGTGTCGCTCGACTTCCTCCGCCACCTCGCCTTCGAAGGCGAGTTGCAGGACTTCATCAGGCGCGACCCGTACGGCTGGACGGAGCGGTCCACGGGCGTCAGCCTGGCCTTCGACGAGGGCTTCCTGCGGACCGTCTCGCTCGGCCTCCCGCACTGGCAGGGCCCCGCCGCCGCCTCGAACCAGTTCGAACGCTTCGACTTCGCGGCCGCCCTCACCACCGCCCTGGACCATCTCTGGAGCGACGACTGGCGCAAGGACGGATCGCCCTGGTCGCGGCGCTGGCGGCCGGGCTGGCTGGACGAGGTCGACCGTCGCCAGTCGGTCAACGTCCTGGTCGACGTGGCCTCGGCCGACAACCCGCTGCTCTACGAGGGCCCAAGGGACTACGAGGGCTTTCCCATCCGCTACCGCGTGATGGGCCCCATCGAGGCCCAGCTATCGGAGGGCGACCCGGTCCAGGCGGGCGGGCGCGTCGGAACCTTGACGGGCTTGCTGCAGGACACAGCCTCCGGCGACGACTACGCGCTGATGAGCGGCCATGTCGCGGGCGCGGTCGGGACCGCGGTCAGCGCCGCCGGCGCGCCGGTGGGCGCGGTGAGCGACCTGGAGATCCCGAGCGGGGCCGGGCCGTGCAACCTGCACGCTGCGCCCGGCGCCCAAGCGGTCGACGCGGCGCTGGTGCGGCTGTCGCCAACCCCCGCCCTGCAACTGGGCGCCGCGCGCTCGGTGCAGCCGATCGCCGCCATCACCGCCGGCGACCTCGTCGAATTCAGCGGCGTCGCCAGCGGCCGCTCGCACCCGGGCGTGGTGATGAACGCCACCATCTGGAAGCCGATGGACCTGCACCGGGCGGGCGCCACCGTGTGCTGCGGCGACATCTTCGAGATCTCGCACCGGCGCGCGCCCTACGTCAGCAAGGCGCTGAGCAAGTCGCGCGACTCGGGCGCCGCCGTCGTGCGGCCCGGCGCATCCACGGAGGAGTGGTTCGGCGTCCTGATGGGCGGCCAGCGCTCGTCCTCCTTCGTCTGCTACGCCGAGCACGTCATGGCCTGGGCGCTCAGGTCGAACCCCAACCTGGTCCTGCGGCCCTGACGCCGCATCACCCCACCGGCCGCGGGCGGCGCGGGCGGCCTTCGCCGCATTCCAGGGCCACGCGGTCCCAGTGGGCGAGGTCGGCGGCGGCCGCGTAGGTGGACTGCAGGAAGGCCAGCAGCGCCGCGTCCGGGTCGGGCGCCGCCCTGACCGCCGCGTAGGGCAGCAGGAACTCGCCGAGCGCCGGGTCGAACCGGGCCGCCGGCGGGGATACGGCCGCCTCGGCGAAGCCGGCGGGCGTCGGATAGGCGTAGGCGTAGAAGCAGGGCTCGTCGACGCCCCCGCCGCCCGGCCAGAAGCCGGCGCTGGAGACCTCGTGCGAGTAGGCCTCGCGCGTGACCGCGTCGGGCAGGTGCGGGACACCGCCGGGATGCAGCGGCGCGCGGCGGCCGGAAAACCGGGTCACGGCGATGTCGAAGCTGCCCCAGAACAGGTGCACGGGGCTGCACTTGCCGATGAAGCGGGTGCGGAAGCGGCTGAGCACCCGCTCGACCTGGACCAGGGCGCGCCAGTAGTCGCGCGCCACGGCCGCATCGTAGGGGCGCGGGCGGTGGTCCTCGGGGAAGGGGACGGGATCGGCGACCTCGTTCGGGAGGGGATCGATCAACACCGGCGCGCCGAGCGCGTCGAGCGCGCCCAGCACCTCGGCGTAGAAGGCCGCCACGCTGCCGGCCGAGAGCGCGATCCGCCGCTCGCCGCCGTCGCTCACGCGGATGACCAGGGCACCGGCGACGAAGTCGAACTCCATCTGGAAACTGACCGGCCCGTGGGGGATCAGGCCGGTGGCGAGGCCGCGGGCGGAGACGTAGAGCGTCACATGCCAGGAGTGGTTCAGCCACGGCGTCTGGGCCAGGCGCACCTTGCCGACGACCTGGGTCCAGAGCTGCAGCGTCTCGATCGTGGGGCGCAGGGTGGCGAACGACAGCTCGGGCCAGGGCTGGGCGGGACGGGACGGCGTCATCGGCGGGCTCCTTCCAAGGCGGCGGCGCAGCGTTCCCGCAGGCGGGCGAACCGCGCAAGAGGCCGAAAGCCGACTGTCGGCGCCGGGCCGTCCCGCGCGTCCTTGGGAGGGCGGCGACGCGGGTGTGGCGCCGGGCGCCCTTCTGGCCGATCATCTTCCCTCAAGGCGGAGGACCCGCAATGGACGCCAAGACAGAAACCCTCACCCCGGCCGCGGACCTGGCCCGCGACAATCCGGTCCGCTATCCCAACGAGAGCGCCGCCTACCGCGCGGCCCGCACGGCCCTGCTGGCCGAGGAGATCGAGCTGCGCCGCCACATCGAGCGCGTCGCCGCCCAGCGCCGCGCCCTGCCGCCCGGCGGGCCGGTGACCGGCGACTACCGCTTCCTGGGCGAGGACGGCCCGACCGACTTCGCCGGCCTGTTCGCGGGCAAGCCGACGCTTGTGGCCTACAGCTACATGTTCGGGCCCGAGCGCGAGCGCCCCTGCCCCATGTGCACCAACCTTCTGGGCGCCTGGGAGGGCAACGCCGCCGACATCGGCCAGCGCGTATCGCTGGCGGTGATCGCCCGTTCGCCGATCGAGCGGCTGGCCGCCTGGACGCGGGAGCGCGGCTGGAAGGACCTTCGGCTCTACACCGACCTCGACGGCGCCTATTCCCGCGACTATTTCGGCCTCTTGCCCGACGGCTCGGAGGTCCCGGCGCTGAACGTCTTCACGCGCAGGGACGGAACCCTCCGCCACTTCTGGTCGGGCGAGATGACCGGCGCCACGGCCGACCCCGGCCAGGACCCGCGCGGCGCGCCCGATCCGGCCCCGCTGTGGATGGTGCTGGACTGTACGCCAGAGGGCCGCGGCGCGGACTGGTATCCGTCGCTGAGCTACGCGTAGGACGGTCCGCGCCCGGGGTCAGAAGATCGCGTAGCCGCCGTCGATCAGCAGGCTGTCGCCGGTGTGGAAGCTCGAGGCGTCCGAGGCCAGGTAGACGGCGATGCCGCCGAAGTCTTCCGGCTCGCCCCAGCGGCGCATGGGCACGCGGCTGATGACCTTGGAATTGAACACGTCGCTGTCCTGGGCGCCGGCGGTCATGTCGGTGGCGATCCAGCCGGGCAGCACCGCGTTGGCCCGCACGCCATAGCGGGCGTGCTCGACGGCGATGGCCTTGATCATCGGGATCACCGCGCCCTTGGTCGCGGCGTAGGCCTCGTTGCGCGCGGCGCCGTCGATGGCCGACAGCGAGGAGGTGACCACCAAGGAGCCGCCCGGATCACCCGCCTTGGCCCGCTCGACCATGTGCTTGCACGCCTCGCGTAGGGTGAAGAAGACCCCGTCCAGGTTCACCGACAGCACCCGGCGGTAGACGTCGGTGGGGAACTCGGCGAACGAGGCCGCCCCGCCGCCGATGCCGGCGTTGGCGATCACCGTGTCGACGCGGCCCATGGCGGCCACCGCCTCGACCATGGCCGCGGCCACCGCGTGCTCGTCGGCGACGTCGACCCGCTGGGCCAGCACCCGCACGCCGTACTGGTCGAGCTTGCCCTCGGCCTTGAGGTTGGCCTCTGCGTTGGAGCCCCAGATCACCACGTCCGCGCCGGCCTGGGCCAGGGCCTCGGCCATGCCGAGCCCGATGCCGCGGTTGCCGCCGGTGATCAGCGCAACCTTGCCCTTCAGATCGAATGGCGCGTAGGCCATGGCCGCTTCCTCATGTTCAAACAGTTGTTCGCGCCGAAAAGCCGTGTTTGGCCGGCCGCGTCAAGCCGGCGCGCGCGCGCCGGCGCCGAAGCGGGCCGCCGCCTCGGCGATGACGCGGCGGGTCTCGGGCCAGCTGACCCGGGAAAGGGCCTCGTCGAGCGGGAAGAAGCGGGCGTCGGCCGCGTCGTCGCCGGCGACCGGCTCGCCCGCCACCCAGCGCGCGGCGTAGTCGACCAGCACCATCTGCACGCTCTCGCCGATATAGTCGACGACGTCGATCAGGCCCAGGAGCTCGGCGGCGACGCCGGTCTCCTCGGCCAGCTCGCGCAGCGCCGCCTGGGCCGCGGTCTCGCCCAGCTCCATCCGCCCGCCGGGGATGCTCCATTCGCCCATCCGGGGCGCCTTGCCGCGCCGGATCAGCAGCACCTCGCCGCCGCGCAGGCAGACGACGCCGGCCGCCGGGATGGGGCGTTCCTGGCTCACCGCCGCGCCCGCCCTAGAACAGCACCCGGGGGTTCATGATCCGGCCGGGGTCCAGCGCCGCGCGCACCGACCGCTGGGCGGCCAGTTCGACCGCCGACTTGTAGTGCGCCGCCTCGGCCGTCTTCATCGTGCCCAGGCCATGTTCCGCCGAGATCGAGCCGCCCATGCCCGCGACGATCTCATGGACGATGTGCGCGCCCTCGTCCCGCCGCTGGGCGTGCAGCGCCTGGTCGGCGCCGGGCCTGGCCAGGACGTCGTAGTGGATGTTGCCGTCGCCGACGTGGCCGAAGGCGGTGACCGCGACCTCGGGCCAGCGCTGCTCCAGCGCCGCGGTGGCCGCGGTGATGAAATCGGCTATGCGCGAGACCGGCACCGAGACGTCGTGCTTCCAGGCCACGCCCTCGGTCTTCTGGGCCGCCGACTGGTTCTCGCGCAGCGCCCACAGCGCCTTGGCCTGGGCGTCGGTCTGGGCGACCACCGCGTCCTGGATCAGGTCCGCCTCCAGCGCCGCGGCCAAGAGCCGCTCCATCGCCGCCTCGGCCGCGCCGGGCTCGGCGCTGGCGGTCTCGATCAGCACGTACCAGGCGTGGCGGCTCTCCATCGGCTCGCGCTGGTCGGGCACGTTGCGGACCACCAGATCCATGCCCGCCCGGCTGATCAGCTCGAAGGCCTCCAGCCCGCCGCCCGCGGTCTCCTTGCCGCGCGCCAGCAGCCGGATCGCGTCCTGCGGGCTCCTCAGGCCGACGAAGGCCACGGCGCGCGAGACCAGGCGCGGATAGAGCTTGAGGCTGGCGGCGGTGACCACGCCCAGGGTGCCCTCTGCCCCGATCAGGAGCTGCTTGAGGTCATAGCCGGTGTTGTCCTTGCGCAGCCGCTTGAGCCCGTTCCAGATCTCGCCGTTGGGCAGCACCGCCTCCAGGCCCAGCACCTGCTCGCGCATGTTGCCGTAGCGCAGCACCGCCGTGCCGCCGGCGTTGGTCGAGACCAGCCCCCCGACAGTGGCCGAGCCCTCGGACGCGACGCTGAGCGGGAAGCGGCGGTTGACCGCCTCGGCCGCCTCGTGCACCGCCGCCAGGGTCACCCCGGCCTCGGCCACGATCACGTCGTCGAAGGCGTCGATGTCGCGCACCGAGCGCATCCGCTCCAGCGACAGGAGGATCTCGCCCTGGGGGATCTGGCCGCCGACGAGGCCGGTGTTGCCGCCCTGGGGGGTGATGGCGACGCCGCTGGCCGCGCAGACGCCGACCACCGCGGCGACCTCGGCGGTCGAGGCGGGCATGACCATCAGCGGCGTCGTCCCGCTCCAGCGGTCGCGCCACTCGATCAGGTGGAGCGCCAGGCGCTGCGGGTCGTCGCTCCAGCCGGCTTCGCCGAGCACGGCCTTGAGACGGGAAATGACATCGGCGGAGACGGGCGCGTTCATGCGCGGGAGTTTACGCGGTCGGCGCGATCTGGGCCACCGGGCCACTCAAATTCCGCTCGTCCCCACTAAATTCCGCTCGTCCCGGCGAAGGAGCCTGTGAAGGATTCCCGATTTGGCGGCGATGTGATTCCCTTCGGGTAGGTCTGGAGGGACGGATGTCTGGTGGTGCTCGGTATGTAGAGGCGGATCGCTCACAGCCTTCGTGGGACATG
>JARLIQ010000058.1 GCA_031291645.1 Caulobacteraceae bacterium | reverse complement strand
GGCGAAATGGCGGTGGGCTATTTCCTCGTCCATTTCCCGAACAGCCCCTGGCCCGCGGTCAATCAGGGCGACGCGGCGGTCCTGTTCTGCTGGGTGTTCTTCTACCTGGCCTTCGCCGGGGCGGGCCCGTGGAGCCTGGACGAGGGTCTGCGGCGGAAAGCCTAGCGTCCTTCGGACATGCGGCCGGGCGGCGGCCAGCTCGCTATCGTCGCGCTTGAGCGCCGCTCAATCCCTGCAGGGTCCTCAGCGCGGTTTCGTGGAATATTGCGGCGGCGCCTCGTCGTTTCGACGAAACCCCTCCGCAGGACCGCCGTGACCGCCCAAGCCGCATCGCTCGCAGACGCCCGGCCCGAGACCCAGGTTCCGCTAGAGGCCAAGGTGCGCTTCCTGAGCGATGCGGCCGCCTATCCCGGCCTGCGGGCGCCCGTGGCGGCGCACGAGACCCACATGTCGTGGATATTCTTGGCCGGCCAGCGCGCCTACAAGCTCAAGAAGCCGGTCCGCCTGCCCTACCTCGACTTCTCGACCCTGGCCCTGCGCGAAGCGGCCTGCCGCGCGGAACTGCGGCTGAACCGGCGGCTGGCCCGGGACGTCTACCTGGGCGTCGAGCCGCTAATGCGCGGCCCGGGCGGCCTTTCGATCGGCGGCGACGGCGAGACCGTCGACTGGCTGGTGGTCATGCGGCGGCTGGACGAGGCCGACGTGCTCGAGACGCGGCTGAAGAACCACGTGCGGCCCGCCGAGCTCGACCGGCTCGCCGCGACGCTCGCCCGCTTCTATCGCCATGCCAGCCCGACCTGGATCTCGCCGGCCGCCCACCTGCGGGGCTGGGAGCTGGCGCTGGCCTACGACCGCCGGATCCTGCTCGACCCGCGCCTGGGCCTGCCTCGTGGACAGGTCCGCTGGATCGACGCGGTGCTGCGCCGGTTCCTGAAGGCCGAGGGCGGGCGGCTGATCGAACGGGTGCGCCGGCGGCGGATCGTCGACGCCCATGGCGACCTTCGGCCCGAGCACGTCTGGATGAACGCGACGATCCGGATCATCGACTGCCTGGAGTTCAGCCCGATCCTGCGGGCCAACGACCCGCTCGAGGAGATCGCCTTCCTCGACCTGGAATGCGAGCGGCTGGGCGCGCCAGCCGCCGGCCGCCGGCTTCGCGAGCGGGTGCTGTTCGCCCTGGGAGAGCGCGTCGACGACCCGCTCTACGCCTTCTACCGCTGCCACCGCGCCATGCTGCGGGCGAGGCTCGCGATCGCCCACCGGCTGGAGGCGCATCCGCGCACGCCGGAGAAGTGGCCCAGGCTGGCGCGCGCCTACCTGGACTTTGCGCAGGCCGACGCGCTCAAGCTCGCGCGGCGGCTCACACGACCATGAGGTCGTCCAGGCTGCGGCGCTCGCTCAGGCGCCGGATCGCCTCGGCCAGCAGGGGCGCGGCGGGCAGGACGTCGATCTTCGCCCGCACCGGGTGATCGCCCAGGCGGAAGGCGGGCACGGCGTCTGTCGCCACGACCCGCTCCAGCGCCGGGTCGGCCAGGGCCTCGGCCGCGCCTGGCATGAAGAGGCCATGGGTGACCAGGGCGATCGCCCGCCGAGCGCCCGCCCGCATCGCCGCGCGCGCCGCCCGCGCCAGGGTGCCGCCGGTGCTGACCAGGTCGTCGATGATCAGGACCGTGGCGCCGCCCACGTCGCCGACCAGAAGCTCGCCGGTGACGACGCCGGCGCTGCGGTGCTTGTCGGCGAAGGCCTTGCCGACCGGGACGCCGAGCCGCGCCTCCAGCCCCTCGCGGAACAGCTCGGCCCGCTTCACCCCGCCGGGATCGGGCGAGAGCACGCAGAACGGCCCCTCCCCCAGGCCGGCAACATAGTCCACGAACAGAGGCGCGGCCGTCAGGGCCACGGTGCGGCCCCGGTGGGCGTTCTCGAAGGCGGCGGGGTTGTGGACGTCCAGGGTGACCACCACGTCCGCGCCGATGGCGTCGAACATCGCCCCGACATAGCGGGTGGTGACCGGATCTCCCGGCTTGGTCCGCCGGTCCTTGCGGGCGAAACAGAGATAGGGCGCGACCGCCGTGACCCGCGCCGCGCCGGCGTCCTTCAGGGCGCCGATGAAGAACAGGAGCCGGCACAGCTTGTCGCTGGCGCTCTGGTCCGGGCCGCCGTGCAGGCTCTGCAGCACATAGACGTCGGCGCCGTCGACCCCGTCGAGCGGGCGCGCCTTGTGCTCGCCGTCCTCGAAGCCGCGCTCCTCGTGGCGGGCCAGCGGCTGGCCCAGGGCGTCTGAGACCGCCCGGCCGAGGTCCGCGCTCGCCTCCAGCGCGAACAGCATCACGCCGCCGCCCGTCGTTCCGCCCTGCGCCTGTCCGCCCATCGTCGCTCCCCTCGCCTACGCCAGCACGTCCGAGAAGACGCACGCGGCGCCGATCGCCTGCAGGTCCGCGCGCGCGGCGGCCTCGGAGCCGTCCACGTCGAGGCTGCGGCAGGCGTCGTCCAGCACCACCACCTCGAAGCCCAGCCGACGCGCGTCCCGCGCCGACCACAGGACGCAGAAGTCGAAGGCCAGGCCCGCCAGCATCACCCGTTTGAAGCCACGCTCGCGCAGATAGCCGGCGAGGCCCGTGGGGGTCGCGTGGTCGTTCTCGAAGAAGGCCGAATAGGAGTCGATCTCGCGGTGATAGCCCTTGCGCAGCACCAGTTCGGCAGGGGCGATGTCGAGGTCGGGGTGAAACTGGGCGCCCCAGCTGGCCTGGACGCAGTGGTCCGGCCACAGCACCTGCTCGCCGTAGGGCGCCTGGATCACCTCGTAGGGCGCGCGCCCCGGGTGCGCCGAGGCGAAGGAGGTGTGGCGCGGCGGATGCCAGTCCTGGGTCAGGAGCACGTGCCCGAACCGCGGCGCGAGCGCGTTGACCACCGCGACGACCTGGTCGCCGGTCGGCACAGCCAAGGCGCCGCCCGGGCAGAAGTCGTTCTGCAGGTCGACGGCCAAGAGCGCGTCGGTCGCGCAGATGCGCAACGCGCCGTTCATGCGCGGGCCCCTTGATCGGCGTGGCGGCGGTCGGTGGCCTCGGCCAGCCGGGCCAGGGCGTCGGAGACCTGCACCGGATAGGCGGCCGCCGGCTCCAGCCGCGCCAGGGCGGACGGCAGGCGCGCAAGCTCGGCGGCGGCGCGGGTGCGAACCTGCGCCAGCGGCGGCGAAGGAGCGATCCGCCGGCCCGCGCGCATCACCGGCTGCAACAGCGGCTCGCCGGTCTGGGCGTCGCCCTCGACGGAGAGGACGTCGCCCGTCATCCGGCCCTCGGCGTCGTAGCGCCGCCAGACCTGCTTGCGCCCCGGCCAGGTCGCCTTGCCGGTCGAGAGCTTGCGCCGCGGGAGGCCGGCGTATTCCTCGAGCTTGTAGGCGCAGTCCAGGGCGGGCCCGTCAGACGAAGTCACCAGGCTGGTTCCCATGCCGTAGCCGTCGATCGGGGCGCCCGCCTTGGTGAAACCGGCAAGGTCGTCCTCGTCCAGCCCGCCGCTGGCGAAGATGGTGACGTGTTCGAGGCCGCCTTGATCGAGGATCGAGCGCACCCGCCGCGCCAGGACGGCGAGGTCGCCGCTGTCCAGCCGCACGCCCGCGACCCTGACCCCAGCCGCCGCCATCCGGGGCGCCAGGACTGTCACCAGCCGGGCCGCCGCCTCGGTGTCGTAGGTGTCCAGCAGGATCACCAGCCCCTCCGGCCGAGCGCGCGCGAAGGCCATGAAGGCCTCGGCCTCGCTGTCGTAGGACTGGATGAACGAATGGGCCATGGTTCCGAACAGCGGGATGTCCCACAGCGCGCCGGCCAGCACGGTGGCCGTGCCCGCAAAGCCGGCCAGATAGCTCGCCCGCGCCGCCGTCAGCCCGGCCTCGGCCCCGTGCGCGCGGCGCAGGCCGAAATCGACCAACTGCTTGCCAGGCGCCGCCAGCACCATGCGCGCGGCCTTGGAGGCGATGAGCGTCTGGAAGTGCAGGATGTTGATCAGCCGCGTCTCGACCAGCTGCGCCTGCGGCAGGGGGGCGACGACCCGCAGGATAGGCTCGTTCTCGAAGAAGGCCGTCCCCTCGGGCATGGCGTGGACCTCGCCCGTGAAGCGGAAGTCGGCCAGCCGGTCGATCAGGGCCGGACCGAACCGGCCGCTCGCCGCCAGCCAGGCGATGTCCGCATCGGAGAACCTCAGGGTTTCCAGATAGTCCAGCGCCTGTTCCAGCCCGGCGGCGAGCAGAAAGCCGCGCCGCGCCGGCAGCTTGCGCACGAAGAACTCGAAGACCGCCGTCTCGGCATGGTCCTGCTCGAAATAGGCCTCGAGCATGTTCAATTGGTAGAGATCCGTCAGCAGCGGACTTGTAGGGGGTGCTTGCATGGAAGTCCTCGGCCTCGGTCGGCGCAGCGGCGGAGCCCCGGGCGGTTCGGCCCGTATCCGGTGGAACAGGCGTGCTGCTGTGTCACTCACCCCGCCTGCGCGCGCCTTGACTCAGCGCAAGACCACCGCTGGGCGCTATCCGAGGCGCTGCGAGGCCTCCGCGAGCAAGCCGCGCTGGCTGGGCAGGACCTTTGCCATCGCCACCTCGGCCGGCCAATAGGCCGCACGGTCGCACTCTGGGAAGCGCGCCGTCCGGCCCGAACGCGGCGGCCATTCCATTTCGAACTCGCCGCTCTTGAAGGCCAGGAGGTCGAGGTCGGCTTCGGCCATCCAGCAGACGACCCGCTTGCCGCTCGCCTGTCGGATCGGCGTCAGGGCCGAGACCGGTCTCGGCGCCGCAAGCCCCACCTCCTCCTCGAATTCCCGCATGGCGGCGGCCAGATCGTCTTCGCCGGGGTTCGGCAGGCCCTTGGGGACCGACCAGGCGCCGTCGTCCCGGTTCTTCCAGAACGGCCCGCCGGGATGGACGAGCAGGAATTCGATCCCGCTCAAACGGCGCCGGAAGACCAGCAGGCCGGCGCTGTGTCGATTGCCGGAGCTGGCCCCGCTCAGCGCCACGCCGTCGCCGCGGCCCTGTTGGCCGGGTTGGCGATCACCGCGCCGGCGGCGACGCCGTCGAGGGTGCAGTGAGCGGTGACGCCAGCAGCGGCGCGCCCGACGACGACGCAGACCACGTGCTTGGCGAACAGGCCCGCCATCACCGCCGACCGCGCGCTGGAGTCCGTGGCGTCGTCGAGTTCCGCGCGAATCCATTGGGAGGGATGCGGTCCCCGCGCCACGCATAGCGAACGTCCGTCGAGCACCTGCAGCACCGTTCCCTCGAACCGTCCGCCGACGGCGGGGGCCGGCGCGCCGCAATCGACGGCGATCGGCCGGACCGCGGCCGGCTGGGCGAGGCTCGCCGGCGTCAGGACGAGCGCGGCGACCTGGCTAGCCGATCCGATCAATGCCGCGGTCCAGAACGCCACGCCTCGTCCTCCTGTCGATACGGCACGCTCTCGCAAGCGCCGCCGAACCGCGTTGACGCCGATCAACTCTTCGCGACCGCACAAGAGACGCCGTCCCGACTGAACCGGCGGCGCGGGCTTGATCACGATCATGGCGGGCGGCCCGCCGGCCCGGATGCTGGGTCTGGGGACGAACGCAGGAGGCGGCGCGATGAGCTTTGTCGATCGATCCGACGCCGGCCGGCGCCTGGCGAAGGCGCTCGCCCGGTACAGGGACCAGGACCCGGTCGTCCTGGCCCTGCCGCGCGGCGGGGTCCCGGTGGCGGCCCTGGTCGCCGACGCCCTGGGCGCCGAGCTGGACCTGGTCATGGTCCGCAAGATCGGCGCGCCGTTCGACCCGGAGCTGGCCATGGGCGCGGTGGTCGACGGGGCCGAGCCGATCACCGTGCGCAACGAGGATGTGATCGCCATGGTCCGGGCCGACCCGGCGACGTTCGACCGCATCCGCGACCGGGAGCTGGCCGAGATCCGGCGGCGGCGGGACGTCTACCTCGGCCAGCGCGGCCTTGCCGCCATCGCCGGCCGCACGGCGATCGTGATCGACGACGGCGTGGCGACGGGCGCGACGATGAGGGCCGCGCTGAGAGCGGTCCGCGCCCGCGCGCCCAAGACCCTTGTCCTGGCGGCGCCGGTCGCGGCCCGCGACACGCTGGAGGCCCTGCGCCCCGAGGCCGACGCGGTCGTCTGCCTGGAATCCCCCACCGTGTTCGGCGGCGTCGGCCAGTTCTACGCCAACTTCGGCCAGGTTTCCGACCAGACCGTCATCGATATCCTCGCCAGCCACCCGCTGCGGCCCGGCGGCTCGAAATCCTAGTCGGCGGCGGCGCTGTGGCGCGCAGGCAACACCTGGGTTTCTTCAACATTTGGACCACCTGCGCTGGAACCGCGCGGGCCCGTTCGTAGCTCTCGTTTCAGGGGCCGGCCCGGATGAGCCTGGCTGTCAGGCTCCCGTTGGAGCAAATGTCATGGCCGCCCCACATCTGACCGCGGCGCCCAATGCCTCAGACAAGGAAGCCGGCGCCGCCGGCGAGGTCTACGACCTGGGCCGAAGCGTCGAAACCGTCGCCCAGCGCATCCGTCGCCTGCAGCAGGAAGCCAGGATGCTGGCCCGCGAACAGGTCGAAGCCCTCGCCCACGATTTCAACGTCCTGGCCGAACGCGCCGCCGAGATCGCCGACGGCGGCGAGGCCTATCCCGCCGGCGTGCGCGACCTGGCCTCCAGGATGGCGACCGACGTGCCGCAGAAGGTCCAGGCGCTGCTTTCGATCATGAACCGCGCGTCGCAGGGCTGACGCGGCCCGCGCCTCGCTCGGACGGTTGCGATTGACGGGTGGGCTGCGACGATGCTCTAGCCGCCGGGAAGGCGGCTGAAGCCGCCGCGGCGCGCGCGGGTCCGAACGGCCCGGACGGCGACGCCACGCCTTGAGGGGACGCGGACAGGATGCCGATCGATCAGCCCGTCGCCGTCGCACCGGTGGTGGTGCAGGCGGCCAGGCTCCCGGCCGCCGCCGGCGACCCGGCCTTCTCGATCATGCGGCTCGACCCGACGGTCCTCAGCGTCAACGAACGGCTGGACGACGCGCTCAGCAGCGCGCCCGGCTTTTCCCTCTTCCGGCGCACCTCCAGCCTGGGCGCCAATCCCACAACCCAGGGCGTCTCGCTGCGCGGGATCGCCGGCTCGGGCGCCAGCCGCGCGCTGGTCACCCTCGACGGCGCGCCGCAGAACGACCCGTTCGGCGGTTGGGTGATCTGGACCGGCCTGCCCCCCGAGGCGATCGCGAGCGCGACCCTGGTGCGCGGCTCAGGCGCAGGTCCTTATGGCGCGGGCGCCCTGACTGGGGTCGTGGCGCTGGAGCAACCCAGCCATGTCGACGGGGGCGCGGCCGGCGAGATCGCCGTCGGCGACCGCGGCTACGAGCGCGCGGCCGGCGTCGCCGAGGTCGACGAGGGCCCGACGCGGATATTCCTCGACGCGTCGGGCGAGCACAGCGACGGCTGGATCCCGGTGATCCAGGGCCGCGGCGCGGCGGACCGGCCGCTGACCCTGCGCGACTGGAGCGCGGCCGAGCGGGTCGAGACCGACGTCGGCCGGGCGGTGCTGTCCGAACGGGTCGCCGCCTACGAGGAGGATCGCGGCGCCGGCGTCCTCTACGCCAACTCCCGGGCGCGGGGCGTCCAGGGCAGCCTGACCCTGGTCAGCCCGCCCGGCCCAGGCGTGCTCGGCTGGCGGCTGCAGACCTGGGTCACCCGGTCCGATCTCGCCAACACCTCGGCCTCGGTTCCGGCCGGGCGCAACACCGCGACCCTGGCCAACAACCAGTATGCGACGCCGGCGACCGGGGTCGGGGTGAACGCCGCCGTGCGCCGCGCCGAGGCGGCCTACAGCTGGGAATTCGGCCTCGACGTGCGCGACTACGAAGGCGAGAGCCGCGAACACCTCTACAATCAGGGCGCGCCCACCGGGAGCCGCGTCTCCGGCGGCGGCGAACTGGTGGCCGGCGTCTATGCGGAAGGCAGCCGCGACCTCGCCGGCTTCCTCCTGACCGGCGGCGTGCGGCTGGACGGATGGGAGGACTATGCGTCCAGGCTGATCCAGACCGGCAATACGGTGATCAACGAGCGCCCGGGGGACCGCGGCGGTGTGGCGCCCACGGGACGGATCGGGCTGCGGCGGGACCTGTCCCAGGCGCTCTACCTGCGCGCAGCCGCCTACGCCGGCTTTCGCCCCGCCACGCTGAACGAGCTGCACCGGCCGTTCCGGGTCGGCAATGACGTGACCGAGGCCAACGCCGCCCTCAGTCCCGAGCGGCTCTATGGCGCGGAGGTCGGGGTCGGCGGCCAGGGCCCGGTGAGATGGGACGGCGACGTCTTCTACAACCAGCTGGCCAACGCCATCACCAACGTCACCATCGGCAAGGGGCCCGGGACCTTCCCGCTGGCCGGCTACGTGCCCGCCGGCGGAACCCTCTACGAGCGCGAGAACGCGGGGGCGGTGAACGCCTATGGCGTCGAGGGCGAGGCCGGCCGCGCCTTTGGCCCGACGCTCGACCTTCGGGCGGCCTTCACCTACACCCACGCGCGGGTGGACGGCGGCGCCCGGGCGCCCCAGCTCACCGGCCTGAGACCCGCCGAGACCCCCGCCGCCACCGTCACCGCCGACCTGGCCTGGCGGCCGGTCGACGTGCTGACGCTGACCGGCGAGGTCCGCTACGAGAGCGCCCGCTTCGACGACGACCAGAACACCCGCAAGATCGACGCGGGCGCGGGCGTCAACGCGCGGGCCGAGTGGCGCCTGGCCAAGGCGGTGGGCGTCTATGTCGCCGCCGACAACCTGTTCAACGCCCGGATCGAGACCGGCCGCAGCGCGGCGAACATCGTCACCTATGACGCGCCGCGGATGGTGCGGGTGGGCCTGACCCTGCGCCGCTGACCTGGGTCGTCAGCCGACCCAGCGGATTTCGGGCGGCTTGCGCGGGACGGGCGGCGCGGGCGTCCTCGGCTGGCCGACGATGATCGGCGCCACCGGCTTCCAGTCCGCCGGCAGGCCCAGGGCCCGTTTTCCCTCGTCGGTGTTGAGGTAGGCCTGGGCGAAGCCGATCCAGCACGAGCCCAGCCCCTCGCCATAGGCCGCCAGCATCAGGTTCTCGGCCGCCAGCGCGCAGTCCTCGGCGATCCAGGCGCTGTCGGCCGCCCCGGAAATCAGGATCAGCGCCGGCGCGTGATAGAAGATCTGGAAGTCCGCATCATCCAGCAGCGTGCGGAAATGCTCGCTTCTGCCGCCCGGCGGCAGGGTCGCCAGCATGTGCGCCTTGGCCGCCGCCGAAACGCGGTCGAGCACGGCCTGGTCGCGCACCACGGTGAAGGCCCAGGGTTGCTCGTTCACCGCGCTGGGCGCCTGGATCGCCGCATCGATCAGCCTACGGATCGACTCCTCGTGGACCGGCTCGGCCGCGTAGTCGCGAACGGCGCGCCGGCCATTGATAGCGTCGCTGAGCTGCATGTGGCTGTTCCTTGGGGAGCCGGCCCGCATCGCCGGCGACTGAGCGCCAGTATCGCCGCCGCGCGGCGCGGGCCGCATTGACCCGGCTCAATCCTGGCGAGCACCCTGCCCGATCAGGTCCAGCGTATGGCGCGCGATCATCGCCTCCTCGTCGGTCGGGATCACCCGGACCTCGACCCGGCTCGCCGGCGTGCTGATGACGGGCTCGCCGCGCGCGTTGGCGTAGGTGTCGAGCTCGACGCCCAGCCAGGCCAGGCGCTCGGCGACCATGGCCCGGACCTGGGGCGCGTGCTCGCCGATGCCGGCGGTGAAGACCAGGCCGTCCAGTCCGCCGAGCGAGCTGGCCAGCCCGCCGGCCTCGCGGGCGATACGGTAGACGAAGAGCTCGACCGCCTCCCGCGCGTGCGGATCGGAACTGGCCAGCAGGGTGCGCATGTCGCTGGCCAGTCCGCCCGAGACGCCCAGCAGCCCCGAGCGCTTGTACAGCAGGTCCTCGACCGCCTTGGGCGTCAGGCCGCGTTGCTGCAGCAGATAGAGGATCACCCCCGGGTCGAGCACGCCGCACCGGGTGCCCATCACCAGGCCCTCCAGCGCGGTGAAGCCCATGGTGGTGTCGATGCTGCGTCCACCCTGCAGGGCGCAGAGGCTGGCGCCGTTGCCCAGGTGCGCGGCGATCACTCGTCCGCTCGCCAGCCGGGGCGAGAGCACGGCCAGCCGGCCGGAGATGTACTCGTACGACAGGCCATGGAAGCCGTAGCGGCGCACGCCGGCCGCCTCGTACGCGCGCGGCAGGGCGAAACGGGTCGCGACGGCGGGCATGGTGTGGTGGAAGGCGGTGTCGAAGCAGGCGACCTGCGGCAGGTCCGGCCGGGCCGCCGCGATCGCCCGGATCGGCTCCAGGTTGTGCGGCTCGTGCAGCGGGGCGAGCGGCGTCAGGGCGTCCAGCAGCGTCAGGAGCTCAGGCGTCACCCGCTCGGGCCGAACGTGGTCCGCCCCGCCATGGACCACCCGGTGGCCGACGGCGGCCAGGGCGTCGCCGCCCAGGTGGGTCTCGGCCCAGTCGATCACGGCCTCGAGCAGCGGCTGGTAGCCCAGGTCGGCGTCCGGCCAGCGCTGGTCCGCCAGCACCGCGCCCGCGGGATCGCAGGCAGTGAAATGCGGCGCCGATCCGATGCCCTCGACTTCGCCGTGCGAGGCCAGCGTCAGGCCGTCCGCCTGGGCCACTTCGAACAGGGAGAATTTGATGCTGGACGAGCCGGCGTTCAGCGTCAGGATCGCGTCGGCCATGGGTCAGGCGGCCACCGCCGCCCGGGCGTGGGCGATCAGTACGGCGACCGCGCAGGAGGCCAGGCGCGTGCGCTCGGCGTCAGCCCGGCTGGTCAGGATGATCGGCACGCGCGCGCCGAGCACCACCCCGGCGGCGTCGGCCCCCGCGAGGAAGCTCAGCTGCTTGGCCAGCATGTTGCCGGACTCCAGATCCGGCACCACCAGAATGTCGGCCAGCCCGGCCACCTTGGAGACGATACCCTTCTCGGCCGCAGCCTCCGGGCTCACGGCGTTGTCAAAGGCCAGCGGCCCGTCGACCAGGCCGCCGGTGATCTGGCCGCGATCGGCCATCTTGCACAGGGCGGCGGCGTCCAGCGTCGAGGGAAGCTTGGGGTTGATGGTCTCGACGGCCGAGAGGATGGCCACGCGCGGCGTCTCGATGCCCATGACGTGGGCGAGGTCGATGGCGTTCTGGACGATGTCGCGCTTGGCCTCCAGGTCCGGGGCGATGTTCACCGCCGCGTCCGTGACCAGCAGCGGGCGCGGATAGCTGGGCACGTCCATCAGATAGACGTGGCTGAGCCGCCGGCCGGTGCGAAGGCCGCCCTCCGGCGCCAGGACCGCGTGCAGCAGCTCGTCGGTGTGCAGCGAGCCCTTCATCAGGAGCGAGGCCTCGCCCCTCTGGACCAGGGCGACGGCCTCGGCGGCGGCGGCGGCGCTGTGCGGGACATCGATGAGGCGGAAGGCGGAGATGTCGACCTTGGCGTCTTCGGCGGCCTTGAGGATCTTGGCCTTGGGTCCGACCAGGATGGGCGTGATCAGGCCGGCCTGCGCCGCCTCCACCGCCGCCCCGATGGCGCTGGCGTCGCAGGGATGGGCGATGGCCGTCGGCATCGGCTCATGCCCCGCCGCCCGGCTCAGCAGGACGCGGAACCGCTCGTGGCGGCTGAGGCGCACCTCCGCCATCTCGAGCTTTGGGCGGCGCACCTTCTCGGTCGGCGCCCGCACGCTGGTGACGCCGCTGACCAGCAGCGCGCCGGCCTGGTTGGCGCAGCGGCAGTCCAGGCTCACGGTCCCGGTCTCGGCCGCCTTCTCCGTGACGATCACGGTCGCGGTGATCGCGTCGCCGATGCGGATGGCGCCGAGAAAATCCAGGTCCTGGCTGAGGCACACCGTCCCCGGCCCGGGCAGCGCGGTGTCGATCACGTTCGAGATCAGGGCGGCGGCGAACAGGCCGTGCGCGGTCGCCTTGGCCCCGACAAGGCTCGGGCCGTCGTCGCCCGAGACGACGGAAAACAGGTCGATGTCCTGCTGGCTGACGACCCGCGTCAGGTTGGCGGTGTCGCCGACGGCGATCTCGTCGAAGGTGCGGTTCTCGATCATCGAGTCCGCGATGGGGGGCTGGGCGGTCATCGGCTCCTCAATGTTCGAGCACGTAGCGGCCGGGGGCGTCCTCGATCGCAGGATAGCGCGCCGAGCCCACTGGCGGCGGTGCGCCGCGCCCGGTCGAGCGGGCGTCCAGCCAGTCGGTCCAGGCCGGCCACCATGAGCCGGTGTGGACCTCGGCCGAGGCCAGCCATTCGTCCGGGCCGACGTAGCGCCCTTCGAGCGGGCGGGTGGCGATGCGGAAGTGGCGGCCCGGATGGCCCGGCTCGCTCACCACGCCGGCGTTGTGGCCGCCGGACGTCAGGACGAAGGTCACCTCCGCGTCGGTCAGCAGGTGGATCTTGTGCACCGAGCGCCAGGGGGCGATGTGGTCAGTCTCGGTCCCCACCACGAACATCGGCGCGCGGATGTCGCTGATCGCCACCGGGCGGCCTTCGACGGGGAAACGCCCCTCGGCCAGCTGGTCCTCCAGGAACAGGCGGCGCAGGTATTCGCCGTGCATGCGCGCCGGCATGCGCGTGCCGTCGGCGTTCCAGGCCATCAGGTCGTTCGGATGCTCGCGCTCGCCCATCAGGTAGGTCTTGATCAGCCGCGACCAGATCAGGTCGTTCGAACGCAGCATCTGGAAGGCGCCCGACATCTGGCGGCTGTCGAGATAGCCCTGGGCGCGCATCAGGTCGTCCAGGAAGGCGAGCTGGTCCTCGGAGATGAAGAGCTGCAGCTCGCCCGCATCGGTGAAATCGGTCTGGGCGCAGAACAGGGTCACCCCGGCCAGCCGCTCGTCCCCGTCCCGGATCATGGCCGCCGCGGCGATGGAGAGCAGCGTGCCGCCGAGGCAGTAGCCGCAGGCCTGGACCTTGGCGTCGCCGCAGATGTCGCCCACCACGTCCAGCGCCGCCATCACGCCCTCGGTCCGGTAGTCGTCCAGCGTGGTGTCGCGGAAACTTTCGTCGGGATTGCGCCAGGAGATGGCGAACACCGTGTGGCCCTGCCCCACCAGGTAGCGGATCAACGAGTTCTGGGGCGACAGGTCCAGGATGTAGTACTTCATGATCCAGGCCGGCACGATCAGCACTGGCTCGCGCGCCACCTCGGGGGTCGTCGGCGCATACTGGATCAGCTCGATCAGCGTATTGCGGAACACCACCTTGCCGGGCGTGGCCGCCAGGTCCTGGCCGATGCGGAAGACGTCCGCCCCGGACGGGCGACCGCTCGCCGTCTCCTGCAGGTCAGTGAGGAAGTTCTCGAAGCCGGCGGCGAAGTTGGCGCCGCCGCTGGCCAGGGTCGCGCGGATCACCTCGGGATTGAGCCAGGGGATGTTCGACGGCGAGGCCATGTCGACCAGCTGGCGGGTCACGAAGGAGACGATGCGCTGGTTCTCGCGGGAGACGCCGGGCAGGCCCGAGGCCGCGTTGGCCCACCACTCCTCGCCCAGCAGAAAGGCCTGGGAGATCTGGTGGAACGGTGGCTCGCGCCAAGCCGGATCGCCGAAGCGATGGTCGGACGGCGGGGCGGTGATCGCATCGCCATCCGCCGCGGCCGCGGACAGTCGCATCCCCTGCTGGACCGCCCCCCACGCCAGGGCCGCGCCCCTGAACGGCGCATTGGCCAGGTGGACGCCGAAATCGAAGAACGCCAGCCCCATGGCCACCGGCGAGAGTCCGCCGACGGCGCGGCTTTCCGCGGCATGGAGCAGGCTGTCCAGCCGCTCGCTCACCGGTTCAGGCGGCCGGGCGGTTGCGCGGTCGAGGGGGACGGGCTGATTGGTCATGTCGGACACGCAGGGCTGGAGGACTGGACGCCTCTGGAGGACTGGGCGCCTTGTGCGCCACCCCGCCCCCGGCGCCCTTGATACCGGTCAAACCCGACATCGAAGTGACGCCCGCCAGCCCGCCGTCCGTCAACCCCGCCCGGCCGCGGCCGAGGACGTCTGTTCAGCGCCGGCTGCGGAAATAGATCGCGGCGAGGAGCACCAGGGCCACGCCGGCGGCGCTGGTCGCGTAGGCGCTCAGGATGAAGAACTGCAGCCAGTTCAGCGAGAAGCCGCCGAAGTTGCGCCACAGGAGCAGGGCGAAGCTGCCGAGATAGCCCGAGGCGTCGGCCACGTAGATCAGGAAGCCCGCGGTCGCCACCCGCCCGCTGAAGGCGATCAGCCGGTCGAACAGCACGGCGTTGAACGGGGTGTAGGCCATGTAGAGGCCGGCGCCCGCGGCGATCATCCACGCCAGGGGCGAGATCAGCTTGGCCTCGAACGCCAGGGTCGAGAGGCCCAGCAGCAGGAAGCCGGCGACGACCAGGCCATGGATCACCATCAGCGCCCGGCGGTTGTCGCGCACCAGGAACACGGTGGCGGTCGCGACCAGGGCGATCACCGCGACCGGCAGCTCGCTGGCGGTGAAGATCCCCGCCTCTCCGCCATAGCCGAGCGCGGTCCAGATCTCGGCCGCGAAGTTGTCGCGGAAATCGCGGAAGGCGGTGAGCAGGATGTAGGAAGCGATCAGCAGCACCAGGCCCGGCGCATAGGCGCGCAGGAACCTCGCCCGCTCGTGGCCCGTCATCGGCGCACGGCGGACCCGCTCGGCCTCGTCCTGCGGGCTCGGGGGCGGCAGCTGGCCGAGCAGCCAGACCGAGACGAGGAGCAGCGGCATGAACACCGCGCCGGTGGCCGCCGGCATCCAGAAGCGGCTGACGTGCTCGGCCTGCATCAGCCAGGCGCCGACGGACTTCACCACGCCCGAGGACAGGATGAAGCTGGCGCACAGGATCGCGCTCAGCACCTCGGAGACGCGGCGGCCCTCCATGTAGCCGAACACCAGGCCCCAGATCATGCCGAGCGGCAGGCCGTTGAAGAACAGCATGGACACGTTCCACGGCGCCGGGATGGTGGCGAAGCCGACCAGGGCGATCCACGACACGCCGATCAGCCCGAGGATGGCCGACCCGCGCCGCGCCGGCGCAAGTTCGGAGATCACCTTGACCCCGATCATCTTGGACAGGGCGTAGCCGGCCGCCTGGGCCAGGACGAGCGCGATCTTGTAGTCGAGCACCAGATGCCAGCCTGGGACCGCGTCGAAGGTCGCCGCGGCGAAGGGCTTGCGGAAGGCGTACATCGAGAAGTAGGCGCAGAACCCCGCCAGCCCCGCCACGGCGGTGAAGACGATCGGATTGGCGCGCGCCAAGCCCTGCCTGATCCTGTCGTTCAAATCATCGCCCCCCGGACTGAACGTCCGCGCCTACACTAGCTTTGCATCGAAGTGGTGACAGCGCGCCGTGTCACGGACCGGCGCAAGTACGGCGCCGCTGGCCTATGCTAGAGGCCGAACGCCTGCCTGCGATTCGAGAGGTCCATGCCCGCCGAACCATCCTTCGACCTCGCCGTGGTCGGCGCCGGCATCGTCGGCCTGGCCTGCGCGCTCGCGGCCGCCCGGCGCGGCAAGCGGGTGGTGGTCATCGACCGCGACGCCCAGGCCAACGGCGCCTCGGTCCGCAACTTCGGTTTCGTCACCGTGACCGGCCAGGACCGCAGCCAGATGTGGCGGCGCGCCCTGCGCTCGCGCGACGTCTGGGCCGAGGTCGCGGCCGAGGCCGGCGTCCCGGTGATCCACCGCGGCCTCTGCATGACCGCCCGCCGGCCCGAGTCGGTCGCCCTGCTCGAGGCGTTCCTGGACACCGAGATGGGCGAAGGCTGCCGGCTGATCGAAGCGGCCGAGCTGCGGCGCACCCAGCCCGACATCGCCGGTCCCGATCTTCTGGCCGCGCTCTTGAGCCCGCACGAGCTCAGGGTCGAATCGCGCGAGGCGATCCCGCGCCTGGCGGCCTGGCTGGAGGCGCGGCACGGTGTCGTCTTCCGCCGCCAGACCGCCGTGCTGGCGGTCGAGACCGGCAAGGTGACCACCACCGCCGGCGACATCGCGGCCGAGGCGGTCGCCGTCTGCCCGGGCGACGACCTGACCGGCCTGTTCCCCGAACGGATCGCCGCGCACGCCGTCACCCGCTGCAAGCTGCAGATGCTGCGCCTGGAGGACCCGGGCTTCCGCCTGCCGGCGGCGGTGATGTCGGACCTGGGACTGGTGCGCTACGCCGGCTACGCCGCCCTGCCCCCGGCGGCGGCGGTGCGCGCGCGGCTCGACGCCGAACAGGCCGATCACCTGGCCAACGGCGTCCACCTGATCGTGGTGCAGAGCGCCGACGGCTCGCTGGTCGTCGGCGACAGCCACCATTATGGGCCCACGCCCGACCCGTTCGCCCACGAGGCGGTCGACGCCCTGATCCTGGACGAATTCGCCGCCGTCTTCGGCCGCCCGGCGCCGCCGGTGCGCGAGCGCTGGACCGGGACCTACGCCTCGGCCAGCCAGCCCGCGCTGATCGACGCGCCGATGGCCGGCGTTCGGCTGGTGATGGTGACGACGGGCGCGGGCGCCTCGACGGGGTTCGCGCTGGGCGAAGAGACGGTCGGGCAATTGTTTGGAGACGCGGCATGACGACGGGACTGGAAGCCTTCGACCTCGTGATCTTCGACTGGGCCGGGACCATGGTCGACTTCGGCTGCCGCGCGCCGGTGGGCGCGCTGGTCGCGGCCTTCGCCCGGCATAGCGTCGCCCTGGACGAGCCGACCGCGCGGGCCGACATGGGCAAGGCCAAGGTCGACCACGTCCGCGCCCTGCTGGCCCGGCCTGAGATCGCCGCGGCCTGGACCGCGGCCAACGGCGCCGCGCCGTCGGAGGCGGACGTCGAGGCGCTGATGGCCGACCTCGGCCCCCTGATGCGCGAGGCGGCGGCCAGCGCGGCGACGCTGATCCCGGGCGCGGCGGAAACGGCGGCGGCGCTGAGGGCCGCGGGCCTGAAGATCGCCTCCTCCACCGGCTATACGCGCGAGATGATGGAGCCGGTGCTGGTCCGCGCCGCCGAGCAGGGCTACGCGCCCGACCACCTGGTCTGTTCGGGCGAGACGCCCCAGGGGCGTCCGGCGCCGCTGATGATCTACAAGGCCTGCGCGGAGCTGGGCGTGTGGCCGCTGTCGCGGGTGGTCAAGATCGACGATTCCGAGGCCGGCGTCGCCGAGGGCCGCGCCGCCGGCTGTTTCAGCGTCGGCCTGGCCGCCTCCGGCAACGGCGTCGGCCTGTCGCTGGAGGCCTTCCAGGCCCTGGCGCCCGCCGAGCGAGAGGCCCGGCTGGCGGCGGTGCGCGCCTCGCTGCAGGCGGCCGGCGCGGACCTGGTGATCGACACCGTCGCGGACCTGATCCCCGCGCTGAAGGCGAAAAGCGCCGCTGGCGGCTGACGCCCGGCCCTACTGCCGGGTCATTTCCGCGCGGACCTGGGCCTTGATCTCGCCGGTCGGGGTGAGCGACGGAACCTCGAACACCACCTTGGCGATGCGGCCCGGATAGGCGAAGGGCGCGACGTAGTCGCCGGTCACGGGCGAGAGGCTGCGGCCAAGGTCCATGCCGGTCGAGGAGATCAGGAACAGGAGCCGGGGGACATGGCCCTGAGCGACCACCTGGCCGTCCACCAGGAGCGTCGCCTCGCCCCCCTCCCCGGTGCGCTCGACCGAGAGGCCGATCTCGTGCGGCCCGGGCGCCAGCGTGGTCTCCGCCTCCAGCCGCGTGTGGCGGTGGAAGTCGTTGTAGTCGAACACCAGCCGCCCGTTCTTGACCAGCAGGACGAAGCCGCTGTTCAGGCTGCCGCGCGCGATCAGCGCCCCATCGGCCGGCCCCGGCGGATGCTCGACTTGGACCGAGGTGGTCCAGCCGCGCGCGACCGGCGGGCAGGCGTCGGTGACCAGGTGGGAGACCGGCGGATAGTAGACGAACCGGTGGCGCGACGACGGCAGGCCCGGCCGCATGGAGGCGCGGAACAGGGCGAAGGCGTTGCGGTCGTCCAGCGGCAGGACCCCGTGCCGCTCGGCCTCGGCCCACCATAGATCGACCAGTTCCTTCAGCTTGGCGGGCTCCTTCTCGGCCAGGTCCTCGTATTCCGAAAAGTCCTCGGCCAAGTGGTAGAGCTCCCAGCGGTCCTGGTCGAAGGGCGCGCCCGGCTCGTGGTGGGTGACCGCCTTCCAGCCGTCCTTCCAGACGCCGCGGTGGCCCAGCATCTCGAAATACTGCGGCCCACGCGCCAGCCGGGCGGCGGGGTCGGCGAAGGTCGGCGCGAGGCTGACGCCGTGCACCGGCATTTGCGGCACGCCGGCCACCACCTCGGGCGAGCCGACGCCCAGCACGTCGAGGATGGTCGGAGCGATGTCGATGGCGTGGCAGAACTGGCTTCGCGTCTCGCCGGCCGCCTTCAGCCCCGCCGGCCAGTGCATGATCAGGGGATCGCGCACGCCGCCGCCGTGGGTGTTCTGCTTGTACCACTTCAGCGGAGTGTTGCCGGCCTGGGCCCAGCCCCAGGGGATGTTGCAGTGGCTGTCCGGCCCGCCGATGTCGTCCAGGCGCAGCACCGCCTCGTCTGCGCTCTCGCGGATGCCGTTGAACCATTTCATCTCGTCGAGCACGCCGCTGGCCCCGCCCTCCTGGCTGGCGCCGTTGTCGGAGAGCACGATGAAGAGGGTGTTGTCCCACTGGCCGACCTCCTTCAGGCAGGCGATCAGCCGACCGATCTGGTGGTCGGTGTGCTCCAGCATGGCCGCGAAGGCCTCCTGCAGCCGGGCGGCGAAGCGCTGCTCGTTCGCGGACAGCTCCGCCCAGGGCCGCACGCCCGGATTGCGCGGCGCCAGCCGGGTGTCGGGCGGGATGACGCCCATCGCCTTCTGGCGCTCGAACCACGCCTCGCGCGCCACGTCCCAGCCTGCGTCGAACTTGCCGCGGTACTTGTCGAGGTAGGCCTGCGGCGCCTGGTGCGGGGAGTGCATCGCGCCGAAGGCCAGGTAGAGGAAGAACGGCTTTTCCGGCACCAGCGAGGTCAGGTCGCGGATCATGCCGGCCGAGCGGTCCACGATATCTTCCGAGACGTGGTAGCCGTCCTCGGGCCCGCCCGGCGCGTCGACGAAATGGTTGTCGCAGGTCAGTTCCGGAAAGAACTGGTCGGTCTCGCCCTGCAGGAAGCCGTAATAGCGGTCGAAGCCCTTCTGCAGAGGCCAGTTGTTGAACGGCCCGGCCGCCGAGCACTCGGCCATGGGCGCCAGGTGCCACTTGCCGGCGGCGAAGGCCCCGTAGCCGTTGTCGCGCAAGATTTCGGCGATGGTCGCGGCCGAGCGCGGGATCGCCCCGCGCATGTTGGGAAAGCCGGTGTCGAAGTTCGAGATCGCCCGCATGCCCACCGCGTGGTGGTTGCGCCCGGTCAGCAGGCAGGCCCGCGTCGGCGAGCACAGCGCCGTGGTGTGGAAGCCGGTGAAGCGCAGGCCGCCGGCCGCGAGCGCGTCGATGTTCGGCGTGGCGATGGTCGAGCCGTAGCAGCCGAAATGGGAAAAGCCGGTGTCGTCCAGTACCACCAGCACCACGTTCGGCGCGCCGGCCTTGAACTTCGCCGGCGGCCACCAGGGCTTGGAATCCTCATAGGTGCGCCCGACGACGCCGTGGAAATCTTCGCCGGAGGGAGGACGGTAGGTCATGGCGCGGGCTCCGTGGTCGAAATCGAGGATGAGGGGTCGGGCGCGGTCAGGCCGGCCGTTCCGTAGGCCGCGAGCTGGTCGATCAGGGCGTCCATCGCCTGCCGCGTGCGGCCTGCCGCGGGGGTGTCGCGCACCCACCGCGCCAGGGCGAAGACCACGCTGTCGGTCAGCCAGGCGAGCCGCTGGCTGAGCAGCGCGTCGGGCACGTTAGGCGCGGCGGCGGCTAGCAAGCGGCGGCAACGCCGGATGCCGCTGAGGTGCGTCTCGTCCACCGCCCGTTCGCCGAGCAGGGTGGGATGGAAGGTGACCTGGGCCACGATGCCGAGATAGTCCGCGCCCCACGGCTCCTCGACCACCACCAGGCCCAGCGGGGCGAACGCCGCGCGGACGATCCGGGCGACGGAGGGCCGGGCCGGCAAGGCGTCGACGAGGGCCTCGCGCCGGGCGTTCAGCGCGGCCAGCCGCCGGTTCAGGACGGCCGTCAGGACGCCGGCGCGCGAGCCGAAATGGTAGTGCACCGCCGAGCGGTTGCGCTGGCCGGACTGGGCGGCGATGCGGGTCAGGGGGGTGTTTTCGACCCCGTGCTCGGCGAACAGTCGCTCGGCGAGCGACAGCAGCTCGTCGGCCGTGCCGGCGACGCCTTCTGTTCGAACGTTTCCTGCTGCGGTCATCGCGCCGCCCCGATTTAATACGCTGTATTAGACGGGTCCGCGCCGGGCCTGTCAAACGAAAGCCGCTGCGCGCCTGCGCCGCGAGAGTTTGCGCTGGACTGACGTTACGGCCATCGTGCGAGCCAACCGGCCAAACGCCGACCTAGAACCCCCAGGAGGATTCCATGCCCGAAGCTCTGATCATCGACGCCTGCCGCACCCCACGCGGCATCGGCAAGGTCGGAAAGGGTGCGCTCGCCGACATGCATCCGCAGCAGCTGGCCGCCACCGTGCTCAAGGCCATCGCCGAGCGGAACAACCTGAACACCGCCGAGGTGGACGACATCATCTGGGGCACCAGCAGCCAGCGCGGCAAGCAGGGCGCGGACCTGGGCCGGATGGCGGCGCTCGACGCCGGCTACGACACCAAGGCCAGCGGCATGACCCTGGACCGGTTCTGCGGCTCGGGCATCACCTCGGTGAACCTGGCCGCCGCGTCGATCATGTCGGGCATGGAAGACCTGGTGATCGCGGGCGGGACCGAGATGATGTCCTACACCGCCTCGACCGCCGACCCGAACTCGGTGGGCCTGCTGGACTCCGGCAACACCCGCCTGCGCGCCCGCCACCCCCAGACCCAGCAGGGCATCTGCGCCGACGCCATCGCCACCCTGGAAGGCATCAGCCGCCAGGCGCTGGACGAACTGGCCCTGGTCAGCCAGCAGCGCGCCGACCACGCGATCAGGAACCACCACTTCGACAAAAGCCTGGTGCCGGTCTACAAGGAAGACGGCTCGCTGGCCCTCGACCACGAGGAGTTCCCGCGGCCGCAGACCACGCTGGAAGGCCTGCTGCAGCTGAAGCCGGCCTTCGCCGCCATGGCCAACTTCCCCATCGACGATCAAGGCACCACGCTCGGCGGCCTGATCAAGAAGGTCTATCCAGACCTGCAGATTGAGTACGTGCACCACGCCGGCAACTCGTCGGGCGTGGTCGACGGCGCGGCCGCCGTGTTGCTGGCCTCGCCCAGCTACGCCGCCGCCCACGGGCTGAAGGCCCGCGCCAAGGTCGTGGCCATGGCCAACATGGGCGACAGCCCGACCCTGATGCTGAACGCGCCGGTCCCGGCGGCCCGCAAGGTGCTGCAGAAGGCCGGCCTGACGCTGGACGACATCGACCTGTTCGAGATCAACGAGGCCTTCTCGGTCGTGGCCGAGAAGTTCATCCGCGACCTGAAGCTCGACCGCGAGAAGGTCAACGTCAACGGCGGGGCGATGGCGCTGGGCCACCCGATCGGCGCCACCGGCTCGATCCTGATCGGCACCATCATCGACGAGCTGGAGCGCCGCGACCTGAAGCGCGGCCTGGTCACCATGTGCGCCGCCGGCGGCATGGCCCCGGCAATCATCGTCGAGCGGGTCTAACCCTCAGGCGCCGCCCTGCCCCGCGCCGACGCGCTCGGCCAGGGCGGCCGCCACCCGTGCGACCACCTCCGGCCAGTCGCCGGGCGCCGCCTGGCGGAATAGGCGCGCGGTCGGATACCACGGGCTGTCGTCACGGCCCGAAAGCCAGCGCCAGCAGCCGTCGAAGCGGCTGAGGATCCACACCGGCTTGCCCATGGCCCCGGCCAGGTGGGCGACCGAGGTGTCGCACGAGATCACCAGGTCCAGGTTGGCGACCAGGGCGGCGGTGTCGGCGAAATCGTTCAGCGCGGCCGTGTGGTCGGCGATGGCCGGCCCGTCCCAGCCACGCCGCGCGGCGTCGGCGAGTTGGCCGGCGGCAACCCCCTTTTGCAGGCTGAAGAAGCGCGCGCCGCGGACAGCGGCCAGCGGCGCCAGGGCGTCCAGCGACAGCGAGCGGCGCCGGTCGACCCCGGCGGCGATCGGCTGGTCCGGCCGGCTCGCGCCCGCCCAGACCAGGCCCACGCGCAGGCCCGGCGGACCCGCCAGCCGCCGGCCCCACTGCGCCGCCGCCTCCGGATCGGCGCTCAGGTAGGGCGTCGCCGCCGGCACGCTTTCCAGTTCCGTACCGAGGGCCAGCGGCAGGCTCATCAGCGGCGCGTGGCGATCGAAGGCCGGCCAGCGGCCGCCCTGGGTCACCACCTGGCCGACACCCGCCAGCCGCGCCAGGAGCCGTTCGAGCCCCGGCTGGACCTCCAGCACGACGCGCGCGCCCAGGTCCGCCACCAGGGGTGCGTAGCGGCAGAACTGCAGGGTGTCGCCCAGGCCCTGTTCGGCGCGCAGCAGGATGGTCTGTCCGGCCACCGGCTCACGGCCCAGCCACGGGAGCTGGGGCGGCGCGGGCCTGGCGGCCCAGGCCTGGCGGATGCGCCAGCGCCATTCGTACTGGGCCCAGCCGCGGGCGTAGTCGCCCATCGCCAGCCGGCACATGGCGAGGTTGAACTGGGCGTCGGCATAGTCCGGACGCAGCCGCACCGCCGCCTCGAAGGCCGCCAGGGCCTCGTCAAGCCGGCGCAGGTCGCGCAGGGCCGCACCGCGGTTGTTATGGGCCTGGACCAGGTCCGGGCGCACCGCCAGGGCGTCGCGATAGGCGGCCTCGGCCGCCTCCAGCCGCCGCTCGGCCTGCAGCAGGAGACCCAGGTTGTAATGGGCCGCGGCGAAGTCGGGCCTGGCCTCGATCGCCTGGCGGTAGGCCACCTCGGCCTCGGCCTTGCGGTCCAGCTCCTCCAGGATGTTGGCGAGGTTGTTCAGCGTTTCGGCGTGGCCTGGCCGCCCGGCCAGGATGCGGCGGCACACGGCCTCGGCCTCGACGAACCGGCCGGCGCGCAGCAGGCCGCCGAGGTTGGCCTCACCCTCCACGCCTGTCCCTGGGTCCATCCGAGCCGCGTCCCGAACCTGCTTAGGGGCTCTAAATCAAACGTTTAGAGCACGTTCGAGCGGCGAAACCACCTACACTTTCGCCTAACGTGCTCTATTCCGCCCGAGCCGGACGCGCAACGGAAAAGGGCCGCGCGTCGCCGCGCGGCCCCCGTCGTCTCGACTGCCGTTCGGCTTAGAACGGATAGTAGCGGAAGCTGGTGAAGATCATGTCTTCCGAGGTCTTCGGCGTGTAGCCGGACGTGGTGGAGAAGGCCGTCAGGTTGGTGTGCGAGTACTGGACGCCCACCCGCAGCTGGCCGAACGGTCCGGTGTAGGCCTTGTCCCAGAAGCCCGCGGTGACCTGGGAGATTTCGCGGGTCGTGGTCGTGCAGCTGCCGCCGTCGGTGTTGCAGGTGATCGCCGTGCCGCTGCCCGGCACGCCGAAGCCGTAGGTCGAACCATTGGCCGAGGAAAGCTTGCTGTCCTCGCGCTCCTGGCCGCCGAACACATAGATGTCCAGCTCCTTGGTGGCGTGCAGGGTGCCGCCGACCAGGAACATGGTCTCCGGGATCGCCGCCAGGTGGCCGTTCGCTTGGAGCGTCACGTCCGGCAGCTGGCCGCTGCCGTACCGGCCGATGCCGCGGCCGGTCATGACCGACGCCTGCAGGTCCAGGATCTTGGGCACCACGGTCGCGGTGACGCTGCCGCCGAAGCCGCCGCCGTTGGTGTCGACGTTGGAGCTGCCGGCCGTCAGGCCCATGTGCAGGGTGGCGTAGCTGTTGGCCGCCACGGTCACGCGGTCATAGTAAGACCGATAGAGGCCGAAGACTTCCAGGTGCACCGGGTGGGCGCCGCCGATGTTCGGCTCGAACGCCAGCTTGCCGACGACGTCGGGCAGGTGGTTCAGCGACATGCTGTTCACCGAGTCGAAGCCCGACGAAGCCGAGCTGCCGTTCGGCGGGGAGCCGTTCAGGGTCGTGTTGCCGGTCGCGGCGGTGGTCGCGGTGATGCCGAGCGACGACAGGCCGGAGCCCGTGGTGCCGCCGATCGTGGTCTGCGGGTTTTCAATCGAGACCGCGGCCCAGATTTCCTTGTTCCAGTCCTTGGTGATCCGGATCTGCGGCTGGCGCGTCCAGGCGAAGCCCGGGATGTACTGGGCGTCGATCTGGGGCGGGGTGACTTCGTTGCGCGGGGTGATGCCCTTGCTGTTCAGGGTCACCAGCGACCAGTTCTGGCCGGCCAGCAGGTGCAGGCCGTAGTCGTCCCAGTCCACGGTGCCGTAGAGGTTGCGGATCCGCGGAACGTAGGAGTTGCTCTCGTTCGAGTTCGAGGTCTGGGCGCCGCCCTGGAAGTCGAATTCGCCGTAGAAGGCCGCGTGCGTCGTCTTGTTGATGTCGCCCTGGGCCAGGAAGGAGACCCGGCTCTGACGGGCGGTGCCGCGCAGTTCGCTGGTGTGGCCGACGACGTTGTTGCCGTAGGGGATCTTGGCGTAGCTCGAGCTGATGTCAGACTCTTCGTTCTTCGAACGATAGATGCCCGCCGCTTCAAGGAAGCCGCCGAGCGTGACGGTGACGCCCTTGTAGTAGATCTTGTCGGTCTTCGGCTTGTTGGCCGCGACCGCGGTGGTGACCGCGCCCTGGACGGCGCCGGGGATGGTCTGGATCTGCTCGGACAGCTGGGTGCGGGCGGCGGCGGCGTCGGCGCGGGCGGCGGCGGCGTCAGCCTGGGCGGCCTGGGCCTGGGCCTGGGTGGCTTGGCGGGCCTGGGTTTCTTCGTTCAGCCGGCTTTCGAGGGCGCTGACCGCCTCGGTCAGGGACTCGACCTTCTGATCCACCGCCGACGGGGCGGCGGGCGCCGCATGACGATGGTGCTTGGCGGTCTTGGCGTCGGCGGAGGCGCTCATGCTCACCGCGAGCAGCACGCCAAGCGCCGCGCCGCCGAGCAGCGCCGATTTCTTTTGCATTGTTGAATCCTTATTGCCCTCGCCCCGATCCCCCGGATCAGGAATGGGCCCCGCTTAATCGCCGCGCATGACACTAATGCAACAGATGGACGACGCTTTTGTTATCCGGCGACCACGGCTTAGCAGTGTTGCTCAAAGCACACACGTCATGATCCGCACACGAATTATTTTCAAACTACTGCGCAAGGCCGGCGTTATGCTAAAAGCGCCAGCCCGCAACCGGTTATCCGCGGCCCCGCGTAGGGACCTGGCGAACCGGTCCGGCGATCCGGCGCGAAATATGACCCGCGGCCCCAGCTTTCGCGCACTTGCGCAAGCTTGGCCTGGGACGCCACACTGTCCCCAGGCCGAAAGGGGCCGGGCCGCCGCGAGTGCGCAATGTCGGGAACTGCCGAAGCTGACGCCTTTCAGTTCAACAACCAGCTCCGGCGGCTGAACGACCTGGCGTCCTGCGCGTCCCTGTTTCGGAAGGCGATCGCGCCGTTCGGCTTCGACAGCTTCGTCTGCGGCGAGGTCGACCTGTCGGACCGCGACCGCACCGCCTTCTACATCATCGACTGGCCCGACGGCTGGCGCGACTTCTATTTCGGCGCCGGCCTGATCGAGCGGGATCCGGTGATCGACGCGCTGCCGCATCGGCGCGAGCCCTTCACCTGGAGCGACCTGCGGCGCGAGGGCAGGCTGGCGCGGGCCGGCAAGGAGGCGCTGGACATCGTCGCCGCGCACGGCTGGACCGACGGGCTGGTCACGCCCTTGCCGTGTGGGCCGCAACGCTTCGGCCTGGTCAGCCTGTTCGGGCGGCCCGCAGCCCTCAGCCCCGCGGCGCGCGCCTTCCTGTGCCTGGCTTCGATCTGCCTGCACACGCACGCACGCGCCCTCGCCCCGACCAATGCGTTCGCCCTCGCGCCGGCGGGGCTGACCGCCCGCGAGCGGGAGTGCCTGAAATTGGTCGCGCGGGGCCTTTCGGACCGCCGGATGGCCGAGGCCCTGGGCATCGCCGCCTCGACCGCCCACGAGCACGTCGAGAACGCCAAGCGCAAGCTGAAGACGCGCTCACGCGCCGAGACCATCGCGGTGGCCGTCTCGCTCGGCGTCGTCGAGGTCTGACGCCGGCCGCCCGTCGCTCAGGCCTTGCGCTCGCGGGTCTTGGCCGGGCGAGTGGTCAGCCCGAGGCCGATCTGCTTGGCCAGGGCCGAGCGGGTCGCCGCATAGGCCGGCGCGACCATGGGATAGGTGCTCGCCAGGCCCCACTTGGCCCGGTAGTCCTCGGGCGACATGTCGTACTCGGTGCGCAGGTGGCGCTTCAGCGACTTGAACTTCCGCCCGTCCTCCAGGCAGATCAGATAGTCGTCGGCGATCGAGTTGCGGATCGGAACGGCCGGCGCCGGCGCGCGCGCCGGCCGCTCGACCGTCTGCAGCGAGCGGTGCACGGTGTGGATCAGCAGGGGCAGTTCGTTGGCCATCGCTTCGTTATGGCTGACATAGGCCGCCACGATGTCGGCGGTCAGCGCCACCAGCCTGGGGTCGGAATTGGTCTTCATCTAAAGAGCTCCTACGCTAGGGGCGCCCCCGGACCCGGCGCGGCGGGCGCGACCTGGGCCTGGCGGGGCGGCTTGGGGCTGAGCCATGGCGGACAGGCTAGAACGAGCCTTGCGCGAAAAGGATCGCGGGCGCCGTGGCCAAGACAATCTTGAGGTTGAGCATCAGGCACTTGCGGCGCGCATAGAGGGCGTCGGCCGCGACACGCCGGCGATAGGTGGTCAGGTTCCGCCCCGACACCTGCCACAGTCCCGTCAGCCCAGGCTGCACCGAGGCGTAGTGGGCGAACCAGCGCCCGTACCGCGCCACCTCGGCCTCAACGATCGGCCGAGGACCGACCAGGCTCATCTCGCCCTTCAGCACGTTGACGAGCTGGGGCAGTTCATCGAGGCTCGATTTGCGCAGGAAATGGCCGAAGGCGGTGATCCGCGGATCGTCGCGCAACTTGTGGTCCCTCACCCACTCCGCCCTGGCCCAGGCGTCCCGGATGAGCAGGGCCGCCAGGCGCTGTTCGGCGTCCACGCACATGGTCCTCAGCTTCAGGCAGCGGAAGCGGCGCCCGCCCATGCCGATCCGGGTCTGGGCGAAGATCGGCGAACCGCCATCGCCCACCCAGATCAGCGCCATCAGGCTCAGAAGCAGCGGCGCGACGAAGACCAGCCCCGCCGCCGCGACGACGATATCGATCACGCGCCACACGGCGTCCACCGCCGGCCTCGGCCAGACCGGGGACGGGCCCGCCGCTTGAGGAAAGGATGTCGCCGCGCTCGACAATGAAGCCTCCCGACCCGAGACAACTATCGATCGCAGGAATGCACGCGCGATGCAAGGGTGCAGCCACCTAAACATAACCTATGGTCACGTCGCTGGAATTGGCGTCGCCGTGGCCGCCAAGGCGCCTAAAATCTGTTCCAAAACAAGGCGCGGAGAGGTCCCATCTGACTCCCGGCCAGGAAAGGGCGACAATCTCCAGTTATTTACAGGCCGCCATCTCAAGTCCGATCAATATCCACCGGTTGTGGTCGCCTGTAAGGGCGCAGGACTCGGCGCTCCCAAAAAAGGGCGCGCATCGGCGCGCACGCCGGCGCCAGCCTCGCACGGCCTGGCCGGCGCCGCAGGGGGCCGCTCATGAGTCGCGCGGACGACCGGCCGCGCAAGCCGGCCCGATCGCCGCGACGGATGGTCGAGGATAAGAGCCGTGAGGCCTAGGAGGTCTTGGCCATGGTCTGCAGCAGCTGGACCATCGCGCGCCGCACGGTCGGATCGCCGATGCGGCCGAAGACCTCGATCAGCTCGAGCGCCTCCGCGATGCCGACACCGCCGAGACCCCCGCCCAGCGCCGCCGCGGCGCTGGCGGCGCCGGATTCGCTGGACGCGCCGCTGACGGCCGCAGACGCGGCCGGCCGGCCCGAGGCCGCGGGCGCCGCCGGCGCTTCGCTCTCCTCGCCGACCAGAAACGCTACGGAAACGCCCAGTTCGCGCGCAACCCTGACGAGGGTGGACGCGGACACGCGGTTCGCACCCTTCTCGTACTTTTGCACCTGCTGGAACGTCAGACCGAGCGCCTTGGCGAGCGCAGTCTGGCTGATGCCCAACGCGATGCGGCGCGTGCGAATGCGACCGCCGACCTCGACGTCGATAGGATCAGGCCCGAACACAACGCCGTCGGATTTCGGCGCAGATGATAACGTCATGGCGGTCATCTCAGCCCCCGTCTCTCCATTACAGCCCCTTTACGCCGGCCCGCGATCGCCATCACCTGCGACACCTCTCCCGGCGCCCGTTTACCATCATTGCTTTCCGTCGTCATGGCTACAACCAATCTCGCAAAAAGCTGCACGCCGCCCTAAAGTGACGCTTGTTGATCGGCTGTGATACGCAACCGAACAAGCGTCCGTCCGCACGACGGCCAATGCATGTTTCAATCTGGAAACTACTCAAAGTTACGGACCCGTCTCCGCAAGCCTCGTGCCAGGATTTCAAGGCCGCGGCCATTGCGCGATCGCCGTCTACCCATGGAAGACGAGCGACTCCAGATGTGATGATGTCGCATGGCGTTCGCAATAGCGTCACAACCATCGGCGCCCTCGCAGGGCGCCGGCGCAACCGACCAAAATTCCGTTCCGCCCACCCGTGGTCAGCCGACGACCCACAGGTTCTACACGCAAAGCACGCAGCCCGCCCAACAAGGTGAACAGTTCACCAACGGCTCCGCGCGCCGTTACCCCATGAAATCTAGCTTAAATTGTGTTTTCACGAACCGTTCCACTCATCGATGTCCCAGTTACGTTGAGCAACGAACTGGTTAAGCAGCCTACGCTGCCCCTCGAAGACAAGGTGTACGCGCCGTTAATGATGCAATGAACGTTTTTCCACTTTGAATTATTCGGTTGTAGCCCAAAGTGGGTGGGAATATGGTCACGCCGCCGGTTCGGGGCGGCTCCTTTCGCGCCCTGCGTGGCGATCAACGAAACGTGGCGGCGGATCGGCCGGGCCAGCGATGTGACGGTGAAGGTGGACCCACTCGACCGACAGATTGGCGCGAGACTTCGCGATCTACGGGAGTCCCGGCAGGTGACTCAGAGCGCGCTCGCCCGGATGGTCGGCGTCGAGGCCGCCGACTTGGATCACTACGAATCGGGCGTTTCCCCTGCTCCGGCCTCCACGGTGGTGCGAATCGCGGGCGCTTTGGGCGCGGCGGTGGCCGAATTGATCGGCGAATGGCCGGAAGGCTGGCGCGAGGCGGTCGACGAGCTTGCGCGCAGCGGCGCCGAGGGCACCGTCGATGTGATCGCGGCCTATTCCGAGATATCCGACGCACAGGTCCGCAGGGCCTTCCTCGACCTGGCCCGGACGATCGTCGGGGCGCAGTCCAGGGCCGAATCCGACATCTAGTCAGGCGACGCCGCTTCTCCACAGTTTGATCAACATATTAGGTTTTGGTTTACTTTACTTGGTTGTGAAAGCGGCCGTATATCGCCACTTATGCGCGTGATGGATACGACGGCGATGAATTTCGGCGCAAAAATGAAACCTTCTGAGGCTGATCAATCGCGGGCCGAGAGACCCCGAAGGCAAAATCAACCTTTAATGGTGGATGATTTTCTGTTTCCCCGCCTGCCGCTGGACCCCGATTTTTCCTACATTGCTTCGGAAGGGCATGTGTTTTGCGTTCACGAAGCGCGTGAACACAGCGCAAGCGAGACGCCAAGTCCGCGCTGGACTCACGAATACCTGGCTCAGGACGCTTCCCACTTCTTCTACAAGTGGGGCGGGCATCTCTCGACCGTGCTGATCAAGCTGCGCCGCGCGTTCGACGGCGACCTGGACCAGTTCCTGATCTACCTCGTGTTCATGCTGACCGAACTTTCGCGGGCGCGGGCCATGGAAGAGGCGCTGGCCAAGGGCGCCGAAAGGGTCGTCTCGCGCCCTCGCGGCCTGAACGCGCTCAGCCTCGCCGACATCACCCGAATCCCGCGCGAGAGCGTGCGGCGCAAGCTGGTGGCGCTGATGGCCAGCGGCCACGTCACGCGCGGCGACGACGGCCTCTATTATCCCGGTCCGGCCGCCGACCTCGACCGGTTCTTCTACGACCTCAGCCCGCTGTTCTGGGACGGCGTCAAGGCCTCCTGACGCCGCCGACGGCTTGCGCCCCCACCCGGACCCGATATAGCGGAACGCAAATTCCGGCCTTCGCCAGCGCGGCGAAGAGCCCCAGGCTCCGGGGGGAGACGGCATGGCGACGCTCAGGTTCGACTTCTACTACTCGTTCCGAAGCCCCTATTCCTACCTGGCGACGTCGCAGATCGCCGCCCTGCTGGCGCGCTGGGACGCGGCGGCCGACATCCGCGTCGTGCGCCCGATCGCCGTGCGCATTCCCGGCTTCTTCAAGCAGGTGAACCCGCTCTGGCCGCCCTACCTGATGCGCGACACCCACCGTATCGGCGAGCGGCTGGGCGTCCCCTACGCCTGGCCCCGGCCCGACCCGATCGTGATGAACATCGCCACCGGCGACGTGCCCGAGGACCAGCCCTACATCATGCGCGCGAGCCGGCTGGGCGCGGCCGCCGTGGAGGCCGGCCGGGGCATGGAATTCCTGAGCGAGGTCGGGGGCCTGATCTGGTCCGGCCGGACGCCGGGCTGGAACGAGGGCGACCATATCGCCCGCGCCATCGCCGCGGCCGGCCTGGACCCGCAGGCCCTGGAGGCCAAGGCCGCGTCGGACGCCGAACGCCTCGACGCCCAGATCGCCCGGCACGAGGCCGACCAGGTCACGGCCGGGCACTGGGGCGTGCCGCTGTTCGTGTTCGAGGGCGAACCCTTCTTCGGCCAGGACCGGATCGAGGACCTGGTCTGGCGCATGCGCCAGCGCGGCCTTCAGGCGCGCTGAGCCCCCAAGGGCTGTCAGGGCGTGACGGGACGCCGAAGCCGACAACACGTCCGGCTGTCGCGCCCTACCCAGCCGAGTGGTTGGCCTGCGCCGCCGCCAGGGCGGTCATGTTGACGATGCCGCGGGCGGTGACGCTGGGCACCAGCACGTGCAGCGGCTTGGCGACGCCCAGCAACAGCGGGCCGACCAGCAGGGACTCGGTGGCGGCCGACAGCAGGGTCAGGCCGATGTTGGCCGCGTCCAGCGTGGGCATGATCAAGAGGTTCGCCGAGCCGGTCAGCGGGCTTTCGCTCACCATCCGACCGCGCAGGGCCTCGCTGAGCGCGGCGTCGGCATGCATCTCGCCGTCCACCTCCAGCTCGGGCGCGCAGGCCCGCACCAGCTTCAGCGCCTCGCGCATCTTGCGGGCGTTGGGCGAATTGCTGGCCCCGAAGCTGGAGTGGGACAGCAGCGCCGCCTTGGGCGTCATGCCGAAGCGCCGGACCGCCTCGGCCGCCAGCACGGTCATCTCGGCCACCTGCTCGGCGGTCGGGTCGACGTTGACGTGGGTGTCGCAGAAGAACAGCACCCCGTTGGGCAGGATCAGGCTGGACAGGGAATAGACCCGGCTGGCGTTCGGCCGCAGCGGGATGATCGGCAGCACATAGGTCATGTGCCGCCACCAGTCCCCCACCCCGCCGCACAGGGCCGCGTCCACCCGGCCCTCCAGCAGCAGCATGGCGGTGACGACGCTGGGGCGGGTGCGAACCCGCCGCGCGGCGATGTCGGGCGGGGCGCCGCGCCGGTCGACCAGCCGCTGGTAGTGCGCGACCAGCGGCGCGAGGCTCTCGGCGTCGGCGGCGGGGTCGATGATCTGGACCTGGCGGTCGAAGTCGAGCCTCAGGCCAAGCTCGCGGGTCTTGGCTTCGATCACCGCACGGCGGCCGATCAGCACCGGCTCGGCGATCCGTTCGTCGACCACCGTCTGCACCGCGCGCAGCACCCGCGGGTCCTCGCCCTCGGCGTAGGCGACCTTGCGCAGGTTCTTGCGGGCCCTCTCGAACACCGGCCGCATCAGCTGGCCCGAGCGGTAGACGAACCGCTCCAGCTCACGCTGGTAGGCGTCGAAGTCGGCGATCGGCCGGGCGGCGACGCCGGAGGCCATGGCCGCGCGGGCCACGGCCGGGGCGATGTGCAGGATCAGCCGCGGATCGAACGGCTTGGGGATGATGTATTCCGGACCGAACACGGGCGCGGCGCCGCCGTAGGCCGCCGCCACCACCTCGCTGGCCTCGGCGCGGGCGAGCGCGGCGATCGCCTCGGCTGCCGCCACCTTCATCGGCTCGTTGATCTCGGTCGCGCCGACGTCCAGGGCCCCGCGGAAGACGAAGGGGAAGCAGAGGACGTTGTTGACTTGGTTGACGTAGTCGGAGCGGCCGGTGGCGACGATGGCGTCGGGCCGACCCAGGCGCACCGCCTCCGGCGCGATCTCCGGGTCGGGATTGGCCAGGGCCAGGATCAGGGGCTTGTCCGCCAGCAGCGGCAGCCACTCGGGCTTGAACACGCGCGGCGCCGACAGGCCCAGGAAGACGTCCGCCCCACCCAGCACCTCCGGCAGGGTCCGCGCGTCGGTGACCCGGGCGTAGCGGGCCATGTTGGGCGCCATCTCCGCGTCGCGCCCGGCGTAGACCACTCCCTTGATGTCGGTCAGGGTGACGTTGTCGGCCGGCAGGCCCATCAGGACCAGCAGGTCGACGCACGCCAGGGCCGCAGCGCCCGCGCCCGAGGTGACCAGCTTAACGTCCTTCAGGTCCTTGCCTTGCAGCACCAGGCCGTTGCGGATGGCCGCGGCGCAGACGATGGCGGTGCCGTGCTGGTCGTCATGGAAGACGGGGATCTTCATCCGCTCGCGCAGCTTGCGCTCGATGACGAAGCACTCGGGGGCCTTGATGTCCTCGAGGTTGATGCCGCCGAAGGTCGGCTCCAGGGCGGCGACCACGTCGCAGAATCGTTCGATCTCGGTCGCGTCGACCTCGAGGTCGAAGACGTCGATGCCGGCGAACTTCTTGAACAGGACCGCCTTGCCCTCCATTACCGGCTTGCTCGCCAGGGGGCCGATGTTGCCAAGGCCCAGCACCGCCGTGCCGTTGGAGATCACGGCCACGAGGTTCGCCCGCGCCGTCAGTTCGCGCGCGGCGCCGGGGTCGGCCACGATCGCGTCGCAGGCCGCCGCCACGCCGGGGGAATAGGCCAGCGCCAGGTCGCGCTGGGTCGCCATCCGCTTGGTCGGTTCGACCGACAGTTTTCCGGGCCGCGGCAGCCGGTGATAGTCCAGCGCCGCCTTGCGGAAATCCTCGTCCATTCGTTCGTCCTCGATACGCCGCCCGAAGGCCCAACCCCGCCGCGGGGACATAGCAGGGCAGCCGTCCCGCCGACAGCCGCGTTTGACGGACGGTTGCATGATGGCCCCGCACGGGGATGATGCCACGGCATAGGAGGCGCCGCGCGGGCGTCGGGAGGCGGGCGTGGATTCAGATGCGCAAGACGGGGCGCAAGACGGCCGGACGGATGGGTTCGCCCGCACACGAGGCCGCTATCCCGGCTACACCCGCGCGCGGCTGGAGGCTTTCGCCCACCGCCTGGAGCGGCTCGCTCGCGCCGAGCAGGTTCCGGTCGAAGCCATCGAGGTCGCCGGCCCGACCGACCGGATCCGCTTCGCCGAGGCCCAGGCGCTGGACTGGCGGCCGGCGGCGGTCGGCGAGGAGCTGGGGCCGCTGTGGTCGACCTGGTGGTTCCGCGTCACCGCCCGCGTTCCCGAGGCCTGGGCCGGGCAGGTGGTCGAACTGAAGTGGGATTCGCGCTCGGAAGCCCTGCTCTGGCTGGACGGCCGTTCGGCCCAGGGCCTGAACATCGGCCGGGGTTTCGTGCGGCTCAGCCCCGCCGCGCGCGGCGGCGAGACCCTGGTCTTCCATGTCGAGGTCGCCTGCAACCGCTCCTTCGGGGCGTCCGAGAACTGGGACCAGCCGCACAGCCTGACCGAACCCTACCGGCTGGCGGCCTGCGAAATCGTCCGCTTCGATCCCGAGGCCTGGACGCTGTCCCATGACGTCGAGGCTCTGCGCCAGCTGGAAGCCGACCGCACCCCGCCCCAGACGCCCAGGTCGTTCGGCGGCGTGGCCCCTCACCTCGTCCGCCCGGCGCTGGACACCACCTGGGCCGGACGGCTGCTGCACGACCTGAACCGGGTCTGCAACCTGCTGGACCCGGAGGACCGGTCGACCTGGCCCGCCGGCCAGGCGATCCTCCGGCGCCTGCTGGCGGTGAAGAATAGCGCGGTGGTCCACGAACTCTCGGCCATCGGCCACGCCCACATCGACACCGCCTGGCTCTGGCCGATCGAGGAGACGCGCCGCAAGTGCCAGCGCAGCTTCTCCACCGCCGTCCACCTGATGGACCTCTATCCGGAGTTCAAGTTCGCCTGCTCCCAGGCCTACCAGTACGCGGTGATCGAGGAGACCGACCCCGACCTCTTCCGGCGCATCCGCGCCAAGGCCGAGGCCGGCCAGTGGATCCCGGTGGGCGGCAGCTGGGTCGAGCCGGACTGCAACCTGCCCTCGGGCGAGTCGCTGACCCGCCAGTTCCTGTACGGCCAGCGCTATTTCGAGCGGACGTTCGGGGCGCGCGCCACGGTGTTCTGGAACCCGGACGTCTTCGGCTACGCCGGGCAGCTGCCGCAGATCATCCGCCAGGCCGGCATGACCCGGTTCCTGACCCAGAAGCTGTCGTGGAACAAATTCACCAGCCCGCCGCACCACAGCTTCAGATGGCGCGGCATCGACGGCAGCGAGGTTCTGACCCACTTCCCGCCGGTCGACACCTACAACGCCACCGCCAGCCTGGAGGAACTGCGCTATCACGCGGCCAACTACAAGGACGCCGACCGCTCGGCCGACGCCCTCTATCTGTTCGGCCATGGCGACGGCGGCGGCGGACCGGACGCGGGGATGATCGAGACCCTGCGCCGCACGCGCGACCTTCTGGGCGCGCCGCGGTGCGAGACCCGCTCGCCAGACGCCTTCTTCGACCGGCTAGAGACGACCGCGGACGACCTCGCGGTGATCGAGGGCGAGCTCTATTTCGAGTACCACCGCGGCACGTACACCAGCCAGGCCGAGGTCAAGCGGCTGAACCGGCTGTGCGAAGGACGGCTGCAGACCCTGGACTACCTGGCCGCCGCCTGCGGCCTCGCGGGCGTGTCGGCGCCGTCGCGGGACATGATCGAGGCGCTGTGGCGGGTGCTGCTGACCAACCAGTTCCACGACATCCTGCCCGGCAGCAGCATCCACGAGGTCTACCAGCGCAGCCTGCCCGAGCTGGCGGCCCTGGCCGACCAGGCGGCGCAGGCCGCGGACGACCTCCTCGCCCGGCTGACGCGCGCCGGAGGCGACGCCCGGCCGGTCAATCCGACCGGCTTCGAGCGGGCCGAGGTGACCACGGGCCCCGATGGCGCGCCCTGTTTCATTCGCTGCGGCCCGTTCTCGGCCGGCGAGGTTTCCCAGACGGGCGACCGCTTGCGCGTCACCGAAGAGGCGGACGGCCGCATCCGGCTGGAGAACGGCCAGATCAGCGCCGTCCTGACGCCGACCGGCGGCGTCGCCCGCCTGACGCACAAGGCCAGCGGGCGCGAGGCCCTGTCGGGCGAGGCCAACCGCATCGTCCTGTTCGAGGACCGGCCGATCCAGTTCGAGGCCTGGGACATCGATCCCTTCGCCCTGGAGACCGCCCGGGAGGCGCAGGCCGCGCACGACTGCGCCATCGTCTCGCGCGGGCCGCTGCGCGCCGAGGTGCGGTTCGAGCGCAAGCTCGGCAAGGCCAGCCGCATGGTCCAGACCGTCCGCCTGGACGCCGGCTCGGGCCATCTGGCGTTCGACACCGTCATCGACTGGCGGGACCGGCGGACCCTGGTCAAGGCGGTCTTCCCGCTGGCCAGCCGCGCGCGCTCGGCGACCTACGAGACGATGTTCGGCGCCGTCGAGCGGCCGACCCACGCCAACACCGACGCCGACCTCGCCCAGTTCGAGGTGCCGGGACACCGCTGGGCGGACCTGTCCGAGCCCGGCTTCGGCGTCGCCCTGCTGTCCGACGCCCGATACGGCTTCTCCACCTTCGGCCAGCGGATGGCGCTGAGCCTGGTGCGCGGGACCCAGTCGCCGGACCCGCGCGCGGACATCGGCGAGCACCGCTTCGCCTACGCCCTCTATCCGCACGCCGGCGACTGGCGCGAGGCGGGCGTGGTCGCCGAGGCGATGCGGTTCAATCGGCCGGTGCTGTGGGCCGGCGGCGCGGTGGGCCCGGTGCTGGAAACGCCCCTGGCGAGCGTCGATGCGCCGTCGGTCGTGATCGACACCATCAAGCCGGCCGAGGACGGCGACGGCTGGGTCGTACGACTCTACGAGAGCGGCGGCGGCCACGCCCGCGCGCGGCTGCGCTTCGGCGTTCCGGTGCGCAGCGCCTGGCTCAGCAACGGCCTGGAGGACCGGCTGGAGGCGCTGCCGCAGGCGGCCCATGGCCTCGACCTGGACCTGCGGCCCTTCCAGATCATGACCCTGCGGCTGCTCTAGCCCAGGACGCTCAGCGCCTCGGGCATGGTCAGCCAGAACCGCCGCACCTCGGCGTAGGGATCGTCGACCACGCGGGTGTCGGGCCCCAGCACCATGGTCGCGCGGCTGGGCCTGTCGGTCGCCACCCTGCGCCGGCGCCTGACCGAGGAAGGCGCGGACTTCCGCGGCCTGCGGGCCGAGGCCATGGCCGCCTACGCCAGCGCGCGCCTGATGCAGACCCCGCACATCGCCCAGGGCGGCGAGGAGCTGGGCTTTTCCGACCCCCGCGCCTTCACCCGCGCCTTCAAGGCCTGGACCGGCCACACCCCCAGCGACTGGCGCCGCCACCGGCCGGCCTGAGGCCCTGGCGCGCACGTCCCGCAGGGCCTAGACTTTCCCCGCATCGCAAGGGGGTCCCATGCGCGTCATCCTGTCCGCCTCGGCCCTGATCGCGGTCCTGGCTGTGTCGGCCTGCTCCCTGCCGCCGTGGAAGGAATATCCCTACCCGGCGTGGGGCTTTGCGGCCTCGTTCCGCGTCCCGCCCAAGGTGACCGAGACGCCCGCGTCGGCCGACGGCGCGACGCCGCACAACATCGTGGTCGAGGCGGTCCAGGGCGGCCGCCGCCTCGTCGTCGCGGCCACCGACGCCTCGACCTCGACCAAGAGCGACGACCAGCTGCTGAGCCAGGTTCCCCAGGCCATGGCTGAGAGCCAGGGCGGCAAGGTCGGGACGGTGACCTATGTCGCGATCGGCAAGGTGGTCGGTCGCGAGGCGATGATCGAACTGCCCGACAAGACCACCCAGCGGGTGCGGGTCTTCGTCGCCGGCAAGAAGCTCTACCAGCTCGCGGCCCAGTCGCCGCTGGGTCCGCAGGACTCCGAGGTCGTCCAGTTCCTCGATTCCGTGCGCCTGACGGGCCCATAGCGGCCGTCGTGGCCGCCCGATCGCCGTTCGCCCCCTGGCTGGCCCGCTGGCGCCTGGCTCCGGACGGCGCGGCCTTCACCACCCGCTTCAAGAGCCGGCTGATGCCCGTGCGCCAGGACGGCGCGCCGGCCATGCTCAAGCTCGCCGCCCGCGTGGAGGAGCGACGCGGCGCGGCGCTGATGGTCTGGTGGGCCGGCCGGGGCGCGGCGCGCGTCCTGGCCTGCGAGGGCGAGGCCCTGCTGCTCGAGCGGCTGGACGGCCCGGGCGACCTCGCGGCCATGGCGCGGGGTGGCCAGGACGACGCGGCCACAGCCATCCTGTGTGACGTCGCCGCCGACCTGCACGCCCCGCGCGGCCGGCCGCCGCCGGCGAGCCTGGTCCCGCTGGACGTCTGGTTCCGCGCCCTGGAGCCGGCGGCGCGCCAGCACGGGGCGACCTTCGCCAAGGCCGCGGAAGCCGCCCGGGCCCTGCTGGCCGAGCCGCGCGAGACCGTGGTCCTGCATGGCGATCTCCACCACGGCAACGTGCTGGACGGCGGGCCCCGCGGCTGGCTGGCCATCGACCCCAAGGGCCTGATCGGCGAGCGCGGCTTCGAATACGCCAACCTGTTTCGTAATCCGGACGCGGCGACCGCCCTGTCGCCCGGCCGGATGCGCCGTCAGGCCAAGGTCGTGGCCGAGCGGGCCGGCCTGGAGCGCGGGCGGCTGCTGCGCTGGGTCCAGGCCTACGCCGGCCTCGGCGCGGCCTGGAGCCTCGGGAGCGGCCACGACCAGGACGCCGCGACGGGCCTGGCCATCGCCGAGCTGGCCGCGGCCGAACTGGCGACCTAGAGCCCTTTAGGGTCAGATGGAATCATCTGACCCGCTTAAAAGGGCTATAAATCAAACATTTAGAGCACGTTCGAGTGGTGAAACCACCTACACTTTCGCCTAACGGGCTCTAAGGCCGGAAGCCGAACCCCGTGGGCCCCGGCCGGCGCAGCGGCGCGGCGAGGTTGGCGAATTCGCACAGGAGGGGCCGGGTCTCGCGCGGGGCGATGATCTCCTCCACCCCGAACTTCTCGGCGGTGCGGAACGGCGAGCGCACCGCGTTCAGCCGCCCCTCGATCTCGGCGCGCAGGGCCGCCGGATCGTCCGAGGCCTCGAGCTGGGCCTTGTAGGCCGCCTCGATCCCGCCCTCGATCGGCAGCGAGCCCCAATCGCCCGACGGCCAGGCGTAGCGGTAGCGAAAGCGGGTGTGGTTGGTCATCCCCGCGCCCGCCACGCCGAACGCCTTGCGCACGATCACCGAGCACCAGGGCACGCTCGCCTGGTAGACCGAGGCCAGGGCGCGGGCGGCGTGGCGGATCGTGCCGGCCTTCTCCGCCTCGATGCCGATCACCACGCCCGGAATGTCGACCAGGTGCACGACCGGCAGGTGGAAGGTCTCCGCCAGTTCGATGAAGCGGTTGAGCTTGTCGGCGGTGTCGGCGGTCCAGCCGCCGCCGTAGATCATCGGGTCGGACGCCACGATCGCCACCGGCCAGCCGTCGAGCCGGGCCAGGCCCGTGATCGAGGCCTTGCCCCAGTAGCGGCCGAGCTCGAAGAACGAGTCGCGATCGACCACCGCCCGGACGATCTTGCGCATGTCGTAGACCCGCCGGCGGTCGTGCGGGACGATCGCGTCCAGCGCGTCGTCGCAGCGGTCGACGGGATCGGTGGTCTCGCCCCGCTCCGGCAGGCCGTCGACCGAGGACGGCAGGTAGGACAGGAACCGCCGCGCCTTGGCGAAGGCGTCCGCCTCGTCCTCGGCGATGTCGTCGACCGCGCCCGAGCGGGCGTGGACCATGGCCCCGCCCAGGTCCTCCTTGGTCACCGGCCGGCCGAGCGCCGAGACGATCGCCGGCCCCGCGGCGAACATGAAGCCCTGCTCGCGCAGCAGGAGGGTGTAGTGACCCGAAACCAGCCGCGCCGCGCCCAGCCCGGCCACGGGTCCCAGCCCCAGGCAGACCACCGGCACGGTCGACAGATTGGCGGTCACCCAGTTCCAGCCCGGATTGGCCGGGATGTAGGTGTGGCCGGTGGTCTCCAGCTGCTTGACCGATCCGCCGCCGCCAGTGCCGTCGATTAGGCGTACGATCGGCAGGCGCAGCTCGTTGGCCATCTGCTCGGCCTGGACCTGCTTTTCGTGGATCGCCGCGTCCGAGGCGCCGCCGCGCACGGTGAAGTCGTCGCCGGCCACCACCACCGGCCGGGCGTCGATGCGGCCGCGGCCGAAGATGCTGTTGGCCGGGGTGAAGGCCGCCAGCTCGCCGTCGGGGCCATAGTCGGCCATGCCGGTGATGCTGCCGATCTCGCGGAAGCTGCCGGGGTCCAGCAAGGCGTCGACCCGCTCGCGCACGGTCCACTTGCCCTTCTCCTTCTGGATGCGGACCTTGTCCGCGCCGCCCATCTCGCGCGCGGCGGCCTGGCGACGGCGCAGCTCGGCGATCTCCGACGACCAGTCCTGCGGCTCGGCGGGCTGGGCCGGTTGGGCGGCTGGGGTCTCAGGCTTCGAGGTCGACAATCACCTGCCCCTCTTCCACCAGGGCGCCCGGCTCGACATGGATCGCCCGCACCGTCCCGGCCCAGGGCGAGACCACCGGCAGCTGCATCTTCATGCATTCGATGAAGACCACCGTGTCCTCGGCCGCCACCGCCTGGCCGAGAACGACGACGACCTCCGACACGGCGCCCGCCACCTCGGCGGTGATCCTGCGCACCGCCATCAGCGCGCCGTCCCGCGCGAGCGGCCCTCGACATCAACCCTGGTCATCGTCCTCTCCCCGTCGGGACTGTCGGCCCCGCTCGTCTCGCGGATCGCTCGTTCCGCAAACCATGCCACCGGCGCGCGGGCGAGGCGAGCGCTTCGCCCGGCCCTCCGCGTCCATGGGCGAAAAGCGCCACGGCCGGGCGGCGAAGTCAATATTTATAAAACTGATCTCATATTTATATTAATCGCCGAACGCACCGTCCGCTAGGCGGGCGGCGAGATCCAGGCCGCGAGGCTGGCGGCCGCGGTCGGCAGGCCCTCGGGCGGCCGCTCCTCGGGATAGAAGACCCTGAGCCAGATGACCGCGGCGGCGTCGGCCATGGCGTCGTCGTCGGCGTCCATGGCGGCGGCGAGCTGGTGCAGCTCCGGGTCCGGATAGATGATCAGCCGACGGACCAGTTCGTCCATCATCCCGCCCAGCAGGTAGGCCGCCAGGAAGGTCGGCTCGGCGTCCGCCCCGCCGCGGCGGCGGCTGAGCCCCTGCACAACCCGCTCGTACCAGGTGCGGTTGGCGTGCTGGCTGAGGCGGGCGAAGGCCGGCTCCTCGTCGCCCACCTGCAGGATGCAGCGCATCAGCCCGGCGTTGGCCCGGCAGACCGAGAGCCAGCGGCGGTTGGTGGCGCGGATCGCGTCGAACGCCGAGCGGTGGCCGGCGGTCTTGACCTCGAGGTTGAGGAACGAGTGCAGGAACTCGGTCAGGACGGTGATCGAGGCGTCGGTCTTGTCCTTGAAGTACATGTAGAACGAGCCTTCGGCGACCTCGGCGCTGGCCGTGATGTCCGACACCCGCATGGCGTGATAGCCGCGCTGCTCCAGCACCTTGGCGGTGGCGATCTTCAGCCGCTCGCGGGTCCGCTGGCCCTTCTGCTTGGGCGGCGTCTCGCGCAGCGCGGTTTCGAGATGGTCTATGAAGGAAAGCGTCATCGCCTCTGCCCGCCGGAGGCCCCGTCCCTAGCCTGATTGGCGCGGATTAGGAATCCGTTCCTGACATCAGATTTCAATTTGCGGTGGCGGACTCCCGGCGAACCACCGCCCCCGCCTTCATCACGAAGCGCACGCGGGCGAGCGCGCCGATGTCCGCCAGGGGATCGCCCTCGACGGCGATGACGTCGGCGGACTTGCCGGCCTCCAGGCTTCCGGTGCGGTCGGCGACGCCAAGCAGGTTGGCGGCGTCCAGGCTGGCGGCGCGCAGGATCCGGGCCGGGGTCAGGCCGGCGTCGGCGTAGTGGACGAAGATGGCGACGGCCAACTCGCCGCGGCTGCGGCCGGCCACCCGCCAGGCGACGTCCGAGCCGGCCGCGATCGGCACGCCCAGCTTTGCGGCCCGGGCCAGCCGATCCCGCTGGGCCGCCACCCAGCCTTCGAGATGTTTGCGCAGCGTCTCGCGGGTCTCGGCCGAAGCGTCCGGCGGAATGACGATGGCGACCAGTTCGTCCAGCGGCGGGTCGGTCGGGACCAGGACGATCTTCTTCTGGGCCAGCAGGGCCAGCACCGCGTCGCTCGCCCCGAAGGCGTGCTCGGCGGAATCGACCCCGGCCTCGGCGGCGAGGCGGACCGCCGCGTCGGTGGTGGCGTGGGCGGCGACCTTGCGGCCGGAGCGATGCGCCTCGTCGACGATCGCCGCCATCTCGTCGGCGTCCAGCGTGCGCGGCCCCTGGTTGACGATGACCTTGATCAGGTCGGCGCCGTCGAACACCGCCTGGCGCACGGCGCGGCGGGCCTCGTCCGGGCCGGTGACGATGGCGTATTCGTCGTCGACGATCGCCTGGGCCGCCGGGGTCAGGGCCCCGAACTGGCCGCCGACGGGGGCCAGGGCGCGGGTCGAGACCACCATCCTCGGCCCGACCACCCAGCCGGCGGCGATGGCGTCGCGCAGGGCCACGTCCCCGCCCCGGCCCGAGTTGCCGAGGTCGCGCGCCGTGGTGATCCCGGCCTCCAGGTCCTCCCGCGCCATGGCCGCGCCCATCAGGGCCCGCTGGGCGGTGGTCATGCCGGCGACCTCGGCCAGGGCGCCGGCGTCGGTCTCGGACGCCTTGTCGGACAAGAGGTGGGTGTGGGCGTCGATCAACCCAGGCAGCAGGGTGACGTCGCCGAGGTCGATCCGCCTGGCGCCCGGCGGATCGGCCAGTCCCGGCCCGACCGCGGCGATCTGGCCGCCGCGCACCACGATCACCGGGTCGCGGACCAGCGCGCCGGTGCGCACGTCGACCATCCGGGCGGCGTGCAGGACGACGGCCGGCGCCTCGTCCGCCCGCGCGGCGCCGGCCAGGACCACCAGGGCCGCGAGGGCCGCGCCGATCCGATGAGCCCCCATGCGCCCGCCTCCCCGCCTCAGGCCGGCCCGTGGCGCTTCAGCGCCGTCAGGGCGCGCCAGAACAGCAGCACCGACAGCACCCCGGCCGGGGCCATGACGCTGGTGATCGACCAGCCGACCGCTTGCGGATTGCGATAGACGTGGTCGGTGAAGACGGCCGTCAGGCTGGTCCCCAGGCCCAGGCCGATCAGCATGTTGAACAGCGAGACCAGCGAAGCGCCGACCCCGCGCATCTCGTTGGGCACCAGTTCCTGAACCAGAGTGATGCCGATGGTCTCGCTGAAGCTCGCCATGAGCAGCCAGAGGGTGAAGAAGCCCATGGCCTGATAGCCGCTGCCGGCCAGGGCGATGCCCGCTCCGCCAAGGCCGATCAGCGCCGCGGTGAGCGAGGCCTTCAGCCGCGCGCGCGGGCCGCCGCGCCGCGCGAGGCGGTCGCTGAGCACCCCGCCGAAGATCGAGCCGACGACCCCCACGGCGATGGCGATCGCCCCCAGGGTCGAGCCGATCTCGCCCGGACCCATGTGGAAGCGGCGCGACAGCAGCGCCGGCGTCCAGTTCTGCAGCGAAAAGTCGCCGGCCGAGGCCAGGGCGACGGCCAGGTACAGCGGCAGCAGCACCGGCGCGCGGCTGGCGAAGCCGCGCACGACGTCCTTCAGCGGCAGGGCCGCGCCGGACGCCGCCCGGCCGTGACGCGCGGGCTCCTGGATGGTCAGGAGCAGCGCCAGGATCACCACCGCCGGCAGGCCGAGCAGCACCAAGACCTCGCGCCAGGGCGCCAGACCCGCCATCAGCGGCAGGCGCCGGAACAGGCCGGCGTTAGCCGCCTGCAGGAGGCCGCCGCCCGCGACGATGGCCATGCCGCCGCCGATCGCCATGCCGGTCAGGAACACCCCGATCGCCGCGCCGCGCCGCTGGGGCGGGAAGTAGTCGGCGATCATCGAGACCGCGGCGGGCGCCAGGGCCGCCTCGCCGATGCCCACCGCGACCCGGGCGGCGAACAGCTGGCCGAAGCTGTGGGCGAAGCCGCAGGCGACGGTGGCCGCGCTCCAGGTGACCACCCCGGCCATGATCACCCCGCGCCTGGGCAAGACGTCGGCGAAGCGGCCGAACGGCAGGCCAGCCAGGGCGTAGACCACCGCGAAGGCGACGCCCTGCAGCAGGCTCACCTGGGTGTCGTTGATGTGCAGCTCGGCCCGGATGGGGTCGACCAGCAGGTTCAGGATGAACCGGTCGGTGTAATAGAGGATGGCCGAGAAGAAGAAGACGGCGATCACCCACCACGCCCGCGCCGGCGAAGGCCAGGACGCCCCCTCGCCGGCCCCGCTGTCGCTGGCGGCGCTCAGAACTTCACCCGCGCGTCCACCCCGACGGTGCGGGGACGGTTGGTGGCGATGCGCGGCCGGCCCGGAAGCTCGATCGCCTGGGGCGGCACGTCGGCGTAGTTGGCGTGCTGGTCGAAGACGTTGTCGACGAACAGGGTCAGCTCCACCCGGTTCACGTCCACGCCGGTGCGGACGTTGACCAGCGAATAGGCCGGCCGCAGCCGCGGATTGGTGGCGTCGTTGTTGGCGCTGAGGCTGGAGTCGACATAGGCGAAGTCGGCGTGGATGAAGGCGGGCACGTTCACCGCCTCGAACCGGTAGTCGGCCGCAGCGTTGAAGGTCCACTTGGGCACCTGCTGGATCGGCGTGCCGGCTGTCACGATGTGGTTCGGGCCCGGGTCGGTGATCTGGGCGTCGGTATAGCCCGCCCCCATCGACAGCTTGAGCGAAGAGGTCACCGCCGCCTGGACCTCCAGTTCGCCGCCCCGGCTGCGCGCGTGGCCGCCGTTGACGCTGACGCTGAAGCCGCAGGTCGGCAGGGCCACGGACTGCTGCACGTTGGACCACTCGATGTCGAACAGCGCCGCGTCCACCGTCAGGCGGCGATCGAGCCAGCTGGTCTTGGCCCCAACCTCGTAGTTCCAGAGCTCGTCCGAAGCGTAGGTCTTGGCCTTGTCGGCGGTCAGGCCGAGGCTGGCCAGGTCCGCCGCGCACAGGGTGTCGGAGAAGGAGTTGACCCCGCCGATGCGGAAGCCCTTGGCGGCGGTGGCGTAGACCATGTCCGCGCCGGTGACCTTGTACTGCAGGCCGAACTTGGGATTGATCCCGGTCTGGTGCTGGGAGCCCACGAACACGCCGGGGGTGACCGCAACGCCGCCCTCTTCGCCGTTGAAGGCGATGGTGTTGTCGAACCACCGCGCGCCGGCGATCAGCCGCAGCTTGCTGGTCAGGTCGTAGGTCGCCTCGCCGAACACCGCCGTCTCGCGCACCCGGGTGTCCAGGCGCTCGTCGTAGAGATCGCTGACCAGGTTGCCGAGCGGCGTGGGCGGGAAGACCACTAGGCTGTCGCTGTTCTGGTAGAAGGCGCCGGCGGTGATCTGGAACGGCCCGGGCAGGCTGGAGGTGAAGCGCAGCTCCTGCGAGAAGTTGCTGTTGCGGCCCTGCACATTGAACCGCACCGGGATGGCCGGGGTGCCGAAGAACAGCTGCACCACCTCCGAACTGTCCTCGCTGTCCGACGAATGGCGGATGAACTGGGCGGTGTTCGAGGTGATCTCGCCGTAGGGCGTCTGGTACTTGGCCGTCAGGCTGTAGAGCTTCCAGGACTCCGAGCCCGGCTCGTCCATGTTGAACAGGCGGTGTTGGGTGAAGTTGCCGGCGGTGTAGTCGGCGTAGGGGTGGCCGTCCTCGCGCATGTCCTCGAACATGTAGCGCGGGGTGATCACCAGCTTGTCGTCCAAGAGGCTCAGGCTGGCCGCCACCGAACCGCCGTCGTGGTGCGACGAGCCGATCCCCTTGTGGGTCCCGTAGTCCACCGGCGCGCCCGCCGAGGCCACGCGGTCGAACACCCCGGATTCATAGTCGTCGTAGGCGTTCACCCGGACCGCCAGGTGGTCCTTGATCAGGGGCAGGTTGATCGCCCCGTCCACCTGGCCGTTGGTCCCGCCGTGTTCGGTGCTGGAGCCGACCGCGTGCAGGTAGCCCTCCTCGCCGCCGGCGTCGGGCTGGTTGGTGATCAGCCGCACCGTGCCGCCCATCGAGCGGGCGCCGTAGAGGGTGCCTTGCGGGCCCTTCAGCACCTCGATCCGGCTCAGGTCCAGGACGCGCGGGTCGACGCTCATCGGCAGCGGCGTGTCGTCCAGGTACATGCCGGTGGTGTTCTGGCCGTAGATGCCGCGGATGGCGATCGCCTGGGCATTGGCGCCGAGGCTGCTGGAATAGGCGAAGGCCAGGTTCGGCACCCGGACCGCATAGTCCTGGAAAGTCGTCACCCCGCTGGTGACCAGGGTCCTGGAGGTGAAGGCGGTAATGGCCATGGGCACGGTCTGGACCGCCTCGGCCCGCTTCTGGGCGGTCACGACCACCTCTTCGACCGTCCCGGCGGCCCCGTTCGAGGCGCTCGGCGGCGCGTCGGCGGCTCCGGCTATCCCCGGCCCCGCGGCCGCGAGCAGCGCCGCGGCGGCGACGCCGGCCTTGAGCTGTCCGACGCTGATATGACGCTTCATGACCCAACCCCCGTCTGGTTTAGCGACCGTTTTATGAAACTGATGTCAACATCATATTATAGGGCTGTCAATGCGCTGATTACGGCTTTCGGGCCGACGGCGGCGAATGCTCACCAACCGTTCTGACGGGGCCAGCGGGCGATGATTTCCTCGCCACCGTCGACCACCAGATAGTCGTCGTAGGCCGCGGCGGTCATGCAGACGTGGTTGGGCAGGACCCTGACCTTGGCGCCGACGGCGAGCCGCTCGAACGGCAGGGGCCCCGGCCCGCCGATCTCGCCGTGCTCCTGGTGCACCCCCTCGACGACGAGGTCGCCCAGGCTGGCTTCGCCCGCGATGTCCATGACCCGGCCGTAGCCGGCGTCCAGTTCCGGCAGACGGGCGGTGCTGCGGTCCTTGGACAGGGCGATGCCGCCGGCGTCGATCACCACGTGGCCGCGCTCCGGGCCGCGCTCCGGGCCGCGCGCGGGACTGGCGCTGATCACGCTGGCCAGCACACTGACGGCCAGGTCGTCCATCCCCTGGGCGCCCAGGGCGGCCTGATAGAGGTCGCCGGCCATGTAGACCCCGGCCCGAAGCTCGGTCAGGCCCTGGGCCGAGGCGGCGTGGGCGGCGGTGGGGCTGGAGCCGGCGCTGACGCCGCGCACCGCGATCCCCGCCGCGCGGATGCGCTCGGCCGCCTCGCCCACCGCCCGCCGTTCGGTCTCGGCGACGGCCCGGATCTGTTCGATCGAGGTCGCGCCATAGGACTGGCCGGCGTGGGTCGCGACGCCCTCGAACACCACCGCCGGATCGGCCAGGACGCGGGCGACCTCGACCAGGACCGGATCGTCGGGCGTCAGGCCCGTGCGGTGCTCGCCGCTGTCGATCTCGATCCAGGCCCGCAGCGGCGCGGCGGTCTCGCGGGCGTGGGCGACGACCGCGCGGGCCATGTCCAGGCTGTCGAGGAAGAAGCTGAACCGGGGCGCGCGCGCCAGCAGCGCCGCCGCCCGGCCGAGCTTGTCCGGCGCCAGGCAGAGGGCGCACTGGATGTCGCTGAGGCCCGCCGCGGCGAAATACTCGCCTTCCCTCAGCGTCGAGACGGCGATGCCGCCGTGCGCCGGATCGATGGCCATGCGCGCCGCGTCGACCGACTTCAGGGTCTTCATGTGCGGCCGAAGCCCCACGCCCAGCGCCCTCGCCCGCCCCAGCATCCGCTCGCAGTTGGCGGCCAGCCGGCCACGATCGAGAACGAGGGCGGGGGTCGGCGCGTCGGCGAGTTTCATTCTACTTCCAGGGTCTGAGCGGCAGGTGGACAGCGCTGGCCTGGCCGGCCGCGTGATAGACGGTGAAGACGTCGGGCTTGCCTTCCGAATAGCGCCGGAAGGTGTCGGCGTCCGCCCCCGCGATGGCGATGCGGACCCGGTGCCCCTGTTTGATCAGGGCGGCGACCGGGAACAGGGCGATCCTGACCTCGAACGGCTTGCCGGGCGTGACCGGCAGGGCGTCGGCGCGGTTGAAGCTGTGCTGCGGCGGATCCAGCGGATAGGGCAAGGCCTTGGGATCGGCGATCTTGCGGTCGATGGCGCGCAGCTGGCCCTCGTCCAGATAGGTCACCCGCCCGTCCGGGGCGACGTCCTCGAGGTAGACGAAGACCGCAGGGTCCTTGGTCTCGGCGGTCATGTAGAGGTCGACGTCCGGCTGGCCGACCAGCTCCATGTCCTTGTCGAACGGCGCGCTCGTATAGACCAGCAGCTTGGCGTCGGCCTCGCGTCGGTCGGGATAGGCCGCGGGCGTGCCGATCTGGGTGCTCCAGCGCGTCGTCTGGCCGGTGGTGGCGGTGAAGTCGACCTGATAGCGGTCCGAGCCGCTCGCCGCCGCCGTTCCGGCGTTGAGCGCATGGTCGCCGCCCAACCCATAGCGGCGCATCTCGACCCCGGCCGGCGGCCAGGACGAGGTGTCGCGGAAGGTCTTGGCCCCCAGCACATAGTAGTGGATCAACCGGCCGACCGGCTGGCCCGCGCGCACCTGGGCGGAGAAGTCCAGCATCTTGCCGATCTGCTCGTCGAAGGTCGGCGTCGGCGGATTCTCGCCGGGGAAGAAGGGGTCGGTCGACTGTTCGCCGCCGTGGTTGTTGGCGGTGATGATCACCTGGGTCGGCGCGCCGGGCGCCGCACGGTAGCGGCTGATGGCGGCGTCGGCCGTGCCGGCGTCCATCCAGCTGCCCCAATAGAGCGTCGGCGTCTTCTCGCGCCGGATGCCGTCGAGGTGGGCGGCGGGGCTGGAATCGAACAGGCGATAACCGTTGCGGCCGATGTCGTCGCGGAAGTCGGCGTCCTTGTAGTCGGCCGGGGTCCAGCGCTTGCGGCCGGCGAAGGCCTGGCGGACCAGGGCGTAGTCCGTATCCTCGTCCACCGGCTGCAGCCTGGGCCAGAGCCCGGGGCAGTCCTCGGCGCGGGCGGCGCAGTCCAGCGACGAGCCCGGCACGACCGACTTGCCGGTGTCGCGCTTGAGGGTCTCGTCGCCCCACAGGTCCATCATGTAGTCGTTGGCCACCCCGCCGGGGTCCATCAGGTCGCGGTAGATGTCGAAGTCCGATTCCCGGACGATCGAGCCGGTCAGGTGCGACGGCGAGCCCGTCGCCAGGTCGGCGGTGTCGGCCATGTAGGAGACGCCGGCGGCTATCACCTGGCCGTTGGACCAGGGCCGGGTCTGGAAGTGACGGATCAGCTCGTCCATGTCGCGGATCTCGTCGGGGCCCATCTCGACGTCGCGGGGGCCGAACGAGGCGGTCGAGCCGCGGGTATCCACCACGGCCACGACGTAGCCGGCCTTGCGGAAGTCCTCGTAGCGGCCGTCCTCGTTATGGCCGTAGATGCCGGCGCGGCCGTAGCGGGTCTGGACCAGCAGCACCGGGGCCTTGCCGGTCGGCGGCTTGCCGCCCGGGAACCACAGGCCGACCGCCAGCCGCACGCCGTCGCGCATCGGCAGATAGTAGGACTGGTCCGACCAACCGGCCGGATGGGCCGCGGGGGCCGGAGCCGCGGCGGGCGCGGCCGCCGGCTGGGCCGCGGCGCCTGTGGCCAACGCGAGGCTCGCCGCCCCGCCCGCCAGCCATTGCTTCATCGCCTTCCCCGCCCGGACCATCTGCGCGCTCCATAAACTGACACTGATATCAGGTTTGTATTTGATCCAGCGTTCCACGCCCGATGTCAATGCCCGCGCTCACCTGAGGCGGGCCGGGCTCAGCGCCTGGGCCGAGACGTCGTGGCCGACGAGGTCGGCGGGCAGCGGCCGGCCCAGCACCAGGCTCGCCGCGGACCGCGCCAGGGCGGGGCTGGTCTGGATGCCCGCCCCGCCCTGCCCGACCAGCCAGAAGAAGCCCGGCTGGTCCGGATCGAAGCCCGCGACGGGTTCGCCGTCCGGCGCGAAGGTGCGCAGGCCCGCCCAGGTGCGCAGCGGCTTTCGGATCGGCAGGCTGGTCACGGTCTCGAACCGGTCGAGCGCCTCGGCCACGTCCATGTCGTCGGCCCAGGCGTCGCAGGGCGGCGACGGCGTCTGGTCCATGGCCGAGACCAGCAGCCGGCCGGCGTCCGGCTTGAAGTAGATGGAATGCTCCGCCTCGACGCACATCGGCCAGGCATCGACCGCATAGCCGTCGGCGGCCATCACCGCCACGGTGCGGCGGCGCGGCTCAAGCCCCAGGGGCGCGACGCCCGCGAGCCTGGCCACCTCGTCGCCCCAGGCGCCGGCCGCGTCGACGATCACCGTGGCGGCGACGTCGCGATCGCCGGCCCGGACGCGCCAGCGCTCGCCGGCGCGCTCGATCGCCTGCACGGGCGAGGCGATCAGCAGGTCCCCGCCGGCCCGGCGCAGAACGCGCAGCCAGGCCTGGTGCGAGAGATCGACGTCGATGTCGAAGCCGCCCGGGTCGAGCAGCCCGACCTCGGCCTGCTCCGGCCGCAGGATCGGCGCGAGCGTCCGGATCTCCTCGGCCGCCAGCCAGCGGCGGCCATGATCGGGACTGAGCGCGGCGAACTGGGCCTCCAGCGTCGCGCGCTGGTCCTCGCGGCCGAAGGTCAGCACCGCGCGGCGGCGGATCAGCGGCCGGTCGGCGAAATCCTGCGGCGGGCTCTCGAAGAACGCCCGGCTCGCGAGGGTCAGCGGGGTCACCTGAGCGCCGGCCACGGCTTCGGTGAAGATGGCGACCGAGCGACCGGTGGTGTGATAGCCGGGGTGGGGTTCCTGCTCGACCAGCACGACCTTGCGGTCCGCCGCCAGCAGGGCCGCGACCGAGGCCCCGGCGATCCCGGCGCCCACGACGCAGACGTCACAGTCGATCGTCATCCCTCAGTCCCTCTTCCCGACACCGTGCTTTCAGGGAAGTGTTTGACACGCCGCCACCGATGTCGTCATTTTATGATATCGACATCAGGTTTACAAATTTGTCAGGTCGAGGGGAAGATGCGGGTCTTCACGGCGGCGTTCTGGAACGAAACCAACGCGTTCGCGCCCTTTCCGCTCGACGTCTCGGCGTTCGAGGAAGCTGGTCTCTACGGCCCAGGCGAGCGCCCGGACGGTGATTCCGAGGGCGCGGCGGTCTGCGAGGAGGCGCGAATCCGCGCCCGCGCCGGCGCCTTCGACCTGATCGAGGGCACCTGCACCTACGCCGAGCCGAGCGGGCTGGTCACCCGCGCCGCCTATGAGGGGCTGCGCGACCGGATCCTGGCCGAGCTGCAGGCCGCCCTGCCCGTCGACATCGTCGCCCTGGGCCTGCACGGCGCCATGGCCGCCGACGGCTATCCCGACTGCGAGGGCGACATCCTGGTCCGCGCGCGGGCCATCGCCGGCCCCAAGGCGCGGATCGGCGTCCTGATCGACCCCCACGCCAACCTCTCGGCCGAGATGGTCTCGGCCGCCGACGTGATCATCGCCTTCAAGGAATATCCGCATACGGACTTTCGCGAGCGGGCGGTCGAGGTCATGGACCTGCTGGAGGCGGCGGCGCGCGGCGAGATCGACCCGGTGATGCGGTCCTGGGACAGCGGGGCGCTGGCCATCTTCCACACCTCGCGCCCGCCCGTGCGCGCGTTCGTCGAACGGATGCAGCGGCTGGAGCGCGAGGGCGCGGCCCTGTCGGTCTCGCTGGTCCACGGCTTTCCCTGGGGCGACGCGGACTGCAGCGGCACGCGCTCGCTGGTGATCACCGACGGCGACGCGGCGGCGGCCGACGCCCTGGCCAGGCAGCTCGCCGTCGAGGCGGCGGCCCTGGCGCCGGAGGGCATGGCCGCGCCGGTCACCCTGGACGCGGCGATCGACCAGGCGCTGGCCGCCCAGGACGCGCCGACCGTGCTGGCGGAATCGCCGGACAATCCGGGCGGCGGGGCGGCGGGCGATTCGACCGCGGTGCTGGCCCAGCTGATCGCGCGCGGCGTGCGCTCGGCCTGCCTCGGCCCGCTGTGGGACCCCGGCGCGGTCGATCTGGCCTTCCGGGCCGGCGTCGGCGCGCGGCTCGACATGCGGATCGGCGGCAAGGCCGGCCGGCTGTCGGGCCAGCCCGTCGACGGCGAGGCCGAGGTGCTGGCGCTCGATCCCGCCGCCTTCCAGACCTTCGCCGGCGTGCCCGTGCCCATGGGCCGGGCGGCGGCGGTGCGCATCGAGGGCGTCGAGGTGGTGCTGGTTAGCCAGCGCGGCCAGGCCCTGGGCGTCGACCTCTTCACCCGGCTCGGGATCGACCCCGCCGCCAAGGCCATCGTGGTGGTCAAGTCGAGCCGCCACTACGAGGCCGAGTTCGGCAAGATCTCGCGGCGGATGATCACGGTCGACTGCGCCGGCGCGCTGCAGATCAACCTCGCGAACATTCCCTATAGGCGCGTCCGGCGGCCGCGATGGCCGATCGATCCCGGCCCGCCAACGCCCTTCCCCGTCAACCCGAACCCTGTCGGTTCCAAGCCCCAAAACGAGGCGTCCTCATGAACAGCCGTCCCTCGCTGGCCCGCGCAAGCGTCAGCGCCCTCGCCATGATCGCTGTGCTGGGCTCGTCCCTGCCCGCCTGGTCCAGTCCCGCGGCCTCCGCCGCCGAGGCGGCCGCCCCGGCGGCGTCAAAGACGGCCCAGGCCGACGCGGTCGTCGAAAAGCTGATGAAGGCCGCGCCCTTCCCGGGCGTCTCCGTCGCGATCGAGCAGCACGGCGAGATCGTCTACCAGAAGGGCTTCGGCTATGCGGACCTGGAGCGCCACGTGGCGGTCACCCCGGCGATCCGCTTCCCGATCGGCTCGATCACCAAGTCGTTCACCTGCCTTTCGGTCATGCAGCTGGTCGACGCGGGCAAGGTCGACCTCGACAAGACCGCCGGCGACTACCTGACCGACCTGCCGGCGCCGGACCGGGACGTGAAGGTGCGCAACCTTTTGAACCACACCTCGGGCATCCCGAACTACACCGACCTGCCGGACTTCCCGATGGACAAGCCTGTCGGCATGACGCGCCAGCAGGTGATCGCCTATTTCGACACCAAGCCGCTGCAGTTCCCGAGCGGGACGCGCTTCAGCTACACCAATTCCGGCACCTACCTGCTGGGCCTGATCATCGAGAAGGCCTCGGGCCAGTCCTACGACCGCTACGTCACCGACCACGTGTTCAAGCCGTTCGGCATGAGCCACAGCGGCTTCGACGCGCACGACGACGGGGCGGCCAACCGCGCCCGCGGCTACAAGCTGACCAAGGACGGCTTCAAGCCGGCGAATCCGTACGACTTCGAGGTCCCCTTCTCGGCGGGAGCCATCGTCTCGACCAGCGGCGACCTCTTGAGGTACCGCCAGGGCGTCTTCGGGCCCAAGACCAGCCCCGCGGTGCGCAAGCTGATCCTGAGCCACGACCCGCTGCCGAACCAGCCGAACCCCTACGCCCTCGGCTGCCTGATCGAGACCGACTTCGCCGGCCACCACAAGATCACCCACTCGGGCGACATCTACGGCTTCGCGGCGGACTACGCCTACTATCCGGACGACGACCTGACGATCGCCATCCTGACCAACAACCAGTCCGCCGCCTTCCCGCCGCTGACCATCGAGCACAAGCTGGCGCGGATCTACCTGGGCGTACCCGAGCCCAAGCTGGTCGACCTGCCGGTCCCGGCCGAGCTCGGTCGGACGCTCGAGGGCGACTATGCGGTCGGGGACTTCCGCTTCGGCTTCGACACGATCGGCTTCGTCTACAAGGACGGCCAGCTGAACCTCAGCTTCGGCGGGGCCAAGAGCGGCGCGGCGCTGCTGCCGCTGCGCTACCAGGGCGAGGGCCGGTTCGTCTCCCCGGTCGACGACGAGCACCTGATGGTCTTCACGACCAAGGCCGACGGCTCGGTCCAGATGGACATGCACTACTACGAGGGGGTGATCGGCGCGACCAAGCCGGCGCCGAAGGGCTGAACCGGGCCTGCGCGTCCTTCGCCCGCCGGGCGTGGGACGCGCGGCGCCTCAGGCCAGGGCCGGCAGGGTCTGGATGAAGAACTGCAGGTAGCGGGCGACCTGGCCGGCGTCCGCCGCCTCGAACCGGATCGAATAGGGGCCCGTCCGTTCGAACAGGGGCAGATAGGCCAGGGTCTCGGCCATCACGGCGGCCTTGAGCTCCAGATCGACGCTCAACGGCCCATCGAGGCGCCAGGGAGCGATCTCCCCGGCCCGCTTCACCGCCCGTGCGGCCGCTTCGCCGAGCTCGGCCTCGATCGCCGCCGGCGAGCGGACCTGGGCGGAGAACAGGCCGAGGCTGCGCTTGGCGGTCACCGTCTCGACGGGGCCCAGCAGCGCCAGGACTTCCTCGATGCAGGCGTCGTCGCCGCTGACCAGGGTCGTGGGCGCGCCGAACTGGCCGGCGATGGCGGCGCTGAGACCGGCCTCGGGCAGCTCGCGCCCGTTCACCCTGAAGCTCGAGAAGAGGCGGCTGGAGAAGCTGTGCGCCAGGCCGCCAGCGCCCCAGCCGGCGCCGGCGTGATAGCCCAGGAGGAAGGCGCAGGCGAATTCGCCCCGCTCGATCCCCTCCATCATCAGGAGCGGCCTTGGCCAGCCGCGCACCAGTTCGGCGTCTGGCGGCATCATCTCGGGGATCAGGTTGAGGCCGGTGCCGTGCGAATCCGCCACCACGAAACCGTCGGCCCCGGCCGCCCTCGCCCCCTCCATGGCGGCCAGCACCTCGCGCGTCATCCGCTCGCGCGCGCGTCCCCAGTCGAAGCCCGCCGTCCCGGTCTCCTCGCGCGAGACCACGCCGGCCACGCCTTCGATGTCGGACGAGATGAAGACGCGCACGGCGGACCCCGATGGCTGGAGGAAGCGACTAGAGCCCTTTAGGGTCAGATGGAAGCATCTGACCCGTTTAAAAGGGCTCTAAATCAAACGTTTAGAGCACGTTCGAGCGGCGAAACCGCACACACTTTCGCCTAACGCGCTCTAGTAACGGGCGCGGATCTCGACCCCGAAGGTGCGCGGGGCGGCGAGCGCCTCGGTGACCTGGCCGGAGATGATCACGCCGTGTTCCTTGTCGATCGCATAGTTCACGTCGCCGAGGTTGCGGCCCCACAGATAGACGCCCCAGCGACCCGACGGGCTCTCCAGCCCGACGCGGGCGTTGACCAGGGTCAGGGCGCCCTGGGTCAGAGCGTTGTCCGACGCGAAGTAGATCTTCGAGCGGTAGGAGACGTCGACCCGCGTGAACAGGGACAGGTTGTCGGACAGCGGATGATCCCACTGGGCCGAGGCGCTGGCGTTGTTCTTGGGCGCACGCGGCAGGGTGTGGCCGGTGTAGTCGGCGCCGGTGCTGGTCGCGCCCTTGTAGGAGACGAAGGTCGCCTCGTCGTAGCCGTAGGTGGCGCTGAGCGTCACCTCGCGGGTGGGACGCACGTCGAGCTGGACCTCGACGCCCTCGCTGCGCGCCTTGGCGGCGTTGGAGGTCTGGAACTGAGGCAGGCCGCCGACCAGCACCAGCTCGTTCGCCTGCAGGTTGCGATAGTCCATGTAGTAGGCCGAGGCGTCCAGCCGCACCCGGTGCTCCAGGAACTCGGACTTGAACCCGACCTCATAGTTGTTGACGTGCTCAGGCGCGTATTCGGCGTTGCTGGCCGGCGAGACGTAGGGCGTGACGATCGAAAAGACGTTGAAGCCGCCCGATTTGTAGCCCTGCGAGAAGGTCGCGTAATAGAGCAGATCGGCGGTCGGCTTGTAGTTCACGCTGATCGTCGGCGAGACCGCGCCTTCCGAACGCGACAACGTCCGCGACGGCTGGGTGGTCAGGAGCAGGCCGTAGGGATCGCCCACCTGGCTCTGGGTGACCTTCTTGTCCTCGCGGGTGTAGCGCAGGCCGCCGACCAGGCTCCACTGGTCGTTGACGTGGTATTCGCCGTGGGCGAAGGCCGCATAGCTGTCGGTATGCAACAGGGCGTAGATGTCGGCGTTCACCGCGCTGGGATAGACGCCGAGATCGGCGCCGGCGATGGCCGTGGAATCGGTGTTCAGGTCCTGGTGGAAGTAGTAGGCGCCGACGATGTAGTCGAACGGGCCGCCGGTCTTGGAGGCGAAACGGACCTCCTGCGAGACCTGGGTCTGGTCCTCCTTGATGCCCGAGGCCAGGAAGTCGGCCGCCGTGAAGTCGTTGTCCGCGAGGTTATGCCAGTCCGAGAGCCGGTAAGCGGTCAGCGAGGTCAGGGTCCCCGCCGAGGTCGCCCAGTTGATCTCGGCCGAAACGCCCCCGGCGTCCCGGTCCTGCACCGGGTCGCGGTTCTGCGCGACCGTGCGGGTGGTCGGGGCCGGCTGGTGCGGCACCGTGGCGGGCAAGGCGCCGTTGGTCACCACCTCGCTGGCCCCGGAATGGGTGCGGTCGCGCGAGACGTCGGCGCGCAGGATCAGCTCCAGGTCGTCGGTCGGCTTGGCGAGCAGCTGGAAGCGCCCCGACTGGCCGTTGCGGTTGTCCAGCTTGGTCCCGGTGAGCAGGTTCTTGATCAGGCCGGCGCGCTCGTCGAACGAGCCGCCGAGGCTGGCGAACAGCCTGCCGGGCACGATCGGCCCGGAGACCATCGCATCGCCCGTGACGGCGGAGTAGTTGCCGTAGCTGATGTCACCCTCCGCCTCGACGACGTCGCCCGGCTTGCGGGTGATGTAGTTGATCGCGCCGGCGATGGTGTTCTTGCCGTAGAGGGTGCCTTGCGGCCCGCGCAGCACCTCGACGCGCTCCAGGCCGAACAGGTTGCTGTTCCCCGAGGTCGCCCGGCCCAGGTAGACCCCGTCGATGAAGATGCCCACGCCCTGGTCCAGGCCCGGGTTGTTCAGGTCGGCGCTGATGCCGCGGATGGCGATGTTCTGGCCGCGCAGGTTGCGGTCGTCGATGTAGACGTTCGGCAGCATGTTGGCGAAGTCCTCGACCCGCTTGATGCCGGCGTCGCTGACCATGCTGCTGGTCAGGGCGGTGATCGAGATGGGCGTGTCCTGAAGCTTGGTCTCGCGCCGCTCGGCGGTGACCACCACCTCCTCGATCTGCGCCGGAGCCCCCGCCCCCTGACTCGGTGCGGCCGCGAGCGCAGGCGCGCCCAGGACCAGAGTCATTGCCGTCGACAGGCCCAGCCGGGCCCAGGTTTCGCTGTTCATGATGGTATCCCCACTACCTATTTATGGATATAACATCACTTTCATAAATGGCCAAGATCGACTGTCGTCGAATCGTCGCTTACTGAGCGCGGCAGACCCGCAAGGCGTTGAGGAGCAAGGGATGAAACTGAGGATACTGAGCGCGGCCGACGTCCGCCGCCTGCTGCCGATGGACCGCTGCATCGCCGCCGCGCGGGACGCCATGACCCTGACGTCGGCCGGCGAGGCGACCCAGCCGATTCGCTCCAAGATGGACGTCCCGGGCGGGCGCGGCATCCTGGGCATGATGCCCGGCGCCATCGCCGAACCGGCGCGGCTGGGGATCAAGGTGCTGAGCGTCTTCCCCGGCAACTTCGGCACGGGGGTGGGCACGCACCAGGGGGCGATCCTGCTGTTCGATCCGCAGAACGGCGCGCTCTTGGCGGTGGTCGACGGGCGCGAGGTGACGGCGATCCGCACCGGCGCGGCCAGCGCGGTGGCGACCGACGTCCTGGCCAACCCGGACGCCCGCACGCTCGGCGTCTTCGGCTATGGCGAGCAGGCCGAGACCCACATCGAGGCGGTGCGCCGGGTGCGGCCGATCGAACGGGTGCTGGTCTGGGGCCGCCACCCGGCCCGGGCCGAGGCCTTCGCGCGCGAGCAGGCCGCGCACACCGGCCTTCGGATCGAGACGCGGAGCGATCCGGCCGCCCTGCCCGCCGAGTGCGAGGTGATCTGCACGACCACCGCCGCGCCGGAACCCTATTTCCGCGGCGGCTGGCTGCGGGCGGGCCTGCACCTGAACGTGGTCGGCTCGTCGGTCCCGACCACCGCCGAGGTCGACGTCGAGACCATCACCGGCGCGCGCGTCTACGCCGACTTCAAGGACAGCGCCCTCGCGCTGGGCGGCGACATCCGCCGGGCCATCGCCGCGGGCCACACGGCCGAGCAGTTCCTGGTCGGCGAGGTCGGCGAGGTGATCCTGGGCAGGGTCGAGGGCCGGCGGAGCGCGCAGGACATCACTCTCTTCAAGTCGCTCGGCATGGTCTCGGAGGACCTCACCGCCGCTTTCGCCGCCTATGAGGCGGCCGAGGCGGAGGACGCGGGCGCGGTGGTGGACTTCTAGGGCGGCGGCGACGCCCCCTACCCCGCCTCGAACGTCTCCCGCGCCAGCGTCTTCAGCGCGATCTTGTCCACCTTGCCGATCGGCAGGAGGGGCAGCTCGCGCCTGAGGACGAAGCGCTTGGGTATCTTGTAGTTGGCCAGCCGCTCGCGGCAGTGGGCCTCCAGCGACTCCACCGTCGCGTCCGACGCGGCGATGACGTAGGCGACGCCGACCTCGGCCCAGAGCGGGTCCTTGATCGGCACCACCGCGGCCAGGGAGACGGCGGGATGGGCCTCCAGCACGTCCTCCACCTCGCGCGGATAGACGTTGTAGCCGCCGGATTTGTACATCTCCTTGATCCGCCCGACGATGCGGTAGCGGCCGTCGGCGCGGCGGATGGCGGTGTCGCCCGTGCGCAGCCAGCCGTCCGGGGTGATGGCCTCGGCCGTCGCCTCTGGCCGGCGCCAGTAGCCCAGCATGTTGTAGCCGGAGCGGGCCCAGACCTCGCCCTCCTCGCCGTCCGCCGCGTCGGTCCCGTCGGCCTTGGCCAGGCGGATCTCGACCCCGTCGAACGGCAGGCCGACGGTGTTGGCCAGGATGTCCCGGTCGCGGGTCGGGGCCACGGCGATCATGGCGCTGGTGGTCTCGGTCATGCCGTAGTTGGTGGCGAGCGGCGGGCCGAGCGCCAGCAGCCGGTCCAGCATCTCGGCCGGGACCGCGGCGCCCTCCCACAGGATCAGCTGGACGGCGGACAGGTCGTAGTCGGCGAAGTCCGGCAGGCCGAGCTGCATCTGCAGCACGCTCGGCACGCTGCCCCACAGGGTCAGGCCCTCGTCGGCGGTCAGGCGCATGGCGATCGCCGGATCGAACTGCTCGAGAAAGACCACCGCCCCGCCGGCCTCCAGCGTCGGCAGGGTGATGTCGATCACGCTGCCGATGTGGTTGATCGGAAAGTAGTTGAGCACCCGCTGCGGCGAGACCGGCCAGAGCCGGTCCTGGGCCCGGCAGAAGTCGCAGACCCCCTGGTGGTGCAAGAGCGCGCCCTTGGGCGCGCCGGTCGAGCCGGAGGTGTAGACGATCATGCAGGCCTGGCGCCCGCCGGCCTTCGCCTGGGCCGCGGCGAGCGCCGCGTCGTCGACCCCCGCCCCGCCGGCGATGAAGGCGTCGTAGGCCAGGGCGCCGTCGAATAGCGGGTCGCCGTTCAAAACGACGCTCGCCACGAGGCTTGGGCAGTCCGCCGCCAGGGCCGCGAAGTCCCCGCGATAGTCGCGCGCCTCGATCCGGGTGCGGACCAGCAGCACCTTGGGCTCGGCGTCGCCGAGCACGTAGCCGAGCTCGGCGGGGCGATAGCGCGGGTTCAGGCCGACCCAGATCGCGCCGATCTGGCCGGCGGCCAGGAAGGCGACCAGGAAGTCCGGATGCGGCGTCGAGAGGGTCGCGACCCGGTCGCCGTGGCCGACGCCGGCGGCGACCAGCGCCCGGGCGAGGGCGTCGATCCGCCGGTCGAGCTCGGCGTAGGACCAGCGCTGGTCGCCGAGCACGCAGGCCTCGGCGTCCGGCCGCGCCAGGGCGACACGACGGACGATGTCGCGGACGTTCTCGTGAAGGGCGCCGGGGGCGTTCATGCGGGGACCGGGGTCGGCGTCCTGCGGCCCGTCAGCAGGAACAGGCTGAGCCAGAGGAAGACGGTCGGGCCGGCCGCCATCAGGAGGTTGACCCCATGCAGGGTCTGCGGCGCCTGCGCCGCCGCGCCGGACCTGAAGCCCACCAGGGTCAGGCCGAAGCCGGCCACGCCGGGACCGAGCGCCAGGCCCAGCTTCTCGCCCGCGGTCCAAAGGCCGGTGTAAAGGCCCTCGCGCCGCGCGCCGCTGGTGGCCGAGGCCTCGTGGATCAGGTGCGCGGCGAGCGCGAACGGACCGACCTGGATGCCGGCGAACGGGATGCCGATCAGGGCGTAGACCGCATAGGTCATCACCGTCGGCGGGTGCGGTGGCAGGAGCAGGAACAGCAGCGTGGCCAGGCCATAGAGCAGCGCCGAGGCGGCGATGGTCGTGCGCGCGCCGATCCTGCGCATCAAGAGCGCCCAGAGCGGCGTCGAGGCGATGGTCACCAGCAGCAGGAAGCCCAGCGCCAGCCCCACCTGCCCTTCGCTGCGCCCGGCGACGTCGACGATCCAGTAGGGCGCGATGGCCGAGACCAGGCCGATGCCGGTGAGCTGGAGCACATAGGCGGCGATCAGCTTGAGGAACGGGGCGTTGCCGAACAGCGCCGGCAGGGCCTCGCGCAGGCTGGCGGTCCGGGTTTCCTCGACGCCCGTCCTCGACGGCGTGGCGAAGAAGGCCGAGAGCATGCCGGCGCCGCAGATCGCCGCGACGATCATGGCCATGAACAGATAGCCCTTGCGCCCGCCGCCGCCGGCCTGGACCAGCACCGGCGCCAGGCCCGCGCCGATCAGCACGCCGACCATGGCGAAGCCGATCCGCCAGGCGGTCACCCGCTCGCGCTCGGCCGGATCCGGGCTGATCTCGGCCGGGACCGAGACGAAGGGCACGGCGAACAGCGAATAGGCGTTGGCCAGGGCGAAATAGATCAGGGCGACCGCCGTGAAGGCGCCCTTGCCGGTCGCATAGGGCCAGGCGAACAGGGCCAGGAAGGCCGACGAAACCAGCACCGCCCCCACCAGCAGGAAGGGCCGGCGCCGGCCGATCGGCGTGCGCGTGCGGTCCGACCAGACCCCCACCGTCGGGTCCCACACCAGGGCCCAGACCTTGGGCAGGAAGACGGCCAACCCGGCCAGGGCCGGCGGCATCTTCAGCGTCTCGGTGCAGAAGTAGAGCAAAAGCACCGTCGGCACGGTCGAGAACACGCCGGTGCCGAAAGCGCCAAGGGCATAGGCCGCCAGGCGCGGGTTACTCAGACGCATGGACCGCCCCCCGTTCGGATTCAGGCCTCGCCCGGCGGAACCCAGATGGTGAGCCATTCCCCTACCAGCGCGGGCCGGTCGTGTCCTTCGATCTCGATCTCGACGCCGATCTTGACCAGGTGGCGCCCTTTTTCGTCCACCGTGCGGTCCAGCGTCTTGAACCGGCCGCGCACGCGCGAGCCCACCGGCACCGGCGCGATCAGGCGCATCCGGTCGAAGCCGTAGTTCAGGTAGTAGCCCTCCTGCCCCGGATTCACCGCCCAGGTGGTGCGCGAGGCGTCGTGCAGCAGGTTGGTCAGGAGCGACATGGTCAGGAAGCCGAACGCGACCGTGTGGCCGAACGGCCCCTTGGTCTTGGCCCACTCGGGATCGACGTGCATCGGGTCGGCGTCGAGGGTCGCCTCGCCGAACTTGGAGATCAGCGCCTGGTCGATGGTCACCCAGGCGGACACACCGATGTCCTGCCCCGGAACGAACCCCTCCGCCACGCCGGCTGGCGCGGAACCTTCAGCCATGATCTTCTCCTGAAATCGAACTCACTATATAAAACTGACATCAGCATCAGTTCTTGTCAAACAGGACTTGGGCCCGCCATGGCCAAACGCGAACCCGTTGAAACCGCGCCTGTCGCCGCCGAGGCGGGCGACGCCTCGCGCTTCCTGCGCTACGCCGACTATCTGGAGCACCAGATCGCCAATGCGCCGAAGCGTACCAAGGGCGCGCGCACCAAGGACGCGCTGAAGCTGGGCGCCATCCAGGTGCTGGACGACGTCGGCTATCACGCCATGCGGGTGTCGGACATCTGCGAGGCCGCCGGCGTGGCCCTGGCGACCTTCTACCTCTACTTCACCAACAAGTCGGACATCACCCTGCAGGTGCTGTCGGAGTACCTCGAGCAGGGCATGGGCATGCTGGCCATGCGCGAGGGCGCGCGCACCCCGTTCGAATCGATTCGCGCCGCCAACCTGCGCTGGCTGCAGGGGATCAGGGCCAACGCCGGCCTCTCGCGCTGCATCACCCAGCTGGGCGACGAGGAGCCGGGCTTCCGCGAACTGGCCCACCGGGTGAACCGCCAGTGGTACGAGCGCATCGCCCAGTCGTTCGTACGACGCTTTCCCGGCTCGGTGTCCGAGGAGGTGGCGCTGCTGACCGCCTATTCGCTCGGCGCGATGATGGACGAGATGGCCCGCAAGCTGGTGGTCTATCCCGATCCGGCCCTGCTGACGCTGGTCGGCAAGATCGCGCCCAGCGACGAGGAGATCGCCGACTTCCTGACCGTGCTGTGGCACCGCGCCCTCTACGGCGGCGCGCCGGACGCGGCCGGCCTGGGCCCCGCCGCCCGGGCCATCGGCGAGCTGCGCCTGCCGCCTGCGTGAGGCGCGTCAGACCGGCAGCTCGGCCCGGTCGACCAGCCGGTTGAGCACGATCGCCGAGTTCAGGTGGGCCACGCCCGCGATCTTCATCAGCCGGTTCATCAGAAGCTGCTCGAAGGCGGCGATCGAGGGCGCCAGCACCCGCAGCTGGGCGTCGTAGGGGCCGGTCAGGGACAGGCATTCGACCACGTTGGGGATCGCCTTCAGCTCGGCGACGAACTCGTTGATCGCCAGGGCGGCGTGCCTTTCCAGCGTCACCTGGACCAGGGCCTCGACCTCGAAGCCCGCCGCGGCCGGATCGACCAGGCAGGCGTAGCCGCGGATCACCCCGCGCTGCTCCATGTCCCGCACCCGCCGCCAGCAGGGCGTCGCCGTCAGCCCGACGCGCTCGGCCAGGTCGGCGATGCTGATGCGGCCGTCCTTCTGCAGCTCGCGCAGGATGCGGCGGTCGGCGGGGTCGAGGTCGTCACCGGCGGCGCGCCTGGCCATGGGACGGGCTCCTTGAGAAAGTCGAAGCAACTCTCATAGAGCCATTCCTGAGAGGATTCATTCCGATTTCTCGGCGTTGGCGCGTCAGTTCGCACGATTTCCGCTCGCGACCGACGATAGGCTCGGGGCCATGGACACCCTGAACACACCCGCCACCGCCCCGACCGCCGCCGTCGCCGAGGCCGCCGAAGCCCTCCAGCGCGACGGCGCCGCCGTCGTCCGCGGCGTCGTGCCCGCCGGCTGGATCGAGCGCATGCGCGAGGCGATCGAGGCGGAGCTGGCCGGCGCCTCGCCCACCGCCGCCGAGTATGGCCGCAAGGCCGGCCGGTTCTACGCCGACTTCTTCCTGTGGCTGCACAGCCCGGCCTTCCGCGCCTTCGCGCTCGAATCCCCCCTGCCCCGCCTGGCCGCGGCGCTGATGGGATCGCAGCGGGCCAACCTGTTCTACGACCAGCTGTTCGTGAAGGAGCCGGGGTCGGTCGAGCCGACGCCCTGGCACCAGGACATCCCCTACTGGCCGGTGGCCGGCCGGCAGGTCGTCTCGATCTGGGTCCCGTTCGACCCGGCGACGCCCGAGAACGGCGTGGTGACCTACATCAAGGGCTCGCACCTCTGGGGCCGCACCTTCCGGCCCAAGGCCTTCGACGACGCCAACGCCGGCGCCTTCGCCGCCAGCCCCTACGAGACCCTGCCCGACATCGACGCCGAGCCCGGGCGCTACGACTTCATCAGCTGGCGGCTGGAGCCGGGGGATGTGCTGGTCCACCTCGGCCTGACGGTGCACGGCGCGGCCGGCAACCGGACGGCCGACGTGCGCCGCCGCGCGCTCGCCCTGCGCTACACCGGCGACGACGCCTGCTACGACCCGCGGCCGGGGACCTTCATGGACATCGCGCACGTGCGCGCCCACGTTCCCTCGCCGGGCCTGGAGCCCGGCGCGCCGATGGGCGGGCCGCTGTTCCCGCGGGCCTGGCCCGCGCCCTAGCCGGCCCGGCGCCCAGGATGGCCCAGCGCTTGCACGCCGGCGGGGGCTGAGAGCGTCCCTGGAGTATCCCCGCATGAGCGCCGTCGTCTCGACCGCCACCCCCGTGTCCAGGACCTGGACCTTCTTCGAGGGCGACTGGCACGAGGGCAACGTCGCCATCATGGGGCCGCGCACCCAGGCCGCCTGGCTGGGCTCGACCGTGTTCGACGGGGCCCGGGCCTTCGAGGGCGTGACGCCGGACCTGGAGGCCCACTGCGCGCGGGTCAACCGATCGGCTGAGAACTTCCTCCTGAAACCCGTTGTTTCCACTGAGGAATGGATCGGCCTGGCGCGCGAGGGCCTGAAGCGGTTCGACGCGGACGCCGAGCTCTATATCCGGCCGATGTACTGGGCCGACCAGGGCATCGGCGGCGGGGTGCGGTTCGATCCGGAGACCACCCGCTGGTGCCTTTCGATCTATGAGGCGCCGATGCCGCAGCCCAAGGGGAGCGCCATCACCCTCTCGCCCTACCGTCGGCCGACCATCGAGACCGCGCCGGTCGACGCCAAGGCCAGCTGCCTCTATCCGAACAACACCCGCGGCCTGATCGAGGCGCAGAGGCGCGGCTTCGACAACTGCATCCTGCGCGACATGCTCGGCGCGGTGGCCGAGCTGGCCAACGCCAACATCTTCATGGTCAAGGACGGGGTGGTGTTCACCCCCGCGCCGAACGGGGTGTTCCTGGACGGGATCACGCGGCGGCGGGTGATCGGATTGCTCCGCGCGAACGGGGTGGAAGTCGTCGAGAAAACATTGGCTTATGAGGACTTCCTCAACGCTGACGAGATCTTCTCGACGGGCAACTACGCCAAGGTCTCGCCGATGGTCCGCATCGAGGCGCGCGAGCTGGGCGCCGGCCCCGTGTTCCGCCGCGCCCGGGCCCTCTACTGGGCGTTCGCGCACGAGGGATGAGGCCCGGCCGCCGCCGGCCAGGCCCTATTCGACGCGCCAGGCGTGCTCGCCCACCTGGTCGAAGGGCGGGGCGAAGGTGAAGGCCGCCCTCAGCACCCCCAGGCGGTTGAGCACGTCGGGCAGCAGGTTGACCCGGCCCTGGTCCGCCTCGAGCCAGGCCAGGGCGCGCCGCATATCCAGGATGTTCACGGACAGGGCATGGACGACGAAGGCCTCGGGGGTCATCGGCTCGCTGCGGTCCATCTGGTGGATCAGCGTAGCGCAGATCAGCCGGATCAGCTCGTGGCGCTGGGCGTCGAGGGCCGGGCCGCCCAGTTCGCGCGTGATAAACTGGTCGATCGCCGCGATCCGCAGCGGCCAGTCCAGCGACGACAACGCCCGCCGCTCGTCCGCAGGCCGCGCCTGGAGCCAGCGGACGAAGGCCAGCGGCCTGCGCCCGGCATGGTTGAAATCGAGCCGTTCGGCCACCGCCGCGTCGAAATGGGACCGCGCGAACGCCTCCCAGGCCTCATGCTTGCCGGCATGGAACATCGGATCGTCGCGCAGCGCCTGGAAGGGACGCCCGACCTGGTCCTCGCGCAGCAGAACGACGGGGAAGGCTTGCCGACGCAGGTCCAGGCCCGCGGCCGACCGCAGATAGGTCCCCAGCGCGACCTCGGGCCGGAACCAGGCGCCGCCGAGCGCCTCCAGGCCTTCGGGCAGCCAGGCGGAGACGCCCGCATAGGCACCCATCGCCTCGGGGTCGCCGAGCGCGAACTGGTCGTTGCAGCCGCCCTCGGGCTCGAAGCCGGGCGGCGTGAGCACGCACCCCGCCGCTGGCGGCGAGGCCGTCCAGGCGCCGTCGTAGGTCAGGTCGAACCGGGTGCGGCAGATCAGGTCGTAGCCGGCGCCCTCGGCCTGGGCCGCCAGGGCGAGGCCGAGGCTGGCGCTCACCGAATGGAACATGTCGAAGACGGTCAGCGGCGGCCGGGTGGGAAACCGTTCGGCCAGGCGCCGCTTCTCCTCGACGAACAGCGGCCGCGGCTCCACGCGATAGGCGCGCGGCGCATAGGCGGCGACGAGGGCGTCGACCTCGCCGGGTTCGACCTCGTCCCAGGTGTGGAAGAAGACCTCCACCTCGTGGCCGGCGAAGAACCGGGACAGAGGCTGGCGGGTGTGGCGCCAGGTCCGCGGCTGGCCGCTCAGCGCGACGGCGATACGCATGCGGGCCCACAACTCCGTCCAGGGGTCGCGAAACGGCGGCCGGATGGCCCGCGCGCGCAGGCCGACGCTATCGGCGCCTCACTCGAACGCGCATGGCCAGCCTAGGCCGATTCCCCTCAGCCCCCACGCGCGGCGCCGCGCGCCAGCGCCGTCTCGCGGATCTGGGTCAGGGTGGTCCCCGGGGCGATTGCGTCGGCCGAGATCTTCAGGTGGATGATCGACGGCAGGCCCGAGGCGCGGGCGGCCTCGAAGGCGGCGGGGAAGTCGGCGGTGGCCTCCACGCTCGCGCCGAAACCGCCGAAGGCCCGCGCATAGGCGGCGAAGTCGGGGTTCTTCAGCTCGGTGGCGCTGACCCGGCCGGGGAACTCCCGCTCCTGGTGCATCCGGATCGTGCCGTAGGAGGCGTTGTCGGCGACGATGGCGATGATCGGCAGGCCGTACTGCACGGCGGTGGCGAACTCCTGGCCGTTCATCAGGAAGTCGCCGTCGCCGCTGATCGAGACCACCGTGCGCCCGGGATGGAGCCGCTGCATGGCCACCGCGGCGGGCACGCCATAGCCCATCGAGGCCGAGGTCGGGGCCATGTGGCCGCCGAACCGGCGGAAGCGGAAGAAGCGATGGATCCAGGCCGCGTAGTTGCCCGCGCCGTTGCAGATCACCGCGTCCTCGGCCAGCCGGCCGCGCAGCCAGACCATCACCGCGCCGAGGTTGACCCCGCCCGGCTGGGGCGTCGCGGTCTCGGACCAGGCGAGGTAGTCGGCGTGGGCCGCGCGGGTCTCCTCGCGCCAGGGGGCGTCGGCCGGCGCCGGCAGTCTCGCCAGGGCCGCGGCGAAGCGCCTGGGCGAGGCGTGGATGGCCAGGTGCGGGGCGTAGACCCGGCCCAGTTCCTCGGCCCCCGGGTGGACGTGGACCAGGCGGGTCTGCGGGGCCGGAATCTCCAGCAGCGAATAGCCCTGGCTCGCCACCTCGCCGAGACGGCCGCCGACGCAGACGATCAGGTCAGCCGCCTTGACCCGGGCGACCAGCCGGGGATTGGCGCCGAGCCCGAGGTCGCCGCCGTAGCAGGGGTGCAGCGGATCGAACAGCGTCATGCGCCGGTAGCTGGTCAGGATGGTCGCGTCGAACCGTTCGGCGAAGGCGGTCACGGCCTCGCGGGCGGCCTGGTCCCAGCGCGACCCGCCCAGGATGAAGATCGGCCGCTTAGCCTCTGAGATCAGGGCAGAAAGCTGATCCATGTCCGACGCGTCCGGGCCCGTCTCGGCCGCACGGAAGGGCGGCGCGTCGGCCGCCCACACCGGCTCGCCCAGCATGTCGCGCGGCAGGGCGACGACGACGGGGCCCGGCCGGCCGTTCACGGCGGTGTGGAACGCGCGCGAGACGATCTCCGGCGTGCGTTCGGCCACGTCGAGCTCGGTCGTCCACTTGGTCATGGCCCCGAACACCGCCCGGTAGTCCAGCTCCTGCCAGGCCTCGCGCTCCCTCAGCCCCCGGTCCACCTGGCCGACGAACATGATCATCGGGGTCGAATCCTGCTGGGCGATGTGGATACCCGCCGAGGCGTTGGTCGCGCCCGGCCCGCGGGTGACGAAGCAGACGCCGGGCTTGCCCGTGGCCTTGCCGACGGCCTCGGCCATCATCGCCGCCCCGCCCTCCTGGCGGCAGACGGTGACGGTGATCGGGCTGTCGATCAGGGCGTCGAGCACGCCCAGATAGCTTTCGCCGGGCACGCAGAAGACGTGCTCGACCCCGTGGATGACCAGCTGGTCGACCAGGGCCTGGGCGGCGGTGCGCGATTGGGCTCTATGGAACATCGGGCGTATCCGGACGGAGTTTCAGGGACCGAAGATCACGGCTTCGGTGAAGGCCAGGTCGTTGACCCGAGGCTCCGCGGGACCCTTGAAGAACTTGGGCGACTTGCCGGGAAAGTAGCCGCCGACGAGGCCCGGAACCGGCCCGTTGGCGTCGCTGATCGCCAGCAAGGCGCCGCGCGCGGCCAGGGCGCGGCCCAGGGCGCCGGCGCAGGCGGCGTAGTCCGCCCCCTCCCCCTTCCAGACCAGCTGGACCACGCCCAGCGGCGAATAGCGGATGTCGCGGCGCACGAAGACGAAGGGCGTGGCCCGGCCATGGGCCTCGCACACCAGGCTGAGGCAGCCCAGGGCGGCGTGGGCGCGCGCCAGCTCGAACTCGGCCGGATCGAGCCCCGGGTGGGGCGCGTCCTGCGGCCCGACCGCCCGGGCCCTGGCGCCGCGCGGGGTGCGCGAGAGCAGCGGCGCGGCCAGGAACTGGCCCCGGTTGAGCGGCCGGAACCCCATGGCGTGCAGCAGCGGCAGGCTGTGGGCGATCGGCGAGGTGTTGAGGTAGACCGCGTCCTTGCGCCGCACCGCCAGGGTCGCCATCAGGCTGGCGAAGCCGCGGAACGCCGGCCGCACGTACCAGCTCGAGACGTTGAACCGCGGCCGATCGCCCGCCAGGCCGGTGAACAGCAGCAGGAGCACGCCCACCAGCACCCCGTCGGCCTCCAGCACATAGCCGTAGCGCGGCGCCTCGGCGGGCCCGGGGCGGCCACCCATCCGGGCCAGGCCGCTGGTCCAATACTTGCGAGACCGGTCCGGAAAGCCTTCGCACAGAAGCTCTGCGACCGCATCCAGGTCCCCTTCCAGGATCTGGCGGCAGCGGACTTTCGGCGGTGGGCTGGGCAGCATTCGGAGTTCGGCCATGAAACAGACGACGATCGCCATGGACGGCGCGACAGGCGACGCAGCAAGACTCGTGCAAGGCGACACCAGTTCGCGCGCCGGGGTGCGCGAGGCGGTCGTGCTCCAGTTCCATCAGGCGGCAGCCAACCAGGAAAGACGCCTGCAGCCCCTGACCGACGACCTGGTCCTGCTGGAGTCCGGCCTGGACTCGCTGTGCTTCGCGATCGTCGTCGCCGAGTTGGAGGACAGCCTGGGCCTGGACCCGTTCTCGGACGCGGACGAGGTCTTCTTCCCCGTCACCTTCGGCGATTTCGTCGCCCTGTACGAAGCCGCGGCCGCGAAAGCCGCGCGATAGATGCCGGCGTTGCGTTCCCTCCTGGCGCGGGCCGCGGACGGCGGCGCGCGGCTTTACGGGCCCGGGGCCAGCCTCCGCCTCGCCGACCTCGCGGCCCGGACCGGCCTTGGCGAGGCGCGCGCGTCGCTGGCCGGCCGCGCCGTCCTGGTGCGCACCCAGGCCCAGATCGGCGCCGCCCAGGCCCTGGTCGAGCTGGACGGCCTCGCCCGCCGGATCGTGATCTGCCCGCCCGACCTGGCCGACGAGCACCTGGCCCAGGCCGTCGAGACCGCCGGGATCGAGGCCGTCGTCGTCGACGCGTCCGATCCGGCGCTGGAGGCCCTCGGTCGGCCCGTCCACGTCCTGGCCGAGCCGGCGCAGAGCGTGCCGGAACAGGACACCGGCGCCGCCAGCGAGTGGCTGATGTTCACCTCTGGCACGACCGGCGCGCCCAAGATGGTGATCCACACCCTGGCCGGCCTGACCGGGGCGATCCGGCCGAGGGCGGCCGGCGCCGCGCCGATCGTCTGGGGCACCTTCTACGACATCCGCCGCTATGGCGGCCTGCAGATCCTGCTGCGCGCCCTGACCGGCGGCTCGTCCATGGTGCTGTCCGACGCGCACGAGGCGGCGGCCGACCACCTGACCCGGCTCGGCGCGCTGGGCGTGACCCACCTGTCCGGCACGCCGTCGCATTGGCGGCGGGCGCTGATGACGCCGCAGGCCCACGCCATCGCCCCGGCCTATGTTCGCCTGTCCGGCGAGATCGCCGACCAGGCGGTGCTGGACCGGCTGAAGGCCTTCTTCCCGGCCGCCGCGGTCGGCCACGCCTACGCCTCGACCGAGGCGGGGGTCGGCTTCGAGGTCGACGACGGGCTGGAGGGCTTTCCCGAACACTACGTCGGCCGCACCGGCGGGCCGGTCGAGATGAAGGTGGTCGACGGCTCCCTGCGCATACGCTCGCCGCGCGCCGCGCTCGGCTACGCGGGCGCCCGGCCCCCGGCCCTGGCCGACGCCGAGGGCTTCGTCGACACCGGCGACATGGTCGAGCTGAAGGACGGCCGCTGGCGCTTCGCCGGCCGCCGCAACGGAGTGATCAACGTCGGCGGGCTGAAGGTGCATCCGGAGGAGATCGAGGCGGTGATCAACCGCCATCCGGCGGTGCGCGCCTCGCTGGTGCGTGCGCGCAGGAACCCGATCACCGGCGCCCTGGTCGCCGCCGACGTGGCCCTGGCCGATCCGGCCGCCGCCGCGGAGCCGCAGGCCGAAGCCGCCCTGCGCGCGAGCATCCTCGCCGCCTGCAGAGCCGCCCTGCCGGCCCACAAGGCGCCCGCCCAGGTCCGCTTCGTCCCGGGCCTGAAGGTCACCGCCGGCGGCAAGCTGGACCGCGCCCATGGCTGAAGCCCTCCTGCGCAACGTCATCGTCTCGGGCGCCAGCAAGGGCGTGGGCCTGGCCATCGCCCGGCGCCTGGCCGCCGGCGGCTGCCGCGTCATCGCCGTCGCCCGCAACGAAGGCGAGGCCCTGCCCGCCGCCCGGGCCGAGCTCGAAGGCCGCCCCGGCGCGGGCGAGATCGTCTTCCGCGCCTTCGACCTGTCGCAGATCGAGGCGATCGGCGCGTTCGTCCGGAACCTGAGGGCCGAGTTCGGCGCGCCCTTCGGCCTGGTCAACAACGCCGCCCTGGGCACGGACGGGCTGCTGGCCAACATGCACCTGAGCCAGATCGAGGCCCTGGTGCGGCTCAACACCCTCTCGCCGATCGTCCTCACCAAGTACGTCGCCCGCGCCATGATGGCCGCCGGCGAGGGGCGGATCGTCAACGTCGCCTCGATCATCGGCTCGACCGGCTATTCGGGCCTGTCGGTCTATGGCGCGACCAAGGCGTCGCTGCTGGGCTTCACCCGCTCCCTCGCCCGCGAGGTCGGCCGGCTGGGCGTGACGGTCAACGCCGTGGCGCCGGGCTTCATGGACACCGAGATGACCAAGAGCCTCGGCGACGACCAGCGCGAACAGGTCGCCCGCCGCAGCGCCCTGCGCCGCCTGGTCGAGCCCGACGACATCGCCGCCAGCGTCGAATACCTGCTGGGCGAGGCCGGCCGGAACGTCACCGGGACGGTGCTGACGGTGGACGCGGGAAACACCGCCTGACCCCTGGCCGCCGCGCCCGTTTTGCGTTCATCCTGCTCTAAATCAAACGTTTAGAGCACGTTCGGGCGGCGAAACCGCGTACACTTTCGCCTAACGTGCTCTCGCACCGAGCGGGAGCGGCGATGTTCGAGGACTGGCACGACTTCTACCTCCTGGTCGGCGGCGCCGCAGGCGCGCTGATCGGCCTGTTGTTCGTGGTCGCGAGCCTGACGGGCGGCATGGGGCGCCAGAACGCCACCCGCGGCGCCAGCCTCTACCTGACCCCGACCCTGTTCCATTTCGGCGTGGTGCTGGCCGTGGCCGCGCTGGCCATGGCGCCGGGCGTCACGCACCGCGCCGCCGCCTGGATCGTCGGCGGCTGCGCGAGCGCCGGCCTGGCCTACGCGGTCGTGGCCGCCGTCGGCATCCAGTTCGGCGAGACGTCGGATCCGCCGCACTGGAGCGACGTCTGGTGCTATGGGGTGGGACCCGCCGTCTGCTACCTCGGCGTCGCCGCTTCCGGGGTCGCCCTGGCCGAGGCCTCGCCCGCCGCACCGTTCGACCTGGCCATCGCCCTGACGGTCCTGATGTTCGTCTCCATCCGCAACGCCTGGGACCTGATCACCTGGATCGCGCCGCGGGTGAACGCCAAGGAGGACGGCCTTTAGAACAACCTCTAGGCCAGCACCGCGCCCGCCCTGGCGTCGGTGTAGGCGCCGCCGGCGTAGGCGACCGCGCCGTTGACCAGCACCGTATCCACCCCGATCGCGTCGCGGACGTAGCGCATGCCATCGCCCGGCATGTCGAACACCGCCCGCTCCTCGCCACGGGCGATGGTCTCGGGGTCGAACACCACGATGTCGGCGGCCAGGCCCGGCGCCAGGCGGCCGCGGTCCTTGAAGCCCCAGATGTCGGCGGTGTCGGCGGTGATCTTGCGCACAGCCTGTTCGAGGCTGAGGGCGCCGGCCTTGCGGACGAACTCGCTGAACAGATAGCCGGTGTCGCCATAGGTGGCGAAGGAGGCCAGGTGCGCCCCGCCGTCGCTGGCGCCGATGTGGACCAGCGGATGGGCCAGCATGGCGCCGATGCGGCCGGTGTCGTCGTGCCCCCGGTTGGCGGCCAGGAAGGCGACGTCCAGGCCGTGCTCCAGCGACAGGGTGATCAGGGCCCGCGCGGGGCTCTCGCCGCGCTCGGCGGCGATCTCGCCCAGGGTTCGGCCGGCCAGGGCGGTCGGGGCTGCGTCGCCACCCCGCACGATCAGCTCGCCCATCATCCGCGCCCCTCCGTCGGGCCCGACGTCGGCCACCAGCCGGTCGGCGGTCTCCGCATCGCTCAGCGCCGCGATCCGCTCGTCCAGCGGCTTGCGCAGGACCCGGATCCAGCTCGGCAGGCGGGCGAAGAACAGGCTGGGGCGCAGGAGCGAGAAGCTGATGTCGATCGGCCGGGTCTGCATCTGGGGCCAGACGCGGGCGCCGCGGGCGAACTGCTCCTCGACCCGGGCCAGGGTGCGCGGCACGTTGTCGGGCGTGCTGGCGCTGTCGAACACCGGCGAGAAGGTGGTCGGGACGCCGTGGCGCAGGGACAGCTCGGCCAGCTGGTCGATGCGGGCGATGGTGAGGTCGGTGTCGTAGAACTCCGGCACGATCTGCAGCATCCGGCCGAACTCGCCCAGCACGGCGGCCAGGGCGTCCAGCTCGGCGAACTGGGCGAAGCGGCTGGGCACCGGCCGGCCGCGCGCGTCGACGTCGACGAAGCTGGTCGAAAGCCCGACGGCGCCGGCCTGGAGGCACTCGCGTAGCAGGTCCTGCATGGCGGCGATCTCGCCGGGCGTCGCGGCGCGGGCCTGGGCCGCCTCGCCCATCACCCATTGGCGGATCACGCTGTGGCCGACCAGCGGGGCGACGTTGATCGCAAGGTTGCGCTCGATCGCGGCGCGATAGCCGGCGAAATCCTCCCAGGTCCAGTCGAAGGCGGTGGTGAAGGCCTCGGGCGGCATCTCCTCGATCTGCTGGAACATGCCGACCACCGCCGGCCGGTCCGCCGCGCGCAGCGGGGCCAGCGACAGCGAGCAGTTGCCGGGCACGATCGAGGTGACCCCGTGGCTGAGCGCCGGCCGCGCCGCGCCGTCCCACAAGAGCTGGACGTCGAAATGGGTGTGCGGATCGATGAAGCCGGGCGCGACCACCCGGCCCGCCGCGTCGATCACCTGGCGCGCGGGGCCGTCGATGCGGCCGATCTGGGCGATCCGCCCGTCCTTGACCGCGACGTCGGCGGCGAAGCCCGCCTCGCCCGAGCCGTCGACCACCAGGCCGTTCCTGATCAGGACGTCGAACATCATTCCAGTCCTTCCAATAGGTTGCGCCAGGACTGCCCGGCGAGGTCCGCCAGGCTCTCCGCGCCGCAATTGCGCATGAGGGAAAATCCGGTCTCGGCGTCGAGCACCACCGGGGCGGTCGCGCCGTTCTCGTAGCGCAGCGTCAGGACCAACTCGGCCGCGCCGTCGTGGCCGGCGCCGATCTCGGCCCCCACGATCACCGCCTCCGCCTGGACCTGGGCGTTCATCGGCGCGGCGGCTCGACGAACACCACGTCGCCGCCCAGCAGCAAGCCCGGCGGCCGGCGCATGGCGAAGATGTGCAGGTTCCAGCTCTTGATCCGGTCGACCGCGGCGGCGACCGGCTCGCCCGGCAGGGCGCGCTCGGCGAGTTGCTCGATGCTCTCGTCCGGTTCGGGCGTGACGAACCGGCGTTGCGGCGAAAGGCTCATGGCGGCCGGGTCCTCCCGAGGCCCTTGTCGTTGTCCGAGGATCATCGGACCCCTGTCGCCGCGTCAATCAACGAGAATCGTTCGCAAGCGCGCGATCGCCGAAAGCGGACGCCCGGCCGGCGCGGCTATGCGGCCGTGTAGCCGCCGTCGATCACCAGCTCGGAGCCGGTCATGAAGCTGGATTCGTCCGAGGCCAGGAACACGATCCCGTCGGCGATCTCGCGCGGGACGCCCAGCCGGCCCAGGGCGTGGCGCGATATCAGAAGGTCGCGCAGTTCGTTGCCGTTCTCCGACCGCTGGATCGCGCCGGAGACCATGGGGGTGTCGATATAGCCCGGGTGCACCGAATTGACCCGGATGCCGGCCGGCGCCCACTCCAGCGCCGCGGCCTTGCTCAGCATCAGGACCCCGCCCTTGGACGCGCAATAGGCCGCCGCGCCCGGCTGGCCGACCTTCCCCAGGATGGACGAGAGGTTGATGATCGACCCGCCGCCGCCCTGGGCCATGACCGGCGCGACCGCCCGCATGCCGAGGAAGGTCCCGTCGAGGTTGATCGACAGGATCCGCCGCCAGCTTTCCAGCGTCATCTCCATCAGCGGCTCGCCCGCGCCGACGCCGGCGCTGTTGACCAGCACGTCGATGCGGCCGAACCGGTCGACGGCGGTCTTGACCACCGCGGCCCACTGGGCTTCGTCGGCGACGTCGTGGGTGACGAAGACCGCCTCGGCGCCAGTTCCCGCGATCGCCTCGGCCAGGGCCTCGCCGGCGTCGGCCGCCAGGTCGCTCAGCACCAGCGCGGCGCCCTCGCGCGCCAGCCGCCGCGCGCTCTCCGCGCCCAGCCCCGAAGCCGCCCCGGTGATCACCGCGACCTTGCCCGCAACCCGTCCCGTCATCCGCCGTCTCCCGATTGGCCCTGGTTCGCGGGCTTTCATTGGTGTTCGCTGATCACCTGACGATGCGCAACCGAAAGAGCGTCATGGCGAGCGCCGACATGCCCGAATTACCGCCCTCGGCCTTCGCCAAGGAGGATCGGGGCGACGACCTCGATTTCTACGCCGAGCCGCGCCTGGTGACCCACATCGACGAAACGGCGATCGCGGCGCTGACCGGCTTCTACCGCCAGGTCCTGCCGGCGGGCGGGGTCGTGCTCGACCTGATGAGCAGCTGGGTGAGCCACCTGCCCGAGGACGTCGCCTACGCCGAGGTGATCGGCCACGGCATGAACGCCGAGGAACTGGCGGCCAACCCGCGGCTGACGCGCCGGTTCGTCCAGGACCTGAACCGGGACCCGGTCCTGCCGCTGGCCGACGCCAGCCTGGACGCGGCGATGATCTGCGTCGGCATCCAGTACCTGGAGCGCCCCGCGGCGGTGCTGCGCGAGGTGGCGCGGGCGCTGAAGCCCGGCGCGCCGGTGGTGGTCAGCTTCTCCAACCGCTGCTTCCCGACCAAGGCGGTGGCGGTCTGGCTGGCCCTGGACGACGCCGGCCACGCCCGGCTGGTCGACCTCTACCTGCGCCGGGCCGGCTTCGACGAGGTGCGGGTCGAACCGCTGGTCCCGGGCGGCGCCAGCGATCCGCTGATCGCCGTGGTGGGACGAAAGGGTTAGAGCCGCAGCGCGTCCCGCACGCCTTGTGGCCAGGCGCCGACGTCCGTTCCGTGCGTCGCGAACAAGGCCACGGCCAGGCGATCCATGCCGAAGGCGACGCAGCCGGTGTGGGCCAGGGCGCCGTCGGCCATGGTCAGGCCCCAGGTGTGGCCGAAGTGTTCGCGGTGGTAGTTGAAGCTCATGCAGGCGGTCGGCGCCTCTTCCGAGCGCACCGGGACCAGCAGTTCGAACTTCAGCTCCTGCTGGATCTGGCTGATCGCCACGATCTGGCCGCCGCGGCCGAAGAAGGGGTCGCTGGCGAGGTCGACGCGGTACGGCAGGCCCAGCCGGTCGGCGATGCCCTTGGCCCGCTCGATCCAGTCGGCGCGGAAGGCCTGGATGTCCTCCGGCGCGCCGATGCGGACGTATTCGCGCATGCGGAACGACTGGAAGCGGTCGATGTCGCGCGACGGCTCGTGGCGGAAGCAGTCGCTGGCCACGTCGAAGGTCAGGCCGCCGGCCGGGACCGGGCCGCGCTCGGCGGCGATCGGGTAGACCGGGTAGCAGGCCGCCGGGCTGAGCACGAGGTCGGCCGCGCCCAGGGCGCTGGTCCATTCGCCGCCGTCCTCGAACCGGTCGACCACGGCGCGGATCTCGCGCTCGGAGCCGCCGAGGCAGCTGACGCAGCCCAGGAGGTTGGGGAAGCTCTTGAGATAGCCGTGCTTTTCCAGCTGCCTGCGGCTCATCACCGGGGGAAAGCGGAAGACCTCCGCATCGGCCGGGCGATGGGACGAGATCAGGGCGGCCAGGGCCTCGACCACGCCCTCATAGAGGCCGGTGCGGGCGTAGACCCCGTCGACGCCGCTGGGGCGGAACAGGGTGCGGGCGAGATCGGCGAGGCGATCGTCGCCGGCGTCTTCGACGAACTTGGCGATGGCGGGCATCGGTTCCCTCAGTTGCGGATCGATTGGGGAAGGTCGGCGACCAGGCTGGCGGCCGCGAGATTGGTCAGGATCCGGTCGTTGTTGATCATGATCGGGGCCGAGAGGACGTCGCGCAGGTGCCGGCCCAGGCTGGCCTCGCTGTCGTTGCGATAGCCGGACAGCCCGGTGGCGCGCATGGCGGCGGTGACCGTCTCGACCGCCAGTTCGGACACGTCGACCTTGAGCAGGTTGACGGCGCTCTGGAAGTCCAGCGCGGCCAGGGCCTCGGGGTCGTCCTGGATGGCCTCGTAACGCTCCAGCACGCCCGCGAGCAGGGCGCGCAGCGCGCGCAGCGAGGCCATCGCCTTGGTCAGGTAACCGGCCGCGGGCGGAAGCTGGCCGCCGGCGCCGCGGGCGGCCTTGCGGATGAAGCGGCGGGCGCGCTCGGTGGCGCTGGCCGCCACCCCGGCCCAGGCCGCGCCCCAGAACAGGTGGGCGGCCGGCACCATGCTCTGGGCGTGGATGGCCTCGTAGGGCTGGGGCATGATCTGGGCGACGTCGGCGTCGGCCTTGAGCGCGAAGCCGGTGCTGGCCGTGCCGCGCATGCCCAGCGTCTCCCAGGTGCGGGTCAGGGTCAGGGTGTAGTCGGCCTTGTCCAGGATCAGCAGCACCTGGTCGGACGGCGCGGCGTCCGCGGCGCGGCGGGCGGTGGTGACCAGGGCGTCGGCCTCCAGCCCGTAGGAGATCACGCTGGCGTCGCGCTCGAGCCCGATGCGGCCGCCGGCGTAGGTCACGGGCGCGGCGCTGGAGCGGACATTGCCGCCGGCCCGGCCCTCGGTCGTCGAGGAGGCGAGCAGAAGCTGGTCGGCGACCATCCGGCGGATGAAGGCCTCGTGCCAGTGGCTGCCCAGGCCGTGGCGGACCACGCAGGCCGCCTTGACCTGGTGCATGGCGTAGATCATCGCCGCCGAGGCGCAGGCCTGGCCGAGCAGGTAGCAGACCTCGACCACCTCGCCGTGGCTCGCGCCCTCCCCGCCCAGGGCCGCCGGCGCCAGGACGCCCATCAGCCCCTCGGCCTTGGCCGCGGCGATGGCTTCCGCAGGGAAGCGCGCCTCGCGGTCGACGGCGTCGGCGTGCTGCGCCGCGACGGCCGCCACGCGCCGCGCGCGGGTGAGGATGTCGTCCTCGCGCCAATTTGGCACGCCGGGAACGGCCGCCAGCGTGGCGCGGGCGGTCTGGGTCGTGGCGGTCCTGAGGTCGTGTACGGTCATGAGGCGGCCTTGCCCTTTCGACTTGAGGCCTAGTTCGGCGCGAACAGGTCCGACTCGTCCCGCGGTCAAGGTACAAAGCCGATCAAACGCCGATATTGGCCAGGGTTATCTTTCGAATTACACAGTCAACACATGTATTTCGACTTTTACATTAACACCACGGCAACCATATCGACGATGCATTTATAGTAATTTCTACTTTACTATTCGACCCGATCGATATATGTCGCACTCCATTGCTTCATTTCGCCCTGCCACAGGCGCCAGACAGCCCCCTTTGTGCAAGACGGGCGCCACAGCCAGCCAGGGGCCGGCGGGCGTCGAAGGAGCGATGAAAAATGGCCGACGGGTCGCTGACCACGAGCAACGGGCGCATCTGCGCCATCGTGCGGACGCTGCTGACCAAACGGGATTTCAGGGGCCCGCTGGACGTGACCCAGCCGCTGCACGAGGCCGGCCTGACCTCACTGGACATGGTCAACCTGATGCTGGCGGTCGAAGCCGAGTTCGACCTGGAGATCCCCCAGGCCCAGATGACGCCCGAGAACTTCCGGTCGGTCGCGGCGATCGAGCGGCTGGTCGACCGGCTCGCCCTGGCCGCCTGACGTCCCGGCGCGGGACCCGATGCCCCTCGACCGCGGCGCCCAGCGGCTCCTGAGGATGCTGGCGTCCGCCGGCGCCGCCGGCCCGCGCACGCCCGAAGGCCGCCGCCGCGCGCTCCAGACCCTGGCCGAGCTGGCCGAGGCGACGCCGGACGGGACGGTGGAGACGCGGGACTTCGACATCCCCGGCCCCGGCGGGCCGATCGGGATGCGGCTCTACTCGCCGGGCGGGCGGACCGGGGCGGGCGCGTCGCCCGTCATCCTCTACCTTCACGGCGGCGGCTGGGTCGCGGGCGGGCTGGACACCCACGACGGGGTCTGCCGGCGCCTGACGCTCGGCTCGGGCGCGGCGGTGCTGGCCGCGGACTACCGGCTGGCGCCCGAGCACCCCTTCCCCGCCGCCTATGAGGACGCCCTGGCCGCCGCACGCTGGATCGCGGCCGAGGGGGCGGCGCAGGGCCTCGATACGGCCCGCCTGGTCGTCGCCGGCGACAGCGCGGGCGGCGGCCTGGCCGCGGCGGTGGCGCAGAGCCCGCAGGCGCCGCCGATCGCGCTGCAGGCGCTGATCTGTCCCATCCTGAACCTGGCCGAGGACAGCGTCTCGCGCCGGGAGTTCGCCGACGGCTACTTCCTGGACGCGGCTGCGCTGGCGGCCGACCTGGCGGACTACGCCGGACCGGCCCCCGACCTGGGCGACCCCAGGCTGTCGCCGGGCCTGGTCCCGCGCCTCGCCGGGCCGCCGGCCCTGATCCACACCGCCGCGTACGACCCGTTCCGCGACGAGGGCGAGGCCTACGCCCGGCGGCTCGCCGAGGCCGGGATCGCGGTGCGCCAGACGCGGCACGCGGGCATGATCCACTATTTCTACGCCCTGCCCCGGCCGATCCCCTACGCCGCCGAGGCCCTGGCCGCGATCGGGGCCGAGATCGCCCAGACCCTGGCCTGAACGATAGCGGCTTATCAGCCCGCGCCGGCGCGACTATTGAAACGGCCATGCAGATCGACGGCGTTCCCTACCGCACCATCTGGCTGGCCGAGGACGGCCATACGGTCGAGGTGATCGACCAGACCGCCCTGCCCCACGCCTTCCGCACCCTGGCGCTGGCGACCTCCGACGAGGCCGCGCGGGCGATCTCGACCATGGTGGTGCGCGGCGCGCCGCTGATCGGGGCGACGGCCGCCTACGGCATGGCGCTGGCGGCCCGGGAGGACGCCTCGGACGAGGGCCTGGCGGCGGCGGCGGCCCGGCTGGTCGCGACCCGGCCGACCGCGGTCAACCTGCGCTGGGCGGTCGAGGCGATGCAGCGCGACCTGGCGCCGATCGCGCCCGCGGGCCGGGCCGAGGCGGCCTACGCCGCCGCCGCGCGGATCTGCGACGAGGACGTCGCGGCCTGCGAGGCCATCGGCCGCCATGGCGAGGCCCTGATCCGCAAGGCCTGGGATGGCCGGCGGACGGTCAACGTCCTCACCCACTGCAACGCCGGCTGGCTGGCGACGGTCGACTGGGGCACGGCCCTGGCGCCGATCTACCGCGCCCACGACGCCGGCGTGCCGGTCCACGTCTGGGTCGACGAGACCCGCCCGCGCAACCAGGGCGCCGCGCTGACGGCCTGGGAGCTGCAGCGCCACGGCGTGCCCTACACCGTCATCGCCGACAACGCCGGCGGCCACCTGATGCAGCACGGGCGGGTGGACCTGTGCATCGTCGGCTCGGACCGCTGCGCGGCCAACGGCGACGTCTGCAACAAGATCGGCACCTATCTGAAGGCCCTGGCCGCGCACGACAACGCCGTGCCCTTCTACGCCGCCCTGCCCGCCTCGACGATCGACTGGCGGCTGGCCAGCGGCCGCGCGATCCCGATCGAGGAGCGCGACGAGGCCGAGGTGACCCACATCACTGGCCTGGCCCCCTCCGGCGAAGCTGTCACCGTGCGCCTGACGCCGGAAGGCGGCCGCGCGGCCAACTTCGCCTTCGACGTGACGCCCGCGCGGCTGGTCACCGCCATCATCACCGAACGCGGCGTCTGCGCGGCGAGCCGCGAGGGCCTGGCCGGGCTGTTCCCGGAGGCCGCGGCGGCCGAGGCGTAGGGCGCTAGATCCGTATGTCGCCGGCGGCGATGGCCGCAAACAGCGCCTCGTCCAGCGGGACATAGGCGCCGGCCCTGGCGTCGTCGAAGAACAGCGGGTCGCTCACGCGGGCGGGGTCGAAGGCCTCGGCGACCAGCTCGCTCTTCTTCTGCTTGAAGGTCTCGGTGACGGCCAGGTCCCGCACCAGGCGGATGAACAGCGGCCGCGCATAGGCCGGCAGGGCGTCGGCCAAGCGGGCGCGCAGGGCGGCGAGGTCGAAGCCCTCGCCGGGGACCACCGCGGCCATGCCGGCCCGGCCGTCGCAGCCGGGAACCTGGACGCCATAGACGCTCACCGCCGCGACGCCCGGGCAGGCGGCGACCACCTCGGCCACCTCGCCGGTCGCCACGTTCTCGCCCTTCCAGCGGAAGGTGTCGCCGATCCGGTCGACGAAATAGAAGAAGCCCTTCTCGTCGGCGCGCATCAGGTCGCCCGTGCGCAGCCAGGCGTCGCCCGGCTCGAACACGTCGCGCAGCACCTTCTTTTCGCTCTCGGCCGGGTCGGTGTAGCCCTCGAAGCGGTGGGCGGGATCGCCGCCCGCGCCGCTGATCCGGCCGATCGCCTCGCCCGCCTCGCCGGGGGCGCAGCGGACACAGCGGCCAGCCGCGTCGCGCGCGGGCGCGCCGGCGGCGATGTCGAAACGCACGATGGCGGCGGGAAAGCGATGGGCCATGAAGGCCGGCACCCGGCCGATCGCGCCGGGCTGGCCCTCGACGTTGTAGAGCGAGAAGTTGCCCTCGGTCGCCGCGTAGAACTCCAGGATGCGCGGGATGGCGAAGCGGTCCTGGAAGGCCTGCCACACGTCCGGGCGAAGGCCGTTGCCGCAGACCATCCGCAGGCGGTGGCGGCGCTCGTTGGGGCTGGCCGGCGCCTTGAGCAGGTAGCGGCACAGCTCGCCGATGTACTGGAACAGGGTGCAGTCCCAGCGCACGACGTCGTCCCAGAACCGTCCCGCCGAGAACCGGGGCGCGATGACCACCGCGCCGCCCTTGATCAGCATGGCGCCCGTGGCCACCACCCCGCCGACGCTGTGGTGCATCGGCAGGCAGTCGTAGAGCCGGTCGTCGGGCCGGGCGTCCAGCATGCCGGCGAACCAGCCGCTCCAGCTCATCACCCGGTGGTGGCTGACGCGCGCGGCCTTCGGCAGGCCCGTGGCGCCCGAGGTGTAGATCAGCAGCGCCGGGTCGCGCACGGTGACGGCGCGGCGCTCGGCCGGCGACAGCGGCGCGTCCGGCAGCGCGGCGAGCGCCCAATCCAGCCGCGCGCCCTCGCCCGAGACCCAGACGGGCGGCGGGTCGGCCAGGCGCTGGGCGGCGGCGAGCGCGTCGGCCTCGAACTCGGCCGCGGCGATCACCCGGCGCGGCGCAGCCACGCCCAGGCAGTGCGCCAGGGCGTCGCCCCGCAGGTTGGTGTTGATCAGGGCGACGACCACCCCGACGCTGGTCAGGCCGAGCCAGGCGGCCATGTAGTCCGGCCGGTTGGGCGCCATCAGGGCGACGCGCTCGCCCTTGGCCAGGCCCTCGGCCAGGGCCCAGCGGGCGTAGCGGCGCATGCGCGCGGCCAACTCGCCATAGGTCAGGCTAGCCTCGTCCGACAAGAGGGCCGGCGCCTGCGGCCGCGCGGCGGCCATCTCCTCGACCACGCTGGCCAGGATCCGGTCGGGCGCGCGCTCGATCCGGGCCGTCAGCTCCAGCGCCCGCAGCCAGGCCCGGTTGACGCTCTCCGGCCTGGGACCGGTTTTCGCGGCGATCGGCGGAGCCAGGGTGGCGCTCATGGACGGCTCTTTGGCTGGGCGGCGACCCGTTTCGGGACGGCGATGAGCCTTTGGCTGCAATCCCCAGGCCAGCACCCGGCGGCCGCCAGGCCCGGCATGGTCCGTGCAACGCGGGGCCCGTCACGCCGTCCTGCGCCAAAATGAGACCGGCTCGGACGGGGCGTCTGGAGAGCGGACCATGCGGCGCGAGACCATCGCCATCCACAGCGGCTTCGACGCCGACCCGGCGACCAAGGCGGTCGCGGTGCCGATCTACCAGACCGCGGCCTACGCCTTCGACAGCGCCGCCCACGGCGCGGCCCTGTTCGACCTGGAGGTCGAGGGCTTCCGCTACAGCCGGATCAGCAACCCGACCACCGCCGTCTTGGAACAGCGCCTCGCCGAGCTGGAGGGCGGGGTCGCGGCCCTGGCCGTCGCCTCGGGCCAGGCGGCGCTCTACTACGCCTTCCTCAACGTGGCCGACATCGGCGGCAACATCGTCTCGGTCCCGCAGCTCTACGGGACGAGCCACACCCTCCTGTCCAGCATCCTGCCGCGCCAGGGAATCCAGGGCCGCTTCGCCGAGAGCGACAAGGCCGAGGCCATCGCCCGGCTGATCGACGAGGACACCCGCGCGGTGTTCTGCGAAAGCATCGGCAATCCGGCCGGCAACATCTGCGACATCGAGGCGATCGCCGAGGTCGCCCACGCCGCGGGCGTGCCGCTGATCGTGGACAACACCGTCGCCACCCCGATCCTGATGCGCCCGTTCGAGCACGGCGCCGACATCGTGGTCCACTCGCTGACCAAGTTCCTCGGCGGCCACGGCGTGGCGATGGGCGGGGCGATCGTGGACAGCGGGCGCTTCCCCTGGGCGGCGCACGCCGAGCGGTTCCCGACCTTCAACCAGCCGGACGCCTCGTACCACGGCCTGGTCTACGCCGATCACTTCGGGCCCGAGGCCTTCGTCGCCCGCGCCCGCAGCGTCTACCAGCGCACCACCGGCGCGGTGCTGGCGCCGATGAGCGCCTTCCTGCTGCTGCAGGGGATCGAGACCGTGGCGCTGCGCATGGAGCGGCACGTGGAGAACGGCCGCAAGGTCGCCGAATTCCTCCGCGCCGACCCGCGCGTCGACTGGGTCAGCTACGCCGGCTTCGCCGACAGCCCCTACCACGACCTCGCCAGGAAATACCTGGGCGGCCAGGGCTCGTCCCTGCTGACCTTCGGCATCAAGGGCGGGCTGGAGGCGGGGCGCGACTTCTACGACCGGCTGAAGCTGATCAAGCGGCTGGTCAACATCGGCGACGCCAAGTCGCTGGCCTGCCATCCGGCCTCGACCACCCACCGCCAGATGTCCGCCGCCGACCAGGCCCGGGCCGGGGTCAGGCCGGAGATGATCCGGCTCAGCATCGGCATCGAGCACATCGACGACATCGTCGAGGACCTGGACCAGGCGCTGGCCGCGGCCCGGACCCCGGCCCCGCAAAGCTCAACCCGACCCGCGCCGGGCCCGATCCCGGCGCCGGCCGAAAGCCTGTAGGCGCAGCCATGGCCGACGGAACCCTGCTCGCCAACGACCTCCGCCCGTCGTTCGGCGCCCCGCGCCCGCGGATCGAGATCGCCCTGGTCAACAACATGCCCGACGCCGCCCTGCAGGCGACGGAGCGGCAGTTCGCGAGCCTGGTCGAAGAGGCCGCGCGGGACGACTTCGAGGTCAACCTCAGCCTCTACGCCATGCCCGAGACGCCGCGCGGCGACCTGGCCCGCGCGAGCATGCGCGAGCGCTACGCCACCACCGACGCGCTGAAACAGGCCGGGACCGACGCCCTGATCGTCACCGGCGCCGAGCCGCTCGCGGACGACCTGCGCGACGAGCCCTACTGGAGCGCGCTGGCCACCCTGGTGGACTGGGCGCGGACCAGCACCGTCTCGGCCGTCTGGTCGTGCCTGGCGGCCCACGCCGCGGTGCTGCACCTGGACGGGATCGTCCGCCAGCCGCTGGCGTCCAAATGCTCGGGCGTCTTCACCTTCGAGCGGACCGGCGAGGCGCCGTTGACCGCGGGCCTGCCCGGCCTGGTGCGCATCCCCCACTCGCGCCGCAACGCCCTGCCGCCGGCCCAGCTGGAGGCCAGGGGCTATCGGGTCCTGACCCGTTCGCCCCGCGCCGGCGCCGACGTCTTCGTGCGCGACGGCCAGAGCCTGTTCGTCTTCCTGCAGGGCCATCCCGAGTACGACGCCGACAGCCTGCTGCGCGAGTACTGCCGTGACGTCGGCCGCTACCTGCGCGGCCAGCAGGCCGAGTATCCGCACAGCCCGCACGGCTATTTCGACGCCGAGACCGAGCGCTCGTTCCGCGCCCTGGCGGTGCGGGCCCGCAGCGACCGCGATCCCAGGCTGGTCGGCTGGAGCAGCGAGATCGCCACGGCCATGCGCCCGGCCCGCCCCTGGCGCGCGCAGGCGGTGATGCTGTTCCGCAACTGGCTGGAACTGGTCGCGGCCGGCAAGGCGGCCACGACCGGCGAGCCGGCTCGGCGCCTGCAAGCCTAACACGCTCTACCAGCGCAACAGCCGCGGCCCCAGCAGCGCGCCCACGGCGGCGCAGGCCGCGATGCCGAGGGTGTACCAGCTGAGCACGAACAGCGCGGTGTTCTCGGTGCAGGCCAGGCCATAGACGGCCGCCCCGGCGCCGCCCGCCATCAGCCCCGCCGCGAAGCCCGCCAGCCGCAGGCGCGTGGGGGCCAGCCGGCGGAACGCCCACAGCGCCGCGACGAACACCGGCGCCGCCAGCGCCAGGATGTGGAGGGCGCACACGCTCCAGGAATGGCCCAGCGAGTCGCGCCGCAGCTGGTCCGGCGCGACGCCGACGCTGACGGCCAGCGCGATCGCGGCCAGGACCACGACGGGCGCGGCGACCAGCATCCAGCGCGATCCCGCCGCCCCGCCCGGCCGGCCGTAGCGGTCGACCAGCGCCGCACCGGCCACGGCGAAGGCGGCGCCGTAGCCCAGCTTGATCCAGAAGAAGGCGCTTCGCGCCGCCTGGGCCAGGTCATGGCGCAGGCCCCACCACGCCATCAGGATGGCGAAGGCGACCAGCGCGCCCGCGCCGACGGCGAGCGCGACCCGCCGGGACAGGAAGTCCGCAGGTTCGGCCGGCGCGTCCGTCGCCAGGGCGTCGATCAGGTCCTCAGTCCGCACCATCGCCTCCGCGCAGGTTGCGGGACAGGACGCCCAGGCCCCGGTGCACGCTGACCTTGACCGCCGAGACCGACATGCCGGCCCGCTCGGCCGCCTCGGCGACCGACAGCCCCTCGATCTTCACGTAGCGGATCAGCGCCTGCTGGCGCGCCGGCAAGGTCGATAGCAGCCGGTCGAGGTCCGACCTGGCGGTCCCCGCCTCCACGTCGCTGTCGGCGAACACCGCGCCGGCGGCCTCCAGCGGCACGGTCGCGCGCACCTTGGCCCGCCGGTAATGGTCGATCAGCTTGTAGCGCGCCACGGCGTAGACCCAGGCCTCGAACGGCTGGGCGCGGTCGTAGGTGGCGCGCCGCGTATGGACCGCCATCAAGGTCTCCTGCACCAGATCCTCGACGTCGGCGATGTTGTCGCCCAGCCGCCGCCGGAAGAAGGCGCGCAGTCGCACGCTGAGCAGCGACAGCAGCCGGCGATGGGCCGCCGCGTCGCCGTCCAGACCGCGGACCATCAGGTCCTTCAGTTCGGCCTCGATCGCGCTCAAACCGTCTCCACCTCGATGAGTTCGCTGGGCGCCGGCGATCGGTTACAGCGCTCGCGCCGACGATGCCCGGTGCGCGAGCGGACGGCGAACAACTTGGCCTCGGCGATGTAACCGGGCAAGCCTGGTTGGCGTACTCTGCGTCATGACCGGTTCGGTCACCCGCGCTCAACCTTGGGAGTCCCCCGATGAACCCTGCCAAGACCGTCCTGGCCGCCGCGGCCATCGCCGCGTTCGGCGCCAGCGCCGCCGCCGGCGAACCGAAGACCGCACCGATGGAGAAGTGCTACGGCGTCGCCCTCGCCGGCCACAACGACTGCCAGGCGGGCCCAGGGACCACCTGCGCCGGCACGTCCAAGACCGACTACCAGGGCGCCGCGTGGAAGCTGGTGCCCAAGGGAACCTGCGTGACCATCCAGACCCCCAAGGGCCACGGATCGCTGACCCCCACCTCCGCCTGACCGCCGCGAGCCTGAGGATGCGTGCGACGCCTGCGCCCAGGACGGCTGGCCCGATGACGGCGGGCCTGATGACGGCGGGCCTGGGCCTGAAGGCCCAGCACTACGCCGAGGCCGCGGCCACCGACGCCGAGGGCCTGTGGTTCGAGGCGCATCCGGAGAACTACATGGTCGCCGGCGGGCCGCGCCTGGCCTGGCTGGAGGTGATCCGCCAGCGCTGGCCGCTGTCGCTGCACGGGGTGGCCCTGTCGCTGGCGGCCGATGCCGATCCCGATCCGGGGCACCTGTCCCGGCTGAAGGCCCTGGTCGACCGGTTCGAGCCGGCGCTGGTCTCCGAGCACCTGGCCTGGTCTGCCTGGGACGGGACCTACCGGCCGGACCTGCTGCCCTTCCCGCGCACCCGCGCCGCCCTGGAGCGAATCGCGGCCAACGTCGGCCGCACCCAGGACGCGCTCGGCCGGGCGATCCTGGTGGAGAACCCCTCACTCTACCTCGACCTGCCCGGACACGATTTCGCCGAGACCGACTTCCTGGCCGAACTGGTCCGCCGCACGGGCTGCGGCCTGCTGGTCGACGTCAACAACGCCTATGTGAGCGCCAACAACCTCGGCTACGACGCCGGCGCCTATCTGGACGCCCTGCCGGCCGCGGCGATCGGCGAAATCCACCTGGCCGGCCACACCCCCGACGCCCGCTACGGCCAGGCGCTGCTGATCGACACCCACGCCGCCCCGGTGGCCGAGCCGGTCTGGCGGCTCTATCGGCGGCTGATCGAGCGGATCGGCCCGCGCCCCGTCCTGATCGAGCGCGACGAAGCGATCCCCGCCTTCGGCGAGCTGATGGCCGAGCGCGACGAGGCCGACCGCCTCTTGCGCGCGCTGGCCGCGCCGGAGGCCGCCGATGCCTGAGCCGCTGTCCGAGCTCGGCCGCTTCCAGCAGGCCTTCGCCACCGCCCTGGCCGGCGACGCGGCCGCCCTGGCGCCGTTCGGCCTGGAGGCCGAGGCCGCCGCCGCGGGGCTTTCGGTCCACCGCAACACCGTCGCGCGCGGGACCATCGACGCCCTGGCGACCAGCTTCCCCACCGTGCGCCGTCTGGTCGGCGAGGCGTGGTTCGAGGCCGCCGCCCGCGCCTTCATCGCCGAGCGGCCGCCGCGCGAGCGGGCCCTGATCGACTATGGCGGCGATTTCCCGGATTTCCTGGCGGCGTTCGAGCCGGCGGCGGACCTGCCGTACCTGGCCGGCGTCGCGCGCCTCGACCGGCTGTGGCTGGAGGCGCACGTCGCCGCCGACGCGCCGGCCTGGACGCCCGCCGAGGCCGCGGCCGTCGCGCCCGAGGCCCTGTTCGACCTGCGCCCGCCCCTGCATCCCAGCGCCCGGACCGCCTGGTTCGAGGCCCTGGCCGTCCCGACGCTCTGGACGCTGTGCCGCCCGCCGGCGGCCGAGCCCGACGCGATCGAACTGGCGGCGCGGCCCGAGGGCGTCCTTCTGGTTCGCCCACACGGCGCGGTCGAGGCCCTGGTGCTGGACCGGGCGAGCTGGAGCCTGCTGGACGCCTGCGCGCGCGGCGTGCGCCTGGGCGAGGCGGCCGACACAGCGCTCGCCGCCGATCCGGGCGCCGACCTGCCCGCCCTGCTCCTGCGCCTGGTCGAGGCCGGCGCCTTCTCCGCGCCCCCTGCGCCGTGACCAGGTCCGAACGGCGGCGGCCGGTTTTCGCCTGATCGGGCGTCGCAGACCGCCTGATCCGCGCGCATCCTGGGCGCCCATGCCGCAGCGCAGCAATTTGAACATGCAGCGGCGGCCTGTTCGCGGTAGGGGTGACGTATCGTCATCCCCTCGCGAAGGCAGACGCACATGGACCTGAAGGTGCGGACCGATCGGATCGGGGCGGACGGCGCGGCGGTCTCCAGCCGCGCCGTGGTGCGGCTGCTGGGCCGGCTGCTCGGCGACGTGATCCGCGAGCAGCAGGGCCAGGCGACCTTCGACCTGATCGAGGACATCCGCGCCCGCTCGGTGGGCGAGCACCGGCGCGGCGAGCGCGATGCGGCGCTGGGCGAGATCCTGATGGGCATGTCGCTGAGCGACATGCTGCTGTTCATCCGCGGCTTCGCCATCTTCTCGCAGCTGGCCAACATCGCCGACGACTACCTGTTGCGGACCGAGGCGGCGGACGCGCCGAGCGCGCTCGAGCGGCTGACCGCCGACACCGCCTCGCCCGAGGCGCGCCGGTTCCTGGAGGAGGCGGTGGTGACCCCGGTGATCACCGCCCACCCGACCGAGGTGCGGCGCAAGAGCATCCTCGACCGCGAGACCGCCATCGCCGCCCTGCTCGACGGCTCGGCCGGGGCGACCAAAGCCCGGGCGGTGCAGATCGAGACCGCGCTGAAGCGCGAGATCCGCACCCTGTGGCAGACCCGCATGCTGCGGTCGGTGCGGATCAACGTCAGCGACGAGATCGACAACGCCGCCTCGATCTTCGAATTGACCTTCCTGCCCGAGATCCCGGCGCTGAAGCGGCGGCTGGCCAAGCTGTTCGGGGTCGAAGGTCCGCTGCCGGCCTGCTTCCAGGTCGGCTCCTGGGTCGGCGGCGACCGCGACGGCAATCCCTTCGTCGGGGCCCAGACCCTCGACTACGCCCTGACGCGCCAGGGCGAGGTGGTGATCGACTGGCTGCTGCGCCAGCTGCACGCCCTGGGCGCGGAGCTGTCGCTGTCGGACGAGTTCACCGGGGTGAGCGACGAACTGGTGGCGCTGGCCACGTCCGGCCACGACCCCAACCCGCAACGCTCGGACGAGCCCTACCGGCGCGCGCTGGTCGGCTGCTACGCCCGGCTGGCGGCGACGCGCACGGCGATCCTGGGCCAAGGCCCGAGCCGGGCGGCCAGCGTCGAGGCGCCGGCCTATGCGACGCCCGCCGAACTGTCGGCCGACCTGGCCGTCGTGGCCCGCTCGCTGGCCCAGAACCAGGCCGGCGACCTGGCCCAGGGCAGGCTGTTGGACGTGCGCGAGGCGGTGGACAGCTTCGGCTTCCACCTGGCGGTGGTCGACCTGCGCCAGAACTCCGACGTGCATGAGCGGGTGGTAGCCGAACTGCTGGCCAAGGCCGACGTGGTCGCCGACTACCGCGCCCTGCCCGAGGCGCGGCGGATCGCGCTCTTGGTCGACGAGCTGAAGAGCCCGCGCCTGCTGCGCTCGCCCTACCGCGACTACGCCGACGAGACGGCCAGCGAACTGGACATCGTCGACGCCGCCGCGCGGCTGCGCCGGCTGTACGGCCCCGGCGCGATCGCCAACTACGTGATCTCCAAGGCCGCCAGCGTCTCGGACATGCTGGAGGTGGCGATCCTGCTGAAGGAGGCGGGCCTGTTCACGCCCGGCGAGGCGCCGGCCTGCGCCCTGCGCATCATCCCGCTGTTCGAGACCATCGAGGACCTGCGCGCCAGCGCCGAGATCATGGCCGCCTATTTCGACCTGCCGATCGCCCACGCCATCGTCGAGGGCCAGGGCCGGCTGCAGGAAGTGATGATCGGCTATTCCGACAGCAACAAGGACGGCGGCTACGTCACCTCCAACTGGGAGATCCGCACCGCGATCAACGGCCTGCTGACCCTGGGCGCGGCGCGCGGGATCGACATGCGTTTCTTCCACGGCCGCGGCGGGGCCGTGGGGCGCGGCGGCGGCTCCAGCTTCGAGGCGATCCAGGCCCTGCCGGCGGGCGCGGTGCGGCGCGGCATCCGGATCACCGAACAGGGCGAGGTGGTCTCGTCCAAGTACGGCCACCCGCAAGGCGGGCTGATGAGCCTGGAGACCATCGCGGCCGCCGCCCTGATGGCCGACCTGGAGCATGAGCCGGACGCGGCGGACGGCGCCTTCGCCGCCGAGCTGGCGGCGATGAGCGAGGAGGCGCGCGCCGCCTACACCGACCTGGTCTACGAAACCCCGGGCTTCGAGGACTATTTCCGCCAGTCGACGCCGGTGACCGAGATCGCCGACCTGAAGATCGGCTCGCGCCCCGCCTCGCGCACGGCGTCCAGCCGCATCGCGGACCTGCGGGCCATCCCCTGGGTGTTCTCCTGGTCGCAGTCGCGGGTGATGCTGCCGGGCTGGTACGGCTTCGGCTCGGCCACCACCGGGGCCGGACCGGCGCGGATCGAGGCCCTGACCCGGCTGCACGGCGCCTCGCCCTTCTTCCGCTCGGTGGTCTCGAACCTGGAGATGGTGCTGGCCAAGTCCAGCCTGCCGATCGCCGCGCGCTACGCCGAACTGGTCGCCGACCAGGACCTGGCGGGGCAGGTGTTCTCGCGGATCGAGGCGGAGTGGCGCGCCAGCCGCGCGGCGGTGCTGGCCATCACCGGCCAGAGCGCCCTGCTGCAGCACAATCCGCGCCTGGCCCAGTCGGTGCGACTGCGCCTGCCCTACATCGATCCGCTGAACGTGCTGCAGGTCGAGCTGTTGCGCCGCCACCGCGCGGGCGAGGCCGACGACGACATCCGCCGCGGCATCCACATGTCGATCAACGGGGTGTCGGCCGGCCTGCGCAACAGCGGCTGACGGCCGCCCTGCCGCCTTAAGCCCTGGCGCTTTCCGACCGGCGGCGGATGTAGGCCTGGACCAGGGGCAGGATCGAGGCCGGCAGGATCCAGACCACGGCCGCGCACTCGAACGCGGCCCACCAGATCACCCGGTTCAGGACCGCGCAGGCGATCACGGTGGTGATGGCGATCACCGAGAACAGCACCGTCGCCTTCTGCAGGCGCAGGGCCTCGGCGTCCGGCGCATCGCTCTCGCCCGCCCGCTCGCGGTCCTTCGACAGCGCAAAGCCCAGGGCCGCGGTCAGCGACGCCGAGACGAAGAGCACGATGGCCACCGTCAGGTCGCCTCGCCAAAGGCGCAGGACGCCGATCACGGCGACGGCGGACCACCAGCCCCCGAGCACCGTCCTGTTGAATCGTGTCTCGGCCCGCAGATCTTGGGTCGACATGGTCTCCGCCTTGCGTTGCGGGCCCGAACCTAGGCCCGCCGCCTTGCACGGCCCTTAACGCCGGCGCTCAAGTCGCGGTTTGCCGTGCGATATAGGCGCGCCAGCCGCCCAGGGCGGTGATGTCCTCGGCCCCGTTCAGCGCCCGCGGCTCGGCGACGAAACCCTTGACCTCGCTGCCGTCGTCCAGGGTGACCGTGCCGATGGCCAGCGGCGCCGGCACCTCGGCCACGAAACTGCCGAAGGCCTCGAGCGCCAGTTCGTAGACCTCGACCTCGATCGCCGCCCCGCCCTCGCCCACATGGACCAGGGCCGGCTTGGGCGGGGTGCTGGCGGCCATGGCGTAGAGGCTGTAGGCGGGCGCGGTGCGGCAGCGCCGCACCAGCCGCGCGTCGCGCGAGGTCAGCTGCCAGTGCAGCGGCATGGCGGCCAGGTGGGCGCCGACCACGGCCAGCTTCACGCCGGCCGGCGCGCCGGTCAGGTCGAGCGGCGGGGTCTCGGGCATGGGGGCGATCTCCTCGTAGCGGCTCGCGAGGTCCAGCAGCGCCCGGTCGGCCCAGGCCGGGCCGATCAGGGTCACGCCGAAGCCGGTGGCGTTGTCGCGGAAGCCGGCCGGCACGGCGATGGCGCTCATGTCGAGCAGGTTCACGAAATTGGTGTAGCGGCCGAGGTTGGCGTTCAGCGCCAGCGGTTCGGCCAGCACCTCGCTGACCCGGTAGGTGGTGGGCGCGGTGGGCAGCAGCAGCACGTCCGCCGCCTCCCACAGGCCCTCGGCCTGACGCTGGTAGGCCTTGAGCTGGTATTCGGCCTTGAACGCCTCGACCGCCGAGATCGGCCAGCCGCCCTGCAGGATGCCGCGCACGACCGGATGGATGGCCTCGGGCCGGGCGCGCAGCAGGGCCTCGGCCGCGGCGGTGCGCTCGGCGACCCAGGGGCCCTGGTAGAGCAGCTGGGCGGCCGCCAGCAGCGGGGCGATGTCGATCTCGACCGGCCGGCCGCCCATGGCGACCAGCCGCGCCACCGCCGCCTGGAACAGGCGCGCGGACTGGCCGTCGCCGAACCATTCGAGCTGGTCCGGACGCGGCAGGGCCAGGCGGAAGACGGCGGGAACGGCCTTGGGGGGCGTTTCCGGCGCGCGGCGGGAATAGGGATCGGCCGGATCGAAGCCGGCGACCACGGCGTCGACCTCGGCGGCCTCTGCCGCGGTCGAGGTGAAGACGGTGATGCAGTCGAGCGTGCGGCAGGCCGGGACCAGGCCCGCCGTGCTCCAGCGCCCCTTGGTCGGCTTCAGCCCCACCAGGTGGTTCAGCGCCGCCGGCACCCGGCCGGAGCCGGCCGTGTCGGTGCCGAGCGCGAAGGCCACCAGCCCCGCCCCCACCGCCACCGCCGAGCCCGAACTGGAGCCGCCGCTGACGTAGGCGCGGTTGAACACCGATCCGCAGGCGCCGTAGGGGCTGCGCGTTCCCACGAGGCCGGTGGCGAACTGGTCGAGGTTGGTCTTGCCGACCAGCACCGCCCCGGCCTCCATCAGCCGGCGGGCCACGGTCGCGGTCTCGGCGGCCTCGTAGGCGAAGGCGGGACAGGCCGCCGTGGTCGGCAGGCCCGCCACGTCGATGTTGTCCTTCACCGCGAAGGGGACGCCGGCCAGGGGCAGGTCCTCGCCGGCGGCGACGCGCCGGTCGACCTCGCCCGCCCAGGCGAACACGTCGGCCTCCGCGACGCGTTCGATCCACACCTGCGGCTGGACCGCCTCGTACGCCGCGATCCGCTCCAGGATTCGCCGGGCGACCTCGGCGGCGGAGCGGCGGCCGGCGCGGACGTCGGCGGCGATCTCGGTGACGGAAAGACGGTCGAACGCGGACATGATCATACCCGGGCGGGACGGCTTGAAATGGCGACCATCCGGGCGCTCGCCAGGATAGCCCGAACAGCGCAAACGCCGCGGCCTTGCGGCAGCGGCGTCAGGTTAGGTCGCACCCGCCACACCCGGCGGGTTGGGCCGCCAGGCGCAGCAGGGCGCGGGCCGCGGGGAAGCCGGGGTTGGGCCCGGCCTCCCGCGCGGAAGATCAGAACGCGTAGGCGATCGTGCCGATGACCTGACGCGGCGGGATGTACTGGTTACTGACCGAGCCCGTGCCGTACGGGTCGATATAGCGGGAGTTGATGCCCGCCGTATTGAACACGTTGGTGGCGGCGACCGAGAGGCGCAACTTGCTGCCTTCAGGCGCGTATTCCAGGTTCAGGTTGGTGACGGTGTAGGCCGGCACGCGGTCCAGGCTGGACACGTTGAAGATCCGCGCCCATTCCGAACCGCGATAGATCACCTCGAGGCGCGGCGTGAGCGAGCCGCTCGGGATGTCGAACCTGTAGGAGGCCGAGATCGACCCCGACACCGCCGGCATGTCCGGCGGGGTCTTGCCCTTGATGTTCGGCGCAGCGGCCTCGACCGCGGCCCAACAGGCAGGGTTGTTGTAGTTTTGTCCGTAGATGCAGTTGGCGTTGGTGTTCTCGATCTGGTTCGCAACCGTCGAGTTGATGGTGTGATAGTTGCCCTTCACTTCACCGTGCTCGAGCGACAGGTTGCCGTCGACGTGCAGACGGCCGTCAAACGCCACGTAGTTGCCTTCGAACTCGACACCATAGTCATGCACGGACGGGATGTTGGATATGCCGCCGTCGAACGGGATCGGGTCGGTCTCGATGTACTGGAAGTTCTTGTGGATGTAGTAGAAGGCTGCGGCGTTTAGGCGTAGAGAATTGCCGAAGAAGGTGTTCTTCGAACCGATTTCAAAAGCGGTATTGGTTTCCGGCTGGAAGACGGGCTGGATCACCGCCTGGCCGTTCTTGCCGTTGACGCCGCCCGGCTTGTAGCCGCGGGACACGCTGGCGTAGATCATGTTGACGTGGGTCAGGTCGTAGTCGGCTTCGGCGCGCCAGGTCGGGACAGCGTCCCAGTACTGCTGGTGAACCGCGGAGGTGTACGGGCCGCCAAAATCTGCACCGCCGAAGTTGTAGCCGTTGCCGGTGTAGGAGTCCGTGTTGATCCGGGCGCCGGCGGTAAGGCGGAGTTTGTCGGTGACGTGATAGGTGGCTTGGCCGAACGCCGAGTAGGACTCGCGGCTAAGGTGCGTCACGTTGCCGTAAGCGAGATTGTGCGGCGGGTTGTTCACGATGTTGGAGGACACCGTCAGATCGCTCCCCGACGGGGCCGAGCAGGTGGGCGTATAATAGCCCGGCGAGCACTCGAACTCGGCGATGAATTGGGTAGAGACCTGATAAAGGGCGAAGGCGCCGACGGTCCACTCGAGCTTGGAGCCCGGCTTGGACAGGATGTCGAACTCCTCGGTGTAGTTGTGCAGCTTGGTGTTCCAGGCCGCCACATTGTCGTACGAGCCCAGGATTGAGAAGGCGCTACGCGAGCTGTCTTCCTGCTGGATTTGCGACAGATACTGGTAGGCGGTCACCGACTTCACGATGAACCACGGCGCGTCGTACTCCAAGTTCAGGTGGTACAGCTCGCTCGTCAGCGCGAAGTGCGACGGATAGTCCTGGTAGATGGCCCAGGGGCTGGATTCCGGATCGTTGACGTTCTTCTGAGCGTCGCCGTGCTGGTTGGAGTGATACCACTGGGCGGTCAGGGTCGCGGTGAAGTTGCTGTTCGGCCTCCACAGCAGAGCAGCCTTGGCGCTGGCGTCGTGAGCGTCGTCTTCCTTGAAGCCGGGGATGGCGACGTTGTTGGTGAAGCCGTTGTGGTCGAACTTCTGGCCCGACACGCGCAGCGCGAACTGGTCGCCCAGCGGAACGTTCACTTCCAGCCGCTCGCGCGAGAGGTTGTAGGTGCCGTAGCTGAAGTCGCCCGAACCGCCGAACACGCCCAGCTCAGGCTGCTTGGTGTTCAGGAGGATCGCGCCGCCGATCGAGCTTTGGCCGTAGAGGGCGCCCTGCGGGCCGCGCAGGACCTGGATGTTGTCGATGTCGAACAACGTCTGGTCGAGCGAGATGGTGTTGGCGATGTAGGCGCCGTCGATGAACATCGACACGCCGGGCGTGGTGGTCAGGCCGTTCTCCGGCGTTTCCGAGCCGACGCCGCGAATGGTGACCAGGTTCTCGAAGCCCGAGGCCTTGGTGATCTGCAGGCTGGGCACCGTGCTGTTCAGGCCGGTCAGCGAGGTCGTGAACGACTGGTCCAGGGCCTTGGACGAGACCGAGCTGATCGCGATGGCGGCGCGCTGGATGTTGGTCGAGCGGCGCTCGGCCGTGACCACGATCTGTTCGACTTCCGGCGCGGCGGACGACGCCGCAGCGGCGTCCGAAGCCGCAGCCGGCGCGGCCGCCTGAGCCGGCGACTGCAGGAAGAACACGCCCGACGCCGCCAGGAACGTCGAGACGATGAGGCTGCGCCTCAGGCGCAGGTTTGAGCTAGCCATGGTCCCCCTCTTTAATCGGAAGCTAGGTGCCTTTGTTACGCAACACATTCGTCATACCGGCGTCACCCGTCAAACGATTCTCCGGCCAAATCGCCTAAGTTTGCGGCGCCGTGGCAATAAGCACACAGTTTAGGCAGATGGATCGCGCCTGGCCAAAAATGCAGGCGGGTTATGGCAGGCGAATAGGCCCGACCGAAATTAGCAACGATTGAGATGTTTGTTTTGTAGTTGTTCCGCTACCCGGAACCAACTCTTGGCTCTAATCGGAAAACGGCGATTTCTAGGCCGTTTGAACGAGAACCACGGGAATGAAATAAAGTAACGCGGGTATGGGATGGCGGGCGAGCGAGGGCTTCGATGCCTTGGCCGGACTGACTTGCCCCGCCGCGGAGCGTTTGTCTCCGCGGCCAATCAACACGGGCGCCGGGGCCATGCGGCCCCGAAACGCCCGCGGACTCTCAGACGGTCTCCTTCTCGGCGCCCCAGACGTCGCGCGCCTTCTCGTAGACGCCCTGGTCGTAGGAATATTCGATGGTGTTGCCGTCGGGGTCCTTGATGAAGCAGACGTAGCCGATCTGCTTGTGCATCTGGACGGGCCCCAGCGCCAGGCAGCCTTCCGCCTTGGCCTTCGCCGCGATGTCGTCGACTTCGGCCTTGGTCGGCGCCTCGATCCCGATGTGGGCGAAGGGGCCCATCGGCGGGTGCGCGGCCGGCGCGAACGGGTCGTGACCTTCGAAGAACTGGCCGATCACCAGGACGAACGGCGACTCGACGCTGGCGTCGGCGTCGCCGAGCCAGGCGTTCTTGCCGTCCTTGTCCTCGCCCCGGGACAGCAGCCGCAGGTGGGTGAAGCGCTGGTACCAGGCGATGGAGGCGTCGATGTCCTTCACGCACAAGGCTATGTGCGTCCAGGTCGCCCGCTTGGGACCGATGGAATGATTGACCTGACTTGCCATGATCCCTTGCCCTTTCAGGAGTTCGTCTCGCGGGAGCGTCGGAAGCGGTCATCGCCGCCGGATTCGCCCACCTGAAATTTTACCAGTTGGCGCACCCCGCAACTTGCTTGTACGCGCACGATAATTTAGCCGCGCGGACGCGCCGCCGCGGCCGGTCCGCTACGAGACCAGCTTGAGGAAGCCGCCCTTGTGGTAGAGCAGCGGCGGATGGGCCGAGGCGTGTTCGATGCGCACCCCGCGCCCGACCACGACCAGGTGGTCGCCCGCGACAAGGGCGTGCTCGACGACGCAGTCGATGAACACCGGCGCGCAGTCGAGCTGCGGCGCGCCGTCGTCCTCGGCGTGGTAGGGATTGCCCTCGAACCGGTCGGCGTCCGGGCTGGCCGCGAAATGCAGGGCCAGGGCGCTGCTCTGGTCGTTCAGGATGTTGACCCCGAACACGCCGCAGGCCTCGACGGCCGGACGGATCGGGTTGGCGTGGTCCAGGCAGATCAGCAGCAGCGGCGGCTCGAGCGAAACCGAGCAGAAGGCGCTGACGGTCGAGCCGACCGGCTGGTCCTTGTCCCAGGTGGTCACGATGGTGACGCCGGACGGGAAATAACCCATCGCCGCGCGCCATTCCTTCGGTGTCGGGGCCGGGGTCTTCGGGGTCGGGATGTGCATGGTCATGGTCGTCAGATCACCGGCCACGGGGTCCGGTTCGGCAGCCCGGTGCGGGCGATCACCGCCTTGCCGGCCTGGCGGGCGTCGGCCAGCAGTTTTTCCTCGTCGATCAAGGTCGTACGGCCGGCGTCGAGCACCTTGACCCCGTCGATCCAGACGCTGTGCACCCCGGCGGGCGAGGCGCTGAGCGCCAGCTGGCCGACGGCGTCGAACACCGGGCCCCACTCGGGCAGGTCGGTGTCGTGCAGTACGATGTCGGCCTTCTTGCCCACCTCCAGCGAGCCGATGGTCTCGGACATGCCCATGCCGCGCGCGCCGTTCAGGGTCGCCAGCTCCAGCATGGTGGTGGCGGGGAACAGGTCCTGGTCGGCGCGCGCGTCGCGGAACACGCTGCCCATCAGGCGGGCCGACGAGAGGATGTCGGCGGCGATGCCGTCGGTGCCCAGCATGACGTTGACTCCCTGTTCGATCATCTCGGGGAACAGGCCGATCCGCGACAGGCCGAACCCGCCCTGGAAGGCGGCGTGGGCGCAATGGATGGCGTGGGTCCCGGTCTGGGCCAGGATGGCGAGTTCGCTGCGGTCGATGTCGGCCAGGTGGGTCAGGGCCACGTTGTCGCCCAAGACGCCCAGGTCCGACAGGTGCTCGACCGGCCGGCGGTTGTAGCGGGCCAGGAACCAGGCCGGGTCGCCCGCGCGCGGGCTCATGTGGGCCGAGACCTTGATCCCGTGCTGGTCGGCCAGCGCCTTGGCCGCCCGCCAGACGTCGTCGGAGTTGGTCGAATGGCCGACCAGGACCGGCCAGGCGGCCAGCCTGGCCTCGCCGTCGTCGGGATAGCGCTCGATCTCGGATTCCAGGATGGCGATGGCGTCGGCCGAAAGCTTGGCCTGGTCCTGCGCCGGATCGAAGGCGCGGCCCTCGACCCACTCCCCTACCCGGCCGCGGATGCCGGTCTCGGCCAGGCCGTCCATCACCGCGTCGAGCTGCAGCACCGTGCCCGCCTCGAGGAAGCAGGTGGTGCCGTAGCGGATCATCGACAGCGCCGCCGACTGGGCCGAAATCCGTTCCTCTTCAGCGGTCTGGGCGCGGAAGATCGGGATCACCCACTTCTGCAGCTTGTCCGACCAGCTGTCCTCGGGCGCGCCGCGCATGAAGCCGCGGGTCAGGGGATCGCCGGTGATGTGGATGTGGCCGTCGACGAAGCCCGGGGTCATGACGAACCGCCGCCCGTCCAGGGTCTCCTTGGCCACGACGCTCTTTTCCAGCGCCTCGCGCTTGCCGACGGCGACGATGCGGTCCTTGGCGATGGCCAGGGAGCCGTCCTCGATCACGCACCGCTCGGCGTTCATGGTGATCAGGGTGGCGCCGGAGATCAGCAGGTCGGCTTGAATGGGTTGGTCACTCATCACTTGGGTCCGGTCAGGCGGTGGCGGGCCGCGCGGCGGCGGGCACGGGGGGATGGAGGAAGAAGCTGGCGACCAGCATCACGAAGGCGGCCAGGGCGCAGATCAGGAACATCTCGGCGAAGCTGCCCAGGGTGTCGCGCGCCCAGCCGCCCACCGCCGGCCCGATGGCCGCCGAGGTGCTGATCAGGCACATGATCGAATAGAGCTCCAGGTTCGCGCGCTTGCCGTAGTAGTTGAACAACAGCATGGTCGAGGCCACGAAGCTGAGGCCGAAGCCGATACCCACGCCGACGGCGTAGACCGACATCAGGAAATAGCCGTGGGCCTGGGCCAGGGCGATCATGCCGATGGTCACGCCCGCCATGGCGATCAGGAGCAGGGTCTTGGGCGAGGTCTTCTCGCCGACCACCCCGCCGATCACCGAGATCACCGCCCCGATCAGGGCCTCGACGCTGAGCATGAAGGCGGCGGCGTTCGAGCTGATCCCGCGCTCGGTCAGGTGCTCGACGGCGAAACCGTGCGCCGTGGTGTTGATCAGCAGGTACATGGTGTAGGCGCCGACCACCACGTAGTACTGGGGCGTCAGCAGGGCGTGGCGCACGGTCCAATCGCGCAGCCCCTCGATCATCTCCACCGGGCCGACCTGTTCGGGCGGGATCTCGGCCTCGGGCTCGTGCTCCAACTTGCCGGGGGTGGTGAGGATGGCGAACAGGCCGAGGCCGGCGCCGACGAGGGCGAAGACCACCCAGTAGACGCGCCATCCGTGGGTGATCGCCTGGACGGCCACATAGATCAGCGGGCCGGCCACGCCGCCCAGGGCGCCGATGGTGAAATAGGCCCCCAGTACGGTCGAGCGGCGGCGGAAAAGGCCGGTCAGCACGTGGGTGCCGGGCACGGTGGTGGTGAAGGCGAAGGCCATCCCGATCACCAGGGTTCCGACCAGGTAGACCCAGACCGGCTGGGTCAGCGCCAGGGCGGCGAAACCGGCGACCAGCATCAGGGAGCCGATGAATATGGTCCCGCGCACCCCGATCCGGCGGATCAGCACGGCGGGCGCGAAACTGGCCAGGCCGCAGGCGACGCCGAGGACCGTGTAGCCCATCCCCGCCTCGGTCCAGTTCCAGTGCAGCTCGCGCACCATGGCCGGCAGCACGACCCCCAGCGAACTGAAGGTCCCCGCCGAAACCCAGAAGAACAGCAGGCTGAGCGACGCGAAGGTCACCCAGGGATGTGAGAGCTTTGCGGACAAGGGCGGGGTTCCGGCGGAGGATCGAAGCGGGGGCGGTTCGCGAGGGCCGGCTGGACAGCTGGGCGGGCGCCTCGCGAGGGACGCCCGCACCGAGCGTCGACTATTCCCGGGTGTAGTTGTCGGGGATCTTCGGATCCGGACCGGCCTTGCCCCAGAGGATGATCTCGTTGCCCCAGGGATCGCGGAAGGCGTGGTTGAAGCCGTTGAATTCCTTCCAGTAGTGGTCCTTCCAGAGGATCTGGGCGCCGCGGTCGACCGCGCGCTGGAGGATGTCCTCGTGGGACTGGCCATCGCCGACCAGGATCCAGATCCGCGCCTTGCGCCCGTCGGTCGACAGGGTGCGCGGCTCGACGCCTTCGGGGTTCGGATGCGGGCGGGCGTTGGAGGCCTTGAAGATGCCCAGGTGCAGGTTGCCGATCTCGCTTTCCGAGCCGTCCGGATTGAGGAAGTTGCCGCCGGGCACCATCCGGTGGAACAGGCCATAGGGCCGGTCGTCGTCGCGCCAGCCGAAGACTTCGCTGTAGAACTTGCCGGCGGCGGCCGGGTCGCTCGACGCCAGGTCGACGAAGATCAGGGTGTTGGGCGTGCTCATATCAGCTCCTTGAGCGGGAATCAGGCGGCGTATTCGGCGCGCTTGGGGGTGAAGACGTCGAGGTTCAGCACGGGCTCGTCGCCGACGACCACGCCCCAGTGCTGGGCGCCCGGCGGCACGACCAGAAGGCCGCCCGGACCGAGCCGGGTGACCGTGTCGCCGATGTGGAAGTCGATCTGGCCCTGCAGGATGTAGACGATCTGCTCGTGCGGATGGTTGTGCGGACGCGGCTCATGGCCCGGCTGCAGCCGGTTCAGGGACACCGTGGCCCCCTCGCCGGAGAAGGCCTTGCGCTCGACCCCGTCGCGCACGCGTTCCCAGGGCGTTCCGTTCCAATCGATCGCATGGATGTCCATCGCCGGGCCTTTTCCCTGTGAAATTTCAGATGTGACCGTAGCCGCCGCCGCCGGGCGTTTCCAGCACAACCACGTCGCCCGGCTGCATGGTGATCTTCTTGCCTTCCGAGACCGGCTTGCCGTTGACCAGGAACCGGCCCGGCGCGCCGTCGTCGCCCCCGTCCAGGCCTTCCGGCCCGCGATCGAGGCGGCTGGGCACCGCGTTCAGCAGCCAGGGCTGGTCGGTGCGCATGTGGAAGCCGATGACCTGGCCGTCGCCGCCCTGGCTGCGGCCCTTGCCGCCCGAACCCAGGCGCAGCTCGCGCTTGTCGAACACGATCGGCATGGCCGCTTCCAGGATCTCGACCGGCACGGCCGCGACGCCCGTGGGGTAGCAGGTGGCGCTGGGCCCCGGCTTGGTCAGGCGCGCGCCCATGCCGCCGGAATAGTTGAACATCGAGGAGGTGAAGGCCTCGCCCGTGGCGCGCTTGCCCTGGATCTGCACGGTCCAGACCGCGCCCGAGCCCTCGGCCAGGACCCGGTCGGGGATGACCTGGTGCAGGGCCTTGAGGATCGGCATCGGCACGAACATGCCGACCACGTGGCGCGCGTTCAGCGGCGAGGGATATTCGGCGTTGACGATCGAGCCCTTGGGCGCGGTCACCTTGATCGGGGCCAGCGAGCCGTAGTTGTTCGGCTGCTCCGGGTTCAGGCAGCTGCGCACCGCGAAGGTCGAATAGGCGTGGGTGTAGTTCATCACCACGTTGATGCCCATCGGGCTGGGGCCCGACGAGCCGGCGAAGTCGATGGTCACCTCGCCGATCTGGTTGTCGATGGTCACCGCGGTCTTGAGGGTGATCACGTCGCCGCCGGGCACGTCGAAACGGCTCTCGCCGTGCCAGGTGCCGGCCGGCAGGGCCTTGATCGCCTTGCGGGTGGCCGCTTCCGACCGGTTGATGATCTCGTCGGACAGGGCCTCGATGTCCTCCAGGCCCTGACGCTTGCACAGGGCGATCAGCCGCTCGCCGCCGGCCCGGCCGCTGGAGACCTGGGCCGCCAGGTCGCCGAACACGTGGTCGGGCGTGCGCACGTTGCGGCGGATGATGTCGTGCAGCACCACGTTGGGCTCGCCCGCCTCATAGAGCTTCAGCGGCGGAATCCACAGGCCCTCCTCGTGGACGTCCCGCGCGCCGGCGCCGATGCCGTAGCCGCCGATGTCGGTGTGGTGGATGGTCGAGCCGATGTAGCCGATCAGCCGCTCGTCCCAGAAGATCGGGCACAGCACGGTGATGTCGAAGAAGTGGCCGGCCGACATCCACGGATCGTTGGTGATCACGATGTCGCCGGGGACCAGCTTGCCCTCGAACTGCTTGGCCAGGGCCTCGCCGGCGGCGGCCAGCGAGTTGATGTGGCCGGGGGTGCCGGTGTTGGCCTGGGCCAGCATGCGGCCGCGCGCGTCGAACAGGCCGCTCGCCAGGTCGCCCGCCTCCCGCACGATGGGGCTGAAGGCGATGCGCTGAAGGGCCTTGGCCTGCTCGCTGACGATGCCGATCAGGTTCGACCAGAGGATCTCGAGTTCGATGCCGTCCATGACTTAAGCTTTCCGTGTGGCTTCGATGCAGCCGAATTCGTCGACGACCCCTTCCCAGTCGGGAAGCAGGACGATGGTGGTTTCGCGTTCCTCGATCAGGCAGGGCCCCGAGACGACCTGGCCGCGGGCCAGGGTGGCGCGGTCGTAGACCTTGGCCGGGCCGGCGTCGGCCCACAGCGGGATCATGCGCTCGGACTTGGGCTTGCCGTGCTCGCCGGTCGGCGCGGGCTTGCCCTCGAACCGGTGCTCGGGCGCCTGGGCGGTCAGCCGCCAGCTGACGATCTCGATCGGCACGTGCGAGGGGTTGACGCCGTACTGGGCGAAATAGGCGGTTTCGAAGACGCGGCGGATCTCGTCGGCGTCGCGACCCTCGCGCGGGTCGCTGTCGAAGGCGATGCCGACCTCGTTCTGCTGGCCGGCATAGCGCAGGTCCGCGCCGACCTGCCAGCGGACCTTCTCCGGCTCGGCCCCGGCCTCGACCAGCGCATCGAGCGCCTCGGCGTTCATGTCGCCCAGCAGGCGGTCGACCTCGCTCCAGTCCAGGTCGTCGAGCCGGCCGAGGGCGCTGCGCACCAGGTCCAGCCGCACGGGGGTGACCAGGGCGCCGAAGGCCGACAGCACGCTGGCCTGGGGCGGGAAGATCACCGCGGTGCTCTGCAGCAGGTCGCCGACCGCGCAGGCGTGCACCGGTCCCGCGCCGCCGAAGGCCAGCAGCGGCAGGCCGCGGTGGTCGACGCCGCGGTCGGTGGCGTGGGCGCGGGCCGCGTCGGCCATGGTCTCGGCGACGATGCGGAAGATGCCGCCGGCGGTCTGGGCGCGGCTGGTCCCGAGCTTGGCGGCCAGCCGGTCCATCGCGGCGTTGGCCGCGTCGACGTCCAGCGGCATGTCGCCGCCGAGGAAGTTCTCGCCGTCGAGGAGGCCCAGCACCAGGTCGGCGTCGGTGACGGTGGGGTTCTGGCCGCCGCGGCCGTAGCAGGCCGGCCCGGGCTGGGAGCCGGCGCTCTGCGGGCCGACCTTGAGCAGGCCCAGGTCGTTGACCGAGGCGATCGAGCCGCCGCCGGCGCCGATCTCGATCATGTCGATCGAGGGGATGGTCAGCGGCATGCCGCTGCCCTCGCAGAAGCGGTACATCCGGTCGACCTCGAAGCTGCCGGTGACCAGCGGCTTCTTGTCCTCGATCAGGCAGGCCTTGGCGGTGGTGCCGCCCATGTCGAACGACAGCAGGCGCTCCAGGCCCAGGCGCTCGGCGTAGAAGGCGGCGGCCAGGGCGCCGGCGGCCGGGCCGCTCTCGATCATCCGCACCGGGTTGCGGCCGGCGACCTCGGCCCCGATGACCCCGCCGGAGCTGAGCATGATCAGGGGCGTGTTGGCGACCTTGGCCTTCTCCAGGCCCGCGGCCAGGCCGCGCAGGTAGGGCTCGGTGATCGGGGCGGTGTAGGCGTTGACCGCCGTGGTCGAGGCGCGCGGATACTCGCGGATCTGCGGGGCGACGGCCGAGGACAGCGACAGGTAGAGGTCCGGGGCCTTGGCGCGCAGCACCTCGGCGATGGCCTGCTCGTTGGCCCCGTTGCGGAAGGCGTTGATCAGGCAGATGGCCACCGAGACCACGCCCTTGGCCTTCATCTCGGCGACCAGGGCCGCGACCTCGGCCGCGTCGACGCCGCGCAGCACGCTGCCGTCGGCCAGCACCCGCTCGTCCACCTCGAAGGTCAGGGCGCGCGGGATCAGCGGCTCGGCGAACTCGATCTGCGGGTCGTACATCTCGTAGCGGTGCTCGTTGCGGATCGAGAGCACGTCGCGGAAGCCCTTGGTGATGATCAGGGCGGTGGGCTGGCCCTTGCGTTCGATCAGGGCGTTGGTGACCACGGTGGTGGCGTGCACGACGACGCCGTCGATCGCTTCCGGCCCGACGCCGGCCTTGGTCAACACCAGGTCCACGCCGCGGAAGAAGCCTTCCAGCAGGTCGTGGTGCGTCGTCAGGGTCTTGTCGACCGTCAGCGAACCGTCCGAACCGCGCAGGACCGCGTCGGTGAAGGTGCCGCCGATGTCGATGGCGAGCGAATAGGACATGACTAACCCATCTTCCATCCAAGCCGGCGCGAGGCGTCCGCCGCCGCGCCGGTAACCAAGCTGATCTGGCGCTCGGGCGGCGCCTGCGGAATGACTTCGGACGAGCCGACCAGGGCGACCGCGCCCCGGACCTCTCCCCGGTGGTCGAACACCGGCGCGGCCAGGGCGTTGACCCCCAGCTGCACCGCGTCGATGGCGGTGGCCCAACCCTGCCGGCGCACGCGTGCGACCTCGGCGCGGATCGCGTCGGGATCGGTCAGGGTGTGGGCGTTCCAGGCCCGCAGCGGCCGGGCCAGCACCTCGTCGATCAACGACGGCGGCCCGAAGGCCAGGGCGACCAGGCCATGGGCCGAGGCATGGAAATCGAGCTGGGCCCCGGGGCGGATGCCGAACTCGATCAGGGTGCGGCCCTGCATCATGTCCAGCACCGTGACCGCGCCCTCGACCAGGGCCGAGGCGGTGACCGCCTGGCCCGTCGCCTCGCGCAAGGGGCCCATCACCGGGCGGATGGCGCTGACCACGTCGAAGCGGTCGCGCACCGTCTCGCCCAGGACCAGGACCTTGATCCCGACCTCATAGCCCTCGGTGCGCGGGTCCTGGCGCGCGTAGCCGCGCTGGACCAGAGCGCGCAGGTGGCGGTGGGCGCGCGGCTTGGAGATGCCCAGTTCGCGGGCGACGTCGGTCACGCCCCTCGGCTCCCGCGAGGCGGCCAGAAGCTCGACCAGCCGCAGGACCAGATCGACGGAGTCGAGATCCGGGGCCGACGAAGCGCGGGGCGGAGCGATGGCGTTCAGCACGGGCCTTCCTGCTTGTTCCGTTTACCGGAACGACAATTCGTTCAATGGAATGAACCCATTCGGCGGCGCCTCTGTCAAGCGCGCCGGGGGCGGTCACGGCGCCGCAGGCCGATGTTTCTGGTGTCAAGCCGGCCGGGTTGCGGAGAGGCGTCCGATGTCTTGCTGTCACGCGCACGTCATACGCGGGCCGATTCCCCTCGCCCGCGGCGCGCACTAGGGTCCGCACCTCTGGGCCCGAGGGGGAGGTGAATCATGCCGGACGATTTTCGCCAGCGGGTGCGCGCGGGCGAGCCGCTCGTGGGCGTCTTCATCAAGACCGCCTCGCACCCGGTGGTCGAGCTGGTCGGCTGCACGGGCCTGGACTTCGCCATCGTCGACGCCGAGCACGCCCCGTTCGAGCCGTCGACGCTGGACCGCATGGCGCTGGCGGGGCGCGCGGCGGGCCTGCCGCTGCTGGTCAGGCCGCCGGCGGTCGATCCGGTGTTCGTGGGCCAGGCGCTGGACCTGGGGCTGGGCGGCGTGGTCGCGCCGCACATCGACAGCCCGCAGGCGGCCGAGGCCCTGCTGGACGCCGCCAAGTACGCCCGCGGCCAGCGCGGATTTTCCCCCTCGACCCGCGCCGCCGGCTATGGCGCGCCGGATGCGCGGGCCTACCGCGCGGCGGCGGACGCGCAGAGCTCGGTCTGGTGCCAGATCGAGGACGCCGCCGCCCTGCCCCGGCTGGACGCCATCGCGGCGATCGAGGAGGTCGACTGCCTGTTCCTGGGCCGCGCGGACCTGGCCCAATCGCTGGGCGTCGACAGCCAGTCCGACCCCAAGGTGGCCCAGGCCGTGCGCGCGACCGCCGAGGCCGGCGCCCGCCATGGCCGCACCGTCGGCATCTTCATCGGCTCGCCCGCCGAGATCCCAGACCTGAAGGCGCTGGGTATCACCGTTTTCGTCTGCGGCTCGGACCAGAGCTGGCTGGTCGGCGAAGGCCGGCGCGTGCGGCGGGAAGCGAGCACGGCGTTCGGCTGAGGCGCGGATCGCGGCGGTTCAGGCGCCGGGCGCCGGCTGGGGTCCGGCCGGTTCGTCGCGCAGCTGGTTGCGGAACGCGTCCAGCCGCGCGCGGTAGCCTTCCGCGTCGCCGTATTCGAGGAATTCGACATAGCGCTGGTGCGGGTCGCTGATCCGCAGCGCGTGCTTGATCGGGCACCAGTACTGCTCGGTCCGGCTGCCGATCTCGCGGGCATAGGCGGTCACGCCGTTGGCGTAGCCGCAATAGACGCAGTTCAGCGCCTCGATCCAGTTGAGGTAGGCCAGCTTGCGCCGGTCGAACACCACATAGTCCCCGCGCCGCACCCGCGGGATGCGGTAGGCCCGAAAGCAGATGGCCTGGTAGAGGCTGACCCACCCGTCCAGAAGCAGGAAGGGAAGGATCATCGAATAGATCACCGGCGCGGTCAGCACCGCGCCCAGCGAGGCCCGGCCGAGGAAGCCGGCGACGCTGGTGCGCAGGCGGCGGTGCTCCTCGGTGACGCCGTGCTCGAACTCGACCATCCGCCGCCGCACGGTCCAGCCCAGCACCTTGCGGCGCGTCTCGATCTCCCGGTCCAGTTCGGCCTGGAGGGCGACGATCTGGCTGGCCAGGTCCTGCATGCGCTGGGTCATCGAGCGACGTCCTTGTTCTCGCCGGTCCCGCGCACGACCTATCCGCCCGCCAGGCTAGCCCTCCGGTATTCCCGCGGCGACACGCCGTACTGGTCCTTGAAGGCGCGGCTGAAATGGGCCGAGCCGTTGAAGCCCCAGCGGAAGCATATCTCCGAGATCGACAGGCCTGCGCACATCGGGCTGGTCAGGTCCAGCCTGCACCGCTCCAGCCGGCGGGTGCGCAGGTAGCTTGAAAAGCTCTGGCCGGCCGAGGCGAACAGCTTCTGCAGGTAGCGCGGCGAGATGCCGTCCTCGTTGGCCACCTGGCCGAGGGTCAGGTCCGGATCGGACAGCAGGGTCTCGATGGTCTGGCAGATGCGGTGCAGGTGGGCCGCGCGCGCGGCGCCCGCCCCGGCGCGGGGCGCCGGCGCGCCCTCGGCCGCGCGGCTGGCGCCCCGGGACTGCCTAGGGCGCAGCTCAACCGGGCGGCGCGGGGCGGTGGTCGGGACGGGCCGGGTGTCGGGGGTGGCGCGCAGAAGGCCCGAGAAGACGTGGCCCAGCCCGCTGCGGCCCGGGATGCGG
>JARLIQ010000057.1 GCA_031291645.1 Caulobacteraceae bacterium | reverse complement strand
CGGCTAGATGCGATCAGCGACTTGCACCGCAACCAGATAAGACGCGGAGGCCGGACGACCCCGGACACCAGGGGCGGGAAGTCCGGCTCGCACGCCGCGATCAGCCGCGCGCCCAGCCGCTCGCCGGCCTCCAGCTCGGCCTCGGCCGCGGCCAGGCTGGGGACCCGCAGCGCCTCGGCCCGGCCGCCGCGCCGGGCCAGTTCGGGGATCGCCTCGATCGCCGCGGCGGCGGCGCCATAGCGGCGGATCAGGTGGCTGAAGGTGACCGGCCCCACCGTCTCGGCGCGGGCCAGCCGCAGCCAGTCGCGCCGCTCGGCCGGACTCAGCGGTCCTGGGCTCACTCAGGCGCCGCCGGCGTCTTGCTCTCGCCGATCCTGGGCTCCTGGCCCCTGAGCAGCCGGGCGATGTTCTGGCGGTGGCGGAAGAAGATCAGCACGGCCATGAACACCGAGAGCGCGATCACCGGATAGCCGGCGTGCAGGGCGAAGGCGAACAGGGGGGCCAGCGCCGCGGCGGTCAGGGAGGCGAGGGAGGAGATGCGGAACAGCACCGCCATGGCGATCCACGTCGCCCCCGCCATCATCCCGACCGGCCAGGCGACGGCCAGCAGGGCGCCGAAGAAGGTCGCCACCCCCTTGCCGCCCTTGAACCTCAGCCACACCGGGAACAGGTGGCCGGTGAAGGCCGCGCCCGCCGCCAGGGCCGCGGCGACCTGCGGCTGGGCGAAGGCGCCGGTCCTGAGGGCCCAGAAGTAGGCGATCAGCGCCGCCGCCGCCCCCTTGCCGCCGTCGCCGACCAGGGTGATCAGCGCCAGGTCCCGCCGGCCGGTGCGCAGGACGTTGGTCGCCCCGATGTTGCCCGAGCCGACGGTGCGCAGGTCGCCCGCCCCGCCCAGGCGGGTGGCGATCACCCCGAACGGGATCGAGCCCAGAAGGTAGCCGCCGGCCAGCACGGCCGCGACATAGGTCGGTTGAATCTGGCCCACCACGCCTCCCCAGGCAGTTTCGCCGGCTTCATCCCATGCGCCGCGGCGGGGGTAAAGCCGCCCGCCTCACGGCCGGTGCACCACGCGCCCGCCGACCATGGTCAGAATGACCCGGCCCTGCAGGCGCCGCCCGTCGAACGGCGAGTTCTTGGACTTGGAGGTCAGCCGGTCGGCGTCGATCACCACCGGCGCGCCGATGTCGCACAGCACCAGGTCCGCGGGCGATCCGGCCGACAGCCGCCCCGCGTCCAGGCCCAGCAGCTGCGCCGGCTTCAGCGTCACCGCCCGGATCAGGTCGACCAGCCCCACCCGGTCCTCGTGCGCCAGGGTCAGCAGCGCCGGCAGCAGGGTCTCCAGCCCGATCGCCCCGGGCGCCGCCTCGTCGAACGGCAGGCGCTTTTCCTCGGCCGGCTCGGGCGCGTGGGCCGAGACCACCACGTCGATCAGCCCCTCGGCCAGGGCCTCGATCAGGGCCTGGCGGTCGTCCTCGGTCCGCAGCGGCGGGCTCAGCTTGTAGAAGGTGCGATAGTCGCCGATGTCCAGTTCGTTGAACGTCAGGTGGTTGATCGAGGCCGAGGCCCAGACCTTCACCCCCTTGTCCTTGGCCCGCCGCAGGCTCTCCAGCCCCTCGATACAGCTGACCTGGTCGACCAGCAGCCGCGCCCCGGTCAACTCGGCCAGGGCCAGGTCGCGCTCCAGCATGATCCGCTCGGCCATGGCCGGGGCGCCGGGCAGGCCCAGGCGGGCGGCGAACTCGCCCTCGTTGGCGGCGGCGCCGGCGGTCAGGTACGGGTCGGCCGGCCGGTGCGCGACCAGGGTGTCGAAGCCGCGCGCATAGGACAGCACCCGCCGCATCACCAGGCTGTCGACCACCGGCCGGTCGACGTCGGTCACATAGACCGCGCCGGCCTCCCGCATCAGGCCGATCTCGGCCATCTTGCGGCCCTCCAGCCCCTTGGTCGCCGCCCCGGCCGGATAGACCCGCACCAGGCCGATGTCGCGCGCCCGGCGCAGGATGAAGTCGACCACCGAGGGCTCGTCGACCACCGGGTCGGTGTCCGGCTGGACCACGATCGAGGTCACGCCCCCGGCCGCGGCGGCGCGGGCGGCCGACTTCAGCGTTTCCTTGGGCTCGGCCCCCGGCTCGCCGGTCTTGACCCGCAGGTCCACCAGCCCGGGCGCCAGCATGGCCCCCTCGCAGTCGATCACCTCCACGTCGTGCGGCAGGCCGTCGTAGTCCGGGCGGTGGACCACGTCGGCCACCACCCCGTCGGCCACGATCAGGCAGCCGGGGCCGTCATAGCCGCTCTCCGGGTCGACCAGCCGGGCGTTCAGGAAGGCGGTGGGGGGCGTGGCTGGCATGTCAGGTCTGGTTCCGCCCGATCCACTTCTGCGCCTGGGCCTGGGCCGGGACATAGGCGGCCAGGGCGTCGAGCAGCGGGCCGGGGCGCGGATTGCGGATCAGGAGGCCGGCGTGGGCCGGCTTGATGAAGGCCTCGGCCACGGCGTGGTCGATGAAGCCGAACAGCTGGTCGAAATAGCCGGCGACGTTCAGAAAGCCGATCGGCTTGGCGTGGAAGCCCAGCTGGGCCCAGGTCCAGATCTCGGCGATCTCGTCCAGGGTGCCGGCGCCGCCGGGCAGGGCGATGAAGCCGTCGGACAGCTCGGCCATGCGCGCCTTGCGCTCGTGCATCGAGCCCACCTCGTCCAGCCGGGTCAGGCCCCGGTGCTCGACCTCCAGCGCGATCAGCGAGGTCGGGATCACCCCGTGCGCCTGTCCGCCGGCGGCCAGCACGGCGTCGGCGACCACGCCCATCAGGCCCACGCGCCCGCCGCCATAGACCAGGGTCAGCCCCCGCTCGGCCAGGGTCCGGCCGATCGCCGCGGCCGCCTCGGCGTAGGCGGGGTGCGATCCGCGGCTGGAGCCGCAGAACACGCAGACCGAGCGCAGGGGCTGGGCCATCAGGCGTTGTCCAGCCGCGCGGCCAGCGCGGTCAGCACCGCCATGCGCACCGCCACCCCCATCTCGACCTGGTCCTGGATCAGGCTGATGGCCAGGTCGTCGGCGACGTCGGAATCGATCTCGACCCCGCGGTTCATCGGCCCCGGGTGCATCACCCGGACCCCCGGCGCGGCGCGGGCCAGCTTCTCGCGGTCCAGGCCGAAGAAGCGGAAATATTCGCGCGTCGAGGGCACCAGGGAGCCGGTCATCCGCTCCAGCTGCAGGCGCAGCATCATCACCACGTCGGCCCCGGCTATGCCCTCGCGCATGTCGTGGAACACCTCCGCGCCCCAGCGGTCGACCGCCGACGGCATCAGGGTGCGCGGGCCCACCAGCCGCACGTCCGCGCCCAGCTGCTGCAGCAGGATGACGTTCGAGCGCGCCACGCGGCTGTGCAGCACGTCGCCGCAGATCGCCACCGTCAGGTCCTCGATCCGCCCGAAAGCGCGGCGCATCGACAGGGCGTCCAGCAGCGCCTGGGTCGGGTGCTCGTGCTGGCCGTCGCCGGCGTTGACCACGCTGCAGTCCACCTTCTGCGCCAACAGCGAGGCCGCGCCGGACGAGGCGTGCCGCACCACCAAAAGGTCCGGCTGCATGGCGTTCAGCGTCACGGCCGTGTCGATCAGGGTCTCGCCCTTGCTCATCGACGACGAGCGGGGGCTCATGTTGACCACGTCCGCCCCCAGCCGCTTGCCGGCCAGCTCGAACGAGCTCTGGGTGCGGGTCGAGTTCTCGAAGAACAGGTTCATCAGCGTTCGACCCTTGAGCAGGTCGAGCTTCTTGGCCTTCTGGCGGTTGAGCGCCACGAAGCCGTCCGCGAGATCCAGGAGTTCGAGCGCCTCGAGGCGGTTCAGGTCGCCGGCGGAAATGAAATGCCGGCGGGGGAAGGGGAAGGTCCGAGAGCGGACATCGTCCAATCCGGGGGCCGGGGCGGTCATGAGCCCGTCTTCTAGGGCGCTTCGCCCCACCCGCCAAGGGCGGCGGCGCAAGTTCCGCACGCCATATCCCCCCGCTCATCCCGGCGAAGGCCGGGACCCAGGCTTTTTATGTTGCAAGCCCACAGCCGCCCCAGCCCATCCGGTCCGTCCAAAACCGGAAAAAACCTGGATCCCGGCCTTCGAGCCTGTGAAAGAATCTGATTTGGGGCTGGTCGGTTGGTCTGAAGCCGTAGGGTTTGGTTGTTGGAGGTTGTTGGAGGTTGTTGGAGGTTGTTGGCTCAGGCGGCCTGGGCTCGGAGGCGGTGAGCGACCATCAGGTTGTTGGCCAGGGCGTGCCAGAGGGCCGCGGCCTGGACCTTGGCCAGGCCTCTGAGGGTCAACTGGCCGAGGCCTCGGTT
>JARLIQ010000056.1 GCA_031291645.1 Caulobacteraceae bacterium | reverse complement strand
GCCGCCTGGACCTCGATCTTCTTGGCTTCCGGCTTGGCCGGGGTGGGAACCACCACCTTCAGCACGCCCTTGCTCATGGTCGCCTTGATCTGGTCGGCCTTGACGCCCTGCGGCAGGGTGAGCGAGCGCGAGAACGAGCCGTAGCTGCGTTCGACGAAGTGGTAGGCCTTGTCCTTCTTCTCGGATTCGAACTTCTTCTCGCCGCTGACGGTCAGGACGCCGTCGGTGACGGCCACGTTGACGTCCTTCTCTTCCATGCCGGGCAGTTCGACGGTCAGTTCGAGGCCCTCGGGGGTGTCGGCCAGATCCATGCGGGCCTTGACGTCGGCCAGGGGACGGCCGGCGGCGAAGGTCGGGGTGAAGTCGTCGAACAGGCGGTCGATCTCGCGCTGCAGCGAGCCGAAGACGCTGAGGGTGGGTCGGGTCGCGGGCGTGGTCGCCTGCTTCACCGGAACTTGGGTTTGCGCGGTCATCAGATTGTCTCCGAATGGGTCCCGCTCCGGGACGCCCCCAACAGAGACCCGATGCCGCCGCGGCGCTTTGACTCAACGCAAAGCGCGCCGGCCTTCGAGCAGCGCTGATGGGGCGACTTCGACCGTTCCATCTGGAACCGGCCAGCCAAAGCGGCCGTTTGGTCCCAACCGAGAGACGAGCCCCCATGCCCGAACTGACCCTCAATCCGGACACCGCCTTCGCCATCCTGCTGAAGGCGCGGGAATACGACGCCAAGGTCGACGAGAGCGATCCGGACAGCGGCTCGAACCCGACCGACGACAACAACGTCGACGCGCTCGAATCCTCGGCCGACGACCCGACCTCCGCCGAGCTGGCGTCGGCGATCAACGACCTGAACGAGGACGAACAGCTCGACCTGATCGCCCTGATCTGGATCGGCCGGGGCGACTTTACGCTCGAGCAATGGGACGAGGCGCGCCTGGCCGCGCGCGACATCGGCCGCCAGCGCCTTCCGCGCTACGTCGCCGAGATTCCGCTGGTCAGCGACCACCTGGAAGAGGCGCTGTCGCAGTTCGGCCTGTCGATCGAGGATTATCTGGACGAGCACTGACCCCGCCCGCGCGCGCCCCGCGGCTCAGTGCGGCGGGGCGTGTTCCAGGGCCGCCCGGATCTCGCGGCTGAGGGCCAGGCCGATCAGCGGCTTTTCCAGGAGCGGCGCGCCCGCGGCGTCGGCCTCCAGGCGGCAACGGACCGTCGGCTGGCCGGTGATGATGATGGCCGGGCAGGCGATGCGCCGCTCTCTCAGGGTCCGCATCAGCTCCAGTCCGTCCATGCCCGGCAGGCCGTAGTCGATCACCATGCAGTCCGCGCGCTCGAAGGCCGGGCTGGCCAGGGCCTGGATGGCGTTCTCGAAGACGCAGACGTCATAGCCCTCGGCCTCCAGCGAGAACTGGAGGGAGCTTCGCACCGCGCTGTCGTCCTCGACGACCGCGATCAGCGGATGGGGGGAACCCTCTGTCATATAGGCGTGATACAGGGGTTCGACTCGCCCGCCATTGAGCTTGCTCAAACGCAGTCGCTCGCGCCGGGCCGGCCTATGCGGCGGTGCGTCGCGCCTTCTCGGCGGTGGCGCGCAGCGGCGGGAACTCGTCCGCGGTGACCGTCTCGCGGGTCAGCAGCAGGCTGGCGCCGGCGTCCAGGTCGGCGCGCAGGCGCTCGAGGATCTCGGTCGCGGTCTTCTGGCCGCGTTCGACGATGTCGCGCACGGCCACATCGATCTCGCGCGCCGTGGTCTCGGCGGCGGTGACGTACCGGTCCTCGGGCATGGCCAGGAAGCTCTGCTGCTGGGGCGCGTAGACGCGCTGGCCCACGGTCGGGTCCATGCCGTAGCGGGTGACCATCTCCAGCGCGATCTCGGTGGCGCGCTGCAGATCGTCGGCCGCGCCGGTCGAGATGTCGCCGTCGAAGATCATGGCCTCGGCCGCCCGTCCGCCGAGCAGCACCGCGATCCGCTTTTCCAGGTCGCTGCGCGCCAGCAGGAACCGGTCCTCGGTCGGCCGCTGCATGGTGTAGCCGAGGGCGCCGACGCCGCGCGGGATGATCGAGACCTTCTGCACCGGGTCGACCCCCGGCAGGCTGGCGGCGACCAGGGCGTGACCCATCTCGTGGTAGGCGACGCGGCGGCGCTCCGGCTTGGACAGCACCCGGCTCTTCTTCTCCAGGCCCGCCACGATCCGCTCGATGGCCACCACGAAGTCGTCGAGGGTGATGGCCTCGGCCTTGCGGCGGGTGGCGGTGATCGCCGCCTCGTTCACCAGGTTGGCCAGGTCGGCGCCGGTGAAGCCGGTGGTCAGGCCCGCCACCTGGTCCAGCGCCACCTCGGGCGCCAGGGTGACCTTCTGCACATGCACCTTGAGGATCTCCAGCCGGCCCTTGTGGTCGGGGCGGTCGACCAGCACCTGGCGGTCGAATCGCCCGGCGCGCAACAGGGCCTGGTCGAGGATCTCGGGCCGGTTGGTCGCCGCCAGCAGGATGACGCCGACGCTGGGATCGAACCCGTCGAGTTCGGCCAGCAGCTGGTTGAGGGTCTGTTCCTTCTCGTCCAGGCCGCCGACCAGGGCGCCGCTGCGGCTGCGGCCCAGCGCGTCCAGTTCGTCGATGAAGATGATGCAGGGCGCCGCGCCGCGGGCCTGTTCGAACAGGTCGCGCACCCGCGCCGCGCCGACCCCGACGTACATCTCGACGAACTCGGAGCCCGAAATGGAGAAGAACGGCACCCCCGCCTCGCCCGCCACGGCGCGCGCCAGCAAGGTCTTGCCGGTGCCCGGCGGACCGACCAGCAGTATGCCCTTGGGCGCGTGGGCGCCCAGCCGGCCGAAGGTCGACGGGTCCTTCAGGAAGGCCACCACCTCCTGCAGTTCGAACTTGGCCTCGTCCACCCCGGCGACGTCGGCGAAGGTGACCTTGGTGTCGCTCTCGACGTAGACCCGGGCGCGGGACTTGCCGACGTTCATCAGCCCGCCCAGCCCGCCGAGCCCGCCCGCCCCGCCCATGCGGCGGAACATGAAGGCCCAGACCAGGTAGAACAGGAAGACCGGCGCCACCCACGACAGCAGCGTCGTCAGCAGGCCGCCCGAGGCCTGGCCGCGGACCACCACCCCCTTGGCCGCCAGCCGGTCGGCCAGCGCCGGGTCGACCCGGTCGGTCTGGAAGTGGGTCTTGCCGTCCTTGTAGACGCCGTCGATCGTGTTCTGGCCGACCGTCACCTCCCCGATCTGGCCCTTGGCCGCCATGGCGTCGAACTGGCTGTAGGGGATGGTCCGGACGTCCGACACGGCGACCGCGATCCACTGCAGGATCAGGATCACCAGGATCGAACCGATCACATAGCCGACCGTGAGGTGGTTCTTGTGGTCGTCCGGCTTGCCGGCGGGATCCGGCTGCTGAGGTAGAGGCATGTCGCCGTGATCCGTTCGGTGCTTAAGCCGACGCCCGTCAGCCCAGCTCCAGATGGCGCAGCCAGCCGCCGAGCTCGTGATCGGGCGTCTTGCCCAGGTCCTTGGCCAGGGTGTGGACCAGCCGGGTCTTGGCGGCCGCGTTCAGGTGCTCGGTGATCGCGGCCAGGGTGTGGCTGGGCGCGACGATGGCCAGGCGCTCGAAAGCGTCCCGGCTCGCCTCGGCGTTGATCTCGTCGGCCACCGCGCGGGCGAAGGTCTCGCGATGGCGGCGCACGGCCTCGTCGGCCTCCTCGACGCCGAAGCGCTGGCTGCCGAAACTCTGGAACACCATGCCCTGCGGATGACCGGGCTCACGGTGCTCGGCCTTCATCTCGCGGGTGGTGGTGAAGTCGTCGGCCGCGTCCTCCGACCGGTGGACCCACCGGGCGCGCGAGCCGTCGGCGACGACGAATTGAATTTTCAGGTGTGCGGTCATGACGAGCTCCAAGCGTTCGCGACCCTTGTTCGCCCGGCGGCGGAACCTCCGCTTTGAGCGCGGTCAATTCCGGCCCGCTCACTCGTAGTGCAGCGCGTCGATCGGATTGAGCGCCGCCGCCTTGCGGGCCGGATAATAGCCGAAAAAGATCCCCACCGCCGCCGAGAAGACGAACCCGCCCAGCATCGCCGGCAGCGAGACCTGGATCGGCCAGTGGGCGGTGATCGAGATGACCAGCGAGACCAGGGCGCCGACCGCGATCCCCGCCGCCCCGCCGGTGACGCTGAGCAGCACCGATTCGACCAGGAACTGCAGCAGCACCTGCAGGCGCCGCGCGCCGATGGCCATGCGGATGCCGATCTCGCGCGTGCGCTCGGTGACCGACACCAAAAGGATGTTCATGATGCCGATGCCGCCGACCAAGAGCGAGATCGAGGCGACCATGGCCAGCAGCGCGGCCATCACCCGGCTGGAGCCCTCCTGCGCCTCGGCGATCTGGCTGAGGTTGCGGACGCTGAAGTCGTTGAGCTGGCCGGTCTGGATGCGATGGCGGCGGGCGAGAGTCGCGGTGATCTGGTCGATCGCGGTGTTCACCAGGTCCGGGCCGGCCGCCTGGACGAAGATGCTGTTGACGTAGCCGGTCATGCGGCGGCTCAGGCCGAAGGGATTGGGCGCCGGCGGATAGGTGGCGCTGATCTGGTCCTGGGTCGACTGCGGCGAGGCGACGCCCAGCACCTTCCGCTCGGCGGTGGCGAAGGGGATCATCACCACGTCGTCCTGATCCTGGCCGAAGCCGGTCTGGCCCTTGCTGGCCAGAAGGCCGATCACCCGCATGGGCACGCCCTTGACCAGGATGATCGCCCCGACCGGGCTCTGGCCCGGCGGAAACAGGTTCTGGTAGACGGTCTGGCCGATCAGGCAGACCGTCTCGGCCCCCGCGTTCTGCTGTTCGGTCATGGTCTCGCCGGCGGCGATCCGCCAGCTGACAATGTCGAGATAGCTGGGCGTCACCCCCTGGATGCCCGTCGTCCAGTTCTGGTCGCCGTACTGCACCTGGCCGCTCTGACGCGCGAGGTAGCTGACCCGCTGCACGGCCCCGTCGTCGCGCTGGATGGCTTCGGCGTCGGTGACGGTCAGGGTCGAGGCGCTGCCCGCCCCCGCCCGGACCCCGCCGGCGGTCGTCGCGCCCGGCAACACGACCACCATGTTGGTGCCGAGGCTTTCGAGCTGCTTCTTCACCGCCGCGCTGGCCCCGTCGCCCACCGCCACCATGGCGATCAGCGCCGCCACGCCGATGAAGACGCCGAGCATGGTCAGGGCCGAGCGCATCTTGTTGCGCGCCAGCGCCTGCAGCGAGGCCGAGACGATCATCGACAGGAAGGCCAGGCGATAGGTCGATTGGCCGTCCGGAAGGGCCGCGCCGGCCGCGCCGGTGGGGACCGCCACCTGGGCGCCGGAGGCCTCGTCCTGCGGCGTGACCACGGCGGTCTGGCGCTCGTCCGAGACGATCAGCCCGTCGCGCATGGTGATCACCCGGTCCGCATAGGCGGCGATGTCCGGCTCGTGGGTGACCACCACCACCGTCACCCCCTGCTGGCGGTTCAGCCGGCGGATGATCTCCATGATCTCGTGCGAGGTGCGGGTGTCGAGGTTGCCGGTCGGCTCGTCGGCCAGCAGGACGGCCGGCTGGTTGATCAGGGCGCGGGCCAGGGCGATCCGCTGCTGCTGGCCGCCGGAGAGCTGGCTGGGGGTGTTGCGCTCCCGGTCGGCCAGGCCGACGCTGGCCAGCATGTCGCGGCCGCGCTCCATGCGCTCGCGTCCGGTCAGCGCCGCTGCGGGCCCATAGAGCAGCGGCAGGATCACGTTCTCCAACGCGTTGGTGCGGGCCAGAAGGTTGAAGCTCTGGAACACGAACCCGATCCGCCGGCTGCGGATGTCGGCCAGGTCGTCCTCGGGCAGGCGCGCCACGTCGCGGCCCTCGAACATGTAGCGGCCCGCGGTCGGCCGATCGAGGCAGCCGATGATGTTCATCAGGGTCGATTTTCCGGACCCGGACGATCCCATGATGGCGACGAACTCGCCGCGCTCCACGGTGACGTCGATCCCCTGCAGGGCCTTGACCACGCTCTCGCCCAGCCGGAACTCGCGGGTCAGGCCCTGGAGGCTGATGACGGGCTCGGCCACGGCCTGGGCCCGCCTAGAGACGCAGGGCGGCGGTCGGCGCAGTCCCGCGCCGGGTCGTCCCGCCCGCCGGCGCCTCGCCCGTGATCACCTGGTCGCCCGGCTTGAGGTCGCTGGCCTTGATCTCGGCGAAGGTGTCGTCGTCGAGGCCGACGGTGACGCGGACCGCGACCGCCTTGCCGTCCCGCAGGACCCAGACCACGTGGCGCGCGCCCTTGGCGGCGCCGTGGCGGCCCGCGCCCGCGCCCGCCGGCGTGAACCGCAGGGCCTGGGAGGGGATCCGGAGCACGTTCTGGGCGCGCGCCTTGATGATGGTCGCCGTCGCGGTCATCCCCGGCTTGAGCAGCAGCCGCGGGTTGGCCACGGTGATCACGGCGTCGTAGGTGATGACGTTCTGCACGCTGACCGGCGCCTGGCGCACCTGGGTCACCACCCCGTGGAACACCTCCTGCGGAAAGGCGTCGACGGTGAAGGTGGCCTCGGCGCCCTCGGCGGCGCCGCCGATGTCGGATTCGCTGACGTTGGTGTCGACCTGCATCTTGGTCAGGTCGGTGGCGATCAGGAACAGGGTCGGGGTCTGGAAGCTGGCGGCGACGGTCTGGCCGACGTTGACGTTGCGCGAGACCACCGTGCCGTCCACCGGCGAGGCGATGTTGGTGTAGTTCAGGTTGATCTCGGCCGCCTTCAGCGTCGCGGCCCTCTGGTCGATCGTCGCGGCGTCGAGTTTGACCTGGGCGGCGGCCTGGTCATAGGCGCTACGCGCCACGTCGGCCGCGTCCTTTGACCCGGAGTCCTGCTTGAACAGCAGGTCGGCGCGCTCATGCGCGAGCTTGGTGTAGGCGAGGTTCGCCTGGTCCTTGACGATCTGGGCCTGGGCGGTGACCAGGCTGGCGCGGTCCTCGTCGACCACCACCTGATAGGGCGCCGGGTCGATCCTGGCGCAGAGCTGGCCCTTGCGGACCCGGGTGTTGTAGTCGCAGGCCAGCGCCTGGATTGGGCCGGAGACGTAGCTGCCGACCTGCACCGTCACCACCGGATTGACCGATCCGCTGGCGCTGATCGTAGTGACCACGTCCCCTCGGCCGACGGTCGCGGTGACGTAGCGGGCCGGCGCCGTGCGGTGGGCCAACCACCAAGCGCCCCCGGCGCAGGCCGCCGCCGCAATGGCCGCCACCACGCCGATCGTCTTCCAGTTCGCGCGCCTGCTCATGGAACACCGTCAACTGCTCAAGCCGCGCGAGGACGCGACACCTCGATGAGCGCGCCGCTGGGTCCCGCGATCTCAGGCCGCGAGGTCGGAAAGGCCGCGTCGGTCGCGGACCACCACCTGGCGGCAGCTCGGCAGCGAGATCACCGCCTCGTCCTGCAGCTGGGTCATGGTGCGCGAGACGGTCTCGATGGTCAGGCCCAGGTAGTCCGCGATGTCCTGGCGCGACATCGGCAGGTCGACCCGGTCCGGCGCGGGGATCCGCTCGGACATGTCGAGGATGAACCAGGCCAGGCGCTCGCAGGCGTTCTTGCGGCCCAGGACCAGCATGTGCTCTTCGCTGCGGCGCAGGTGGTGCAGGGTCAGGCCCCACAGCTTGTGCCCCGTCGGACTGTCGGCCATGGCGCGCTCGGCCAGCTGGCTGCGGCGGATCGAGACGACCTCGCAGTCGCTCACGGCCTCGGCCGAGGTCCGGTGGTCCTGGCCGGCTTCCAGGCCGAAGACGTCGCCCGCCAGGAAGAATTCGGCGATCTGGCGGCGGCCGTCGGCCAGGATGCGGTAGGTCCGCACCACGCCCTTGAGCACGCGGTAGAGGTTCACCGCCGGCTCGCCTTCGCCGAAGATCTCTTCGTTGCGGCCGTAGCTCATCTTGACGCCGTCGACGCCCAGCGGGTCGGCGGTCAGGCCGGCCTGGCGGGCGGCGCCCGGCCGCCCGGCGCGCAGGGCCAGGGCGGGGACGGAGGAGAGGGTGTGGGTGGACAGCTCGGCGTGCATCGGTCAGCTCCACGACAATTCGATGGAGCTATGGGTATGCCTCCTGGGCCGCGAGGAAAATTCGGATGAACTCCTTACGTAAAGCTACGTAGCCCCCTTTCGGGCCTCAGGCCGGGGCCCTCGGGACCGCCTCGTCCAGGGCCGAAAGCAGCCCGTCCCAGGCCGTGTCCATGGCCGGCGTCCACCCCTCCGCGCCGATCTCGCGCAAGGCGTCCCGCACCGTGGCGAAGAAGCTGGCGAACACCTGCGGCGGCACGCCGAGGTTCTCGTGGTTGACCATTTCGCTGCGGATCATGTTGACCGCGAAATGCCGGCCGCCGACGAAGTCGAGAAGGGTCTCGATCACCTGGTAGAGCATCTGGCCGCGCACCCCGCCGTCGCGGTCGCGCACGAACAGGGCTTCCATCTCGGGCGACTGGTCGAACACCCGCCGGTAGACCGCCGGCGCCGGGTCGGCGCAGCGCTCGGCGACCAGCTCCAGGCTGGCGGTGATCAGGGCGGCGTCCATCGGCGCATCGCGCCACAGAACCGCCGCCCCGTCCAGCGCCGGGATCAGCCGGCCGCGGCGGCGATCGTGAGTTGCCGGACTTGCCCTTCCTCGTCATCCCGGCCGGAGCGGCGAAGCCGCGCAGCGCCGGGACCCAGGCGACTGGGCTGTGCCCCTGGGTCCCGGCGCTCCGCTTCGCTACGGCCGGGATGACGATCGAGGATGCAGTTTAGCGCGTTGTTGACCCGAGGTCGTGACCCTGGTCAGCCGGCCGCGGTGGCGACCTGGTCCAGCGCCGGATAGTCCACATAGCCTTCCGCGCCGCCGGCGTAGAAGGTGCCGAACCGGGGCGGGTTCAGCGGGGCGTGGGTCCGGAAGCGCTCGACCAGGTCCGGATTGGCGATGTACGCCTTGCCGAAGGCCACCGCGTCGGCCTCGCCCGCGGCCACCACCGCCTCGGCGCCCGCCTGGTCGAAGCCTTCGTTGGCGATCCACACCCCGCCGAAGGTCGCCTTGAGCTGGGGCCCGATGCGGCCCTCGCCCAGGTGTTCGCGCGCGCAGATAAAGGCGATGCCGCGCCGGCGCGCCTGGTCGGCCACATAGCCGAAGGTCGCCGCCGGGTTCGAATCGCCCATGTCGTGGGCGTCGCCGCGCGGCGACAGGTGCAGGCCGACGCGGTCGGCCCCGAACGCCTCGATCGCCCCGTCCAGCGCCTCGAACATCAGCCGCGCGCGGTTCTCGACCGGGCCGCCGTATTCGTCGGTGCGGTGATTGACCTTGTCCTGCAGGAACTGGTCGGGAAGATAGCCGTTGGCGCCATGCAGCTCGACCCCGTCGAAGCCGGCCTTCCTGGCGTTCTCGGCGCCCAGGCGGTAGGCGGCGACGATGTCCCTGATCTCGTCCAGGGTCAGGGCCCTGGGCGTCGGATAGGGCCGCTCGGGCCGGAGCAGGCTGACGTGGCCGGCGGCGGCGATGGCGCTGGGCGCCACCGGCGCGGCGCCGTCCAGGAACACCGGGTCCGAGATGCGGCCCACGTGCCACAGCTGCAGCACGATCCGTCCGCCCGCCTCGTGCACGGCGTTGGTGACCCCGCGCCAGCCGTCGACCTGGGCCTGCGACCAGATCCCGGGCGTGTCGGCGTAGCCGACGCCCATCGAGGTGACCGAGGTGGCCTCGCTGATGATCAGGCCCGCCGAGGCGCGCTGGCGGTAGTAGTCGGCCATCAGGGCGTTGGGCACGCGGCTGACGCCCGAGCGCGAGCGGGTCAGCGGGGCCATGACGATGCGGTTGGGCAGGGTCAGGGCCCCGACCTTCAAGGGGTCGAACAGGGTAGGCATCGAGGCTCTCTTACAGGGGGAGGAAACGCTCGGATGGGAAGGCGGCCGTCAGTGCGCCTTCTCGAAGGCTGCGCTGATGATCACATCGACCTGATCGCCGACCAGAGGGACGTATTTCTTCACGTCGTAGTCGCTGCGGTTGATGTGGGCGACAGCGTCGAAGCCGACGGTGTAGGCCTTGTCCAGCGGATTGATCCCCGCGGCGTTGAACTTGGCGTCCAGCACGGCCGGATGGCTGACGCCGTGGAGGGTCAGCTCGCCGGTGATGCGGGCGCTGGCCGGGCCGGTGGGCTCGACCTTGGTCGAGGTGAAGGTGATGGCGGGGAACTTCGCCGCATCCAGCCAGTCCGCGCCCTTCAGCTCGCCGTCGAGCGTCGCGTTGGTGGTCGAGACCGACGCGGTCGGGATCGAGATCGAGACCTTGCTGGCCGCCGGCGAGGCCGGGTCCAGGTCCAGCCGGCCCGAAACGCCGGTGAAGTCGCCGTAGTAGGTGGTGAAGCCCAGGTGGTTGACCGCGAACACCACGCGGGTGTGGTTCGGCTCGACCGCGTAGGCGCCGGGCTGGACGGTGGCCGGGTCGTGCGAGGGCGGCGGGGGCATCTGGGCGAGGGCCGCGCCGCCCAGGGCGAGCGAGGCCAGCGCGCCGGCGAGCGTAAGGTGGGACAGTCGCATAGGGCATCTCCATGGAGCGCGAGCCGTCCTGAACTGTGCAGCTCGCTGTTGCGGATATGGGCGCGTCTTCGCCGGCTGCAACCACTGAATGGCCGAAGAGGCGAATGGACGCCGCGAAAGCCGCCCGATCGGGCGGCGGCGCGCATAGTCCCTCCCCCGGCCTTCCCCCCGCTTGCGTCGCCGCCCCGGCTCGGGATCAATCCGCCGGCCGGCCGGCCGCCGGCGCGGGTCGTCGGGGGACGGAATGTTCGGCATCGAGAATGCGCAGAGCCTGGTCGGGCTCGCGGTGACCCTGGTCCTGTGCTGGGCGATCTCGGAGGACCGCCGGCGCTTTCCCTGGCGGCTGGCGCTGGGGGCGATCGCCATCCAGGTCGGGCTGGTGCTGCTGCTGTTCGGCGTTCCCGCCGCGCGCGGCGCCCTGCAGGGGATGAGCGGCGTGGTCGACGGGCTCGGGACCTCGACCCAGGCCGGCACGCGGTTCGTGTTCGGCTTCCTGGCCGGCGGCGACCAGCCCTATCCGGTGGGCCAGGCCGGCCTCCTCTTCATCTTCGCCTTCCGGGTGCTGCCGGTGATCCTGGTGATCTGCGCCCTCTCGGCCCTGCTCTGGCACTGGAAGATCCTGCGGTGGCTGACGCGGGGCTTCGGCTTCCTGTTCCAGAAGACCATGGGCCTGCGCGGCCCGCCGGCCCTGGCGGTGGCGGCCACTGTGTTCATGGGCCAGGTCGAGGGCCCGATCTTCATCCGCGCCTATCTGGAGCGGCTGACGCGCTCGGAGCTGTTCCTGCTGCTGGCCGTCGGCATGTCCTGCGTTTCGGGCTCGACCATGGTCGCCTACGCCCTGATCCTCAAAGGGGTGCTGGCCAACGCCGCGGCCCATGTGCTGACCGCCTCGCTGATCTCCGCGCCGGCGGGGGTGCTGCTGGCCAGGGTCATCGTGCCGCCCGCCCCGGCCGAGCGCCAGGACGACTTCGACCATGGCGCGCTGAAGGACTACGCCAGCTCGGTCGACGCCCTGATCAGCGGCACCAGCGACGGCCTGACCATCGTGCTGAACGTCGGCGCGACCCTGATCGTGGTGGTCGCCCTGATGGCCATGGCCGACCAGATCCTGGCCCTGCTGCCGCCGATCGCGGGCGCCCCGCCCAGCATCGAGCGCGCCCTGGGCGTCCTGTTCTCGCCCCTGGCCTGGTCGCTGGGCATTCGCTGGTCGGAGGCGCCGACCGCCGGCTCCCTGCTCGGCCTCAAGCTGGTGCTGACCGAGTTCACCGCCTTCTTCAGGCTGTCCCAGCTGGACGCCGGCGCCTTCTCCGAGCGCAGCCGGATGATCATGACCTACGCCCTGTGCGGCTTCGGCAACGTCGCCTCGGTGGGCATCAACGTCGCCGGCTACGGCGTCCTGGTCCCGGCCCGGCGCGCGGAGGTGATCGCCCTGGTGTGGAAGGCCCTGGCCGCCGGCTTCCTGGCCACCTGCATGACCGCCTCTGTGGTGGGGGCCATGCCGGCGGGCCTGTTCGGGGGATAGCGCGGCTTCGGTTCCCGAGTGCGTCCAGATTCGCTACTAAGGTGGCAACCAAGCCAAGGGAGCGAAACGATGAAGGCGGCGGTCTATTATGAGAACGGCGATCCCAGCGTCCTGAAGTACGAGGACGTCCCCGATCCCCAGTGCCACCCCAAGGGCGTGGTGATCCGCGTCGAGGCCATCTCGATCGAGGGCGGCGACACCCTGAACCGCTGGCGCGGCGCGCTCGTCACCCGGCCGCACGTCGTCGGCTACCAGGCGTCCGGCGAAATCGTCGAGGTGGGGTCCGAGGTCGCCAACCTGCGGGTCGGCCAGAAGGTCGCCACCACCAACGCCTTCGGCTCCCACGCCGAGCTGCGCGCCGTGCCGGCCCGCAACTGCTGGGTCGTGCCCGACGGCTTCGACGTCAAGCTGGCCGCGCCCATCCCCGTCACCTTCGGCACCGCCGACGACTGCCTGTTCGAGTTCGGCCGGCTGAAGGCGGGCGAGACGGTGCTGGTCCAGGCCGGGGCCAGCGGCGTCGGCGTCGCCGCCATCCAGCTGGCCAAGCGGGCCGGCGCCACGGTCCTGGCCACCGCCTCGTCCGACGCGCGGCTGGAGGCGCTGAAGCCCCTCGGGCTCGACCACGGGATCAACTACGCCAAGGAGGACGTGGTCCAGGCGGTGATGCGGCTGACCGACAATAGGGGCGTGAGCCTGGTCGTCGATTCGGTCGGCGGGCCGACGCTGCAGGGCTCGATCCTCTCCCTCGCCTACCGCGGGCGGGTCTCGATGGTCGGGGCGGCGGGGCGCGAGCCGATGGTGGTCGACGTCTCGACCATGATGGGCGGCAACCGCTCGCTGTCGGGCGTCTTCCTGGGCGCCGAGATCACCACCGACCGGGTGCACGACAACATCCAGCGGCTGATCGACGACGCCGCCAAGGGCGCGCTGAACGTGGTCATCGACCGCACCTTCCCCCTTTCGGAGGCCGCCGCCGCCCACGCCTACATCGAAAGCCGCAAGGCGGTGGGCCGGGTGCTGCTGATCCCCTGACGACGCCGCGCCGAATTAATCACTGGTTAACCATGAATCGGCAGCCTGGGGCCGTCTTCTCGTAAGACACCCCACCATTACGAACTTCACAAAGCCCGGCGCTCGCGCCGGGCTCTTTTTCATCCGCCGCGCAGGCGCCGCTCGGGCGGGCTTGATCGCCGCCGCGACGCATCGTATAGCCCCCGTCCTTCAGCGCCGCTGATCCCCGGTAGCTCAGTTGGTAGAGCAGTCGGCTGTTAACCGACTTGTCGCAGGTTCGAGTCCTGCCCGGGGAGCCACGGCAGATATCCAAGGCGCTGACTTCATCGAACAAATAGTGTCGCCGCCCCGCCAAATCCCCGCGGCTGGCGGCGTCTGAACGGCCAAGCCCAGTTGCGCCCGCGCGCCCTGGCGGGCCGCGTTACGCCAGCAGCTGCGCGGGGACGCCAAGCACGGGGCCGGCCTCGGCGAGGCGCTGATCCAGCGTATGCACCGTGGCGCCCCGTTCGGACGCCGCGGCGAGATGAAGCGCATCGCCGGCGCGCAGCCCGAGGACGTGCTGATCGGCGAATTTCGCCGCCGCCCGAAACTGCATGCCGGTGACGGGAAGGACGGTGAAGCTCTCGGCGACCAGCTTGTGGAACATCGCCAAGGCCGCCGCGCGCTGTTCCAGCGTGATCCGCCCGGTCCGCAGCTTGATGGCCATCGCCGAGGAGAGTTCGGTGATCGTCCATTCGCTGATCAAGAGTTGCGCCGGGTCCTGCTCCGCCAGCCAGCCTTGCGCTCGCGCCGTCATGGCCTCGTTGGAAAGCGCCGCGACGATCAGGGACGTATCGAGATAGAGCATCAGTATCGGTCGCCGTCCCTCATGGATCGCACGAGATCGGCAGCCTCCTGCGTCTGCGGCGGCATTCCGGCCGTGAGGGCTTCGAGCATGGCCCTGTCGATCCGCCTGCGGGGCTTCGTCACGGCGGTCAGCCGGGCGACCGGCTTGCCCCGCCGCGTAATGTCGATCGAATCGCCCGCCTCGACCCGATCGACCAGTTCGCTCAGATGGGCCTTGGCGTCAGCCAGATTGATGACGTCCATGTTCCGCTCCTGACCATATAGATGGTCATATAGCGCATGGCGTCAATCAGGTCCAACATTCGGAGATCATGGCCTCGCAGGCGCGATGGCTGGGCGAAGCGCGACGCTTCAGCGCCATTTCGTCATGGGCGCGCGAAGCATTACCATGTAGGCCTAGCCCGGATCACACCGGGGCGCGGGACAGGTTTGACGAGGTCGAGGACGAGGTGAGCGCGCGCAGGACACAGCCCAGGATCGTCGGCTCCGCGTCCGAGGGCGCCGAGGGCGCGGTCGAACGGGAGCTGGAACGGGCGATCGGCGCGACCAT
>JARLIQ010000055.1 GCA_031291645.1 Caulobacteraceae bacterium | reverse complement strand
TGCGCCGCCGGCCAGCCCAGCTTCAAGGCCACCCGCCGCCGCGCCGCCGAGCACCCGATCGAGGAAGTCGGCGCCCGCCTGCGCGCCATGATGCCCTGGATCACCAAGAACGCCCTGGTCGACAAGGCGAAGAACTAGAGCACGTTAGGCGAAAGTGTGTGCGGTTTCGCCGCTCGAACGTGCTCTAAATGTTTGATTTAGAGCCCTTTTTAACGGGTCAGATGGTTCCATCTGACCCTGAAGGGCTCTAGACGAGGTGACGCCCGGTCCGCCGCGAATCCCGCGCCGGACCGGGCCCTTTCGCCCACACGCTGGTCTGCGTCGGCGCCTGCCTTAGAGCGCAAACGTGTTCGATTCCAAACGTTCAGGGAAGGCGCGGGGGCTCAGGCGCCGCTCGACCAGTCCTCGACCGTCAGCCCCGGGATACGGGAGAATTCGCGCAGGTTGCCCGTGACCACGGTCAGGGTCCGTGTCGCGGCCTGGGCGGCGATCAGCAGGTCGTACGAGCCGATCATCGTTCCGCGCGCGGCGAGGTCGGCCTTGATGAGCGCCGCGCGCTCGGCGTCCTCACCGCCGAAGTCGACGATGGCGACCACCGAGAGGAACCGTTCGAGTGCTTCGAGCTGGTACGCCCGCCGGCGTGAACGCTCGGCGCCGAAGCGGTATTCGTAGAGCGAGATGGCGGACAGATGGAGGCTGTCGCCCCCGGCGGCGGCGGCGCTGAAGCGGCGGCTCAGGATTTCGGAACGCTCGAACACCAGGTCGATCAGCACGTTGGTGTCGAGCAGAACCTCGCTCAATCGAACAGGCTCCAGTCGCGTTCCTGCTGCGGCGGCTGTTCAGGCCGTTCGAAGGCGTCTTCCTTGGCGAGGGCCTGAATCCCCGCCAGCCAGGCGCGGACCTCCTCGACCGTGCGGCCGGGCTTGGCCGGCAGGGGCTCCAGGATGACGGCGTCGCCCTCCCTGCGGATGCGGACGCTGTCGCCCGGCATGCGGAATTCCTTGGGCAGGCGAACGGCCTGGCTGCCACCCACCTTGAACAGCTTGGCCTCGGCCATCGGCGCCTCCTGTAGCTACGGGATGTTATACATGGGTGGGCCTCACGTCCATTCCAACGCCGCTTCGCCGCGCAGGATCGCCTCCACGGCCGCCGTGTGCTTGCCGCCGTCGCGCTCGTGCAGGACCAGCGGCGGCAGCAGGACCAGCGGGGCCTTGCCGGTCTTGATCGCGCGCACCAGCACCCGCTTGGCCGGCTGGTCGGCGAAGGGGTGGACCGGGCGGATGCGGAACGACCCCGCCTTGGGCGCCAGGAGGGCCAACAGGTCGGCCAGCCGGTCGGCGCGGTGGATCAGCAGGATCTCGCCGCCCTCGCGCACCGCCTTGAGCATGAAGCCGGTCCAGGCCGCTAGGCCCTCGTCCGCCAGCCAGGCGCCGGCGCGCTCGGGCGCGGGCCCGCGCAGCGCCGCGGGATCGTCGAAGAAGGGCGGGTTGGCCATGGCCAGGTCGAACGGCGCCAGGCCCAGGGCCCGGAAACCTTTGGCGACGTCGCCCGCCAGGGCCTCGACGCGGCCCTCCAGGCCGTTGGCGGCGATATTCTCGCGGGCCAGGGCGAGGGCCGCCGGATCGCGCTCGATTCCGACGAACCTCGCGCCCGTCCGTCGCGCCGCGGCGGCCAGCAACGCCCCGCCAGCGCCGCACCCCGCCTCGATCACCCGCCCCCCGTCCGCCGCGTCGCAGGCGCCCGCCAACAGCGCTGCGTCGAGCCCCGCCCGATAACCCCGGCGCGCCTGGCGCAGCCGGATGCGGCCGTCCAGCACACCGTCTGCGGTGAATTCCGCTTCGGGGGCGATTTCGTCCATCGTACCGGTGTCTGACGCCTTGTGCTGACCTTGACCCTGACCTATCCCGCAACCATTGTCGCCTGCAACGGCGACCGTCGGGCGACACCGGGCGTTATCTGAACGCCGCACGGCGTCGCGAGCAGGAGCCTTGAGTCTTGGACGTAGCCAAAGCGGTCGACGCCGCCCCCAAGGGTTCGGTCGAAGCCCTGGTGGCCCTCGCGGCGCCCGACATGGTCGGCGTGGACGGCCTGATCGGCGATCGGCTGGACAGCCCGGTGCCGGTGATCCCGGCCCTGGCCCAGCATCTGATCGCGGCGGGCGGCAAGCGGCTGCGGCCGCTGCTCACCGTGGCGGCCGCGCGCATGGCCGGGGCCAAGGACGACGCCTGCCTCAAGCTCGCCGCGGCGGTCGAGTTCATCCACACCGCGACCCTTCTGCATGACGACGTGGTCGACGGCTCCCAGCTTCGCCGGGGCAAGGTGGCCGCGCACCTGATCTGGGGCGGCGCCTCCAGCGTCCTGGTCGGCGACTTCCTGTTCGCCCGCGCCTTCGAGCTGATGGTCGAGACCGGCTCGATGCGCGCCCTGGCCATCCTGGCCAAGGCTTCCAGCGTCATCGCCGAGGGCGAGGTGCTGCAGCTGACCCGCGCCCACGACCTGAACCTCGACCAGCACACCTATCTCGAGATCATCGCCGCCAAGACGGCCGAGCTGTTCGCGGCCTCGGCCGAGGCCGGCGCGGTCTCGGCCGGCTGCGCCGAGGAGCAGGTCTCGGCCCTGCGCGCCTATGGCCTGAACCTCGGCCTGGCCTTCCAGCTGGTCGACGACGCCCTGGACTACAGCGGCGCCGCCGAGACCCTGGGCAAGAACGCCGGCGACGACTTCCGCGAAGGCAAGGCGACCTTGCCGCTCTTGCTGGCCATCGCCCGGTCGGGCCCGCGCGAGGCGGCGTTCTGGGAGCGGGCGATCGGCCGGCTGGACCAGACCGAGGCCGACTTCCGCCGCGCGCGCGAGCTGATCCTGGGCACGGGCGCGCTGCAGGCGACCCTGGACCTGGCCGGCGACTACGCCGAGGCGGCCAAGGCGTCCCTGCGGCTGTTCCCGGACAGCGAATGGCGCGCGTCGCTGGAATCCCTCGCCGACTTCGCCGTGACGCGGCCGGCCTGATCGAACCCTTCCCCCTCGACGGGGGCTACCGGATTCACACATCTGGCTGGCCTTTGATGAGGGCTGCGCCGCGCTTGGCGGCTTGGAAGTCGATCCATCCGTTGAGCATGACGAGGGGGCCGGGTTTTCCGTAGTATCCGGTCCAGCCGCCGAGGCGTGCG
>JARLIQ010000054.1 GCA_031291645.1 Caulobacteraceae bacterium | reverse complement strand
GCCCAGCCAGTCCGACCCCTTGACGGTGTCGTACATGTGCCAGCGCCAGTCGTCCTGGCCCATGTTGCCGAGGCTGGCCGAGATGCCGCCCTGGGCCGCGACGGTGTGCGAGCGGGTCGGGAAGACCTTGGTGATGCAGGCCGTCTTCAGCCCCGCCTGGGCCGCGCCCAGGGCCGCGCGCAGGCCGGAGCCGCCGGCGCCGACCACCACCACGTCGAACTTGTGATCGATGAATTCGTAAGCGGCCATGTCAGTACGCTCCGCCGCCGAACGCGACCTTGAGGATCGAGAAGACGCCGATCGCCGCGCCCGCCCAGCAGACGAAGGCGTTGAGCGCCAGAAGGCTGATCTTGGCCAGCGGCGTTTGGATGTAGTCCTCGATGATCACCTGCATCCCGAGGCTCATGTGCAGGAAGGCGGTCCCGATCAGCAGCGCCGCCGGCACCGCGTTCCAGGCCGAATGCAGCCAGGCCGTCGTGCTCGCGAAGTCGGCGCGCGAGAGGCCGATGGCGGCCGAGATCGCCCAGAGCATCAGCACCACAAGGGCCGCGCCCGTGAGCCGCTGCTTGATGAAGTGGCCGACGCCGTGCTTGGCGGCGCCCAGGCCGCGGGCCCGCCCCAGCGGAGTGCGATAACCAGCCATCTCAAGCGGCTCCCGACAGGAGGACATAGGCCCAGACCGCGACCGTCGCCACGACCCCGAAGGCGATCACCGCCGCCGTGGTCGCATTGGCGGTGCTGGGGACGAAGCCCCGGCCCGAGTCCCAGAACAGGTGCCGCACGCCGTTGGCCATGTGGTAGAAGGCCGAGAAGGTCAGGCCGATCAGCACCAGCTTGCCCAGCGGCGAGCCGAGCAGTCCACAGTAGCCCTGGTAGGCGTCCGGCCCGGCGGCGAGCGAGGCCGCCCAGCCCGTCGCGATCAGCGCGCCGGCATAGAGGGCCACGCCGGTGGCCCGATGCAGGATCGAGCCCAGCATGGTGATGTGCCAGCGCCAAACCTGCATATGCGGGGACAGCGGCCTTCCGCCAGACCCGTTCGCCCTTGCTTCACTCATCGGCGACACCTCTCCCGCAGCGACCCAGCGCCGCTTTTAAGCCGCAAGACCCCCGTGTCAACGCACCGGGCGCGGCTCGGCGGAGGTTCGCCGGACGAGCGATTCCGATCAGCGAGCTTCACCATGCCGTCTTGCATTTGAGAATTATTCTTATTAGCAGCTGGGGCCGATCAGCGACGAAAGGCGACCCATGGCCAAGACGGGCGGACCGCGGCTTCGCGGCATGTTGCGCGACATCCATCTGTGGATCGGCCTCTGCCTGTTCCTTGTCCTGGCGCCGCTGGGCCTTTCCGGCTCGCTGCTGGTCTGGGACGAGCCGCTGGACCGTGCGATCCATCCGGAACGCTATAGGGTCACGGCCGGCGCGCTCGCGCCCTCCGCCTATGTCGTGTCGGCGCAGCGGGCGTTCAACGGCCGCGCCATTCCGGCGCAGGTGCGGATGCCCGCCGGCCCGGGCGAGCCGGTGATCGTCACGGGCTTCGTCCCCGGCAGGGCGCGGCCCGGCGAGCGGCCGCCGTCGCTGACCGCCTGGATCGATCCGGGCGCCGCCAGGACGCTGGACGTCGGCGATCCGCGCGGCGAACTGCGGGGCGTCGTCCACCGGCTGCACGGCGCCCTGCTGGCGCCGCAGTACGGCCGGACGATCGTGGGCTGGCTGGGCGTGGCTATGCTGGTCTCCTGCGTCAGCGGCCTCGTCGTCTGGTGGCCGCGCAACAACGCCTTCGTCCGGGCCCTGGCCTGGCGGCGATCGCCCTCGACCCTCAGCAACCTGCACCATGCGGCGGGATTCTGGATCTGCGTCCCGCTCGCCGTGCTGTCGCTGACCGGCGCCTGGATCGCCTTCCCGGAGGCCACGCGCGCCCTGACGTCCGCGTTCCAGAACCGCCCGGCCGGCCCGCCCGACGATCGCCGGCGGGAGGTCCAGGCTCCCGCCGCGCCGCTCGGCGATCCGAGACTGAGCGTGGACCAGGCGGTGGCGGCGGCCGTGCAGGCGAGCGGCGGCGGCGCGCGCCTGGTCTCCGTCACCCTGCCGACCCGCGGCGGCCGGCCCGCCTGGCGCGTCCAGCTGCGGCCCGCCGCCGGCCCCGCGGCCACCGTCCGGGTGGACGACGCCACCGGCCAGGCCCGCCTGCAGCCGCAGGACGGCGGCGATCCCGTCGCTCGCTTCATGCGCCGGCTGCACGAAGGGTCGGACTTCGGCCCCGTCTGGCGCGTGATCGTCACCCTGGCCGGCGTCGCGCCCACCGTGCTGGGCGTCTCGGGCGTGCTGCTGTGGCTCGACCGCCGGCGGGCGCGGTCTCGCGCTAGTTGAGAATCATTCTCATTGCCAAGCCTTGCCGCAGCAAATAAGAATGACTTGCAATATCATTGTCGATACGGGGGCTCCCATGACCGCTGACGCCAGGACCATCAAGCCGGGGATCGTCTCGCGCCGCCGCGCCAACGGCCTGGCCTTCGCCGCCGGCGCGCTCGGCGCGGCGGGCCTCGGCCTGGCCCTGTCGCCCACGACGGCCCGGGCCGCCGACGACCAGGGTCCGACCAACCTCTCGGACGTGACGGTGACCGCGGCCCGCAATGACTACGGCGCCGTCAGCAACACCCTGACCAAGCTGCCCAAGGACCTGGAGGACATCCCCCAGTCGGTGACCGTGCTGAACAAGGCCCTGCTGGACTCGGAAGGCGCGACCTCCCTGGCCGACGCCCTGCGCAACGTGCCGGGCATCACCATCGGCGGGGCCGAGGGCGGCCAGATCGGCAACAACATCAACCTGAACGGCTTCACCGCCCGCACCGACATCTACCTCGACGGCTTCCGCGACCGCGGCCAGTACTATCGCGACACCTTCGCCCTGGACTCGGTCGAAGTGCTGATGGGCCCCTCGTCGATGTTGTTCGGGCGCGGCTCGACCGGCGGGGCGATCAACCAGGTCTCGAAGCGCCCCACCCTGAGGCCGTCGACCGAGCTGACCCTGTCCGGAACCACCAACGGCTTGGCGCGCGGCACGGCCGACGTGAACGCGCCCCTGTCGGACCGGGCGGCCCTGCGCGTCGCGGTGATGGGACAGGACGGCGCCGTCTCGACCCGCAAGGCGACCACGGTGCGCGACTACGGCGTCGCGCCCTCCTACGCCTTCGGCATCGGCGAGCCGACGCAGGTGACCGTCTCGGCCCTGGTCCAGCACAACAACGACCGGCCCGACTATGGCGTGCCGCCGCTGAACGGCCAGCCGGTGGAGAGCGGACGCAATACGGTCTACGGCTACTCGGACGACCGCACGATCCAGGACATCGTGACCGTCGGCGCCGAGGTCAAACACCGTTTCGCCTCGGGCCTGACCCTGCGCGACCAGCTCCAGTACAACGGCGTCACCACGGACGCGCGCGAGACCGCGCCGCAAGGCATCGGGACCGTGGGCGCCGGCGGCTATGCGGCCCTGTCGCCGGCAGGGATCAGCAGCCTGCCGCTGGGCCAGCTCTGGGCGCGGCTGCAGAGCCACGACCGGGTGATCCACGACACCTCACTGTTCAACCAGGCCGAAGCCAGCGGCGACTTCGCGACCGGGCCGGTGAAGCATTCGCTGCTGATCGGGACCGAGTTCGGCCACGACGAGTACCGTAACCAGGGCTACTACCGGACCGGCTCGTGCAACGGCGTCGCCCTGGCCACCGGCTACGTCGGCTGCGTTCCCGTGCTGAACCCGTCCTATTCGGCCTCGCCGGCCGCGACCACCAGCCTCGGCAACCTCGCCCGGGGGAAGGCCGACACCGCGGCGGTCTATGTCAACGACACCATCGCCCTGACCTCGACGTTCAAGCTGGTGACCGGGGTGCGCTACGACAACTACGCCGCCACGATCTCCAACTCGATCAACAGCGGCAACACCGCCGGTAACACCAGCCTGGCGCGGGCCAGCCAGACCGTCAGCTACACCAGCGTGCGGACCGGGGCGATCTGGCAGCCGACCAAGGCGCAGTCCTACTACGTCTCCTATTCGACCTCCTTCGACCCCTCGCTGGAGCAGCTGACCTCGACCACCGGGCTCAGCCGGCCGCTGCCGCCCGAGACCAACACGGCCTATGAGGCCGGCGGCAAATGGGACCTGCTGCACGACCAGCTCGACCTGACGGCGGCGGTCTTCCAGATCACCCAGGAGAATTCCCGCTCGCAGAACCCGAACAACACCTACACGGCCAACGGGACCATCCGCGTGCGCGGCGCCCGCATCGGAGTGGCCGGCAGGCTGACCAGCCGCTGGCAGGTATTCGGCGGCTACACCCACCTGGACGCCAGGATCATCGACGCCATCGCGTCCAACACCCTGGGCAAGATCCCGGCCAACACCCCGGGCGACACGGCGACGATCTGGACCACCTACGCCGTGACGCGGCAATGGGAGGTGGGCGGCGGCGCGGTCTATATGTCCAAGCGCTACCTGAACAACACCGACCTGGTCAGCGTACCGTCCTATGTCCGCTGGGACGCGACCATCGCTTACCACCAGCCGCGCTACGACATCCGGCTGAACCTGTTCAACCTGTTCGACGCCCACTACTACGACAGCCTGATCCAGTCGGACGGGGGCCGGGCCGTGCCGGGCTCGGGCCGCACGGCGATGATCTCGCTGGTCTATCGTCCCTGATCCGCGCGGAGACTCGGATGCTGATCACCATCGACCAGGCGCTCGCGCCCGACCAGGTCGCCGAACTGCGGGCCCGGCTCCAGGCCGCGCCCGATGCCTGGGTCGACGGGCGGGCGACCGCCGGCTTCCAGGGCGCGCCGGTCAAGTTCAACCAGCAGGTCGACGAGGCCTCGCCCGTCGCGGCCGAGTGCCAGGCCGTCGTGCTGGCCGCCCTGGAGCGCAATCCGCTGTTCATCAGCGCGGCCCTGCCCAACGTGGTCTATCCGCCGATGTTCAACCGCTACGGCGAGGGCATGACCTTCGGCGCGCACGTGGACGGCGGGGTGCGGATCGATCCGCGCACGGGCCGCAAGCTGCGGACCGACGTCTCGGCCACCCTCTTCCTGTCCGAGCCCGAGGACTATGACGGCGGCGAACTGGAGATCGCCGACACCTACGGCGAGCACGCGGTCAAGCTGAAGGCGGGCGACCTGGTGCTCTATCCGGCCACCAGCCTGCACCAGGTGACGCCCATCACCCGCGGCGAACGGCTGGCCTGCTTCTTCTGGATCCAGAGCCTGGTGCGCGACGACGGCCAGCGCACCCTGCTGTACGACCTGGACACCGCCATCCAGCGGCTGGGCCAGACCGGCGCCGACGAGACGGCCAGGACCACCCTGGTCGGCTGCTACCACAACCTTCTACGTCAATGGGCGGACGTATAGCGACGAGAGGCCGCAGTCCCGCCCTGGCGCGTCAGCGACAATCTATTGCTCCGCGAGACGACGACCTGCTATTGACAATCGTTCTTAAGAACTCGCCGAAAGCCCCCCGTGCGCCGCCTGGCCGACATCGACCCACCCCATGAGACCGCTCTGGAGCCGCTGGCGTCCCTCGCCGACGGGCGACGCGGCTTTTCCGGCGTGATCGCCGAGCTGCAGGATCGCCCGGCCGCCGGGGGCCTGGCGGCCGGTGAGCTGGAGCGGCGGTTGCTGGAGATGGGCTTCGTCGAGGGCGCGCGGGTGGAGATCCTGCACGAGGGCTTCATCGGCCGCGACCCGATCTGCGTCCGCCTGGACGACATGCGCGTCGCCCTTCGTCGCCGCGACGCCCGCGGCGTGCTTGTGCGCCCAGACCCCGTGCGCCCCGGCCCCGCCCGGTGAGCGAGACCCTGTGAGCGACACCCTGGACGTCGCCCCGGCCAGAGCCGGCGCCGCCGCCGCGCGGCCCTTGCGGGTCGCCCTGGTCGGCAATCCCAATTCCGGCAAGACGGCGATGTTCAACGCCCTGACCGGTTCGCGCCAGAAGGTGGCCAACTACGCCGGCGTCACCGTCGAGCGGAAGGAGGGCCAGCTGGTCGCGGCCAGCGGCCGGACCGTCGTCGTGCTGGACCTGCCGGGCACCTATTCCCTGCGCGCCCGCAGCCCCGACGAGGTCGTCACCCGCGATGCGGTGCTCGGCCGGCTCGCGGGCGAGACTCCGCCGGACGTGGTGATCTGCGTCGCCGACGCCACCAACCTGCGGCTGGTGCTGCGCCTGGCGCTCGAGCTCAAGGCCGTTGGACGGCCATGCGTGCTGGCCCTGAACATGATCGACATCGCCCAGCGCCAGGGCCTGGAGATCGACACCGACCGGCTCTCGCGCGAGCTGTCCATGCCCGTGGTCGGCACCGTCGCCACCCGCCGGCGCGGCGTCGAGACCCTGGTGGCCGAGGTCGAGGCCCAGGCCGCCGAAGCCGCCGGCGCCGGCGCCGGCCCCAGCGCCTGGCGCGAGCCCTCGGCGACCGAGATCCGCGCCCTGCACCGCGAGGCCGAACGCATCCTCAAGGCCGCCGTTCGCCCGCCCAAGCGGCCGGACACCTGGACCGGCCGGCTCGACGGGGTCCTGCTGCACCCTGTGGCCGGCGTCCTGATCCTGCTGGCCGTGCTGTTCCTGATGTTCCAGGCCGTGTTCACCGGCGCCAAGCCGATCATGGACCTGATCACCGCCGGCTTCGACCAGCTGAGCCTCATCGTCGGCCACCTCCTGCCGGACGGCATGCTCAAGAGCCTGATCTGCGACGGGGTGATCGCCGGGGTCGGCAGCGTCGTGGTCTTCCTGCCCCAGATCATGATCCTGTTCCTGTTCATCATCCTCCTGGAGGACGTCGGCTACATGGCCCGCGCCGCCTTCCTGCTGGACAGGATCATGGGCGGCGCCGGGCTGCACGGCCGCGCCTTCATCCCGCTGTTGTCGAGCTTCGCCTGCGCCATCCCGGGGATCATGGCCACGCGGGTGATCGACAACCGGCGCGACCGGCTGACCACCATCCTGGTGGCGCCCCTGATGACCTGCTCGGCCCGGATTCCGGTCTACACCCTGATCATCTCCGCCTTCATCCCGCAGCGGACCGTGTGGGGCGTCCTGAGCCTGCAGGGGCTGGTGTTCTTTGGCCTCTATGCGGCGGGCCTGGTCAGCGCGCTGCTGGTGGCCTGGGTGGTGCGCAAGATCTTCTGGCGCGGCGCGGCCGAGCCGTTCCTGATGGAGCTGCCGACCTACAAGGTTCCCGACCCGATGAACGTGGCCCGCAACGTCCTGCAGCGGGGCCAGATCTTCCTGCAGCGGGCGGGCACCATCATCCTGTCGATGATGATCCTGATCTGGTTCCTCTCGACCGTGCCCGGCAAGCCGGCCGGCGCGGTGGGGCCGGCCATCAACTACAGCCTCGCCGGCATGATCGGCCACGCCATCGAGCCGGTCCTGGCGCCGGTCGGCTTCTCCTGGCAGATGAGCGTCGCCCTGATCCCCGGCATGGCCGCGCGCGAGGTGGCGGTGGGCGCCCTCGCCACCGTCTATTCGGTGGCCGGCGAAGGCGGCGGCGAGGCGGTCCTGGGCTCCAGCCTGGCGGCGCACTGGTCGCTGGCCTCGGCCCTGGCCTTCCTGGCCTGGTACGTCTTCGCCCCGCAGTGCGCCTCGACCCTGGGGGTGGTGAAGCGCGAGACCAACTCCTGGCGCTGGCCGATCATTATGTTCGCCTACATGACCGCCCTGGCCTACGCGGCCGCCTTCGTCACCTACCACGTCGCCCTGGCCCTGGGCGGAGGCTGAGATGGTCCAGGCCCTGATCGTCTACGCCGTCGTCGCGGCCGCCGCCGGCTGGGCCCTGTGGTCCCTGTTCCTGCGCGGCTGGCTGAGGCGGCGCGCGGCCGCCAAGGACGGCGGCTGCGGCCCCGGCTGCGCGTGCGGCGACTGAGCCGCCGCGCCTAGAGCATTTGCCGGTTCGCTTGAACCGGGGAATGCTCACAAGATCTTATAATTAGACCATTTTCTACGCCGAACCGGTATCCACTTCGGCGGAAAATGGTCTAGACGTCGACCTCGGCGTCCAGCGCGTTGTCCTGGATGAACTCGCGGCGCGGCTCGACCAGGTCGCCCATCAGGCGCGAGAACATGTCGTCCGCGTCGTCGGCGTGGTTCACCCTGACCTGCAGGAGGGTGCGGGCCTCGACGTCGAGCGTGGTCTCCCACAGCTGCTCGGGGTTCATCTCGCCCAGCCCCTTGTAGCGCTGGATCGAAAGGCCCCGCCGGCCCGCCTCGAGCACGGCGCCCATCAGGTCGAGCGGCCCGCGCACCGTGATCACCTTGTCCTTGCGTCGGTAGGTCGCGGGACTCGAGAAGTCCTCGGCCAGCTGGACCGCCCGTTCGGCCAGGCGGCGGGCGTCGGCCGAGTGCAGCAGCACCTCGTCCAGCACGATCCGCTCGGAGACGCTGCGCCGCACGCGCGAGAAGACATAGGCCCCGTCCGGCCCGGCCTCGCCGCTCCAGCGCCCGTCGCCTTCCTCGGCGTAGAGGTCCAGCCGCGCGGCCGCGCGGACCGGGTCCGGCGCCTCGCCGAACAGGCCGGCCAGGGCCGCCTGCTCGATGGCGAAGGCCGGCGCCCGCGAAGCCAGGCGCTCGACGTTGGCGCGGGCGGTCTTGGCGCCCTGCACCAGGACCAGCAGGTCCGGGCCGGTCCGCCGCTCGCCCGAGGCCAGCTCCAGCACCGCCCCGTCCACGCCCTCGTCGATGAGGAAGGCGTCGAGCTCGGCGTCGTCCTTCAGATAGCGCGAGGACTTGCCCTTGGAGGCCTTATAGAGCGGCGGCTGGGCGATATAGAGGTAGCCCCGCTCCAGCACCTCCGGCATCTGCCGGTAGAAGAAGGTCAGGAGCAGGGTGCGGATGTGCGCGCCATCGACGTCGGCGTCGGTCATCACCACGATCTTGTGGTAGCGGATCTTCTCGATGTCGAAGTCGTCGCGGCCGATCCCCGCGCCCAGGGCGGTGATCAGGGTGCCGATCTGGTCGGACGACAGCATCTTGTCGAACCTGGCCCGCTCGACGTTCAGGATCTTGCCGCGCAGAGGCAGGACCGCCTGATTCTCGCGGTTGCGCGCCTGCTTGGCCGAGCCGCCGGCGCTGTCGCCCTCGACGATGAAGATCTCGGACTTGGCCGGGTCGCGTTCCTGGCAGTCGGCGAGCTTGCCGGGCAGGGAGGTGATGTCCAGCGCCGACTTGCGCCGGGTCAGCTCGCGCGCCTTGCGGGCGGCGTCGCGGGCCGCGGCCGCCTCGGCGATCTTCTGGACGATGGCCCGGGCCTCGACCGGATGCTCCTCGAACCAGGTCGACAGACCCTCGCCGACCAGGCCCTCGACCGCCGGCCGCACCTCGGAGGAGACCAGCTTGTCCTTGGTCTGGGACGAGAACTTGGGATCGGGCACCTTGACCGACAGGACGCAGGTCAGGCCCTCGCGCGCGTCCTCGCCGGTGACCGACACCTTCTCGCGCCTGGCCGTGCCGGAGCTTTCGGCATAGCCGGTGATCACCCGCGTCAGGGCCGCGCGGAAGGCGGACAGGTGGGTGCCCCCGTCCCGCTGCGGGATGTTGTTGGTGAAGCACAGCATGGTCTCGTGATAGCTGTCGTTCCACCACAGCGAGAGGTCGATCTCGACCTTCTCGCGCTGGCCGCGGATCACGATCGGCTCGCGGATCAGCGGCGTCTTGGCCTTGTCGAGGTGGCGCACGAAGGCCTCGACCCCGCCCTCGTAGGACAGCACCTCCTCGAACGGCTCGGCGCCGCGCAGGTCCTTGAACACGATCGAGACGCCCGAGTTGAGGAACGCCAGCTCGCGCAGGCGGTGCTCCAGGGTCTTGCGGTCGAACTCGATGGCCGAGAAGGTCTCCAACGACGGCAGGAAGGTGACTTCCGTGCCGGTCAGGTACTCGCCGTTCGCCCGCCGCGGCGCCTCGCCGGTGACCGCCAGCGGCTCGACCGGGTCGCCGCGCCGGAAGGTCATCTCGTGGGTCTTGCCGTCCCGGTAGATCTTCAGCTTCAGCCAGTCGGACAGGGCGTTGACCACCGACACGCCCACCCCGTGCAGGCCGCCGGACACCTTGTAGGAATTCTGGTCGAATTTCCCCCCGGCGTGCAGCTGGGTCATGATGACCTCGGCCGCCGAGACGCCCTCGCCCTCGTGGATGTCGGTCGGGACGCCGCGCCCGTCGTCGGTGACGGTGGCCGAGCCGTCCGGGTTCAGGATCACCTGCACCAGGCTGGCGTATCCGGCCAGGGTCTCGTCGATGGCGTTGTCGACCACCTCGTAGACCATGTGGTGCAGGCCCGAGCCGTCGTCGGTGTCCCCGATGTACATGCCCGGACGCTTGCGCACCGCGTCCAGCCCCTTGAGCACCTTGATCGAGTCGGCGCCGTAGTCGTCGCCGTTCAACTCGCGCTCGGGCAGTTGGGGGGTCTCGTCGCTCATGCTTGGTCCAATGCGGGGTTGTCCAGGATGACCAGGGTTCCGGCGTCCACGCGGACGCCCTCGGCCCGGCCCTTTAGGTCGTCGAACAGCGCTTCGTCAGTCCCGGTCAGAAAAGCCTGCAGGCCAAGCGCCTCGATCTCGTCGAACAGGGCCGCGCGCCGGAACTGGTCCAGATGCGCGGCGACCTCGTCGAGCAACAATATAGGATTCGGCGAGGATTTCGCACGGGAAAGTCGCGAGGCCTGGGCCAGCACCAGGTTCAAGATCATCGCCTTCTGCTCGCCGGTCGAGCATTCCGCGGCGGGACGCTGCTTCTGGCGGTGGGTGACGAGCAGATCGGTGCGTTGCGGTCCCACCAGAGAGCGTCCGGCGGCCGCGTCGCGCTCCCGCGCCCCGGCCAGCGCCGCGCCGAGCCGCGCCTCGATCTGGGCCAGCCCGTCGCCGGCGGCCGCCATCTGCTCGAACGGGCCGGACAGGGCCAGGTCCGCCAGCGGGAACGGCCGCTCGCCCCGCCCGTCGATCTCCGCCTGCAAGGCGGCGAGGGTGCGCGCACGCGCCGCAGCCACCGCCGCCCCCGCCTGCGCCGCCTGGGCCTCCAGCGCGGCCAGCCAGGCCGGGTCGGCCGGCCCGTCGGTCAGGAGCCGCAGCCGCTCGCGCAGCGCCCGCTCGTACGCCCCCGCCGCCACCGCGTGCTCCGGCTCGGCGGCGAAGGCCAAGCGGTCGAAGAAGCGGCGCCGCTCGGACGCGCCCTCCAGGAACAGCCGGTCCTGCTGCGGCGTCAGCCAGACCAGGCGCAGGTGGTCCGAGAGCCGCGCCGGCGCCACGGGCTCGCCCTCGATCCGCACGGCCCGGCGCGCCGCGCCCGCCGTCTCGGTTCCGACGCCGATGCGGGTGATCCCGTCGGGCGCCTCGACCTCGACCGCCACGGCCCAGGCCCGGCCGGCGGCCTCGCCCGGCAGCCGGCGGCCGATCTCGGCGATCGCCGCGTTGCGCAGGCCGCGGCCCGGCGCCAGCAGGCTGACCGCTTCCAGCAGGTTGGTCTTGCCCGCCCCGTTCGGCCCGAACAGGAACACCGGCGCGCCCGACAGGGTCAGGGCGGCGTGCTCGTAGGAGCGGAAGTCGGTGAGGGCGATCCGGCGAAGGACGGCGCGCACTAAGCCCTGAGCGGCATCAGCACGTACTGCACATCCGGGTCGGCCGGATCGAGCACGAGGGTGGGGTCGAGGCTGCCGGCGCCGAAGCGGAATTCGGCGGTCTCACCCTGGATCTGGCCCGCGACGTCGAGCAGGTAGCGGGCGTTGAAGCCGATCTCGAACGCCTCGCCGTCGTAGTCGACCTCGAGCTCCTCGACCCCCTGGCCGGCTTCCATGTTGCGCACGGTCAGGATGATGCGGCCCGGCTCGATACCCATCTTCACCGAGCGGCTGCGCTCGGCCGAGATGGTGGCGACGCGGTCGACCGCCTGGGCGAACAGGCCGTTGTCGATCATCAGGATGCGCTGGTTGTCCTTCGGGATCACCCGCTCGTACGGCGGGAAGGAGCCGTCGATGACCTTGGAGGTCAACGCGGCGCGGCCGAACTCGAAACGGATCTTCTGGGGCGAGACCTGCAGGTCGACGCTCTCGCCGGCGTCCTCCAGCAGGCGCCGGGCCTCCTGCACCGTCTTGCGGGGGATGATCACCCCCGGCAGTCCGGCCGCGCCCTCGGGCGCCAGCATCTCGGCCAGGGCCAGACGGTGGCCGTCGGTCGCGACCGCGCGCAGCTTGGCCACCCCGCCCTCGGAGACGACGTGCAGATAGAGGCCGTTCAGGTAGTAGCGCGTCTCCTCCGTCGAGATCGCGAAGCGGGTCTTGTCGATCAGGCGGATCAGGTCGCCCGTGTCGATCGAAACGCGGCTGGACAGGCCGTCCGACGACATCACCGGGAAGTCGCCGGCCGGCAGCACCGGCAGGTTGAACCGCGAACGCCCGGCCGAGACCTGGAGCCTCGGGTCCTCGCCGTTGAAGCGAAGCTCGACCTCGGCGCCTTCCGGCAGCTTGCGGACGATCTCGTAGAGGGTGTGGGCGGGCGCGGTGATCTGGCCCTGGCCGTCGACCCGGCCCTCGGTCTCGTCGACGATCTCCATGTCCAGGTCGGTCGCCGACAGCGCCATGCCGTCGCGATCCGCCGAGAGCAGGACGTTCGACAGGATCGGAATGGTGTTGCGTCGCTCGACGACGCTTTGCACGTGCCCCAGGGCCTTCAACAGAGCCGCGCGCTCAATGGTAAGCTGCATTTCTTGGTCCGATCAGCGGTCGCGGCGCATGCCCCCGGCAGACCCCTCCCCGCGACCCGATGGAGGGGCCAGGAGATTAACCGAAAACGGAACGGGGGAAAGGGGTTCGGCGCCGCTATCGATCGACCGCCGGGACCAGATCGCGATCCTAAGGCGTCAAGGCGAGTCGCAGGCGGGAACCGCCCCGCACTTTTCCGTGGGCCCGCCCCGGGTCCGCCGCCTCAGCCCCGAAGCTTGCGGGTCAGGGCTTCCAGGTCGCGCGCGAGCTGGGCGTCGTCGGCCTTGAGGGCCTCGATCCGCCGCACGGCGTGCAGCACCGTGGTGTGGTCGCGACCGCCGAAACGGCGGCCGATGTCCGGCAGCGAGCGGGTGGTCAGCTGCTTGGCCAGCCACATCGCCGCCTGGCGCGGACGGGCGATCGAGCGGTTGCGCCGCTCGGAGATCAGGTCGGCCTGCTTCATGCCGTAGTGCTCGGCGCAGGCCTTCTGGATGTCGTCGATGGTGATCCGCTTCTCGCCGCCTCGCAGGTGCGGGCGCAGCATCGCCTGGGCCTCGTCCAGCCCGAGGCCGGACACCCGCTCGCCGGACTGGGCGACCAGGGTGTTCAGGGCGCCTTCAAGCTCGCGCACGGAGTCGGTGAAGCGGTCGGCGAGGAACTGCAGGACCTCGGGCCGGGCGCCGGCCACGCTCAGGCCCTGCTGACGCGAGAGCTGCTCCAGCTTGCGCTCCAGGATGCCCAGCCGCAGGGTCCGGTCGGCCGGCTCGATGCCGCAGACCAGGCCCGCCTGCAGGTGCGAGCGCAGGCGTGCGTCCATCTCGGTCAGGGCGGTCGGCGCCCGGTCGGAGGTGAACACCACCCGGCGGCCGTCCTGGGTCAGGGCGGCCAGGGTATGGAACAGCTCTTCCTGGCTCGACTGCTTGCCGGCGATGAAGTGGACGTCGTCGATCAGCAGCAGGTCGGCCGCCCTCAGCTCGTCCTTGAAGGCCGGCCCGGTCCGGTCCATCAGCGCCTTGACGAACGAGGACAGGAACCGCTCGGCTGTCAGGTAGATGACCTTGCGCTGCGGCGCGACCCGCATGGCCTCCCAGGCGATGGCGTTCAGAAGGTGGGTCTTGCCGAAGCCGTAGGGGCCGTGGAAGACGACCGGATTGAAGTAGCCCTCGGTCCAGGACGCCACGCGGCGCGCGACGCCATGGGCGAACTCGTTGCCCGGGCCGGGCACGAAGGTCTCGAAGGTGAAGCGCTCCTGCAGGCCCGCCCCGCGCGCCGGCCGGGACGCGGGGCCCACGGCCGGAGCGGTCGACGAGGGAGCGGCCGACACGGAGGCGGTCGACAGGGCGGCCCGGGCGATCCGCCCGTCGGGAGCGTCGGGCGCGGCCGCGGGATGTCCCGCCATCTCGGCGAGCGCGGCCGCGCCCGTCCCCCCGCCCTGTTCGGTTTCGAACTCGGCTCGGGACTTCAGTTCCGGCAACCGCCGGCTCGGGTCGTGCTGGTTCCACAGCTCCGACACGCGCCGCCAGGCGTTGCGGCGAATCCAATCCCGGGCGATCCCGGTCGGGGTGACCAGCACCAAGCCGCCGCGGGAATCCTCGCGCAGGCAAGCCTGGCCCAGCCACGAGCCGAAGGTGTCCTCGCCGAGGTCCGCGCGCAGTCCGGCGCAGACCTTGGACCAGACGACCGCCGGCAGGCCTCCGCTCATAGCGGCGTCGGCGAATTGACCGGCGTTCGCTTCAATGCGTTCGGCATAGCCCATCGTCATGGCGCCCCAGCCCCCAACCCGTTCAGAACCTGCACGCACTCCCCCCAGAGTGCGCTGCCTCCAGTCAACAGGGCGCGAAGCCTCGACGGGCGGCCGACTGAGGCCGTCGCTCGACATTCGTCCGTACTGAGATGGAAGCGTGTTTGAAGCCTCAGAGTAGCCAGAGGCGGGGGGGGGTCAACCGGGATTATTAGCGCCGTTGGCGGAAAAAATCGTTGACTCCCAGGACCCCTCGAAAAGGAAAGGGAAAGTCCGCCGGCAGCATCTGTTCACTGAACAAAAGACCGCAGGCAAACAAGAAGCGGCGGTGTTGGACACACCGCCGCTTCAAGTCGATTATTCTAATATATTCAAAAAGCTAGGCCGTTTCCCGGCCCCGCTCCAGCGGTCGCTCAGGCGGTCGCCAGCTTCCGCAGTTGCGCGGCGAGGCGGGACACTTTGCGCGAGCCGGTGTTGGCGTGGACGACCCCGCGCGAGACGGCGCGCATGAGTTCGGATTCAGCCTTGATGAAGGCCTCCTTCGCACTTGTCGCGTCGCCGCCGGCGACGGCCTCCTCGAACTTGCGCAGGAAGGTGCGGACGCGCGAGCGGCGCGCCTTGTTGACCTCGGTGCGGCGCGCGATCTTGCGGATCGACTTCTTGGCGCCGGGGGTATTGGCCATATGTCTGAGCCTCGAATAGGGGCGCGAGCGGATAATGATCCGCACGCCCTGAAATCTGGAGTGCGCGCGTATAAGCCAAGCGCACCCTCGGGTCAATGCGCAGCCGTCCGCGCGTGACCGTTCGGATCAGGGTCCCTGCACCTTGATCCCCCTCGCGCGCAGCAGGGCCGGCAGGCCGTCCGGGCCGACCAGGTGGCCGACGCCGACCACCATCACCGCCTCGCCCTTGCCGTGCAGCCGCGCCAGGATGGCGTCCATCCAGCGGCGGTTGCGGTCGACGACCAGGCGGCGATAGACGCCGGGCGCCTCGCGCATCATCGGCGACAGCGCCTCGCGCCGGATGGCGCCCGCGTCCCCCGACATCCAGGCGCGGAGCAGCCGCTGGTAGCTGGCCGGGCCCTGCTCCACCTCGCCCAGGGTCTCCCGCAGCGAGGCCACCTGGTCGGCCACCGGCGCGGAGGACATGTAGCCGATCTGCTCCTGGGGGGTCTCGAAGGCGTGGCGCTGGACGTCCGGCGCCAGGTGGGCCGAGAGCTGGCGCTCGACCCCGTTGTCGACCACCGCGCCCGCCAGCCGGTAGCTGGCCACCGACAGGGTCACGTCGGCCAGCCAGGGCTGGAGCCGGTTGAGCCCGTCGACCGGCAGGCCGCAGGCCTGGGCCGCGCGCGCCAGCCGGACCTGGTCCTGCGCGGACAGCTCGGCGCTGAGGCTCCGGCCGAACGGCTGCATCCCCATGGCGATCGCCGACTGGCCGGCCGCGAGACTTGAGGCCTCGTCGATCGGGATCTCGAACCAGACGTCGTCGGCCTGGGCCAGGGCCTGCTCGAGCCTGGCCGGCTCCCAGGCCAGGCCGGGCGGCAGGAGGTGCACCGAGCCGAACAGCACGATGGTCGCGTCCGGGCCCTTGACCACCCAGACCGGCGGCTGGGCGGCCGCGGCCCGGCAGCAGAGGGCGACGACGAGGACCGCCAGGGTCAAGCGAAGGAATCGGACCATCGGCCAAGCCTAGAGCCCTTTAGGGTCAGATGGAATCATCTGACCCGTTTAAAAGAGCTCTAAATCAAACGTTTAGAGCACGTTCGGGCGGCGAACCCGCATACACTTTCGCCTAACGCGCTCTACGAGGGCGGAGCCGGCGGCGCTAGCGCTGGTGCTCCGGGCAATAGAAGGTCGAGCGGCCCGACTGGACGATGCGGCGGATCACGCCGCGGCAGCCGTCGCGCCCGCACGGCTCGTGCTCGCGGCCGTAGGCGCGGAAGCTGTGCTGGAAGTAGCCGAGCGCCCCGTCGGCGGCGGCGTAGTCGCGCAGGGTCGATCCGCCCGCCTCGATCGCCTCGGCCAGCACCTCGCGCACCGCTGCGGCGATCGCCTCCAGCCGGGCCCGCGCGATACGGCCGGCGGGTCTCTCGGGCGAGACCCCGGCCCGGTGCAGGGCTTCGCACACATATATATTGCCCAGGCCGGCGACGACGCGCTGGTCGAGCAGCATGGCCTTGACGCTCTGCTTGCGGCCGGCGAAGGCCTCGGCGAGGCCCTTGGCGGTGAAGTCGGGGCTCAGCGGCTCGGGCCCGAGGCCGGCGAACCAGGGGTGGGCCTCGATCCCGTCCAGGTCCACCAGTCCCATGTAGCCGAAGCGGCGGGGGTCGAAGAAGGTCACCCGCACGCCCGCGTCGGTCTCGAACACGACGTGCGCATGCCTGGGGTCGGCGGCGGCGGCGTAGTGGAAGTCGCCGGGCCGGCGAGCGGCCGTCCCGCCCTCGATCTCGAACCGGCCGGTCATCCCCAGGTGCATCACCAGCGCCTGGCCGCGGTCGAGCCGGGCAAGCAGGTATTTGGCCCGGCGCTCCAGCGTCTCGATCCGCGCGCCGGTCAGCCGCTGGACGAAGCCCTCGGGAAAGGGAAAGCGCAGGTCCGGCCGGCGGGCCTCGACGCGGTCGAGCCGGGCGCCCTCCAGCACCGGCGCAAGGCCCCGGCGGACGGTTTCGACTTCGGGAAGCTCGGGCATGGCCCATCTAGCGCCCAGCGGCCGCGCCGCCAAGCCGCCCGCGATCGGCGCGCGAAAAGGCCGTTGGCGGATGACGCCGCCGGCTGCAGGCCTTAAGAGGCGTGCATGACCAAGCCCGCCGCCACCTTCGGCTTCAAGGACGTCGACCCCGCGGACAAGCCCGGCCTTGTCCGGGGCGTGTTCGACCGGGTGGCCCGCCGCTACGACCTGATGAACGACCTGATGAGCGTGGGCGTCCACCGGATCTGGAAGGACATGGTCGCCGCCCGGCTCAACCCTCAGCCGGGCGAGCTGATCGTCGACTGCGCCGGCGGGACCGGCGACCTGGCCTTCCGCTTCGCCAAGATGGCCCGCGCCGCCCAGCTGCGCCGCGGGGGCGACGACGCCTGCGTGATGGTGGTTGACTATAATGCGGAGATGATCGCCGCCGGACGCGAGCGCACGCCGCCGCCGGAGGTGATCTGGGCCGTGGGCGACGCCCAGGCGCTGCCTCTGCCCGACGCCTGCGCCGACGCCTATGTCATCGCCTTCGGCATCCGCAACGTCACCGACATCGAACAGGCGCTGCGCGAGGCGCGCCGGGTGCTGAAGCCGGGGGGCCGGTTCCTCTGCCTGGAGTTCTCGCGGCCGGTGACCGAGGCGCTGCAGAAGGCCTATGACCTCTATTCGTTCAAGGTGATCCCCAAGGTCGGCGAATGGGTCGCGCACGACCGCGACGCCTACCAGTATCTGGTGGAAAGCATCCGCCGCTTTCCGGACCAGGCCCGCTTCGCCGAGATGATGACGCGCGCGGGCTTCTCGCGCGTGACCTGGACCAACTTCACCGGCGGCGTCGCCGCCCTGCACCAGGGCTGGGCTTGAGTCCCGCATGAGCCGTCCGGCCGCCTTCGCACGTCTGGTCGGCGCGGCCTGGGTGCTGGTCCGCGCCGACGCCCTGATCCCGCGCGAGATCGATCCGGCCCTGCCGCCGCCGGTGCGGCCGCTCGCACGCTTCCTTCGGCTGTTCTCGGGCCCGGCGGCGCGGCGCGGGCGCCCGGGCGAGCGGCTGGCGACGGCGCTGGAGCAGCTCGGCCCGGCGGCGATCAAGCTCGGCCAGGTGCTCTCGACCCGGGCCGACATCTTCGGGCGCACCTTCGCCGAGGACGTCTCGCGGCTGAAGGACCAGCTGGCGCCCTTCCCGACCGAGACCGCCCGGGCCGCGGTCGCCGCCGCCCTGGACCAGCCGGTCGAGGCCCTGTTCGCGACCTTCGGCGAGCCGATCGCCGCCGCCTCCCTGGCCCAGGCCCATCCGGCCACCCTGCTCGACGGCCAGAAGGTGGCGGTCAAGGTGCTGAGACCCGGGATCGAGTGGCGGGTCGGACAGGACATCGAGGTGCTGGAACTGGCCGCCGGCCTGGTCGAGGACACGGTGCCGGCGGCCCGGCGGCTGGAGCCGCGGGCCCTGGCCAACATCGTCTCGCGCTCGCTGGAGCTGGAACTGGACCTGCGGCTGGAAGCGGCCGGCGCCAGCGAGCTGCGCGAGGTGATGGCGATGGACGCCTATATGCGCGCCCCGCCGGTGGTCTGGGCGGGCGTGGGCCGCCGGGTCCTGACCCTGGGCTGGGCCGAGGGCGTCGCCCTGTCCGATCCGGCGGCGCTCGAACAGCCCGGCATCGACCGGCGGACCCTGGCCGACAACCTGGTGCGCGCCTTCCTGGCCCAGGCCCTCGACCACGGCGTGTTCCACGCCGACCTGCACGAGGGGAACCTGTTCGTCAGCCCGCCCGGCATGATCACCGCGGTGGACTTCGGCATCGTCGGCCGGCTCGACGCGGTGGCGCGCCGCCACCTGGCCGAGATCCTGTGGGGCTTCCTCCAGCGCGACTATATGCGCGTGGCCAAGGCCCATTTCGACGCCGGCTACGTCCCGGCCCACCATTCGATCGAGGCCTTCGCCCAGGCCCTGCGCGCCGTCGGCGAGCCCAACGTCGGGCGGCCGTCCGGCTCGGTCTCGATGGGCCGGCTGCTGGGCCTGCTGTTCGAGATCACCGCCCTGTTCGACATGCACCTGCGGCCCGAACTGGTCCTGCTGCAGAAGACCATGGTGACGGTCGAGGGCGTCGCCCGGCGGATCGATCCGGAGCACAATCTGTGGTCCGCCGCCGAGCCGGTCGTGCGCCGGTGGATCATGCGCGAGCTTTCGCCCGTGGCCAGGGCGCGCGAGCTGGCGAGCGACGGGGTGAAGGCCCTGCAGGCCCTCGCCCGCCTGGCCGAAGCCCCGCCCCCCGTCGTCCCGGTGGAGCAGCGCCCCGCCGTCTCGCGGCTCTGGTGGTTCGCCCTGGGCGCCGCCGCCTCAGGCCTGGCCTTCTATGCGGCGGCGCTGGTCGGCCGTCACCCCTGATCGTCGCTGTAGTCGCCCGACCGGCTGGCGTGCGAGCGACGGGCGTAGCCCTGTCCGCCGCCGTTGTCTGACGAACTGGCCTGTTCGGCGAGGCGCTGTTTCTGCTCCTCCCAATAGGCGCGTCCGTCGCGCGGCTTGAACATGGTGCGCGGCGCGCCCTCGCGGCTGACCACCGCGAAGACGTTCTCGCGCGGATCGTAGAGCAGCTTGTCGCCGTTGTTGCGGGTCAGGGTCAGGACGCCGGCCGGCGGCTTGTCGACGAAGGCGTGGGCCTTGGCCACGAAGTCGTCCACGTCGCGCGCCCCGAAGTCGGCCCCGTCGCGGGCGAACTGGTAGCGGGCGTTCTCCTCGGCCGTATGGCGCCGGTTGGCGGCCCACATCGGCTTGCCGTTGACCATGGGGACGGGCGCGGCGCGCGGATCCTCGCGCGTGGCCGCCACCCTGAGGTCGGCGTCGACCCGATTCGAGCCGGCGCTCGATCCCGCCGAGGCGGTCGCCGGCTCGGCGCCCGCCGCCGCCGATCCGTGATCGCGCGCCGGGATCGACGCCGGTCCCCGATCGCACGCCGACAGCGCCAGAAGCGCGGCCGCGGCCACCGTCGCCCCCGCCGTCGCCAAGACGCCAGACCTTCCGTACCCCACACCCATGATTGACTCTCCCGGTTGCATCGGAACAAACAAAGAACAATCTGAGCGGTTTGTCCAGAGGCGATCGAAACGCTATTGAGCGGGTCGTCGATAGAGGAACCGGCCGGCCGTGAACGACAAACGCGTTCTCCTGATCGTGGGCGGCGGCATCGCGGCCTACAAGGCGCTCGAACTGGTGCGCCTCCTGCGCAAGGCGGGCATCGGCGTGCGTCCGGTGATGACCGCGGCGGCCGCCCACTTCGTCACCCCGCTGTCGTTGTCGGCCCTGGCCGAGGACAAGGTCTACGACGACCTCTTCTCGCTGACCGACGAGGCCGAGATGGGCCATATCGAGCTGTCGCGCTCGGCGGACCTCCTGGTGGTCGCGCCCGCGACGGCCGACCTGATGGCCAAGGCGGCGGGCGGGCTGGCGGGCGACCTGGCCTCGACCGTGCTGCTGGCCACCGACAAGCCGGTGCTGATGGCCCCGGCGATGAACGTGCGGATGTGGGCCCATCCGGCGACCCGCCGGAACCTGGCGACCTTGATGGCCGACGGCGTTCAGATCGTGGGCCCCGGCGAGGGCCCCATGGCCTGCGGTGAATTTGGGCCCGGGCGCATGGCCGAGCCGGCCGAGATCTTCGAGGCCATCGTCGCGGCGCTGGAAGGCGGGGCGCTGGAAGGCGGGGCGGGATCGCCGCTCGCCGGCCGCCGGGCCCTGGTCACCGCCGGCCCCACCGAGGAGCCGCTGGACCCGGTGCGCATGCTGACCAACCGCTCCAGCGGCAAGCAGGGCTACGCCATCGCCGCGGCCCTGGCCCGGCTCGGGGCCGAGGTGACCCTGGTGTCCGGTCCCACGGCCCTGGCCGCGCCGGCCGGCGTGCGCCGCGTCGAGGTGCGGACGGCCGTCGAGATGTTGAACGCCGCGACCGCCGCCCTGCCGGCCGACGTCGCGGTCTGTGTCGCCGCGGTCGCCGACTGGCGCCCCGACGCGGTGTTCGGCGTCAAGCTGAAGAAGGGCAAGGAGGGTCCGCCGACCCTGCGGCTGGTGGAGAATCCCGACATATTGGCGAGCCTGTCGCGCTCGGGCCCGCAGCGCCCCCGGCTGGTGATCGGCTTCGCCGCCGAAACCAATGACGTCGAGGCCCACGCCCGCGCCAAGCTGGCGCGCAAGGGCTGCGACTGGATCGTGGCCAACGACGTGAGCGAGGCGGGGGTGATGGGCGGCGACGACAATGCGGTGATGGTGATCGACGGCAAGGGCGCCGAGCGCTGGCCGCGCGGCCCCAAGGCGGCCGTCGCCGGCCGGCTGGCGCGGCGGATCGCGGAGGCGCTGGCGTGAACCCCGAGATCGCGGTCGCCCGCCTGCCCCACGCCGAGGGCCTGCCCCTGCCCGCCTACGAGACGGCCGGCGCGGCCGGCATGGACCTGCGCGCGGCGGTGGACGAGGACGCGCCGCTCACCTTGCGCCCCGGCGCGCGGGCCATGGTGCCGACCGGCCTGTGCATCGCCGTGCCGCCGGGCTTCGAGGCCCAGGTGCGGCCGCGCTCGGGACTGGCGGCCAAGGCGGGGGTGACCTGCCTGAACACCCCCGGCACGATCGACAGCGACTATCGCGGCGAGGTGAAGGTCATCCTGATCAACCTCGGGCCGGAGGACTTCACCATCCGCCGCGGCGAGCGCATCGCCCAGATGGTGATCGCCCCGGTGGTCCAGGCGAGCTGGCGCGAGGTCGAACGGCTGGACGAGACCGCGCGCGGCGCGGGCGGCTTCGGCTCGACCGGCGGACGCTGAACGCGGCGGCTCAGGCCGCCGGCGGCGGGGGCGCGAGGAAGCCGCCGATCTCCGCCTCGATCGCCTGGGCCGCGGCCAGGGTGCGCGCGTCGCCGCCGCGCGGGCCGATCAGCTGGACGCCCACGGGAAGGCCGCTGGTCGAGAGGCCGGCGGGAACGGCCGTGGCCGGCAGGCCGCAGGCGGTGGCCAGCGATATCCAGTTCAGCATCGAGGGGTAGGGAATGCGCTGGCCGTCCGACTGGACGAGGGTCCGGCGGTTGAACGGGCGATGGTCGTGGGGAAAGGCCACGACCGGGGCGATCGGCGCCAGGATGACGTCGAAACGCTCGAACAGCGGCTTGACCTGGGCGGCGATGCGCGCGCGGGCCTCGTCCGCCGCCAGCCATTCGGCGTGGCTCGCCGTATAGCCCAGCACCTGCGCCGCCCAGGAGGTCGGCCCCGCGCCGAAGCGCCGCGCCAAGCCCGCCGCGCCCCGCAGCCGCCGCATCGAACGGATCATGGCCGGGGGCAGGTCGGCCGCCAGGGCCGAGGCCAGAAGCACCCGGTAGGCGTCCATCACCACCGCGCCGTCCACGGGCCGGACCGGCTCGACCGTGGCGCCGCGCTGGCCCAGGTGTTGGGCGAAGCCCTGGACCGCTTCGCGGACCTGCGGATCGAGCGGAAAGCTCGGCTCGTCCAGCCACAGGCCGATCCTCAGCGTCTTTACGGCCGGCGCCGGCGCCCTGGCGGCGAGCGGCCCCTCTTCCAGCACCGAGAGCAGCAGGCGCAGGTCGCGGGCCGAGCGGGCCATGGGTCCGACGACGTTCAGGTCCCGCTCGCTCAGGGTCCCGGGCGCCGGCGGGATATGGCCGCGCTGGGACACCAGCCCCCAGGTCGGCTTGTGCGAGAAGACGCCGCAGAAGCTGGCCGGGACCCGCAGCGATCCGCCGATGTCCGAGCCGATCTCCAGCGCCGTGACCCCGGTGGCCAGGGCCGCCGCGGCCCCGCCGGACGAGCCGCCGGTGGTGCGCTCCACGTCCCAGGGATTGTTGGTCGTCCCATAGAGGGCGTTGTAGCTCTGCCAGTCGGCGGCCATCACCGGGACGTTGGTCTTGCCCCAGATCACCGCGCCCTCCTGGCGCGCGCGGGCGACCGCGGCGGCGTCGCGCACCGAGCCGCGGCGGCGCAGCGGCTCCAGGCCCGAGGACGCCGCCAGCCCCTCGGCGTCGAGGGTGTCCTTGACCGTCATCGGCAGGCCCGCGAGCGCGCCGAGCGTCCCGCCCTTGGCCCGCGTCTCGTCGATCGCCCTGGCCTGAATGCGCGCCCGGTCGATGTCGGTGGCGACCACGGCGTTGATGCGGGCGTGCTGGCCGCGCCAGCGGGCGACGGCCAAGTCCAACAGCTCGGCCGCGCTGATCCGCTTGGCCTCCAGCGCCTGGAGCTGGGCCGTGGCGTCGAGCGAGAGGATGTCAGCCATGGGCGCGGTCGCTCCTGAAGCCCAGCACGTCCTGCATGTCGTAGAGCCCCGGCCCGCGCCCGGCCGCCCACAGGGCCGCCTCCAGCGCGCCACGGGCGAACAGGCTGCGGTCGCGGGCGGAGTGGGACAGGGTGATGATCTCGTCCTCGGCCGCGAAGACCACGCTGTGCTCGCCGATGACGCCGCCGCCGCGCATGACGGAAAAGCCGATCGCGCCGGGGGTCCTGGGTCCGGTCAGTCCGTCGCGCGCGCGCTCCGACACCCGGGCCAGGTCGAGACCCCGACCTTCGGCCGCCGCCTCGGCCAGCATCAGGGCGGTGCCCGACGGCGCGTCGACCTTGCGCCGGTGGTGGGCCTCGAACACCTCGATGTCGAAGTCCTCGGCGTTCAGCGCCGCGGCGGCCTGGCGCACCAGGCCCACGAGCAGGTTCACGCCGAGCGAGAAATTGCCCGCGCGCACGATCGGCGTCGCCCGCGCCGCCGCGGCGACCGCCGCGTCCTGGGCCGGCGAGAAGCCGGTCGATCCGACCACCAGGGCCACGCCGCCGCGCGCCGCGGCCGCTTCGGCCAGGTGCGTGGACGCCTCCGGAGAGGAGAAGTCGATGATCGCGTCGCACTGGGCCAGCGCCGCGTCCGGCGTGACCAGGACGGCGCCGTCCAGCGCCTGCCCGGCCAGCTCGGGCCGGTCGAACAGCGGGCCGAGCACTGCGCCCGCGCGCGCCCTGACCAGGGCCGCGACGGTCCGGCCCATGCGTCCGAGCGCGCCGGCGACGCCGATCCGGATCGGGGAAATCTCGGCCATGACGGTCCGTCTCCAAAAGAAAACGTCCCGAGGCGGGGGCCGGGCCGTCGTGCGGGATGGCGCCTAGATTTCGCGCTCGGCCGGGTGCGGTCAATGGCGTTCGGCGCCCGGGACGGCGAAACAGGGCTCGCGCGCACGTTGCGGCGGGGCCGGGCGGCCTGTCCCTGACCCAGCGGCAGGGGTTCGCGCATGCGGTTGTGGCGGGCGGACGGCGTCGCTAGGGTGCCGGCACATTCATAGGGCGGGGGCGAAACGACCCCCCGGAGAAGGGTTCAGGGCCTGCGACAGCGCATGAGCGATACTGAAAAACGCACGTTCACCGACGAAGACGCGCTGGCGTTCCACAAATATCCGACCCCCGGCAAGGTGGCCGTGGTGGCGACAAAGCCGATGGCCACCCAGCGCGACCTGTCGCTGGCCTATTCGCCGGGCGTGGCGGTTCCGGTGCTGCGCATCGCCGAGGAGCCGGACGCGGCCTACGACTACACGTCCAAGGGTAACCTGGTGGCGGTGATCTCGAACGGCACGGCGATCCTGGGCCTGGGCGACCTGGGCGCTCTGGCCTCCAAGCCGGTGATGGAAGGCAAGGCGGTGCTGTTCAAGCGATTCGCCGACGTCGATTCCATCGACATCGAGGTGTCCTCCAGGGACGCCGACGAGATCATCACCGTGGTCAAGAACATCGGCGTGACCTTCGGCGGGATCAATCTGGAGGACATCCGCAGCCCCGAGTGCTTCCGCATCGAGAGCGAGCTGCAGGAGCTGCTCGACATCCCGGTGTTCCACGACGACCAGCACGGCACGGCGATCATCTCGGCCGCCGGCCTGATCAACGCCTGCCACATCACCGGCCGCAGGCTGGAGGACATCAAGCTGGTGCTGTGCGGCGTCGGCGCGGCCGGCATCGCCTCGCTCGACCTGATGAAGGCCATGGGCGTGCGCCACGAGAACTGCATCGCGGTCGACACCAAGGGGGTGATCTGGCGCGGCCGCACCGAGAGCATGAACCAGTACAAGTCGGCCCACGCGGTCGACACCGACGCGCGCACCCTGGCCGACGCCATGAAGGGCGCGGACGTGTTCATCGGCCTGTCCGCCAAGGGAGCGCTGACGCCCGAGATGGTCGCCTCCATGGCGCCCAACCCGATCATCTTCGCCATGGCCAACCCGGACCCGGAGATCACGCCCGAGGAGGCGCTGGCCGTGCGCCCGGACGTGATCGTCGCCACCGGCCGGTCGGACTATCCGAACCAGGTCAACAACGTCCTGGGCTTTCCCTACATCTTCCGCGGCGCGCTCGACGTGCGCGCCCGCCGGGTGAACCACGAGATGAAGATCGCCTGCGCCAACGCCCTGGCGCAGCTGGCCCGCGAGGACGTGCCTGACGAGGTCGCCGCCGCCTACCACGGCCGGTCGCTGAAGTTCGGGCCGCAGTACATCATCCCCTCGCCGTTCGATCCCCGGCTGATCTCCTACATCCCGCCGTTCGTGGCCCAGGCGGCGATGGACACCGGCGTGGCGCGCAAGCCGATCGAGGACATGGACGCCTATCGCGCGTCCCTGGCCCAGCGGCTCGATCCAGCCGCCGGCTTCATGCAGAAGATCTCGGGCCAGGTGCTGGCCGCGCCCAAGAAGCGGATCGTCTTCGCCGAGGGCGAGGAGCCCAGCGTGATCCGCGCCGCCTACGCCTTCCAGACCGAGGGCCTGGGCCAGGCGATCCTTGTGGGACGCGAGGAGCTGGTGCGCGGCAACATGCAGCTCGTGGGCCTCAATCCCGACGACATGCCCTTCGAGATCATCAACGCCCGCGTCTCGCACCGGAATCCGGAGTTCGTCGACTTCCTGTACCAGCGGCTGCAGCGCGAGGGCTATCTCAAGCGCGACATCCAGCGGCTGATCAACCAGGACCGCAACTCCTTCGCCGCCTCGATGGTGGCGCTCGGCTACGCCGACGGCATGGTCACCGGGGTGACCCGCAACTTCGACCAGGTGCTGGAGGAGGTGCTGCGCGTCATCGATCCGGCGCCGGGCGGTCGGATCATCGGCATGTCGATCGTGCTGGCCAAGGGCCACACCCTGTTCATCGCCGACACCAACGTCACCGAGATGCCGGAGGCGGACGAACTGGTCGAGATCGCCATCGAGGCCGCCCGCGCGGTGCGCGCCCTAGGCTTTCCGCCGCGCCTGGCCTTCATGTCCTATTCCACCTTCGGCAATCCGATGGGCTCGCGCTCCGAGAAGGTGCGCGACGCCGTCGCCCTGCTGGACGAGATGGACGTCGACTTCGAGTACGAGGGCGAGATGCCGCCCGAGCTGGCGCTCGACCCCGAGAACCGGGCCAACTACCCGTTCATGCGCCTGACCGGGCCGGCCAACGTGCTGGTCATGCCGGCCATCCACTCCGCCTCGATCTCGACCAAGCTGGTCCAGTCCCTGGGCGGGGCGACGGTGATCGGTCCGGTGCTGCTGGGCCTGTCGAAGTCGGTGCAGATCTGCCCGCTGTCGGCCTCGGTGTCCAAGATCCTGAACCTGGCCACCATGGCGGCCTACGAGCGCCCGCTCACGGGGACCTGAAAGCCACACCGCGGGGGCGATCGCCGCGCCGGGCTTGCCCCGGGCGGCGCGGGTCTGTAAGCCGCCGGGCTCCCTCGAGCCAGCCCGCACCATGAACCCGCCTTCGGTCATCGGCGTCGATTTCGGCACCACCAACACCGTCGTCTCGGTGCTGGGCGATGGTGGCCGCGCCGAACTGGTGCGCTTTCCCGTCGAGGGCGCCCACGCCTCGACCTTCCGCTCGGCGCTGAGCTTCCACGCCGACCCCGACCAGCCGACCGGCCGCGCGGTCGAGGCCGGGCCCTGGGCCATCGAGACCTATCTGGAGGACCCGGGCGAGACCCGCTTCATCCAGTCGTTCAAGAGCTATGCGGCCAGTCCGCTGTTCACAGAGACCTCGATCCTGAACCGCCGCTACCGGTTCGAGGACATGCTTTCGGCCTTCCTGCTGCGCCTGCGCGCCCACGCGGGCGAGGCGCTGGCGACCTTGCCGGCGCGGGTGATCGTCGGCCGGCCGGTGCGCTTCGCCGGCGCCAGCGCCGATGCGGCGCTCGCCCTGACCCGCTACGAGGAAGCCTTCCGCCGCCTGGGATTCACCGAGATCCTCTACGCCCTGGAGCCCGTGGCCGCCGCCTTCTTCTTCGCCCGGCGGTTGGCCGAGGACGCGACCGTGCTGGTCGCCGACTTCGGCGGCGGCACCAGCGACTTTTCGATCATCCGCTTCGAGCGGCGGGGCGGGACGCTGACCTCCCGGGCGCTCGGCCAGTCGGGCGTGCCCATCGCCGGCGACGCCTTCGACTACCGGATCATCGACCAGCTGGTCTCGCCGGAGCTGGGCAAGGGCACGAGCTACCGCGACTTCGCCAACCTCCTGCCGGTGCCGCCGCGCTACTACGCCAGCTTCGCCCGCTGGGACCAGCTGGCGCTGATGCGCTCGTCGCGCGACCTGCGCGACATCCGAAGCCTGGTCAAGAAGTCGCTGGAGCCCGAGAAGCTGGCCCGGCTGGTCGAGCTGCTCGAGGGCGAGCACGGCTACCACCTCTACCAGTCGGTCTCGCGGCTGAAGGAGGCGCTGTCGGCGCACGAGGAGGCCGTGTTCGACTTCCGCGCCGGATCGATCGTCATCCGCAAGACCGTCCGCCGAGCCCAGTTCGAGGGCTGGATCGGCCGCGAGCTGGCCGCCATCGAGACCGCGGTGGACGAGGCGCTGGCCGGCGCGGCGCTGTCGCCCGCCGGCGTCGACCGGGTATTCCTGACCGGCGGCACGTCCTTTGTGCCGGCCGTGCGGCGCCTGTTCGAGGCCCGCTTTGGGGCGGGAAAGATCAGCACCGGCGCCGAGCTGGAATCCATCGCCACGGGCCTGTCGCTGATCGCCGCCGAGCCCGACCCCACCGCCTGGTGCGAGCGGGCGGGCGGCTAGGTTCCTGATGGCGCGGCGCGCGTCCGCCAGGCGACCAGCCCCGCCAGGGCCATCGAGAACACCCCGACCAGGCCGGAATAGAAGAAGAAGGTCATATAGCCGGCGCCCAGCGCCGCCGGGCTGACGTGGGACTTGGCCATGGCCTGGGCGAAAGCGTGGGACGGGGCGTGGGCGAACAGCCGCGTCAGCGGCGCGAGCGGCCCGCCCGACTGGGCGGCGTGGGCGGCGGCCTCGACGATCCGGCCCGACTGGGACGCCAGCAGCTTGCCCGGCAGCGAATAGAGCGAGGAGAAGAGGGCGTACTGGGTCGCGGTGAAGCCGGCGCTGGTCAGGCTGGACATGTAGGCGATCAGGCAGGTCCCGGCGTAGCCCGAGACCACATTGTCGACGCCGATGGCGATCAGCAGGCTGCGGAAGTCCGGCCCCTGGGTCGCCAGCCAGGCGAAGATGGTGTTGGTGATCGGCAGGGCGACGGCGCCGACGACCAGCGAGCGCATCACCCCCAGCCGCGCCACCGAGAGCCCGCCGACGAACACCCCGGCCATCGAGGCGACCACGCCGAACAGCTTCCGCGCCCCGGCGATCTGGTCCATCGAAAACCCGAGGTCGAGATAGAAGGGGTTCATGATGTTCAGCACGAAGTCCGACAGGCGGTAGACGCAGATCAGCGCCAGGATCAGCATCCCCGTCCTGCCGAACCGGCCGAAGAAGTCGCCCAGCGGCTCGCCGAACGCCCGCGACAGATAGAGGCCGGGCCGGGTGCGCAGGCCCGGCAGCGGCCAGGCGGCGGCCACGACCACCGCGGCGCCGGCCAGGACGCCCGCGAACTGCAGCCAGACCCCGTTCGGCTTGGCGATCCAGGCGGCCTTGAGCGCCACCGCCTCGTGCGGCAGACCTGAGAGACGCAGGATGGCGGCCAGCATGTCGGCCTTGGCGGCGAGGCCCGAGCCGAGCAGAAGCGCGCCGACGAGCAGCAGCGCCAGCCGCACCGCCCATTCCAGCGCCTCGAGCGCCGGGGGAACGTCGATGTCCACGCGCGGCAGGACGGCGATGATCCTGGCCTGTTCGCGCGGCGCGCCCAGGACCGAGATCATGCCCACGACCATCAGGGCGGCCATCAGCGTGTAGGAGAGGTTCCAGCCGAAGCTGTCGGCCAGGACCAGGGCCAGGGCGCCGCCCGCCAGGCCGGCGATCCGGTAGCCCCACTGATAGGCCGCCGCCATCGCCCCCTGGGCGGTCCCGGCCACCGCCTCGATCCGCCAGGCGTCGACCACGATGTCCTGGGTCGCCGAGGCGAAGCCGGTGGCCACCGCGCACAGCGCCAGGCCCACAAGGCCGGTCTTCGGATCGCTCGCCGCCACGGCCAGCAGCCCCGCCGTCACCGCGACCTGGGCGACCAGCATCCAGGATCGACGGTGGCCCAGCCAGGCGGTGAGCCCCGGAATGGCCGTGCGGTCGACCAGGGGCGCCCAGAGGAATTTGAACGAATAGGCCAGGGTCGCCAGGCTGAAGAAGGCGATCACCTCCAGCGACAGGCCCGATTGGCGCAGCCACGCCGACAGGGTGTCGAAGATCAGCAGGTTCGGCAGGCCCGAGGCGAAGCCGAGGCCGAGCATGACCAGGGTGCGCCGGTCGAAATAGGCGGAAAAACCGCCCAGGCCGCTGGGGCGGGGCGTCGGAGGATCGCTGGTCATGGCCTCATCCCCGGACGGGGCGAGGATCGGCCCCAAATCACCGCGCCAGCTTGGCGTGCGCGCACCGGCGCGTCCAGCCGCTGATCGACTCTGGCGCCTAGGCCCTCCGTTTCCGCGCCGGCGTCTTTCGTCCGGCGGCCGCCACCGGGCCGGCCCAGCGGCGCAACGCCGCCCTGAGCGCCTCCGGCGCGAGCGGCTTGGCCAGGAAATCGTCCATGCCGGCCGCCAGGCAGGCGCGGCGGTCCTCCTCGAAGGCGTCGGCGGTGAGGGCGATGATCGGCGTCTTGATCCCCATGGCCCGCAGCGCCTCGGCCGCGCCGATGCCGTCCAGGCCCGGCATGCGCAGGTCCATCAGGACCAGGTCGAAGGACTGGACCTCGGCCGCCTTGATCGCCTCGCGGCCGCCGACCGCATGGTCGACCAGGCAGCCTTCCCGTTCGAGCAGCGAGCGGGCCAGGAGCGCGTTGATCGGATTGTCCTCGACCAGCAGCACGCGCGCGCCGGCGTCGGCGCCGGTCTGGCTGTCGGCCCGCTCGTCGGCGGCCTCGGCCGGGGCCGCGGCGGCCCCGGCGGCGGCGAGCGTCCGCTCGATCAGGGAGACGTCGCGCAGCGGCTTGATCAGATAGCCGTCGAAACCGGCGCGGCGATAGCGAGGGATGTGCGCGCGCTCTTCCGGGGCGAGCAGCACCACCGACGGCCGGCCGTCGAGCGGCTTGGCCAGACGGCCGCGGCGGGCGCCGCCGGCCTGGGCGCGATCGATCAGGGCGTGATCGACCAGGGCGACGGCGTCGCGCGGCGCGCCGGCCTGGGCTTCGGCCGCGTCGCCGAAGGCCCACGCCTTGCCGCCGGCGGCTTCCACCAGGCCCGCGGCGGCGGCCCGCACCACGGGGTTGGACGAGACGACCACCACGTTGCGGCGCGCGAGCGGGCCCTTCCCGCGCGCCGGCGCCCGTTCGACCGGGAAATCGGCCTCGAAGCAGAAGCGCGCGCCGCCCTCGGGCGGGCTTTCCAGGCTAATGCGCCCGCCGTGGGCGGCGGTCAGGCGGCGCACGATGGCCAGGCCCAGCCCCGCGCTGTCGGTGCGCAGGCGATCGCCGTGGGCCTGGACGAAAGGCTCGAAGATCCGTTCCCGCTCGGCCTCGGGCACGCCCGGGCCAGTGTCCGAGACGGAGAAGCGCAGGCGCGCGCGCCTGGCGTCGCCGCCGCACCGTTCGGCGCTGAGCAGCACGCCGCCCCGTTCGGTGAATTTCACCGCATTGCCCGCCAGGTTGAACAGAATCTGGCGGATGCGGCCCTCGTCGGCCAGCACGACCGGCAGGTCGGCCGGGGCGGTCCAGGCGATCTCCAGCCCCTTCTCGGTCGCGCGCGGGCTGAGCAGTTCGGCGGTGGACTGCAGCAGGCGGCGCGGCTCGACCGGCGCGGGGTGCAGGGCGAACTCGCCGGCGTCGAGGCAGGCGAGGTCGAGCACGTCGTTGACCAGGCCGAGCAGGTGGCGGCCGCTTTCCTGCAGGGCCAAGAGATAGGCCCGCTGGTCCGCCGCCAGCCGGGTGTCGGCCAGCAGGTCGGCCATGCCGAGCACGCCATTCAACGGCGTGCGCAGCTCGTGGCTCAGCGAGGCGAGATAGCGGTCGCGCTGGGTCGGGCCCTCCGAGCGGCGCTCGCCGGTGATCAGCCGCCGTCCGTCGGGCAGGCGCGCGAGGCGCCAGGCGATCAGCGCGCCGCCGCGGCTGGACAGGGTCTCGATCACCTCGCCCGGCCGCAGGTTCAGCACCGCGCCGGGGTCCTGGCCGCTTTCGCGGAAGGCGGCGTTGGCCGCGACGACCAGGCCGTCGGGTCCGGCCAGGGCGGCGGGCGCGTCGAGCGCCTCGATGAGAGCGATGACCGGATCCATCGGCCGACCCTAGCCGGCGCCGCTTAACGGACGGTCAAACCCGGCCGGCGGGCCACCGATGCGGCGCGCCGGCAAGCGGCTGGGCGCCCACCCTGGGCGCGTGGACACATCCCGGATCGGGCGCCCGCCCGATTGAGCCGCCGCCCAAGCCGCGGCCAGATCGCGCCGGGACAACCCGAAGCCTGCAAGGAGCTCTCGCCATGTCGCTGCTCGAACGCCTGTTGCCGCCGCCGGCCATGTTCGCCTTCCCCGACGCCGCCCCCGCAGGCTGGTGCGAGCGAACCCCGCCGCTGGCCCGGCCCGACCGCTACTATCTGCACGTCCGCTCGGTGGCCGCGAACGCCTCGACCCACCTCTTCCAGTTCGCCATGGCCGACGAGGCCGGCAATGTGGCGCTCAGCCTGTTCGTCCGGGCGCCGAGCCCGGTGGGCGAGCCGGCGCCCGACGGGATGCCGGCCGACGCGCCGATCGTGGGGGTGGACTGGGCGGGACTGGACGCGGCCCTGCTGCCGTTCAAGGGCGCGCTCGTGGTGACCTTCGGCCGCCTGGTCCAGGGCGCCTTCCTGCCGCCCAACGCCTGCGCCGAGATCGCGGGCCTGGACTGCGCCCGCGCCCGGTTCGTCAAGACGGCGCGGCGGCGCGGCCTGAGGGTGGACCCGGCCGAGCTGGCCGACGTCAACGACGCCCGCCGCCTGGTCGGCCTGCCCACGGTGCGCTCGCCGGACGCGGCCCTGCGCGCCCTCAGCCTGCGCGAGCTGTGCCTGTGGATGGACGGCGAGGGATAGCCGTCCTCGCGCCGCGAGCCGGGCGCCGGTCATTCGACCTCAAGCCGTCTCCAGCCGGCGGATCTTCACCCTGACCTCATGGTCCACGATCGAGTGGAAATAGGCCAGGACCAGGGTGCCGCCGACCAGCGGCACATAGAAGATCACGTCGTTCAGGTGATGGATCAGGGCGCTGGCGCCGAAGGGCACGCACAACAGGGCCCAGACGGCGAAGAGGATCAGGCCGCTGCGCTGGCGCCAGGCCTGGAGCATCGACAGCGCGCCGGCGCGGAAGCCGGCGTCGAATTCGGTTTGTGGGGTTTGCATCACCACCTCCCTGGGGGCGGGCCTGTCGTCGGCCCTTCGCCCGTCACTTGCGGACGGTTCCAAGGATGAGGCCGCGAAACCACCCCGACGTCAAGCCAAGGCGGTCCCTGTTGCGACTGCGACCGATTCGCCCCTCAGGCGGTCCACACGGCCCGCGCGGGATCGGCCAGGCCCGCGCCTTCGCCGGCGGGACCGACGCGGCGGTACACCAGGGCCTCGGCGAGATGCACCCGCCGCACCCGTTCGGCGCCCTCCAGGTCGGCGATGGTGCGCGCCAGGCGCAGGGTGCGGGTCCAGCCGCGCGCGGTCAGGCCCGCGCCCTCCGCGGCCTTGGCCAGCAGCGCGCGCGCCGGCTCGTCCAGGGCGGCGATGGCGTCCAGCCAACGGCCTTCGGCGCGGGCGTTGAGCGGGGCGGCGCCCTCGGCCTCGCCGGCCGCCGCCGCGCGTTCGGCCTGGATCTGGCGGGCCCGGGCCACGCG
>JARLIQ010000053.1 GCA_031291645.1 Caulobacteraceae bacterium | reverse complement strand
CTGCACCGTGATCGGCGCGTCGCCCCCCACCTCAACAGACCCAACCCGGATCTTGCGGCTCTTGCGACGCTCAATCATCCGCCACGGTCTCACGTGGCTCGCGTCTTGCGCGCGGCTGGGATCATGCACTGCCATGCGCGGGAACATAGGCGCGAGTTTCGCGAACCTGAAGGCGCCGATTGGCCTGATGCGGAGAAAATCGGCGCCTGGCGATTTGCAGGGCGGTGTGTCTTTCGGACGCGGCGCCGATCCTCTACCTTTAGGCGGTGAGGTGGTCGCGCCCCACGCCGACGGTGAGATTCGATGGTAAAGGTCTACTTGGCTCAGCCGCGCGGGTTTTGTGCGGGCGTGGTTCGCGCGATCGACATCGTGGACCGCGCGCTGGTCAAATACGGCCAGCCTGTCTACGTGCGCCATGAGATCGTCCACAATCGGCATGTTGTCGACGCGCTCAAGAGCAAGGGCGCGATCTTCGTCGAGGACCTGTCCGAGATCCCGGACGATGCGGTGACCGTGTTCAGCGCGCACGGCGTGGCCCAGTCGGTGGTCAAGGAGGCGGCCCAGCGCAAGTTGCCGGTGATCGACGCCACCTGCCCGCTGGTCTCCAAGGTGCACAACCAGGGCAAGCGCTATGTCAGCCGCGGCCGCACCCTGGTGCTGATCGGCCACGCGGGCCATCCCGAGGTCGAGGGCACCATGGGCCAGGTGGGCGCACCGGTGCACCTGATCTCCAGCGAGGCCGACGCGGGCGCGCTCGACCTGCCGCTCGACACCCCGATCGCCTACGTCACCCAGACCACACTCAGCGTCGACGACACCAAGGGCGTGATCGCCGCGCTGAAGGCGCGCTTCACCGATGTCGTGGGACCCGACACCGCCGACATCTGCTACGCCACCCAGCACCGCCAGTCGGCCGTGCGCGACCTGTGCAAGGTCGCCGAGGTGATTCTCGTGGTCGGGGCCCAGAACAGCTCCAATTCGAATCGCCTGCGCGAGATCGGCATCGAGGAGGGCTTGCCCTCCTATCTGATCGCCGATGAGAACGACCTCGATCCACGCTGGATCGAGGGGGTCAAGGCCGTCGGCCTGACCGCCGGCGCCTCGGCGCCCGAGGAACTGGTCGTCAGCGTCATCGACGCCCTTCGCAAGATCACCGACATCGAGGTGGTGCAGATGGACGGGATCGAGGAGAACATCGAGTTCCGCCTCCCGGCCGAACTGCGCGAACCCGCGGTCGTCGATTCCAACCCCTGACAGTTAGGAATTCGCCTTGGGCCTGCCGCTTTTCCAAACCGCCCGTATCGGGGCCTATGTCGCCAAGCAGCACCTGTCGGGGCGCAAGCGCTACCCGATCGTGCTGATGCTCGAGCCGCTCTATCGCTGCAACCTGGCCTGCGCCGGCTGCGGCAAGATCGACTATCCCGACGAGATACTGAACCAGCGCCTGAGCTATGAGCAGTGCATGGAGGCGATGGACGAGTGCGGCGCGCCGGCCGTCTCGATCGCCGGCGGCGAGCCCCTGCTGCACCGCGACATGCCGCGGATCGTCGAGGGCTACATCGCCAAGAAGAAGTTCGTCATCCTCTGCACCAACGCCCTGCTGCTGACCAAGAAGATCGACGACTACAAGCCCAGCCCCTACTTCACCTGGTCGATCCACCTGGATGGCGACAAGGAGATGCACGACAAGTCCGTCTGCCTGGACGGCGTCTACGAAAAGGCGGTCGAGGCGATCAAGCTGGCCAAGTCCAAGGGCTTCCTGGTCCAGATCAACTGCACCCTGTTCGACGGCGTCGATCCGGAGCGGGTGGCCAGGTTCTTCGACTACATGAACGAGCTGGGCCTCAACGGCATCACCGTCTCGCCGGGCTACTCCTACGAGCGTGCGCCCGACCAGGAGCACTTCCTCAACCGCGACAAGACCAAGACCCTGTTCCGCGAGATACTCAAGCGCGGCGACGGCGGCAAGAAGTGGTCGTTCACCCAGTCGGGCCTGTTCCTGGACTTCCTTGCCGGCAACCAGGCCTATGAATGCACGCCCTGGAGCATGCCACTGCGCAGCGTCTTCGGCTGGCAAAAGCCCTGCTACCTGCTGGGCGAAGGCTACGCCAAGACCTTCAAGGAGCTGATGGAGGACACCGCCTGGGACGACTACGGCGTCGGCAAGTACGAAAAGTGCGCCGACTGCATGGTCCACTGCGGTTTCGAGGGCTCGGCCGTCGCCGACGGGGTCAAGAACCCGCTGAAGCTGCTGGCGGTCTCGGCCCTGGGCGTCAAGACCGAAGGGCCGTTCGTCCCGGACATCCCGCTGACCAACCAGCGGCCGGCGGACTACGTCTTCTCAGACCACGTCGAGAAGAAGCTGGTCGAAATCCGGGCGACCCAGCCCCGGGCCAAGAAGGTCGCGGCCACGACCTAGGGCGCGGAAGGCGGTCTCCGCCTCGCGGCCTACGCGGATCAGGGCGGGCAGCTGGCGCGGATCGGCCGCCAGGGCCCGCAGCACCGCGCCGATGTCCATGCCGCCGTCCGGGGCCATCCCGGCCTGGGCGGCCGTGGGCAGGCTGCGGTCGGCTGCGTCCGACACCACCCGCGCCACCGCGAACGGCAGGCCGTGGCGCGCCGCGACCGCGGCTGCGACCTGGGATTCCATGTCGACGGCTATGGCGCCGGTGGCCTGGTGCGCCGCGCGCTTGGCGTCGGCGTCGGAAAGCATGGCGTGGGAGCCCAGCACGGGACCGAGGCGGGCGTTCAGGCGCTCGGCGAGCGCCGCGGCCCATTTTTCGCTCCGCTCGTCCCAGCCGACGGACACGGAAGCCGCCAGCATGACCTCGCTGGCCACCACCCAATCCCCGGGCCGCAGTCCCGCCGCCAGCGCGCCGCAGAGCCCCATGCTGATGACGCCCACGGCGCCCTGCGCCGCGGTGTCCAGTTCCTGCTCCAGCCGTCGCGAATCGCCGCCGCCCGCGACCACCCGCGCGTCCGGCCCGGCCAGGATGCGCGCCTCGCGCTTCAGGCCCGTGGCGACGAGAATCATCACATGCCGAAGGCGACGTGGCGGTCGTTGGCCCGCTTGAGGTTGCGATAGCGCGCAACGGCCCATAGGGGGAAGAACTTCGGATAGCCGTGATAGCGCAGGTAGAAGACCCGCGGAAAGCCGCCGCCCGTGTAGTGCTCCTGGCCCCACAGTCCATCGCTCGTCTGGGTGTCGAGCAGGTACTGCACCCCGCGGGCCACCGCCGGATGGTCCGCCTCGCCCGCCGCCATCAGCCCGATCAGCGCCCAGGCGGTCTGGGAGGCGTTGGAGGGGAAGGGTTTGTAGCCCTTGTAGTCCAGGGCGTAGCTCTCGCAGTCCTCGCCCCAGCCGCCGTCCGGGTTCTGGACCGAGATCAGCCAGTCGACCGCCTTGCGCATGACCGGCGCCTGGGGATCGACGCCGGCGGCGTTCAGCGCGCACAAGGCCGACCAGGTTCCGTAGATGTAGTTGACGCCCCAGCGGCCGAACCAGCTGCCATCCGGCTCCTGCTCGGTTTCCAGGTAGGCCAGGGCCCGCTGCATCCGCGGGCTGTCCTTGGGTTCACCGAGCTGGGCCAGCATGCCGACGCAGCGGGCCGCCACGTCCACGGTCGGCGGATCGAGCAGGGCGCCGTGGTCGGCGAAGGGGATGTTGTTGAGGTAATAGAACGTGTTGTCGGCGTCGAAGGCGCCCCAGCCGCCGTTCTGGCTCTGCAGGCCGACGATCCATTCCTCGCCGCGGGCGATGGCCTCGTCATAGCCGCTGCCAGCGCCCAGCCGGGCGCGCGCCCGGTCCATGGCCATGACCACGACGGCCGTGTCGTCGGTGTCGGGATAGTGGGCGTTGTTGTACTGGAACGCCCAGCCGCCGGGGCGCACGTCCGGCCGCTGTTCCGCCCAATCCCCCTTCACGTCCAGCACCTGGCGCGGCTTGAGCCAGCTCAGGGCGCGCAGGGCCTCGCGCTCGGCCGCTTCGCCGCCGGCCTCCATCAGGGCGTGGGCGGTCAGGGCGGTGTCCCAGACCGGCGAGACGCAGGGCTGGCAGTAGGCCTCGTCCTCGCCCAGCACGACCAGGTTGGCCACCGACTTGCGTGCGATCGCCCGGTCCGGGTGGTCTTCCGGATAGCCCAGGACGTCGAACATCATCACGCTGTTGGCCATGGCCGGATAGATGGCGCCCAGGCCGTCCTCTCCGTTCAGCCGCTCGGTGACGAAGGCCACGCAGCGGTCGATCGCCTTCTGGCGCAGGCCCTTGGGCCACAGGCCCTCGACCGCCTTGAGCACGACGTCCAGGGTGTTGAAGCCCCAGGTCCAGAGCCATTTGGTGTCCGCCGCCTTGGACTTGGGTTTGATGTGGACCGGCGTGTCGTACAGCTCGTCGATCCGCACCCCGCGTGGATTGCGGGCTACCGGCTTCTTCACCTGCAGCACCAGCAGCGGCACGATCACGGTGCGCGCCCAGTAGGACATCTTCGACAGGTGGATGGGGAACCACCGCGGCAGTAGGATCAGCTCCACCGGCATGGTCGGGATGGTCGACCAGGGCCCCGCGCCATAGAGGGCGAGCTGGATGCGGGTGAAGACGTTGGTCGCCGCGGCCCCGCCGTGGGCCCAGATCGCCTCGCGGGCGCGGACCATGTGCGGCGCGTCGATGTCGTCGCCGATCATCTTCAGGGCGAAATAGGCCTTCACGCTGGCGCTGACGTCGAAGGCGCCGCCGTGGAACAGGGGCCAGCCGCCGTGCTCGCCCTGGATGCGGCGCAGGTAGACGCCGATCTTGCGTTCGAGCTCCAGGTCTTCCGGCTCGCCCAGATAGTGTTTCAGCAGCACGTATTCGGCAGGAATGGTCGCGTCGGCCTCCAGCTCGAACACCCAGTGGCCGTCGGGGCGCTGCAGGTCCAAGAGGGCGTCGGTCGCGCGGCTGACCACCGCGTCCAGCACATCCAGGCGCAGGCTGTCGCTGGTCGGGGTTGGTTCGGGGGCGAGAGTCATCGAGGCGTCCATGGCGGCCTGGACTATACGGAATCCTGCGCCAGCGCCAATTCCGCGGCCTTGAAGCCAGAGCGCAGCGCTCCCTCGATGGTCGCCGGAAGGCCGGTGTCGGTCCAGTCACCCGCTAGGAGCAGGTTGCGCCAGGCGGTGCGCGCGGGCGGCCGCTTGCGCGCCTGCTCGGGCGTCGCGGCGAAGGTCGCCCGCCGCTCCTTCAACACCTGCCAGGGTGGCAGTTCGGCCGGCAGGCCGTGGATTTTGGCGACCTCGGCCCACATGCGCTCGGCCAGGGCCTGGCGGTCGTCGTCGAGCAGCCGGTCGGCTCCGCTCACGGTCACCGAAATCCGGTCGGGGAAGGCGAAGATCCATTCCACCGTGCCGCCGATCAGACCGACCATGGGCTCCAGGCCCGGCGGCGGGGCGAGCTTGAAGTGGCCGTTGACGATGGCGCGGAATTCGTCAGGTGCGCTCAGGTCCGGGACCAGCTCCTGGGCCACCCATGGCGGCAGGGCCAGCACCACCGGCCCGTCCGCGACGGCCGGCTCGTCCTGATCCGAGAAGGCCAGGGTGGCGACCTTGCCCTGTTCGAACGTCAGCCGCCGCAGCCGTCGCCCGAGACGCAGGCGCCCGCCGTGGCTGGCGATGAAGGCCGCGGCCGGATCGACGAAGGCGGCGGCTAGGGTCGGATGGGCGATTCGCGGCCGGTAGGCGCGCCCTCCCTTGGCCAGGGTCTCGCGCACCACGGCGGCGGCCAGGGCGGCCGAGCCCGTTTCGGGATCGGTGTTCAGGGCGGCGAGCAGGAACGGGGCCATCAGCCGCTCCCAGACCACCCCCTTGGCGGCGATCGCCTGGTTCACGCGCAGGCCCTCGCCCGGATAGAGCAGGCCCGCGAGGCCGAGGTAGTCGCCGGCGCTTGAACCCGGCACGCGCCGAGACGGCGAGAGCACCCACCAGGGCAGGGGCCCCTCGTTCGGCCGTATGGTCCAGCGCTCGCCCGTGCGGACGTCGGCGAAGACGAACCGGGCGTGGTCCGGCCCGACCAGCCGGTCCGAGGCGCCGATCAGGGCCAGGTAGCGCTGGACGGCCTGGTTGCCGGACAGGACCAGATGGTTGCCATTGTCGATGGTCAGGCCCAGCTGGGCGTCGGCGTAGGAGCGGCAGCGGCCGCCCGCCTGGGCGGCGGCCTCGCTGACCTCGACCTCGAAGCCGGCTTCGGCCAGCCGGACGGCGGCGGCCAGCCCGGACAGCCCCGCGCCGATGACGTACGCCCGCCTCGGGCTCATCCCATCAGGCCGCGCGACAGCACAATCCAGAGCAGGGCGATCTTGCCGATCTTGGCCCGCTCGCGGGGCGCGGCCCAGCCCTTGGCCTCCATCTTGGCCAGGATGCTGGAATAGACCGCGCTCATCAGCCGGGGGGCGGCCAGGCGGCCCGCCGGGCGCTTGGCCATCACCGCATCGGCCTTGCGATAGTGCTCGTGGGCGATCCTGGCCACCGCGCGGCAGGCCGTATCGACGCGCGGGTCGGCGATCACCGCGGACGGGTCGTTCCCGGTGATCCCGGCCTGGTCCAGGAACTCGCGCGGCAGGTAGAGGCGGCCGATGCCGGCGTCCTCGTCCAGGTCGCGCAGGATGTTGGTCAGCTGCAGCGCGCGGCCAAGGTGGAAGGCCAGCTCGATCCCCGGCGCCTCGGCCATGCCGAACACCTTGACCGACAGCCGGCCGACGGCGCTGGCGACCCGGTCGCAGTAGAGGTCGAGCGTGGCCAGGTCCGGCCCGCGGATGTCCTGGTCCAGGTCCATCTGCATGCCGTCGATCACAGCCTGGAAGTCCTCGCGCACCAGGCCGAAACGGCGGATGTCCTCGGCGAGGAAGGCCATGCGCCCCGGCTGGCCGCCGGCGTAGAGGCTGTCGACGTCGCGCCGCCAGACGTCCAGCTCGGCGATCCGGTCGGCCAGTTCGCCCACCGGCTCGTCCACGATATCGTCCACCGCGCGGCAGAAGGCGTAGATGGCGAACATCGCCGAACGCTCCGCCTTGGGCAGCACCCGCATCCCGGCATAGAAGGAACTGCCGGAGACCTTCTGTTCGATCGCGCCTACGTCCAGGCTCGCCTGTTCGCTCACGTGGAATCCCCTCAGCGTCGCCGTCCGGCGATCTGATCGATGCCGGCCAGGATGGCAAGCCCCGCCACGTCGAGCGGGCGGTGGTGCACGCGCTCGCTCAACGGATCGCGGGTGATCAGGCGGGCGGTCAGGTCCTCGGCCAGACGTTGGATCAGGGCCACCTCGTAGGCGAGGCGGCCGTCCTTGATCTGGGTCGCGAACGGCCGCGACTGGTCGAGCAGGTCCTGGGTCCGCCGCGCCATGCCGACGATCACCGAGCGCAGGCCCGGCGAGGCGGCGGGGACGGCCAGGGCCTCCAGGCCGACGCCGGCGGCGGCCAGGGCGTCCTGGGACAGGTAGACCCGGTCGAGCTCGCGGTAGTCCTTGGCGCAGTCCTGCAGGTGGTTGATCACCTGGAGCGCCGCGCAGAGCGCGTCGGACGCCGGCCAGGTCGCGCGGTCCTCGCCATGGACGTCCAGCACGAACCGGCCCACCGGCACGGCGGAATAGCGGCAATAGTCCATCAGGTCGGCCCAGTCCGCGTAGCGCGTCTGGGTCACGTCGCGCCGGAAGGCCGCCAGGAGGTCGAGGCCATGTTGCGGATCGAGGCCGCGCGCGGCCTGGGCCCGGCGAAGGGCCAGCGACGGCGGATCGGCGTCGCGCTCGCCCGCCAGGGTCGCGCGCATCGCCTCCAGCTGGGCCAGCTTGGCGTCGGCCGGCAGGGTCGGATGATCGGAGATGTCGTCGGCGGTGCGGGCGAAGCGGTAGAAGGCCATGATCAGCGGCCGGTGGACCGGCTTGATGATGAACGAGGCGACCGGGAAGTTCTCTTGCTTGTGGCCCTTGCGCGGGGCGAGATCGACGGCGGCCTCGGTCATGCGCGTCCCGCCAGCGCCTGGGCGCGGCCCTTCCAGGCGCCGCCACGGCCGCGCCAGACGTCGATCGCCGACTGTACGGTGAAGGCGGTGTAGAGCGCCCCGATCAGCGGCAGGGCCAGGCCCCACAACGGCGAGCGGCGATAGAACCGCAGCATCGGCTGGAAGCTCAAGGCCATCAGCGCCCAGGCGGCGACCCCCGCCCAGCGCCAGGGACCGGCGACGAAGAGCGAGATGGCGGGCGCGGTCAGATAGGTCAGGACCATGCCGGCGATCGTACCGGCCAGCAGCAGCGGCGAATAGCCGAGCTGGGCGTAGGCCGAGCGGGAGATCATCCGGCCGATCTCGGCCACGGTGACATAGGGGCGAAGGCTCTGGGCCCGCTCGGTCAGGCCGAGCCAGATCGGCCCCTGTCGCTTCATCGCCGCGCCCAGCGTGCAGTCGTCGATGATGGCGGTGCGGATGGCGGCGATCCCGCCGGCGGCCTCCAGCGCGTCCGCGCGGGCCAGCATGCAGCCGCCGGCGGCGCCCGCCACCTTGCTCTTCGGGTCGTTCACCCAGCCGAACGGATAGAGCATGTCGAAGAAATAGACGAAGGCGGGGATCAGCAGGCGCTCGGCCGGGGTGACGCAGGAGAGCTTGGCCATCAGCGAGGTCAGGACCAGGCCGCCGGCCTCGGCCCGGGCCGCCAGCCGGCGCAGGTTGTCCGGCGTGTGGGCGATGTCGGCGTCGGTCAGCAGCAGGTACTTGGGCGGCTGGGGCAGGGCGGCGGCGGCCTCGACGCCCTGCTTCATCGCCCAGAGCTTGCCGGTCCAGCCGGAGGGCAAGGGCGCGCCGGTCACCACCGTCAAGGCCTGGGCGTTCGGCAGGGCGCGGGCGGCCTCGGCGGTGCCGTCGCTGCTGTTGTCGTCGACCAGGATCACGTGGAAGGCGCCCGGATAGTCCTGGGCCAGCAGGCTGCCGATCGAGCGGGCGATGACGTCGGCCTCGTCGCGGGCCGGGACCACGGCGGCGATGGCGGGCCAGACGGCGGGCTCGGGCGGCTCCGCCCGGTCGTCCCGCTCGCGCGCCAGCCAGAAGCCGCCGCGCGCCAGGACCAGATAGGCCCAGATCAGCAGCGGCAGCAGGGCGAGGACGCCAATAACCATGTCACTTCACATAGCCGGCCTGGCGGAACCAGGCGAGAGCGTCGGACAGGCCTTCGATGTAGGGCCGGGCGGAATATCCCAGCTCCCGCGTCGCCTTGGCCGAGGAGAAGAACATGTGGTGGCTGGCCATCTTCAACGCATCGAGGGTCAGGAACGGTTCCTTGCCGGTGACGTAGGCGACGGCCTCGGTGATCACGGCCAGCGGATAGAGCGGCGCGCGCGGCAGGGCGACGGTCGGCGGCTTGCGGCCGGTCAGGCCGGCGATGTCGGCCAGCATCCGCCCGAGACCGACGTCCGCCCCGCCCAGGATGTAGCGCTCGGCCTGGCGGCCCTTCTCCAGGGCCATCAGGTGGCCGGCGGCGACGTCGTCGACGTGCGCCAGGTTCAGCCCGGTCTCGAGAAAGGCGGGCATGCGCCCCAGCGCCGCCTCGACGATGATCCGCCCGGTCGGCGTGGGCTTGATGTCGCGCGGGCCGATCGGGGTCGAGGGATTGACGATGACGACCGGCAGGCCCTCCTCGGCCGCCATCCGCTCGACCTCACGCTCGGCGACCACCTTGCTGCGCTTGTAGGCGCCGATAGCCTCCTCGGGCTTCAGCGGCAGGGTCTCGTCCGAGGCCGCGCCGTCGTCCCTGAAGCCCAGGGTGGCGACGCTGGAGGTGTAGACCACCCGTTCGACCTTGGCGGCCAGGGCCGCCTGCATCACCGCTCGGGTTCCGCTGAGGTTGTTGCGGACGATCTCCTCCGGATCGCGGGCCCAGAGGCGGTAGTCGGCGGCGACGTGGAACACCCAGCGCACGCCCTGCATGGCCTGGGTCATCGCCGCCGGATCGGCCATGTCGCCAACCACCACCTCGGCGTCCAGCGCATCGAGGTTGGCGCGCGGGCTGGTGGCGCGGGCGAGCAGCCGCAGCCGCGCGCCGCGCGCCTGCAGGGCCCGTGCGACCGCCGATCCGACGAAGCCGGACGCACCGGTCACCAGGGTGAGATCACCGGCCTCCAGCATCGGGCGTGGCGCTCAGGATGCGGCGGCCGCCGCTCAAGCCGCGACCTTGCTGCGGCGGGACTTGAGGAATTCGAAGAACTCCGCCCCCTCGCGCAGGCGTCGCTTCATCATGTCGGGACTGCGCACCATCTCGCTGACGATCGAGCCGATCTTGCTCGGGCGCAGGTAGAACCGCTTGTAGAAGGTTTCCACCGAATCGAAGATCTGGGCGTGGCTCAGGTGCGGGTAGTGCAGGGGCGCGATCTGCCGGCCGCTGTCGTCGACCAGTTCGGCGTTCTCAGCGTCCAGCCAGCCGTTCTCCACCGCCTGATTGTACAGGAAGGTGCCCGGATAGGGCGCGGCCAGCGACACCTGGATGGTGTGCGGATTGATCTTGGCCGCCCATTTGACCGTCTGCTGGATGGTCTCCGGCGTCTCGCCGGGCAGGCCCAGGATGAAGGTGCCGTGGATGGCGATGCCCAGGTCGTGGCAGTCCTTGGTGAACCGCTCGGCCACCTCGACGCGCATGCCCTTCTTGATGTTGTGCAGGATCTGCTGGTTGCCGGACTCGTAGCCGACCAGCAGCAGGCGCAACCCGCCGTCCTTCATGATCTTCAGCGTCTCGCGCGGGACGTTGGCCTTGGCGTTGCACGACCAGGTCACGCCCAGCTTGCCGAGCTCGCGGGCGATCGCCTCGGCGCGCGGCAGGTCATCGGTGAAGGTGTCGTCGTCGAAGAAGAATTCCTTGACCTGCGGGAAGGCCTTCTGGGCCCAGGCGATCTCCTCGATCACGTGGCCGACGCTGCGGGTGCGATAGCGGTGGCCGCCGACGGTCTGGGGCCACAGGCAGAAGGTGCAGCGCGATTTGCAGCCGCGGCCGGTGTAGATCGAGATGTAAGGGTGCTTCAGGTAGCCGATGAAGTAGTTCTCGATCTCCAGGTCGCGCTGGTAGATCGGGGTGACGAACGGCAGGTCGTCCATCCGCTCCAGCATCGGCCGGTCGACGTTGTGCACGATCACCCCGTCGGAGTTGCGGTAGCTGAGGCCCTCGATGCCGGCCCAGGCCCGGTCGTCGGCCACTTCCTTGATGGTGAAGTCGAATTCGTTGCGGGCGACGAAGTCGATGGCCGGCGCGTTGCGCAGCGAGCCGTCGGCGTCGACGGCCACCTTGGCCCCGATCAGGCCGGCCTTGATGTCCGGATTGACCGCCTTCAACGCCTCGATGGTCTTCACGTCCGAGGCGAAGGAGGGGGTGGAGGTGTGCAGCACCACCATGTCGTAGTCCTTGGCCAGCGGCGCGACGTAGTCGATGCCCTGGTGGTGCGGCGGGGCGTCGATCAGGCGGCTGTTCTCGACCAGGGCGGCCGGTTGGGCCAGCCAGGTCGGATACCAGTAGGACTTGACCTCGCGCTTGGCCTGGTAGCGCGCCCCGGCGCCGCCGTCGAAACCGTCGAACGACGGGGCCTGCAGGAACAGGGTGCGCAACATGACGTGACCTCAACCGATACGGGGGACGCTGGCGTCGTCTCCCTCGCCCAACCTCTGCCGCGTCCGCCGCCTCGATTCAATGGCGAGCCGCCCGCAGAGCCTGGAAATGATAGCACATTGGCCCCGGCGCAACCGCCGTCTCTCACACACCGCGCAAAGGGCGCCGACTTTCCGCCACCTGCCAGCTCAACAGCACCGGCACGCCGACCACGACGTCCCGCGCGCGCTTCAGCAGCGACAGCGCCAGCGCCGCCTCGGGCGGCAGGCCGAAGATCGGGCCCAGCAGGGCGTAGGCGCCTTCCTGCACCCCGATGCCGCTGGGGACCACGAACGCCGCGTTGCGGATCGCGAACAGCAGGCTCTCGATCGCCACCACCGACAGGAACGGCAACGGGTGGCCGATGAAGTACAGGATCAGCCAGGCGCCGATCGCGCCGCCGAACCAGCCCACCAGATGCAGGCCAAGACAGGCCCATAGCCGGAGCGGCCGCCCGTAGGCCGCCTCGACGACCTTGGTGACGGCCGTGGCGTGGTGCGCGGCGGTCGGGACCATCCGGTGGACCAGCCGCTCGATCACGTCCAGGCCGCGCCGCTGCATGACGATGAACCCGCCGACTAGGGCCGCGGCGATCGCCAGCCCGCCCAGCAGCGACAGCAGAAGCCGGTCATGACCCGAGGCCACGCCCAGCCGGTGGACCAGCAGCCAGACGCCGACCAGGGTGTAGACCAGCTGGGCGACCACCTCGACGGTGATGTCCACGACGCAGGACCCGAAGGCGACCGGGGTCGTGACCCCGCCGAGCACGACCGCCCGGGCGGAGATCACCAGTCCGCCAAGCTGGGAGAAGGGCAGGACGTCGGAGGCCGCCTCGCGCGTCAGCCGGCCCCAGATGAAGAGCGGCCCGCGCTCGGCCTCGTCCAGCGCCACCAGCCACCAGGCCAGGCCCAGGGGAACGAACAGCACGAGCTGGGCGGCGACGACCGCTAGGAAGCCGCTGACGCCGATCGGCCGGATGGCCGCCAGCACGGCGCCGAAGTTGAAATAGCCGATGACGGCGGTGGCGACGAACAGGCCGATCACGGCCGCCGCGATCGCCGTCGTCCTGGCGCGGACCTTGGGGTCGATCACGTGGCGGCGATCGCGCCGTCGCGCCCCACCTGCAGGCGGTTCCCGCGCCACTCGACCCGGTCGCCGAAGATCGCGCCCACGAAGACCGCGAACGAGAGCAGGTCGCGGGCCGGGACCAGCCACCAGAGGCGGTTGTCGGCGCCCATCATGCCGTTCAGCATCCGCGCCTGGATCAGGCGGAAGACGGTCATGGCGGCGAGGACCGCCAGGCTCTCGGCCGAAAAGCCGGTCAGGGCGGCGCCGATCAGGGTCAGGGGCAGGACGTGCATGATCACGCTGCCCAGATAGCCCGCCGGCTGGACCAGGCGCACGGTTCTGGACCAGCGCATCTCATGGGCCAGCATCTCGCGCAGGCTGCGCTCGGGAAAGACGTGGTCGATCACCAGTGTCGGGCAGGCGATCGTGTAGCCGGCCGCGCGCACCGCGCGACCCAGCTCGAAGTCGTCGGCCAGGAAGTCGGCCAGGTGTTCGAGGCCGCCGATCTGCTCCAGCACTTCGGCGCGCAGGGCCATGGTCGGGCCCAGCACCGGATGGGCGCCGAGCGCCTGGCCGACCACCACGCTGGGCGCAAAGCGCGTGTTGACGTCCATGGCCGCCAGCTGGGACCAGATGCTCTTCGTCGGCCGCCCTCGGTAGAGGCAGTAGACCAGGCCCACGCCCGGCTGCTCCAACGCGGCCACGATGCGGCTGAGGGCCTCGGGCGGCAGGCGAACGTCGCTGTCGCTGATCACCACCACCTCGCCGGCGCCACTGGCCGACATGTTGATCAGGTTGCCGATCTTGCGGTTGGTTCCATGGACACGGGAGTCGCTGACCACCACGATGTCGCGGCCGGCGTTGTCGCGCTGCACCTTGCGGGCGACGTCCAGCGCGGCGTCGGCCGGATCCTGCGCGCCCAGCACCATCCGCACAGGGCCCGCATAATCCAGCGCGCAGAAGCTGTTGAGGTTCTCCTGGAGCCCGGGTTCGTCCCCGTGCAGCGGCTTCAGCACCAGCACCGACGGCCGCCCCACAGGCGCTCCGGCCGGTCGCTTCAGGAACCGCCAAAGCGCCCAGGTCGCAAGGCACGCATAGATCGCGCCGCAGGCCGCCAGGCTCAGGACGGCGATACCCGCGCCGTCGAGGATATGGCTTAGATTCACCAACGGGCCTCCACCAACGGGTTCTACATAGCCCCGACCTGGCCGCTGCGACAGGGGCTCGGCGTCGTGGGCGGCGATCTGATCCAGGTCAAGGCGGTGACGCGGCGCGCCGCGCATCAATCGAGAATCGACAGAGGATCGGCTGCGATGTTGAACCTGATCGCCCGACTGATCGGGCTGCTGCTTGCCGTGTTCGGGGCGGCGCTGCTCGCCTATCTCGCCAGGGTCTTCTACACCCCGACGGCCCGCTGGCTGGACGTGCTGGTGGCGATCGGCATGCCGGCGATGCTGCTGCTCACCCTGCTCGGCGTGGCGTCCCTGGGTGGCGGCCTGGCGCTCGCCGCGCGCCGCGGCGAGGATCCGCAGCCCCCGGTGGACCGAAGATACGCCCATGTGAGGGCGTCCAGGGCGCACGGAAAGCGCTCGGAAAACAAAGGCTAGCGCCGGACGGAAGGTCGCGGTAGCTGGGGCCGCCGCGCGCCGCGGGCGCAAGCGGGACACCGGGGCGGCGAGGGGAGGATGTCGATGGCGGGCGTACAGGCGCGGCGGGCGTTCCGGACGCTGGACGGATTGAGAGGCGTCGGGGCGTTCCTGGTCGTGATGCGCCACGTGCCCTACTTCTTCGGCCCGCTCAGGGTGCCGGAGAGCTTCCTGGCGGTCGACCTGTTCTATCTGGTCAGCGGGTTCGTGGTCGCCCACGCCTATGGCGATCGGCTGAAGGCCGGAGGGTTCCTCTGGGATTTCGCCAAGACCAGGCTGATCCGGCTCTACCCCCTCTATGCGATCGGCCTGGCCATCGGCGTGTGCGCGGCGTTGAACGCGGTCGTCCACGACCCGGCCGGCTGGTGGACCTGGCCGAAGCTGGGGGAGGCCATCGTCGCCGGCCTTCTGATGATCCCGGCCTTTCCCGGTCTGTCCGCCAATGGCGGTGCGCTGGACGGGCCGACCTGGACCCTGCTGCCCGAGCTGATCGCCAACGTGGTCTACGCCGCGGCGATCCGGTTCATGAACTACTGGGTGCTGGGGGCGATTCTCGTCGTGTGCGGCGCTGGCCTGGTGGGCGCCGAGCTGGCCTACGGCACCCTCGACGTCGGCTACAGCGCCGACGACGGCTGGGCGGCGCTGGCGCGGGTCGGTTTCTCCTTCTTCATGGGCGTCCTGCTGTTTCGCGTCTTCGGCGACCGGAAGGTCGATTCCGAATGGGCCGCCTGGGCCTGCGTGATCGTCCTGGCCGCCGCCCTGGCCTATCGGCCGTCCGAAGCCGTCACGCCCTACTACGAGGTCGGCATGGTGCTGGTCGGCTTCCCGGCGCTGCTGGTGTTCGCCGGCCGTTACGAGCCCGGCGCCGTCACCGGCCGGGTGTTCAGCGTGGTCGGACTGGTCTCCTACGGCGTCTATATCCTCCACCAGCCGATGGGGAACCTCGCGCGCGACCTGCTCAAGCGCTTCGTCCACGTACCCGGAAACTGGCGCGCGTTGGGTTTCGGCGTCGTCTTCCTGGCCGTGACCTTCGCCCTGGCCTGGTGGCTGGACGGCGCCTACGACGCGCCGGTCCGCAAGGTGCTGAGGGCCCGCTTCCTGCCGGATCGGCGCAGGCTGGCGACAGCCTGAGCCCAGGCGTTCAGTTCAGGGCGTCGGCGCCGCTCGCGGCGTCCGGGTCGGCGATCCACGGCGGCCAGAGGTCGGCCGGCCAGCCCGCGGTCCCGTACAGCCGGCACAGCACGGTCAACATCTGGCGCACCGCCGTCAGGCTCAGCGTCACGGTGCGGCTGCCGGCGGGGGTGAAGTCGAAGGTCAGGCTCAGTCCCTGGGCGCCGCGTCGCATGCGCGCGGCATGGACCAGGCCGACGACGGCCCCGGGTCGCAACCGCACGCCCGGCACCTTGCCCAGACCGGCGACGGCGGCGGCCTGCTCCCAGGACTGGACGGCCGATTGGCGCAAGGGCTCCAGCGCCGGCGCGGTGGCGCTCTGGAGCAGCGGCAGGATCGCCCCGACCAGGGCGCGGCACATCCGCTGGGTCAGCCACAGCCGGGTCGTAGCGCCGTCCTGGTCCTCGGCGTCCCAGGCGATCCGGTCCTCGCGGGCGTCATAGACCAGGGAGAACTTGCGGATCTCGCTCATCGGATGGTCCCGCTCATCCCCCACCTATGCCGCTCCTGGCGCGGGTGGGAAAGGGGCGGGTGGGGAAGGGGCGGCTATCGCAACGCCGCCGACGCGACTACGGCGGCCGCGGAGCTAGGGTGCGCCCGGTTTCCGCGCCGGCGCCGCGCCAGCCGGTCGTGCAGCGCTGAGGCCGTGGGCGCGGCCGTCTCGCCTGATTTCACGGCGCCCCAGAGCGTGACAGCCGACGGCGTACGCGGCTTCGGCGTCCGTCAGGCCGCGGCTCGGGTCTCCGCCGGCAGCAGGGCGGCGACCACCAGCCGGCTGAGCATCCGCCCCTCGAGCGGGATGATGGCGTCGACGAACGGCTGCTCGGCCGAGACGCCGATGGCCGGCGGCGGCTGCAGGGCGCCCGGATCGATGGTGAAGGTCTCCTGCACCGCGTCGACCAGCAGCCCGGCCAGTCCCGCCTCGTGCTGGACGACGATGATCACGTGGCGCGAACTCGCCTCGGTCGCGCCGAGCCCCAACCGGCTCCTCAGGTCGACCACCGGCATGATGACGCCGCGCAGGTTGATCAGACCCATGATGTAGGACGGCGCTTGGGGCATCGGGGTGGACTGGGTCCAGCCGCGAATCTCGCGCACGTCGCTGATGTCGATGCAGAACGTCTGCCCGCCGATCTCGAACGAGATGAGCTCCAGGCTGCCCGCGTCGGGGCCCTCGATTCTCGTCATGCCAGAACGCCTTCCTCCGCCTAAGGATCGCGCCGCGCCGTGCAGATGATTCCCCCAGCGGAATCAATTTCACCCGACAGCGTTTACGGAGCGTTTATCGCAGGATGACGCGCTTTCCTTTCGCCGCCGGCGATCGGCTTCGCCGATAGGTCGCATCCATGCGCATATTCCGCTATGGTGTCTTTGGCCCAGTCCGCCGACAGGCGGCTCGCCTTCGTGAGACGGTCGCCCGGCGGGGCGATCGCGCAATTCGCAGAGGCGGCTGCGCCCGGTTTGCCGTTAACCGCGTTGAGTGGTCTATGTCCGATTGGATCAACGGGGATTCGCTCGATCGTGAGCTTGGCGCAGGATCAGTTCGAAGGATTGGCAGGGTTTCGCCTCGCCCTGCGGCGCTTCCTTGCGTTTAGTGAGGTCGCCACACTCGCGGCCGGCGTGACTAGCCAGCAGTACCAGGCGATGCTGGTCATCAAGACCCATCCTGAGGGCCGGATCCCGATCAAGGACTTGGCCGACCAGCTGCTCATCAAGCACAACGGCGCCGTTCAACTGGTCGACCGTCTGGTGAGCGCCGGCATGGCGGTACGGCTTTCGGCCCCGTCAGACCGGCGCAGCGTGCTGGTCGCCCTGACGTCGGGTGGCGAGGCGATGCTGGCCGAACTGGCTGCCGCGCAGGTTCCGGAACTGCTCAAGCACGAGACCCTGCTGGCCGATTCCCTCCGGCGCCTGCGGCGGATCGCATTCCCCAAGGCGGGTTGAACGCAGCCGCGCCGCCGTGCGCAGCGCCCTTTTTGGATCACAATGCGATATTACCGTCTCGGCGTAGACGAGGATGCGAAAGAGGTGGGGCTGAAGGCGCTCGCGACAGGCTTCGCCGCGAATTCGCCCACACCTCGCCCACTATTTGCACCCCATGTGCTGACACTGGATACCATTCAGGGCTGCGGGGGCGGCTGACTATGCGGATGGCTTGGTTCCATGAGCAATAAAGGACTTTTCGCCGGCGCCGCCGCGGGTGGCCTGCTGGCGATCTCGATCGTGGCCGGGAGCTGGACGATAGGCCACGCCGAGCCGACCGACGGGCGGGTCGGCGAGCCGCCGGCCGCGGGCGCGCCGGCCTCGTTCGCCGACATCGTGGCGCGGGTCGCGCCGGCGGTGGTTTCGATCGACGTCGAGGGCAAGGCCAGCCGGGCCCCGGCGGCGTTCTCGGGCCAGATCCCGTTCGGATCCGGCGGGAACGGCGGCGGCGCGCCGGACTTCCACCAGTTCTTCGGGCAGCAGGCCCCCGATGACCAGCCCGCGCCGAAGATGGAAGCCACCGGCTCGGGCTTCTTCATCTCGGCCGACGGCTACATCGTGACCAACAACCACGTGGTCGAAAACGCCGACAAGATCACCGTGCGCACCAGCGACGACCGCACGCTGACCGCCAAGCTGGTCGGGCGCGACCCGGCGACCGACCTGGCGGTGATCAAGGTCGAAGGCTCGGGCTATGCGTTCGTCGATTTCGAGAACCGGGCCAAGCCCCGCGTCGGCGACTGGGTGATCGCGGTCGGCAACCCGTTCAACCTGGGCGGCTCGGCCACCGCCGGCATCGTCTCGGCCCTTGCCCGGCCGCATGTCAGCGGCTCCAACTACGTCGACTACATGCAGATCGACGCCCCGATCAACCGCGGCAACTCGGGCGGACCGACGTTCGACGTGTACGGCCGGGTGGTGGGGGTCAACACCGCCATCTTCTCGCCTTCCGGCGGCTCGGTGGGCATCGGCTTCGACATTCCCGCCGACATCGCCCAGTCGATCTCCCAGCAGCTGATCGCCTCCGGCAAGGTGACGCGCGGCTATATCGGCGCCACCATCCAGGACGTCACGCCGGAGATCGCCGAGAGCATGGGGGTCTCGGCCCATCAGGGCGCGCTGGTGGCCGACGTCACGCCGGACGGCCCCTCCGCCACCGCCGGGCTGAAGTCGGGAGACCTGATCCTCCAGGTGGACGACCACGCCATCACCTCCGCATCGGACCTGACCCGCCAGGTGGCGCTCGCCCGCCAGGGCGAGGCCTTGCGGCTGAAGGTGCGGCGCGACGGCGCGATCCGCGAAATCGCCGTCCGCTCGGGCGTGCGCCCCTCCGAGACGATGCTGGCCCGCAACGACGCCGGCGGCGGTGGCGGCGGCGCCGACGACGAGGGCAAGATTCTCGGTATGCGGCTGGCGGCCAACCCGGAAGGCGGCGTGACCATCGAGGGCGTGTCCTCGGACTCCGACGCCAGCGACAAGGGCCTGCAGCGGGGCGACGTGATCGTGCGCGCCGGCGACCAGAAGACCGATTCGCCGGCCGATCTTTCGGCCGCGGTGGCGGCGGCGCGGCATGACGGGCGCAAGGCCGTCCTGCTGCTGGTCAAGCATGGCGGACGGCGCTTGTTTGTGCCGCTGGAGGTGACCGAAGCCGACGGCTAGGCGGGAGACGGGCGGGCCTGCGAGCAGCAAAGGATCTGCGACGATGTCCATCGAGACGCTCAAGTTCGAGGTCAGCCGCCTTCTGGCGGAGGTGAAGGACCAGATCCGAGAGGCCGAGAAGGCCCGGGCCGGAGGCGCGGGCGCGGACCGCGTCCACGCCGCCGGCGATCTGGTGATCCTCAGGCGTCAGAGAGCCGAGCTCGAGGCGCGCGTCGCCGAACTGGACCACTGCCGCGAAGGTCCGGTGGACACGTTCGTCCAATGGGTCCGGGAAGACTGGATGATCCTCATGCATCGCCTGGAATCGTGGATCGAGGCGCGCTGACCGGCGCGCTTCGGTCTTGGCCATAAAGTTTCAATTGAAACCAGTTTAACGCGGCGCTACATCCTTCGAGATCGAGGAGGACGCGCTATGCTGTTTGACAATCCCCTAGGCACCGACGGGTTCGAGTTCGTCGAATTCACCGCGCCTGAGCCGGACCGCCTGAAATCGCTGTTCGAACTGATGGGCTTTACGGTGGTCGCCAGGCACCGGTCCAAGGACGTGCTGCGCCTTCGCCAGGGCGACATCAACCTGATCCTCAACATGGAGCCGTCGGGCCAGCCTGCGGCCTTCCGCGCCGTCCACGGCCCTTCGGCCAACGCCATGGCCTTCCGCGTCAAGGACGCGGCCCAGGCGCTGAAGCTGGCGGTCGAGCGGGGCGCCAAGGCGGTCCACGGGCCGGTGGGGCCGATGGAGCTGAACATCCCCGCGATCGAGGGGATCGGCGGCTCGAACCTTTACCTGGTCGACCGCTACGGCGCGCGCGAGATCTACGACGTCGACTTCGTCCCGATCGAAGGCGCGGAAGAGGCGGCGAAGAACAACGACCTCGGCCTGAAATACCTCGACCACCTGACCCACAACGTCCACCGCGGCCAGATGGGCAAGTGGGCCGAGTTCTACGAGCGCATCTTCAACTTCCGCGAAATCCGCTACTTCGACATCGAGGGCAGGCAGACCGGCCTTGTGTCCAAGGCCATGACCAGCCCCTGCGGCAAGATCCGCATTCCGCTCAACGAGAGCCAGGACGACAGGAGCCAGATCGAGGAATTCCTCAAGGACTACGGCGGAGAGGGCATCCAGCACCTGGCCTTCGGGACCGGGGACATCTTCCACGCCGTCGAATCCATGCGCGCCCGCGGCGTCGTGTTCCAGGACACCCCGTCCACCTATTACGAGCAGCTCGACGGCCGCGTGCCCGGCCATGGCCAGGACGTGCAGCGCCTGCAGGCCGACCGCATCCTGGTCGACGGCGCCCCGACCGAAGGCCAGGGCCTGCTGCTGCAGATCTTCACCGAGAACATGATCGGGCCGATTTTCTTCGAATTGATCGAGCGCCGGGGCAACGAGGGCTTCGGCGAGGGCAACTTTAAGGCCCTGTTCGAGTCGATCGAGCTCGACCAGATCCGCCGCGGGGTCCTGCCCGGTGTCGAGGCCGGGGCCTGAGGCGCATCCCGATGACCCAGAAGAACTGGATTCCGGTGCGGGGGGCGCAAGGGCGTCATTCGCGCCAGGCTCACGCCGACCTGCCGGAGGGGACCTATGAGCGCGAGATCTCCAAGGAGGGCTTTTTCGGGCCGGCCGCCTTCCTCTATCACCGCCGCCCGCCCACCGGCTGGACCAGCTTCGAGGGGCCTCTGCGTCCGCGCGCCTTCGACCTGGCCGCGCTGAACGAGCCCTCGCAGACGCCCTGGGACGCACCGGTGGTGCTGAGCAACGCCGCCTGCGAGATGCGCTTCTGGAAACTGGCCGAGGCCATGCCGGCGCTGGCCCGGAACGCCGACGGCGACCTTCTGCTCTTCGTCCACCAGGGCGAGGGCGAGCTCTTCTGCGACTATGGCCGGCTGGCCTATGGGCCGGGCGACTACCTCTACCTGCCGCGGGGGACCATGTGGCGCCTGGCGCCCGCCAGCGCGACGGCGGCGCTCATGATCGAGGCGAGCGGCGCCCACTTCAGCCTGCCCGACAAGGGCATGTTGGGGCCGCATGCGGTGTTCGATCCGGCCGTGCTGGACACCCCGGTGATGGACGACGCCTTCCGCGCGCACCAGGACCAACCGGGCGCGGTCCGCGTCGAGATCAAGCGGCGCGGCCAGGTCTCGGTCGCGACCTATCCCTACAACCCGCTGGACGCCGTCGGCTGGCATGGCGAGCTGTCGCCGGCGCGGTTGAACGTGAAGGACATCCGGCCGGTGCTCAGCGCCCGCTATCACCTGCCGCCGTCGGCCCACACCACCTTCGTCTCGGACAGGTTCGTGGTCTGCACCTTCGCCCCGCGGCCGTTCGAGACCGATCCCGGCGCGATCAAGGTGCCGTTCTTCCACAACAACGACGACTACGACGAAGTGATCTTCTACCACGCCGGCGACTTCTTCAGCCGCGACCACATCGAGGCCGGGATGATGACCTTCCATCCCTCCGGCTTCACCCACGGCCCGCATCCCAAGGCCCTGTCGCGGATGCTGGTCCAGCCCAAGGCCCAGACCGACGAATATGCGGTGATGATCGACACGCGCGATCCGCTGGACGTCGGTCCGGGCGCCGCGGCCGTCGAGAACGGCGCCTATGTCGACAGCTGGAAGGCGGCGGCCGAATGAGGCTGGCGTCCTTGAAGCCCGGCCGCGACGGCCGGCTGGCGGTGGTTTCGAGCGACCTGAAGCGCTGCGCCGACGCCACGCGCATCGCCCCGAGCCTGCAGGCGGCGCTGGACAACTGGGGCTGGTGCGAGCCGCCGCTTCGGGCCCTGGCCAAGTCGCTGGAGGACGGCGACGTCCGCGGCGAGCGGTTCGACGAGACGGCCTGCGCCTCGCCCCTGCCCAGGGCCTATCAGTGGGCCGACGGTTCGGCCTACGTGAACCACGTCCAGCTCGTGCGGCGGGCCCGCGGGGCCGAGATGCCGGACAGCTTCTGGACCGATCCCCTGATGTACCAGGGCGGCTCGGACGGCTTCCTCGGGCCGCGCGATCCGATTCCGCTGGCCGACGAGGCCTTCGGCTGCGACCTGGAAGGCGAGGTGGCGGTGGTCACCGGCGACGTGCCCATGGGCGCCAGCCGCGACCAGGCGCTGGCGGCGATCCGCCTCGTCATGCTGGTCAACGACGTCAGCCTGCGCAATCTGATCCCGGGTGAACTGGCCAAGGGATTCGGCTTCTTCCAGTCCAAGCCCGCCTCCGCCTTCTCGCCGGTGGCGGTGACGCCGGACGCGCTGGGAGGGGCCTGGAAGGACGGGATGCTGCACGGGACCCTGAGCGTCGATCTGAACGGCCGCCCGTTCGGCCGCGCCGAGGCGGCGGTCGACATGACCTTCGACTTCGGAACCCTGATCGCCCACGCGGCCAGGACGCGCGCGCTGTGCGCCGGGACCATCGTCGGCTCGGGCACGGTCTCCAACCGCGGGCCGGACGGCGGTCCGGGCCAGCCGATCGAGGCCGGCGGGGTGGGCTACTCCTGCGTCGCCGAGGTGCGCACGGTCGAGACCATCGCCTTCGGCGCGCCGCGCACGCCGTTCCTGAAGCGCGGCGACCGGGTGCGTATCGCCATGTACGGGCCGGGCGGCCGCTCGCTGTTCGGCGCCATCGACCAGACCGTGGACGCGGCGTGAGCGGCGCGCGCAGACCGGCCAAGGCGGGCGCCGCCGGCGGGCTGAGGCTCGACGACTATCTGCCCTACCGGCTCTCGGTGGCGGCCAACGCCGTGTCCGACCTGATCGCGCGGGCCTACCAGACCCGTTTCGGCCTGACCGTGCCCCAGTGGCGGCTGATCGCCGTCCTTGGCGAGGACGGCCCGGCGACCCAGCAGGCGCTCTGCGCGCGCACGGTGATGGACAAGGTCACCGTCAGCCGCGCGGCCGCGGCCCTGACCGAGCGCGGGCTGGTCTCGCGCACGCCGAACGAGACGGATGGCCGCTCCCACCGCCTCGGCCTGACGGCGGAGGGCCAGGCGCTCTACGCCGATGTCGCGCCGTCGGCCCTGGCCTATGAGGCGCAACTGCTCGAAGCCTTCACCCCGTTCGAACAGCAGACCACCCACAATCTGCTCCGCCGCCTGGAGGCGGCGGCCATGGCGCTGACGAGCAAGGACTGACGCTCGCGCGCGAAGCGGTCCCGTCGTATGGCTCGCCTGCGCCAGTCCTCGAGGAGTCGGTCTTGAGTTCCGTCGACATCGCCGCCGAACGGCCGAGGGTCCTGGTGCTCGGCCGCGCCCCGCCCCGCGCGGTCCAGGCCATCGCCCAATTCGCCGACGTCCTTTCCGTGGCGACGCCGGCCGAGGCGAGGCAGGCCGGCGCCGGCTGCCGCGGCCTTGCGGTCTGGGGCGGCGCGGTGGACCGGACGCTGATCGAGGCGCTGGGCAGGCTCGAGATCATCGCCGGCTTCGGCGTCGGCTACGACAACATCGACGTCGGCGCGGCCGCCGCGCGCGGCGTGGTGGTGACCCATACGCCGGACGTCCTGACCGAACAGGTGGCCGACGTGACCCTGGGCCTGCTGCTGATGACCGTGCTGCGCCTGCCGCAGGCCGAGCGGCACGTGCGCGCGGGTCTCTGGCCGAGGGGGGCCTTCCCGCTCAGCCCGACCAGCCTTCGCGGCCGCCGGGTCGGAATCCTCGGGCTCGGCCGCATCGGCAAGGCGGTCGCGCGCCGGCTGGAGGCGTTTGACCTGCCCGTCGCCTACTATGGTCGCGCGCCCCAGGCGGACGTCGCCTATCCCTATTTCGAAAGCCCGCTCGCCCTGGCCGGAGCCGTCGACACCCTGATCGCCATTCTGCCGGGCGGCGCCCAGACCCACCACCTGATCGACCGGGCCGTGCTGCGCGCGCTTGGGCCCGACGGCGTCTTCGTCAACGTCGGGCGCGGTTCCAGCGTCGATGAAGCGGCGCTGATCGAGGCCCTGGCGGCCCGGGAGATCGCGGCGGCCGGCCTCGACGTGTTCGAGCGCGAGCCGCAGGTCCCCCAGCCCCTGCTGGCGTTCGACAATGTCGTGGTCCTGCCGCACGTGGGCTCGGCTACCGTGCTGACCCGCAACGCCATGATGGATCTGGTGGCCCGGAACCTGAAGGCCTGGTTCGAGACCGGCGCCGCCGTGACGCCGACGCCCGAGACGGCGCATCTCGCGACCCGGAAGGGCTGAAACCGCGCCTGTTTGAGGCCGGGCGCGCACGGTCTAGTCTCGCCGATGATGGCGAAAGAGCTGCAGTCGAAGTCGAACGCCTGGCCGATCTTCCGGCCTCTGAGCGGCTTGAGCGCGGCCAGCCTCGGCCATGACGTCCTGGCCGGCCTGACCCTCGCCGCCATCGCGGTGCCCGAGCAGATGGCCACCGCCCGGCTCGGCGGCTTCGCGCCGGAGTTCGGCTTCTTCGCCTTCGTCGCGGCCGCCGTCGGGTTCGCCGTCTTCGGCGCCAGCCGCCGACTCTCCGCCGGCGCCGATTCGACCATCACCCCGATCTTCGCCGGCAGCCTCGCCCTGATGACGGCGGCCGGCTCCCCCGAATACGCCGAGCTGGCGGCGGTGTTGGCGCTGATGGTCGGGCTGCTTCTGGCGCTGGCCGGCCTGTTCAAGCTGGGCTGGATCGCCGACCTGTTGTCGACGCCGGTGGTCACCGGCTTCCTGGCCGGGATCGCGGTCCACATCGCGCTCTCGCAGGCGCCGGCGGTGCTTGGCCTGCCGGAGGGCTCGGGCGACGTCTACCATCGGCTGGCGGCGATCGCGCGCCAGGCGGGCGGGATCAATCCGGGGGCGCTCGCCATCGGCGCGGGCGTCTTCGCGGTGGTGCTGGGCGCCGAGAAGCTGAATCCGCGCATCCCCGGCGCCCTGATCGCCCTGGCTGGCGCCACGGTCGCCACCATCGCCTTCAATCTCGACCGTCGCGGCGTGGCGGTGCTCGGCGCGACGCCGGGGGGACTCCCGCACCTGGCGTTGCCCAGGCTGGCGCTGGAGAACGCCATTCCGCTGGTGGGCCTGGCCTTCGTGATCGCGCTGGTGGTGATGGTGCAGACCGCGGCCACCACCCGGGCTTTCAGCGACGGCGAAGAGCCGGATGTCGATCGCGACTACGTCGGCCTGGGGCTCGCCAATGCGCTCGCCGGCCTGTTCGGGTCCTTTCCGGTGAACGCGAGCCCGCCGCGCACCGCCATCGTCGCCCAGGCGGGCGGCCGGTCGCAATATGCGAGCCTTCTGGCCGCGCTCGCCGTCCTCTTGCTCGCCGCTTTCGGCACGGGCCTCCTGAGCCGGGTCCCGACCGCGGCCCTGGCCGGGGTCCTGCTGTTCGTCGCCCAGCGGATCTTCCACGCCCGCACCTTCGCCGACATCCTGCGGCGCACCCGTGGCGAGTTCGCCCTGGCGCTCATGACCACCGTGCTGATCTTCGCCCTGCCGATCCAGACCGGCGTCGCCATCGGCATCTTCCTGTCCCTGGCCCATGGCGTCTTCACCATCACCCGCGTGCGGCCCATCCCGTTCGAACGGGTGCCGGAGACCACGGTCTGGTGGCCCGCCTCGAGCGGCGGGCGCGGCGAGCAGGAGCCGGGCGTGCTGGTGATGGGCTTCCAGGCGCCCCTCTCGTTCCTCAACGCCAACGACTTCCGCAAGGGGATGCTGGCGGCGATCGAGGGCGCGCGCGGCGCGGCGCGGCTGGTGGTGCTGGAGGCCAGCAGTGTCGTCGAGATCGATTTCACCGCCTCGGGCGTGCTCAACGCGGTGGTCACGGCGGCCCGCGACGCCGGGATGGACTTCGCGGTCGCGCGGCTGGAATCGGTGCGCGCCCAGGCCGCCTTCGACCGGTTCGGACTTACCGACCGCCTCGGGCGCGATCACCTGTTCCGAAGCGTCGAGGAGGCGATCCGCGTCTTGGCCCGGCCCAAGGCGGCGAATGACCTCAGCCTCTAGGGGAAGGGCCTAGCCGCCCGCCTGCGCCGGCTCGCCGGATCGTTCGGCGAAGTCGCCAAGGTCCCGGCTGAGCTGATCGAGCGCGAAGCCGAGCGCGAACAACCGCTCGACGGCGTCGCCCGGCAGCGTCCGGGTCAGCCCTTCCTGACGCAAGGCCTCGATCGCCGCCGAGAAGTCGTCCCGAGCGGCCTGGACGGGTTCGATGCGCGGCGCCGGGGTGGCTTTGCGGAGGGCCTCGGCGGCGTCCAGTAGGACCGTCGCGGCGGCTTCGGCGAAGGCGTCCAGGCGAGGCTGCAGCCGGGCCGCGATCGCCCCGGCGGGCAGCGGGGCGACCGTCGCCCGGGCGACCATCACAAGGTCGTGGCGCAGGCGCAGCAGGGTGCGCAGCAACGGTTCTGGATCGACCGGCGCGGCCAGATAGGTGCGCCGTTCCTCGCGCGCCTCGCCGGCCACCGTCTCCAACCCGCCGAGCGCGGCGCGGATGCGGTCCTGCAGCGCCTGGATCGCGGCGCGCGCCGCCGCGTCCCCGGGCGCGCGCAGTTCCAGCCGGACGAGTTCGGCCAACAGCCCGCCGATGCTGGCGGCCGCCTCGCAGACCAGCCGATGGGCCCGCGACGGCAGCACGACCATCGAGCAGGCGAGGCCCACCAGGCAGCCGAAGATGATCTCGTAGATCCGTTCGAGCGCGCTGGTCATGACCCCCGTCTGCACGACCGGCGGGATCAGCAGCACGATGATGGCGGTGATCGGCGCGATGCGGAAACTGGCGCTGAGCGCAGAGGCCAGGGCGAGGGGGGCGATGGCCAGGCCCAGCGCCAGCACGCCGCCGAGCGTGCTTTCGTGCGGAATCGCCAGGGCGACGGCGCCGCCGTAGAGCGCGCCGGCGATGGTGCCGATCAGCCGGTCGACGCTCGCCCGGATCGAGCCGCCCAGGCTGGCCTGGGTCACCAGGACCGCCGTCAGCACCGCCCAGTAGCTGCGCGGCATGCCGAAGAGGTCGCCAAGGGCCAGGGCCATCAGGCCCGCCACGGTCATCCGCACGCCCTGCCGCAGCTGGACGCGGTGGGCGCTGAGCCACCGACCGAACCGGTCGGCGCTGACGGCGGTGCTCATTCGACCCTCATGCCGGACGCCGCACGGGCGGCGGCCGGGCCGATCATGGCCCGAGCGTCCCCGGCTTGGCTATCGTCTCCGGCTCAGCCGGCCTTGGCGACCCGCATGGACGCCGGCTCGCTCCAGCCGCCGCCGAGCGCCCGCACCAGGTCGACGCTGGCCTGCAGCCGGCGGGTGGCGATGGTCAGGGCCGTGCGCTCGGCTTCGAGATCCGCCGTCTGGGCGATGACGACCTCCAGATAGGTGACGGCGCCCATCTTGTACTGGATCATGGCCAGGGCCTCGGTCTGGCGGGCCGCGTCGACGGCGATGGATTCCTCGTGCGCCTCGTCCGCCAGCTTGTTGCACAGCGCCAGATTGTCCTCGACCTGCTGGAAGGCGGTCAGGACCGTGGACCGGTAGCTGTCGCTGGCCTCGTCGAACCGGTCGCGGGCCTCGCGCACGACCGCCTTGCGGCGGCCGCCGTCGAACAGGGTCAGGGCCGCGGCGGGCCCGAGGGTCCACCAGCTGTTGGCCGCCTGCAGCAGGTTGACGCCGCCGGCCGACTGGACGCCGCCGGTCGCATCCAGGGTGATGCTCGGATAGAAGGCGGCCTTGGCCACGCCGATCCCGGCGTTGGCCTCGAAGGCCCGCCGCTCGGCCGCGGCGATGTCCGGGCGGCGCTGGAGCAGCAGCGAGGGCGCGGCCACCGGAACCTGCGGCGGGTCGGGCAGCTGGGCGACGGGCGCCAGCGAGAAGGTCGAGGCCGGCTGACCCACCAGGCTGGCGATCTCATGTTCGTACAGCGCCCGCTGGGCGGCCACGTCGACCTGCTGGGCGCGCGCGGTCTGCAGCTGGGTGCGGGCCCGGCCGACGTCCAGGCCGGCGACCTCGCCGCCGTCGTGCTGGGCCTCGGTCAGCTTGAGCGCGCGGGCGTAGGCGTCGGTGGTGTCGGCCAACAGCTTGGCCTGGGCGTCCAGTCCGCGCAGGTTCAGGTAGGCGTCGGCCAACTCGGCCTCGAGGCTCAGCCGCACCGAGGCGACGTCGGCGGCGCTGGCCTGGGCCTCGGCCTTGCCGGCGGCGACCATGTTGCGCACCCGGCCCCACAGGTCGAACTCGTAGGAGACGGTCCCGGCCAGGATGTCGTTGTCGTAGTTGTTCACCCCGCCGACGCGCAGCGGACGGTGGGTCGATTGACGGTTCTGGGTGGCGCTGCCGGACGCGTCGAGTTCCGGGACCAGGGCCGCGCGGGCCTGGGCCGCGTAGGCCCGGGCCTCGTCGTAGCGCGACAGGGCCTGGGCCAGGTCCGGGTTGCCGGTCTCGATCCGTTGTTCGAGGCCGTCCAGGGTGGCGTCGCCGTAGACCCTCCACCAGTCCCCGCGCGGCGCGGCGTCGGCCGGGCTGGCCGGGGTCCAGGGGCCGGTCTCCTTGTAGGCGGTCGGCGTCGGCGTGGTCAGGGCCGGCGGGACGTAGGCCGGCGCCAGGTTGCACCCGGCCAGGGCCAGCGCCAGGATGGCGCCCAGGACCGCCCGGGAGTCAGCGAACCGCATGGGCGCCAGCTCCGTCGGCCGCGGCGATCCGGACCTGGTCGCCCGCCCTCAGGGAATCCGGTGGGTTGTCGATCACCCGGTCCTGGGCGGTCAGGCCCGAGGCGATCTCGACCGTGGTCCCAAGGTCGCGGCCGATGGTGATCGGCTTGATCGCCACGCGGCCGTCCGGGCCGATCACGGCCACCTGCATGCCCTGGTCGCGGAACAGAAGGGCGCTGGCCGGCGCGCGGATGGCCGCGGCGTTGGCCGGCAGGTTCAGCTTGACCTGGGCGTAGTCCCCGGGCTTCAGCGCCTTGTCGCCGTTGTCGATCTGGAACTGGATCAGCTGGGCGCCCGTTTGTGGCGTCACCGCCTGGGCGGTGGCGGCCAGGATGGCGGTGAAGGTGCGTCCCGGATACTCCGGCACGGTGAAGCTCGCGGTCATGCCGGGGCGGAGGGCCGCCGAATAGCTCTGCGGCACCTGGACGTAGATCCGCAGCTTGCGCTCGTCCGCGACGGTGAACAGCGGGATGTCGGTCGGGCCGCCGATGCTGATCAGGGCGCCGATGTCGGTGGAGCGGGTGGTGACCACGCCGTCGAACGGGGCGGTGATGCGCTTGAAGGATTCCAGCGCCTCCAGCCGGTCGACGTTGGCGCGGGCCGAGGCGACGAGGGCGGTCTTGGCCGCGAGGTCGCCGTTCTTGTCGTCCGCGTCCTGGTGCGAGACTGCGTCCTGGGCCAGCAGCCCGGCCCAGCGCTGGGCCGTGGTGGCGGCCAGGCGCTGGTTGGCGACGGCGGTGGCCATGTCGGCCTTGGCCTGGGCCAGCTGCTGGTCGAGGTCGGGGGTGTCGATTTCCGCCAGCACCTGGCCGGCCTTCACCGGCGCGCCGATGTCGGCGTACCACTTCTTGAGATAGCCGCTGACGCGGGCGTGGATGGGCGCATTGTAGAAGGCCTGGATGTCGCCCGGCAGGACCAGCGATCCGGCGTCGGAGCCTTTCAGGCTGATCACCTTCACGGTCGGGATGGCCTGGGCGTTGGTCCATGTCGTCAGGCCCTGGTCGGCGTGGACCCGGCTGATGACGCCAAGCGTGACCACCGCGGCCGCCACGCACAGCGCGGCGATGCCGATGGTCTTCAGGCGGCGGGGCGGCGTATGCCGCAGGATGTGCGGCTCGTCAGGCATAGGCTTCTCCCGATTGCGGCGACGGGCTCATGCCCTCGCCGGAAGGTTGGGCGGCCTTGCGGCCGTGGACGATGCTGAACACCACCGGGACGAAGAGCAGGGTGGCGCAGGTCGCGCAGATCAGCCCGCCGATCACGGCGCGGCCGAGCGGGGCGTTCTGCTCGCCGCCTTCGCCCAGGCCCAGCGCCATGGGCGCCATGCCGATGATCATGGCCAGCGCGGTCATCAGCACCGGGCGGAAACGGGTGAACCCGGCCTCGACCGCCGCCACAGCCGCGTCGCCTGTGGCCTCCAGCCGCTCCCGGGCGAAGCTGACGACCAGGATGGAGTTGGCGGTGGCCACCCCCATGCACATGATCGCGCCGGTCAGGGCCGGCACCGACAAGGTGGTGTGGGTGGCGAATAGCATCCAGACGATGCCGGCCAGGGCGGCGGGCAGGGCGGTGATGATCACGAACGGGTCCAGCCACGACTGGAAGTTCACCACGATCAGGAAATAGATCAGCACGATCGCGCCCACGAGGCCGAACCCGAGGCCGGTGAAGGCCGCGTTCATCGTGGTGACCTGGCCGCGCAGGGTGACGGTCGAGCCCCTGGGCGCGTCCTTGGCGGTCTGTTTGACCAGGGCCTGGATGTCATGGGCCACCCCGCCCAGGTCGCGGTCCTGGGTGGTGGCGTAGAGGTCGACCACCGGCTGAATGTTGTAGTGGCTGACCACCGCGCTCGACTGCTCGCGGGTGATCCGGGCCAGGCCGCCCAGGACCTGCAGGCCCGAGGCGGGCGCCGATCCGGTCACCGGGATGTTCTCCAGGCCCGACAGAGTGTCGACCTTGTACTCGGGGGTCTGGGCGACGACCGGGTAGGAGACGCCGTTCTTGGGGTTCAGCCAGAAGGTCGGGGCGGTCTGGGAGCTGCCGGCCAGGGAGGTGGTGACGCTGTTGGTCACGTCACGCTCGGTCAGGCCGTACTGGGCCATGCGGGAGCGGTCGACGTCGACGCGCAGCTGAGGATTGTCCGTCGACTGCTGCATGCGCGCGTCGGCGACGCCGCGAATGGTCCGCATCTGGCGTAACAGCTCAAGCGCGTAGGCCTGGTCGGCGGCCTGGCTCGGCCCGGTGACCTGCAGGTCCAGCGGCGCCGGCGCGCCGAAGTTCAGGATCTGGCTGATGATGTCGGCCGGCAGGAACGAGAAGGTCGCGCCGGGAAAGGCGGCTGGCAGCCGCTCGCGCAGCCGGCGCACGTAGTCCGCGGTCGGATGGTGCTTCTCGGTCAGGCTGATGAAGATGTCGCCGTCCTGATAACCGATCAGGCCGGAGTTGTTATAGATGGTGTTGATGGAACTCACCGGCAGGCCGATGTTGTCGACGATCGAGGTGAGCTCGTTCGGCGGGATGGTCTGGCGGATCTGCTGTTCGATGTCGCCGAACATCGCCGAGGCGTCCTCGATCCGGGTGCCGACCGGCGGGCGCACGTGCAGGGTGATCTGGCCGGAATCGACGCTCGGGAAGAAGTTCGAGCCCAGGAAGGGCGCCAGGCCGAACGAGGCCACGACCACCGTCAGGAAGCCCACGACGAACAGGCGCCGGTGGACCAGGGCCATGGCCAGCAGGTTGCGATAGCCCTCGCGCAGCTGTTCGAACCGGGCCTCGAAACCGCGCTGGAAGCGGGCCAGCGGATTGCGTGACCGCGGCGCCGCGTGTTCTTCGCCATGCGCCGCGTGCGGCTTCAGCAGATACATCGCCATGGTCGGGACCAGGGTCCGCGACAGCACGAACGAGGCGATCATGGCGAACACCACCGCCTCGGCCATCGGCACGAACAGAAAGCCCGCGACGCCCTTCAGCGCGAACATCGGCACGAAGACGATGCAGATGCAGAGCAGGCTGACGAAGGCCGGAGTCACGATCTGGGCCGCGCCGTCGAGGATGGCGGTCTTGACGTCCTTGCCGTGTTCCAGGTGCCAGTTGATGTTCTCGATGGTCACCGTGGCGTCGTCGACCAGGATGCCGACGGCCAGGGCCAGACCGCCCAGGGTCATGATGTTCAGCGTCTCGCCGATCATCGACAGGCCTATCAGGGCGCAGAGGATCGCCAGCGGGATCGACGTGGCGATGATCACCGTCGAGCGCCAGGAGCCCAGGAACAGCAGGATCATCAGGCTGGTCAGGGCCGCGGCGATCACCCCTTCCTTGACCACCCCCGAGACCGCCGCCTTCACGAACAGCGACTGGTCGTTCAGAAGGTTGATCCTGAAGTCGGCCGGAAGGGTCTCCTTCAGCTTCGGCAGGGAGTCCTTCACGCCCTGGACGATGGACAGGGTCGAGGCCGAACCGGCCTTGAGGATGGTGGTCAGCACCGCGCGCGAGCCGTCGACGTGCACGATGCTCTGCTGCGGCGGCGCGCCGTCGCGCACGTGGCCCACGTCGCGGACGAAGATGGTCGTGCCGGCCACGGTCTTGACCGGCAGGTCGTTGAGCTCGTCGACGGTCTCGGGGGAGTCGTTGAGCTTCACCGTGTACTGCAGGGGGCCGATCTTGGCCGTGCCGGCGGGAAGAATCTGGTCCTGGGCGGCGATGGCGTTTTCGACATCCTGGGCGGAGAGGCCCTTGGCCTGCAGCGCCTGGGGATCGAGGTCGATCTGCACCTGGCGGACCTTGCCGCCGTAGGAATAGGGGATGGCCGCGCCCGGCACGGCGCTCAGCACCGGACGCATGAAGTTCTGCGTCAGGTCCAGCACCTGCTGTTCGGACAGGCTCCTGCTCGACGTCGCCAGTTGCAGGATCGGCACGGTCGAGGCGTTGTAGTTCAGGATCAGCGGCGGGGTGATCCCCGGCGGCATCTGCTTGAGCACCGTCTGGGAGGTCGAGGTGACCTGGGCGGTCGCCGTGCGGATGTCGACGCCCGGTTGGAAGTAGATCTTCACGATACCCATCCCCGGCAGGGATTGGCTCTCGATGTGTTCGATGTCGTTGACGGTGGTCGGCAGGATCCGCTCGTAGGGCGTGATGATCCGCCCGGCCATCTCGTCCGGCGACAGGCCCGCGTACTGCCAGGCGACGCCGATCACCGGCACCTTGATGTTCGGGAAGATGTCCGTGGCCGTGTTGAGCGCGGCCAGCGGCCCTATGATCAGGATCAGAAGGGCGAGGACGATGAAGGTGTACGGCCGCTGCAGCGCAACACGGACGATCCAGATCATTCGGACGCAGACTCCTGAGGCGGGAGGGCGGCCGGATCGACCGAGGAACACCTTGTCCGCCAAAAGAAATCTCGCGCACAGCAGTCCCTTGGGTCGGGGGGAGGGGCTGTGTGCGCGAGACAAAAGCGCAGCCTACTTGCTGCGCCGCACCTAATGCGCCGGACCGGCTAAACGGGCGATGTCGCCCCGATGAAAAGAAATTTAAGTTGGGTCAGGCCCTGGCCGCGCACGGCTCTTCGCCAACGGCGGCGGGCTGCCTGAACACGTAGCCATGACCGGCGACGGCTTGCAACAGCGCGCCTGCGTGCGCCGCCTCCAGCTTGCGCCGTAGGCGCGAGACGCAGGTGCGCACCAGCTCGGGCCTGGGTTCCGACGCCTCGCCCCAGACGTGCTGCTGCAGGCGCTCCAGCCCGATCACTTCACCGGCGTGGCCCACCAGGTGCTCCAGCAGCTGGAACTCGCGCCCCGACAGCCCGACGCTGCGGCCGTTGATCCTGACCGCCCGCTCGGCGCTCAGCAGCTCGACCGACGCCGCGTCGCCCGCCGGCCGGGCGCGCTGAACCAGCCGGGCCATCGCCTCCAGCCGCGTCTCCAGTTCGATGAACGAGATCGGCCGCACGAAGCAGGCGTCGGCGCCGTCGTTCAGCACGGCGACGCGCTGCGCTTCCTCTCCGGTGGCGGCGATCACGACCAGCAGGGCTCCGCTGGCGGCCGCGGCGAAGCGGGCGGCGCAGCGCGCGTCGGGCGCGGCCCAGTCCATCACGATCGCCTCGTAGTTGCCGCCGCCCGCCATCTCGACGCCGTCGGCTGGCTCGGCCGTGACCTCGACCACATGGCCGGCCTCGCGCAGGGCCCGGACCAGATAGGCGTCGATCCGCTGGTCGGTGACGTAGAGCAGATGCATCGGCTCAGTAGCTCATGGCGACGGGCCAGCAGTCCAAGACGACGCGAAGCCCGGGGCTTGCGTCGTCCAGCGCCAGGCGGAAGTCGTGCAGCCGCGCCACGGCCGCCACGATGCTTAGGCCGAGGCCCGAGCCGGGCGCCTCACGCCCGTTTTGCCCCCGGTAGAACCGCTGCAGCACCGCGTCGCGCTCGCTCTCGGGCACGCCAGGCCCGTTGTCGATGATCTCGAGCCTGGGGCCCTCGTTGAGGCGGACGAGCTTGAGCCGGATCGCCCCGCCCGTCGGTGTGAACTTGACCGCATTGCCCACCAGGTTGCTCAGGGCCTCGAACAGCAGTTCGCGGTCCGCGCGGATCACGCACGGCGCCTCCGTCTCGGCGCTGAAGGTCAGTCCGTGGTCCTCGGCCAGCGGGCCGTAGAGGTCGCTGATCTCCTCGACCAGGGCCTGCAGCCGCACGTCGGCGAAGCCCGCCCTGCGTTCTCGCCGGTCGATCTCCGAGATGCGCTGAATCGCCTTGAACCGGCCGAGCAGGGCGTCGGTCTCGCCCAGCGCCTGGTCGAGCATGACCAGGTGGGTGTCGCCTTCCCCCGCTTCCTGCCGCACGCGGTAGAGCAGGGCGCGCAACCGGGTCAGCGGGGTGCGCAGGTCGTGGGCCACGTTGTCGCCGACACTCTTTACGGCCCAGAGCAGGCGCTCGACCTCGTCCATCATGTTGTTGGCGATGCCGGCCAGCATGTCGATCTCGTCGCGCCGGTTCGAGGTGGGCAGGCGCGCGCTGACGTCGCCGTCGAGGATCGGCAGGCTCGCCGCCTGCACCGCCCGGATGCGCCTGAGCGGGCCGAGGCTGAGCGCCGCGCCCAGGCTGAGGCCCAGGATGATGATCAGCGCCCCGCTCCAGATCAGCGAGGCCAGGATGATGGTCCGCAAGCCCGACAGGGTCTTGGCGTCGAAGCCCACGAACAGGATATCGCCGGAGGGCAGGCGTTCGGCCAAAGCCCGCGCGCCCGGCTGGAACCCCGGCCCGCGCAGCTCGCGCGGGACACCGTTCACCGGCACGTCGGCGGGAAGGCGCCTGACGTTGCCCGCGATCCAGGCGCCGTCTCTGGAGAACAGGCCATAGAAGTTGACGTTGCGCACGTCCTGGGTCTCGACCTGGCGCATCTGCTCGGGCAGGGCGGCCGCGGGGACGGACTGCAGCGCGCGAGCCTGGCCGATGACGATCTCGTCCATCTGGTGGGTCAGGAACACGGCCGCGCTCGCGTAGATCAGGCCGAGCAGGGCCACCACGCCGGCGGCGAAAACCGCGCCATAGACCAGCGCCAGGCGGAAGGTCGTCGTTCGCCAGATTTCAGGACGTCGCATTGAGCGCATATCCCGAGCCGCGGATGGTCTTGATCAGGGGCGCCAGCCCTGGCTGGTCCACCTTGCGCCGCAGCCGGCCCAGATGGACGTCGATCAGGTTGGTGCCCGGGTCGAAATGATAGCCCCAGATCGCCTCGAAGATCATGGTGCGCGTGAGCACCTGGCCGGAGTTGCGCATCAGGAACTCCAGCAGCTTGAACTCGGTCGGCAGCAGGCCCAGTTCGCGTCCGCCGCGCCGCACTTCGCGGGTGACCAGGTCCAGCTCCAGGTCCTTGACCCTCAGCACCGTCTGGCGCGCTTGCGGGCGGGCGCGGCGCAGCAGCACCTCCAGCCGCGCGGCCATCTCCTCCGAGGCGAACGGCTTGGTCATGTAGTCGTCGCCGCCGGCCCTCAGGCCGCGCACCCGCTCGTCGACCTCGGTGAGGGCGCTGATCATCAACACGGGCGCCTCGATGCCGGCGTTGCGCATGACGCTGACGATGGTCAGGCCGTCGACGCCGGGCAGCATGCGGTCGAGCGTCACCGCGTCGAACTCGCCGCTGACCGCGCGCACTAGGCCCTGGCGGCCATCGGCCACCCATTCGACCGAGAACCCGTGGCGGCTGAGTTCGGAGACGATCTCGCGCGCGGTGGTCTCATCGTCCTCGATGGCGAGGATACGCGTCATGAACGAGTCGGGGCCGCTTTGCAGGTCACGTGCGCATATAGGCCCCCGTCCCGCCGCGCCCAAGCCGCCGCCTCGCGACGTCGGCACGCTTGACGCAGGCCGGGTTGCGCTCGAAGGAGCGGACGCGCCTTCTGACGGCGCCTCTCAGGCGTCAGCCGCTGCCGCGAAATGCGGCGCCGGGCGCCCCGGGGCGGCGGCAAGGCGGCGCAGGCGGCCGCGCGCTTGCCTGTGGCGCGCGGATGGCCTTGACCCATGGGTCGGCCGTCGGCGGCGCAGAAGGACGGAGGGGCGTTTGACGATCATCGCCGCGCTGCATCACCTGACCCGCTACCGGTACGACCGGCCGGTCGAACTGGGTCCGCAGGTGGTCCGCCTGAGGCCCGCCCCGCACTGCCGCACCAAGGTGCCAGCCTACGCGCTGAAGATCACCCCGGCCGAGCACTTCATCAACTGGCAGCAGGACCCGCACGGCAACTGGCTGGCGCGGCTGGTGTTTCCCGAGCGGACGACCGAGTTCTCGATCGAGGTCGACCTGACCGCCGAGATGGCGGTGATCAATCCCTTCGACTTCTTCGTCGAGCCCTATGCCGAGGCCTTCCCCTTCGCCTACGCCGAGGACCTGGCCAAGGAGCTCAAGCCCTATCTGGAACCGGAGGACGAGGGCCCGTTGCTCGCCGGATTCGTCGCCGGCCTGCCGAAGAGCGCGGCGAACACGGTCGACTTCCTGGTCGAGCTCAACGCCCGCCTGCAGCAGCAGATCCGCTACGTCATCCGGATGGAGGCCGGGGTCCAGACGCCGGACGAGACCCTGTCGCTCGCGTCGGGCTCCTGCCGCGACAGCGCCTGGCTGCTGGTCCAGGTCCTGCGGCGGCTGGGCCTCGCCGCCCGGTTTGTCTCCGGCTACCTGATCCAGCTCAAGGCCGACATCGACCCGATCGAGGGGCCGAGGGGGACGGACCACGACTTCACCGACCTGCACGCCTGGGCCGAGGTCTACATGCCCGGCGCGGGCTGGATCGGCTTTGACGTCACCTCGGGCCTGCTCTGCGGCGAAGGCCACCTGCCGCTGGCCGCCACCCCGCACTACCGCTCCGCAGCCCCGATCAGCGGCGTGGTCGAGCCGGCCGGCGTCGAGTTCGGCTTCGAGATGGGCGTCACCCGGCTGGTCGAGCCGGTGCGCATCACCATGCCGTTCGAGGAGGACCGCTGGCGGGCCCTGGACGCCCTGGGCGAGGCGGTGGACCGCGACCTTGTGGCCGGCGACGTGCGGCTGACCATGGGCGGTGAGCCGACCTTCGTCTCGATCGACGACTTCCAGGCGGCGGAGTGGAACATCGACGCCGTCGGGCCGACCAAGCGGGCGTTCGGCGACGCCCTGATCCGGCGACTGCGCGATCGCTTCGCCCCCGGCGGGATGCTGCACTACGGCCAGGGCAAGTGGTATCCGGGCGAGAGCCTGCCGCGCTGGGCCTTCGCCCTCTATTGGCGCACGGACGGCGAGCCGGTGTGGCGCGACGCGGCGCTTTTCGCCCGCGAGCGGCCGGAGCCCGAGGTCCCGCCGGATGTCCCGGTCGAGCACGCCCAGGCGCTCGCCGCCCAGGTCGCCGAGGCGCTCGGCCTCGAGCCGGACTACGTCACCCCGGCCTTCGAGGACCCGCTGCGCTGGATCGGCAAGGAGGGGCAGTTGCCGGCCAACGTCGACCTGGCCGACCCCAAGATCGACGATCCGGAAGCCCGCGCCCGCATCCTGCGCGCCTTCGACGGCGGCCTCTCCCGCCCGACCGGCTTCGTGCTGCCGGTGCAGCGCTGGAACGCCAAGGCCGCCGATCGCCGCTGGCGCAGCGAGCGCTGGAAGCTGCGGCGCGGCCGGCTGTTCCTGATCGAAGGCGATTCGCCGGTCGGCTTCCGGTTGCCGCTGGACGCCCTGCCGTGGACGCCGGACGACGAGCGGGACCATGTGATCCCGCAGGATCCTTTCGCCCCGCGCGGACCGCTGCCGAGCTACAACCATTCGGCCCCGGCCGCAGCCCCGCGCGGGCCGGCGGCGCAGGCGCGCAACGAGCAGCGGGGCGGCGTGCTCGGCGTGGTCCGAACGGCCATGACCTTCGAGCCGCGCGACGGCGTGGTCAGTGTCTTCATGCCACCCGTCGAGGCGCTGGAGGACTATCTGGAGCTGGTCTCGGCGGTCGAGGCCGAGGCGGCGGCGCTGGGCCAGCCGGTGCGCATCGAGGGCTATCCGCCGCCCGACGATCCGCGACTGAACGTGATCAAGGTCACGCCAGATCCCGGCGTGATCGAGGTCAACATCCAGCCGGCGCACAGCTGGCGCGAGGCGGTCGACATCACCACGACCCTCTACGAAGAGGCGCGTCAGATCAGGCTCGGGGCCGACAAGTTCATGACCGACGGTCGCCACACCGGCACCGGCGGCGGCAACCACGTCGTGGTCGGCGGGGCGCGGGCGGAGGATTCGCCCTTCCTGCGCCGGCCCGACCTTCTCAAGAGCCTCGTGCTCTACTGGCAGCGGCGCCCCTCGCTGTCCTACCTGTTCTCGGGCCTGTTCATCGGCCCGACCAGCCAGGCGCCGCGGATCGACGAGGCCCGGCACGACAGCCTCTATGAACTGGAGATCGCCCTCAGCCACGTGCCTGCGCCGGGCGTGGGGGATGCGCCCGCGCCCTGGGTGGTCGACCGGCTGTTCCGCAACCTGCTGGTCGACGTCGGCGGCAATACCCACCGCACCGAGATCTGCATCGACAAGCTCTATTCGCCGGACAGCCCGACGGGCCGGCTGGGTCTGGTCGAATTCCGCGGCTTCGAGATGCCGCCCGACGCGCGCATGAGCCTGGCCCAGCAGCTTCTGGTCCGCGCCCTGATCGCCTGGTTCTGGCGCGAGCCGCAGGACGGCAGGCTGGTGCGCTGGGGTACGGCCCTGCACGACCGCTTCATGCTGCCCGCCTTCGTCTGGCGCGACTTCATGGAGGTGCTGGGCGACCTTCGCCAGGCCGGCTACGCCTTCGATCCGGTCTGGTTCGAGGCCCAGCGCGAGTTCCGCTTCCCGATCCTGGGCCAGGTCCAGCACGGTGGCGTGACGCTGGAGCTGCGACAGGCGCTGGAGCCCTGGCACGTGATGGGCGAGGAGGGCGCGCCCGGCGGCACCGTGCGCTACGTCGACTCGTCGGTGGAGCGGCTGCAGGTGCGGGCCCAGGGCTTCGTTCCAGAGAAGCACGTCATCGCCTGCAACGGCCGGGTCCTGCCGATGACCCCGATCGGCGAGGTCGGCGAACACGTCGCCGGCGTGCGGTTCAAGGCCTGGAAGCCGCCCAGTGGCCTGCACCCGACCCTGCCGGTCAACGCGCCGCTCACCTTCGACGTGATCGACCGCTGGAACCAGCGCTCGCTCGGCGGCTGCGTCTACCATGTCGCCCACCCGGGCGGGCGCAGCTACGACACCTATCCGGTGAATTCCTACGAGGCCCAGGCGCGCAGGCTGGCGCGGTTCCAGGACCACGGCCATACTCCCGGCCGCGTGGCGCCGCCGCGCGAGGAGGCCCGGGGCGAGTTTCCGATGACTTTAGACCTGAGAACCGCGATTGGCGGCTGACCTGTCCATGGCGAGGCGCGTACGCGACGAGGCGCGGCTGACCGACTGGCTCTCGGCCTATCGGCCGCTGCCGGACACGCCGGACGAGCTGATCGGCGCCGACGGGCGGCCGCGCGACTATTGGCTGAAGTTCCTCGGGGGCCTGGCGGAGCTGCCGGGCGAGGAGCTCGAGAAGCGATTCGAGCTCGCCACCCGGCACATCCGCGACACGGGCGTCTCCTACCGCATCTATGGTGAGGACAGCGAACGGACTTGGCCGATCAATCCCCTGCCGCTGCTCCTGGGCTCGGCGGAGTGGCGCCAGATCGTCGAGGGTGTGCAGCAGCGCGCGAGCCTGCTCGAAGCCTTGCTGCGCGACATCTACGGCCCCGCCCGCCTGGTCACCGAGGGCCACCTGCCGGCCGCGGCGATCACCGGCAGCCCCGATTTCATCCGGGCGGTCCGTGGAGTCGAACCGCCGGGCGGGCGCTGGCTGAACCTCTACGCCGTCGACCTCGGCCGCGGGCCTGACGGGCGCTGGTGGGTGCTGGACGACCGGGCGCAGGCGCCGTCGGGCGCGGGCTATGCGCTGGAGAACCGGCTGGTGCTGTCTCGCGCCTACCCGGGCCTCTACAACGCCACCAACGTCGAGCGGCTGGCGCCCTTCTTCAGCGACTTCCGCGACGGCCTGGCCGAGGCCGCCAGCCGCAGCGAGCCGCGCATCTGCCTGCTGACGCCCGGGCCCTACAGCGAGACCTATTTCGAACAGGCGCACCTGGCCCGCTACCTCGGCTTCCTGCTGGTCGAGGGCGAGGACCTGGTGGCCCGCGACGGGCGGGTGTTCGTCCGCACCATCGCCGGCCTCAAGCGCGCGGACGTCATCTGGCGGCGCATCGACGCCGACTTCATCGATCCGCTGGAGCTGAACAGCGCCTCGCGCCTGGGCGTGCCGGGGCTGGTGGAGGCGCTGCGGGCCGGCGGGGTGGCGGTCGCCAACATGCCCGGCTCCGGCGTCGTCGAATCGCGGGCGCTCCTGGGCTTCCTGCCGGCGCTGGCGCAGCGGCTCCTGGGCGAGGACCTGAAGCTGCCCAACATCGCCACCTGGTGGTGCGGCCAGCCGGCGGAGCGGGACCTGGTCGCCGGCCGTATCGACGAGCTGGCGATCGCCGGCGCCTTCGGCGAGGAGGGCCGCGGGAGCGAGCGGGCGGGTCCCACCCTGGTCGCCGACCTCGGCGGCGAGGAGCGCGCGTCGCTGCTGGCCGCGATTCGCGACCGGCCGTTCGATTTCGTCGGCCAGGAGGTGGTGCGGCTGTCCACCACGCCGGCCTGGCGCGACGGGCGCCTGAGCCCCAGCCCCTTCGTGCTGCGCGTCTATGCGGCGGCGACCAAGGACGGCTGGCGGGTGATGCCCGGCGGCTTCTGCCGCACCTCGGACCGGGCCGACGCACGGGCGATCTCGATGGGCGAGGGCGCCGAGGCGGCGGACGTCTGGGTGATCTCCGACCAGCCGGTCGAGCGGGTCTCGCTGATGGCCGGCCGCGAGGACGTCAAGGTGCGTCGCATCCCCGGTCATCTGCCGAGCCGCGCGGCCGACAACCTCTATTGGCTGGCCCGCTACCTCGAACGGGCCGAGGCGACGGTGCGGCTGGTGCGCAGCCTGTGCACGAGCCTGATGGAGTCCGAGGCGGCGCTGCACAGCGCCGGCGAGACCCTGGCGCGGCTCAAGGGCCTGCTGTTCGCCTGGGGCGCGATCCGCAAGGACGCCCTGGCCGGCCCGGCCTGGATGGCCGCCGCCAACACCCTGCGCGACGAGCGGGCGGTCGGTTCGGTCATCGGCCTGGTGCAGGCGGCGCGGCGTGCGGCGGCCAGCACCCGCGAGCGGCTGTCGGCCGACTTCTGGAAACTTCTGGTCGACCTCGAAAGTCGCCTGGCGGACAACGGGCCGACGCCGGTGACCGAGACCAACGCCCTGGAGCGGGCCGAGACGACCCTCCAGGTGTTCGCCGCCCTGTCCGGCCTCGCCCAGGAGGACATGAACCGGCTCGCCGGCTGGCGCTTCTTCGACATGGGCCGCCGCATCGAGCGGGGGATCAACACCTGCCGCTTCACCCGCAGCTTCGCGGCTGACGACGCGACCCTGGACGATCTCGACCTTCTGCTGGACCTGGCCGACAGCCAGATCACCTATCGGGCGCGTTATCTGGAGGGCGTGGCCCTGTCGCCGGTGCGCGATCTGGTCCTGCTGGACCCGTTCAATCCCCGCTCGACCGGCTTCCAGATCGCCTCGCTGCGCGACCACCTGTCCGCCCTTCCGCCCCTGCTGGAAGACGGCATGCTCGAAGAACCGCGCCGGCTGATCCTCAAGCTCGCCAGCGACGTGGAGGCCGAGGACGCCGCCAGCCTTGGGGCGGGCAAGATTCTCGCCGTCGAACAGCGGCTGATGGCCCTGTCCGAAGCCGTCGCCGCGCGCTATTTCCTGCAAGGCTCGACCGCAGCGCCCGCGGCGAAACACACCGCCCTGGCTTGATCTACGAACTCCGCCACCTGACGACCTACCGCTATCAGGCGCCGGTGAACTTCACCCGCTGCGCGCTTCGCCTGTCGCCCGCCGACACCGCCAGCCAGCACCTGCTCAAGAACGAGATCCAGATCACCCCGCCGCCCGCCACCACGGCCGGCCGCACCGGGGCCTTCGGCGAGCGCGTTCTGGCGGTGACGGTCGAGGCGCCCCATCGGGAGCTGAAGATCGAGGCCAGATCGCGGGTGTCGGTCACGCGTCGCAAGCTGGACGCCGACCAGGCCTCGCCGGAGTGGGAGACGGTGCGCGACGCGGCCTGCGCGGCCCGCTCGCTCGACTACGCCTCGCCGGCCCACTTCCTGTTCCCGACGCCGATGACGCCGCTGGTGGAGGCCTTCACCAACTTCGGCCGAGACTGTTTCGGGGCCGGCGCGCCGATCCTGGCCAGCGCCAAGGCCCTGTCCGAGCGCATCCACCGCGACTTCGTCTACGACCCCAAGGCGACGGTGGTGACCACGCCGGCGATCAAGGCCTTCGCCGCGCGCCGGGGCGTGTGCCAGGACTTCGCCCACATCATGATCGCAGCGCTGCGCGGCCTGGGCCTGCCGGCGGCCTATGTCAGCGGCTATCTGCGCACCGTGCCGCCGCCGGGCAAGGCGCGGCTGCAGGGGGCGGACGCGACCCACGCCTGGATATCCCTCTGGTGCGGCGAAGACCTCGGCTGGATCGACTTCGACCCGACCAACGCCCTGGTCGTCGGCGACGAGCACATCGAACTGGCGGTCGGCCGCGACTACGCCGATGTCGCCCCGATCGACGGCGTGATCCTCGGCGGCGGCGAGCAGGCGGTCAGCGTCGCGGTGGACGTCATCCCGGTCGGTTGAGGCGGCAAAAAGGATATAGATCAAGGCGGGCGCCGATCGCGGGCGCCAAGGGTTTCGGCGCCAACCACATCGCTGGAGCGCTCCCCATGAAAGCCCTCGTCTATCACGGTCCCGGAAACAAGGCGCTGGAGGATCGGCCGAAGCCGCAGATCCAGGCCCCGGGCGATGCGATCGTCAGGATCACCCGAACCACCATCTGCGGCACCGACCTGCACATCCTGAAGGGTGACGTCGCCACCTGCGCGCCGGGCCGGATTCTCGGCCACGAAGGCGTCGGGGTGATCGAGGCCGTGGGCGGCGGCGTGTCGGCGTTCAAGCCGGGCGACCGGGTGCTGATCTCCTGCATCACCGCCTGCGGCAAGTGCGACTACTGCCGGCGCGGCATGTACTCCCACTGCGAGACCGGCGGCTGGATTCTCGGCAACGAGATCGACGGCACCCAGGCCGAGTTCGTCCGCATCCCCCACGCCGAGACCAGCCTCTACCGCATCCCCGAAGGCGCGGACGAGGAGGCGCTGGTGATGCTCAGCGACATCCTGCCCACCGGCTTCGAGTGCGGCGTACTCAACGGCAAGGTCTCGCCGGGATCGAGCGTGGCGATCGTCGGCTCGGGCCCGATCGGCCTGGCGGCCCTGCTCACGGCGCAGTTCTATTCGCCGGCCGAGATCATCATGATCGACCTGGACGACAACCGGCTCCAGGTCGCCCTGCGGTTCGGCGCGACCCAGATCATCAACAGCTCGGACGGCAAGGCGGTTGAGGCGGTCAAGGCGCTCACCGGCGGGCGCGGCGTGGACGCGGCGATCGAGGCGGTCGGCGTGCCGGCGACGTTCGAGCTTTGCCAGGCGCTGGTCGCGCCGGGCGGGGTGATCGCCAACATCGGCGTGCACGGCTCGAAGGTCGACCTGCACCTCGAGACCCTGTGGTCGCAGAACATCACCATCACCACCCGCCTGGTGGACACGGTGACGACGCCCATGCTGCTGAAGACGGTTCAGGCCAAGAAGATCGACCCGACCCGGCTGATCACCCACCGCTTCAAGCTGGACGACATCCTGAACGCTTACGACACCTTCGGCCGCGCGGCGGCCACTCAGGCGCTGAAGGTGATCATCGAGGCCTAGTCACAGGCGAGATCGACGCCCGCCGCGGACAGAAGGGCGGGACGGCCCTGGCTCAGGTCGCGGCCGTCCCGGCTCGCCGGATAGGGCGCCGCACCGCGCAAGCCCCGCCAGAGCGCCTGGTTGAAGACGGCCGTGTTCAGGTGGTCCTCGCGGCTGAAGTCCTGGCCGGCCATGGCTGCCGCCCAGTATCCGCTCGATCGGCCGGGCGGGGCGGGGCAGTGGGTCTCGGCGGCCGTCTGCGGTGGCAGCGGCAGGGCCGTGGTCCGCAGGATCGCCGGGACCTTCGCCTCGTAATGCCAGTCCGCCTGGGCCGGGTCGAAGACGTCGCTCATCGGCTGCGCCAGGGCGTCGTTCAGGCCGAGCGGCGCGACGCCCAGCACCGCCTCGATGGTCCGCACCATGTCCACCGTCGTGTGACGCGTCGAGATCACGGCCCCTTGCTTGACGTACGGCCCGACGATGAACGCCGGGGCGCGGTGGGCGTCGACGTGGTCCGGCCCGTCCTGGGCGTCGTCCTCGACCACGACGATCAGGGTGTCCTTGGCGAAGGGGCTCTTGGAGACCTTCTCGACCAGCAGGCCGACGGCGTAGTCGTTGTCCGCCAGTTCGGTCTCGACCGTGTTGACCCCGTCGAGGCCCTCGGCGAAGCCGCCGGTGTGGTCGTGCGGCAGGCGCACCAGCATCAGGCTCGGCGCCTCGCCCTTGGCGACGAAGCCGTCGAACTCCCGCTCCCATTCCTTGAACCGCCAGTAGTCGGGAAAGGCCTGGTCGAAGCCGCGGAAATAGGGGTCGGTCACGGCCATCAGCGCCGCCTTGGTCGGGGTGAAGACCGTCAGCGCCGCCTTGTGCGGATCGCGCTCCAGGGGGATGCGCGCCGCCCCCGCCGATTTGTCGTACAGCGTCAGGTCGCCGTAGAAGCCCCAGTTGCGGACGGAAAGCCCCGCTTTCAGCGCCCCGTCCCAGATGTAGCCCTGGCCCTCCGCCGCGTCCGGCCCGTCGGGGGCCGCCACGTCGCGGGCGCCGGGTAGGGTGTTCGGATCCTTCGGCGCCAGGGGATTGGCCGCGATCCGCGCCGCTTCGCTCGCCAGGCCCATGTTCAGGTCCCGGTTGTCGCCCTCCTGGTCGTACTGCAGGCCGCGCTGGGCGTAGTTCACCGGCGCCTCGCGCTCGGTGAAGTCGTTGGTCCTGGCCGCCGTGGTCCAGTTCCAGCCGGTGTTGCTGCTCTCGCCGCTGTCGAAGAAGGCGTCCAGGTCGACGAACTGGCGGGCCAGGGCGTGCTGGTTGGGCGTCATCGCCCGGCCGAACACCGCCAGGCGCGGATCGCCGTTCCCGACTTCCAGGTCGCCCAGGACCTGATCGTAGGTGCGGTTCTCCTTCACGATGTAGATCACGTGATGGATGTGCTGGCGCAGGAAGCGCAGCGTCGCCTCGTCGACCCGCGCCGGCCCTGCGCCGGGGAAGTGGTTGTTGGCGGCGGTGATCCGCGTCAGCCGGCCAAGCTCGGCCGCGGACGGCGCCGGCAGCGCCAGGAAGCCGGCCTTTTCCAGTTGCCAGACGTACTGGTTGGCGGCGCGGCAATCGTTCTGCGCTCCGGGGCCGATCTTGAGGCTGTTGCGGCAGGCGTCCGGATTGGGTCCGGCGTTGCTCTTGCCGTTGACCACATAGATTCGCCGCCCGTCCGGCCTCACGGCGACCCCAGTTGGATACCAGCCGGTGGGGATCAACCCGACCACCGCCGAACGCGCCTCGGCCTGGTCGTCGTCGCCATCCCCATCGCCGTCGTCGTCGCGCTTGCGCGCCTTCAGCCCCGCCGCCCTGGCGTCCAGCGCGACGAGGGCCAGGGCGTTCTCACCGCCATTGGTCACCAGCAGAGTCCGCCCGTCCGGCGAGAGCGCCAGGCTGTTCGACCCGGCCCCGCCGAGGCGCTGGTCCGGGCCCAGAACGCCCGGCGGCGCGGCGGTCGGGATCTCCTCGATGATCCGGTTCGCGCGGGTGTCGATCACCGCCACCGCGTCGCTGTTGTCCAGGGCCGCGTAGAGCCGTCCCGCCGGGCCCGGCAGCAGGGCCACGGGCTGGCCGCGTGTCGCGATCCGCGCCGCAACCCGCGCGCCGGCCCGGCCGACGTCCAGGGCGATCACCTCGCGGTCGCGCTCGCTGGCCACATAGGCCCGTGTCGCCGAGACGAAGACGACGGCGCGTGGGAAGCTGCCGCCCGGCTGGCCCGAGCGCGCGGGGTCGATCGCGCCGGGACGAAGGTCGCTGTCGCGGACCCGACCGGTGGACAGGTCCACCAGGCTCACCGAATCGTTCTGCAGGTTGGCGACCAGCAGCCGGCGGCCATCCGGGCTGACGGCCAGGCCCGCCGCCTCCGGCCGGCTCTTCAGGCCAACACCGTCCTTGTGGCCGAGGGCGATGCGTCGCGTCTGGCGAAAGAGGCCCTTGTCGAGGGCGAAGCTCAGCACGTCGTCGTCCACCCCGCCGGAGACATAGAAACGCCCGCCCGCCGGCGCCCAGGCGACGCCGATGAAGCTATTGGGAACGGTCAGCGTCTGGCGCTTGACCGGCTGTGGGCCCGAGACGTCGTAGACGAAGACGTATTCGTTCGACTGGCTGGGCGCGATCTGGCCGTCCGGGCCGAACATGCGGTTGAAGCCGCTGGTCAGGATCAGGAGGGTGCGGCCCTTGGGCGACAGGGCCACCGCCGAGGCCTGGCCGGCGGTGAAGCCGGGCGCGTCCGGCAGACCAGGATTCAGCGGCTGGAAGATCGCCCCGGCGGCCGCCGTCGGGGTCAGGACCTGGCCGGTCGGGGTGAGCTCGTCCGCGGCCGCGGCGCCAGCCAGCGCCAGCCCGGCCAGCACCGCCGCGCCGGCCGCCCATCGCCGTCCCTGACCCAGATGCGCCACGCCGAGTCCTCCCCTGTCCAGCCATCTGTATGGGGATGTTCGACGACAGTCGAATGGCGCCGCACGAGCCGGCAGCGTCAGCCGTGATGCAAAATTTGCATGATGTGATTTCGGCATTGGCCATTCGGCGCCGGTCCGGCCTAGGTTTCGGGGATGTCCGAGCCCGTTCAGCGCCAGCGTACCATCGGTGTCCTCGGCGGTATGGGGCCGGCCGCGACCGTGGACTTCCTGGCCAAGATCATCGCCGCCACCCCCGCCGTGCGCGACCAGGACCACGTGCCGGTGATCGTGCGCAACGTGCCGCAGATCCCTGATCGCAGCGAGGCGATACTGGCGGGCGGCGATGGGCCGTTCCGGCCGATGCTGGAGGGGCTGAAGGTGCTTGAGCAGGCCGGCGCCGAGGTGCTCGCCATCCCTTGCAACACCGCCCACCACTGGCATGCGCGGCTCTCGCGGGTCTGCGAGCGGCCGATCCTGCATATCGCCGAGGCCGCGGCGGCCAAGCTGGCCGGACGGCGCGGCGCGCCCGTCGGGCTGATGGCGACGCGCGGAACCCTGGCCTCGGGGCTCTACCAGGCGCGTCTCGGCGCGCTGGTCCTGCCGGATGAAGAGGCCCAGGCCGCGATCGACGCGGCCATCGCCGCGGTGAAGGCCGGCCGACCCGGCCGCGCCGAGGCGGAAAGCGCCGCACGGCGGCTCCTGGCGGGCGGCGCGCGCAGCCTGCTCCTGGCCTGCACTGAACTGCCGCTGGCGATGGCGGGCGGCTCACTCGGCGGCTACTGTGTCGATGCGACCCTGGCCCTGGCCGAAGCCTGCGTCGCCGCGTCCCGCGCCCGGCCGGACCCTGTTCCCGTATGAACATCGGCTGGCTGCAGGATTTCCTGACCGTCGCGGAGACCGGCAACTTCACCCGCGCGGCCGAGAGCCGAAACGCCTCCCAGGCCGCCTTCAGCCGACGGATCATGGCTCTGGAGGCCTGGCTAGGGGTGACGCTGATCGACCGTAGCGTCTTCCCCACGCGCCTGACCGCCGAGGGCGAGCGCTTCCGCGACCGCGCCGTCGATATCCTCAGCCAGATGTCCGAGGCGCGCACCGAGTTGTCGGGCGAGGCCGGCCCGGCGCGAGACCAGGTTCGTATCGCCCTGCCGCACGCCCTCGCCACCGGCCGGCTCGCCGGCTGGAGCGCCGAGTGGGCCGCGGCCGGCCCGATCCGCTACGCCATCACCACCGGCAATGTGCACGACATGGTCACCGCCCTGGTCGCGGGCGGGGTCGACCTTCTGATCTGCTTTCACAATCCGCAGCAGCCGGTGCAGCTCTCGGCCGAGCAGTACGAGCGCCTGGTCATCGGGCGCGAGCGGCTGCGGCCTTACGCGGCGCCGGCGCTGATCGCGCGGGCGCCAGGCGCCTGGACCGGGACGGCGCGCCATCCGATTCCGCTCCTGATGTATTCGCCCGGCGCCTATCTCGGCCGGATGGTCGAGCAGGTGCTGGAGGCCGCGCCGGTCCCGCTGCACGGGGCGCCGGTGCTGGAGAGCGACATGGCCGACGTGCTGCGCGCCATGGCGGTCGCCGGCCTGGGCGTCGCGTGGCTGCCCGACTGCACGGCCGAGGCGGCGGAGCCGGGCGCGCTCGTGGCGCTCGGCGACGAGCGCTGGTCGCTGTCGATGTCCATCGTCGCCTATCGGGACCGGACCATGAGGCGCGCCGCCGCCCAGCGCCTCTGGCGGCGTCTCGTCGAAACCAGCGCCAGCCCGTCCGGCCAGGAGCCTTCGTGACCGCCGATCTTGCCGAACTGACCGCCGCCGAGGCCGTCACCCGTATCCGCTCGGGCGAGCTGTCCGCCGAGCGCCTGGCTCGCGCCTGCCTCGATCGGCTAGCCGCCCGCGACGGCGAGGTCCGCGCCTGGACCTTCGTCGATCCGGACCTGGTGCTCGCCCAGGCCCGCGAACTCGACCGGGCGGGACCCGGCGGCCCGCTGCACGGCCTGCCCGTCGGGATCAAGGACGTCATCCAGACCGAGGACATGCCGACCCGGCACAATTCGCCGCTCTATCGCACCGCGCGGCCCACGATCGATGCGGCGTGCGTCAGCCTGCTGCGCTCGGCGGGCGCCGTGATCTTCGGCAAGACCGACACGGTGGAGTTCGCGGCCAGCGGCCGGCGCGCCCTGACCCGCAATCCACGCGACCTGGAGCGCACGCCGGGCGGCTCGTCCAGCGGCTCGGCGGCGGCGGTCGCCGACTTCCATGTGCCGGTGACCCTGGGCACCCAGACCGGCGGGTCGGTGATCCGGCCGGCGTCGTTCTGCGGCGTCTGGGCGATCAAGCCGACCTGGGGCGTGGTCAGCCGCGAGGGCGCCAAATTCAACGCCGTGACCCTGGACACCATAGGCTGGTTCGCCCGCTCGGCCGCCGACCTGGGCCTGATCTACGACGCCTATGACCCGGAGCCGGGCGCGGCCGGGCCGCTCGCGCTGAACGGCGCCCGTGTCGCCGTCTGCCGCACGCCGGTGTGGGACCGGGCGGCGCCCGAGACGCGCCAGGCGTTGGAGGCAGGGGCCGAGGCCCTGCGGCGGGCCGGCGCGGAGGTGGTCGAGCTCGATCTGCCGCCCGAGTTCGACGCGTTGGCGGAGATGCAGCTCCTGATCATGCGGGCCGAAGCGCGCATCGCCTTCCTGGCCGACGACCGGGCCCACCCCGGCGAGCTGGAAGCCAGCCTCAAGGCCCAGGTGGACAACGCCTTCGGCTACGACCGCGCCGGCCTGCTACGCGCCTACGACACCGCCGCCCGCTGCCGCCCGGCGTTCGACGCCCTGGCCGGCGGGTTCGACGCGATCCTGGCCCCAAGCGCAGTGGGCGAGGCGCCGGAGGGGCTGGGCGACGTGGGCGACCTGGTGTTCAACGGCCTCTGGACCCTGCTGCACGTCCCGACGGTCAACGTGCCGGCCTTCAAGGGGCCGAACGGCCTGCCGGTCGGGTTGACCGTCACGGGCCCGCGCTTTTCCGACCGCAAGGTGATCGCGGCGGCGGAGGCCTTCGGGAGGGCTTTCGAGGCGTGAGGCCGGCGTTCAGCCGATGACCAGGTGATCCTCGACCGCATCGACGCCCGGCGCGGCCCAGGCGGCGCGTTCGGCTGCCTCGCGCTCGTACCAGCTGTGCACGCGCCCCTCGAGGCGGACCTTGCCGTCCTCGACAGTGACCTTGATCGCCTGAGCCTCCAGCCGTGCGTCGCGGTCCAGGGCCTGCTGGATGCCGCGCGCCACGTCGGCGGCGGCCACGCGCGGCCTGACGGTGATCAGGTTGCTGACCCCCTTCACGCCCACCAGGCTGCGCACCGCGTCCTCGGCGGCTTGGCGCTGGTATTGCCATTCCACATCGCCGGTCAGGCTGATCCAGCCCTTGGACACCTTGACCTGGATGGCGTCCTTGGGGATCTCGGCGCTCCATTTCATCAAGAGGACCGCGCGGCTGGCGATGTCCTCGTCGCTGTGCGCGGCGGCGCCGGTGAAGCGGACCTCGATCTCCTGGGCGATGGCCTGCACGCCCTTGACCCGCTTGACCGCCGCCTCGGCCGCGATCAGCTGGGCGTAGCTCGACACATGGCCGGTCAGGGTGACGACCCCGTTGTTGGCGGCCACGCCGATGTTGGCCGCGTCGACGGTCGGCTCCCAGTCGAGTTCGTCAATCACATGCTGGCGCAGCGTCTTGTCGTCCATGACGGCGTCTCCGGTCTCTGCTCGCGAAGACGAATTTTCATCGCCCGGCGAGCGGCCGACATGATCTGCGTCAACGCCGAGAGGCTTTCGCGGCTTCAGTCGCGGACCAGGAGGATGTCCAGCGCGCGCGGGCCGTGGACGCCGACGACCCGGTCGAACTCGATATCCGCCGTGGCCGAGGGGCCGGAGAAGAAGGTCAGCGGCCGGCCGGCGTCGACCGCGGCCTTCAGGTTCTGCAGGGCTTCGGGCACGGTCTCGACGACCTGGCGCGCGAAGACGACGCACAGGTGATGGTCCGGCAGCAGGGTCAGCGCCCGCCGGCCCTGGGCCGCGCCGGCGTCGAGCACCACCGTGCCGGTCTCGGCGATGGCGAGCGCGCAGCCGGTCAGGACGCTGGGGCGGGTGTCGAGCGCCGGATAGGGCAGGGCGTCGTCCGCCAGCACCCGGGCGTTCTCGGGAATCCAGGCGCGCGGCAGGTCGGCCGGGATCGCCAGGGTGACGGTCTCCCGCTCGGCCATGCGGCGCGCGACCGTGGGCGCGATGGCCTGGACGTCGTCCAGCACCTCCACGTGGACGTCGTAGTCGGCCAGCCGCTCGAGGAAGCGGGCCTGCGCCGCCGCCGCGTCCATCTCGCCCTTCCGGCGGTAGGCGCTCTGGGCGGGCGATGGCGCGGGCGCAGCGCCCAGGGCGGCGCGCACGGCGGCCAGTACGGCTTCGCGGTCGCTCATCGGGAGGCCTTCCGCCGCTTCCACCAGGCGCGGAAGCTTTCCTTGGGCAGGGCGGGGAAATCGCGTCCGAGGCTCCAGCCGTCCAGCGGCGGCGGCAGGCGCTCGATCCGCCCGTCGCGGGCCAGGGGCGCCTGTGCGGCCCGGCCCATGGACAGGGCGAGCGCCATCAGGGCCGGATGGTCGAACAAGGTCCCGGCCGCCTTCATCGCCAGGCCTTCGCCGAGCCCGGCGTGGCCCTCGCGGACGACCCGGCCGCGCAGATGCACCAGGATGTCGGGGATCGGAATGCGGACCGGGCAGACCTCCTGGCATGCGCCGCACAGGCTTGAGGCGAAGGGCAGGGAGCCGGCCGCGTCCAGGCCCTTGAGCTGCGGTGTCAGGATCGCCCCGATCGGTCCCTGGTACATGCTGTCGTAGGCGTGGCCGCCGGCCCGCTGATAGACCGGACAGACGTTGAGGCAGCGCGAGCAACGGATGCAGTGCAGGGTGGCGCGCGCCGCCTCGTCGGCCAGGATCTTCGAGCGGCCGTTGTCCAGCAGCACGAGGTGGAATTCGCCGGGTCCGTCGCCGGCGCGCCGTTCGCCGGCCTGCGTTCCGGTCCAAATCGAGGTGTAGGGGTTCATCCGCTCGCCGGTCGAGGCGCGCGGCAGCAACTGCAGAAAGACCTCCAGGTGCTCCCATTCCGGCAGCACCTTCTCGATGCCCATGATCGAGATGAGCACCTTGGGCAGGGTCAGGCACATGCGCCCGTTGCCCTCGCTCTCGACCACCACCACCGAGCCGGTCTCAGCGACGGCGAAGTTGGCGCCGGAGATGGCGACCGGGGTCTCGATGAACTTGTCGCGCAGATAGGCGCGGGCGGCCCTGGTCAGGTCACCCGGCTGGTCGGACAGGTCCGGCCGATCCATCTGGTCGCGGAACAGGGCGCCGATTTCCGAGCGGTTCTTGTGGATCGCCGGCACCAGGAGATGGCTGGGCTTCTCGTGCGCCATCTGCACGATCATGTCCGCGAGGTCGGTCTCGAAGGGGCGGATACCGGCCGCCTCCAGCGCCGGGTTGAGCTCGACCTCGTCGGTGGTCATCGACTTGATCTTGATCACCTGCTCGGCGCCGTGGGCCTTGGCCAGGCCCACGATGATCCGCCGCGCCTCCGCGGCGTCGGCGGCCCAGTGCACCACGCCGCCCGCCCGGGTGACGCTCTCCTCCAGCGCGACCAGGTGGCGGTCCAGTTCGGCCAGGGTCTCCCGCTTGATCGCCTGGCCGGCGTCGCGCAGCGCCTCCCAGTCCGGCAGTTCGGCCGAAACCTTGGCGGTCTTGGTCCGGATGGTCGAGGTCGCCTTGGCCAGGTTGCGGCGAAGCTGGCTGTCGCGCAGCGAGCGGTGCGCGCGCTGGGGGAAGGTCTCGGCGGTCATGACGCGGGCGCCGTCTGTTCGGTGCAGGCCAGGATCTCGGCCAGGTGGACGGCGCGCACGCCGGTGCGCTGGCGCGAAAGCCCGCCGCCGATGTGCATCAGGCAGGAGTTGTCGCCGGCCGTGCAGACCTCGGCGCCGGTGTCCAGCACATGGCGCAGCTTGTCGGCCAGCATGGCGGTCGATGTCTCGGCGTTCTTGACCGCGAAGGTCCCGCCAAAGCCGCAGCATTCCTCGGCCCACGCAAGCTCGACCAGCTCCAGGCCGCGCACCGCCCGCAACAGCCGCAGCGGCCGGTCGCCCAGCGCCAGCGCGCGCAGCGAATTGCAGGAGGAATGGTAGGTCACGCGGTGGGGGTAGTAGGCGCCGACGTCCTCGATCCCCAGCCTGTCGGTCAGGAACTCGGTGAACTCGAACACCCGCGGCGCCAGGGCCGCGACCCGCCGTTCCAATTTGGCGTCGCCCGCCGCGCGCGCCAAGCGCGGGTACTGGCCGCGGATCATGGCCACGCAGGAGGTCGCGGGCGCGACGATCGCCTCGGCGTCCTCGAACACCTCGACGAACCGGCGCACCAGGCTGACCGCTTCCTGCTGATAGCCGGAGTTGTTGTGCATCTGGCCACAGCAGGACTGGGCCTCGGGAAAGGCGACCTCGCAGCCCAGCCGCTCCAGCACGGTGACCACCGCCTGCCCCGTCTGCGGGAACAGGGCGTCGTTGAAGCAGGTGATGAACAGCGAAACGAGCAAGACAGGGCCGCCTATTGCAGGTTCACGAACAGGCCGCCGTCCACCAGCAGGGCCGAGCCCGTGCAGTAGCGCGCCATGTCCGAGGCCAGGAAGACGATGGGGCCGGCGCAGTCTTCGGGCGCGCCCTGCCGGCCCAGCGGGATGCGGCGCTCCATGTAGGCCCGCTTGGCCGGATCGCTCAGGTCATCCTTGTTGATGTCGGTGGCGATGGCGCCCGGCAGGATCGCGTTGCAGCAGATTGCTGGTCCCCCAGTCGACGCCGATCAATCTCTCCATCGCCGCTCTCTAGCAGAGGCAATGGTGTGATGAAATATCGCGGCGCCGTTCCAGGGGGCTAGGCTCGTCGGACGAGCCGAAGGATGACGATCAGGATCACCGCCCCGATCGTCGCGGTGATGATCGAGCTGATGATGCCGGTCCCGATGTGGACGCCCAGGCGGGCGGCGAGCCAACCGCCGATGAAGGCGCCGATGATCCCGACGATGATGTCGCCGATCAGGCCGAAACCGCCGCCCTTGACGAAGGTGCCGGCGAGCCATCCGGCGATGACGCCGATGATCAGCCAGGCGATCAGACCGTGTTCATGCATAGCGCGTCTCCCCATGATCCGATGCGTCGGCATCGGTCCTGCCAGCCATCATACAGATCAATCGCGCGGTGAACCGGGTATGAATGCGCCCCTCGGCCAGGGCTTTCGCACGCCAGTCCAGCCGGGCTAACCACCGGATGTCAGCAGGAGGACGTCGGACGCTCGATGGAACTGGTTCTCATCCGCCACGGTCTGCCCGAGCGCAGCGACATCACCGACGACCCGCCGCTGGCGCCCGAAGGCCAGGAGCAGGCTCACAAGGTCGCCAGGTGGCTGGCGCGCGAGAAGATCGAGGCGGTCTACGCCAGCCCGATGCGCCGGGCTGTGCAGACGGCCGAGCCCTACGCCGCGCTGGGCGGCCACCAGGTCCGGACCCATCCCGGCGTCGTCGAGTTCGACCGCGGCTCCGGCGCCTATGTTCCGCTGGAGGTGCTGAAGCGGGAGGACTACGCGGCCTGGAAGAGCTTCGTCGAGGGCGGCGGCGGCCAGGACATCGCCGCCTTCCAGGCGATGGTGGTCGCGGCGCTGGAGGAGATGATCGCGGCCAATCCGTCGAAGACCGTGGCGGTCTTCTGCCACGGCGGGGTGATCAACGTCTGGACCGCCCATGTGCTCGGCATGACCCCGCGGCTGTTCTTCGAGCCGGGCTACGCGAGCGTGCACCGCTATCTCTGCGCCCGCGGCGGCCAGCGCAACGTCGTCGCCCTGAACGAGCGGGCGCACCTGCTGGACCTATAGCGGCTCAGACGACGCGAGAGTGCCTGAGCGCGGCGGAGTCGAGGTAGGCGTCGAACTGGGCGCAGGCTGTGCGCACGAACGGGCGGCCAAGCTCGGTGATGCGGACCATCTGGCCGTGGCGCTCGACCACGCCGTCCGCCTCCAGCGGCGCCAGGCCGGCGACGGCGCCGGCCAGTTCGCCCGCGCGGCGGTGGTGGCGGGCGGCGACCGCGTCCAGGTCGACCTCGAGATCGCACATCAGCCGCTCGATCACCTCGCCCCGGAACCGGTCCTCGTCCGTCAATTCGACGCCGCGGGCGGTCGCCAGCCGGCCCTCGGAGATCGCCGCGCGCCACAGCAGCTCCGAAGGCTGGTTCTGGACAAGGCCCTGCGGCAGCCGGCTGATCGCCGAGGCGCCGAAGCCCAGCAGCGCGCCGGCCTGGTCGGTGGTGTAGCCCTGGAAATTGCGGTGCAGCGTGCGCGCCTTGAGGGCGACGGCCATGGAATCGTCCGGCCGGGCGAAATGGTCGATGCCGACCTCGACATAGCCCTCCGACGCCAGCCGTTCGGCGGCGATCTGGCTCTGCTCGAGCCGCTCGGCGCCGTCTGGCAGCTCGGCCTCGTCGAGCAGCTTCTGGTGGGACTTCATCCAGGGCACGTGGGCGTAGCCGAACAGGGCGATGCGCGACGGCTTGAGCGTCAGCACCTGGTCGAGGGTGTTCAGCACGTCCGCGATCGTCTGCCGCGGCAGGCCGTACATCAGATCGAAGTTCAGCGCCGAGACGCCCGCCGCGCGCAGCATGGCCGCCGCGCCGGCGACCACCTCGAACGGCTCGTGCCGGTTCACGGCGGCCTGGACGGCCGGCGACAGATCCTGCACCCCAAGGCTGGCGCGGTTCAGGCCATGCCCGGCGGCGGCGCGGGCCCATTCGGCGGTGAGTTGGGCGGGATCGAGTTCAGCGGCGATCTCGGCGGCGTCCTCGACGTCGAAGTCCTCGCGCAGCGTGCCGAACAGGACCGACAGGTCGTCCGGCGTCAGCATGTTGGGCGTGCCGCCGCCGAGGTGGATGGAGCCGACCCGCGCCCGTCCGGGCAGCCGGCGGGCGACCATGCCGATCTCGTCGCGCAGCAGGACGACGTAGTCGCGGATCGACTCGCCCCGGTGCACCACGCGGGTGTTGCAGCCGCAGTACCAGCACAGCCGCGCGCAGAAGGGGATGTGCGCGTAGATCGAGACCGGCGCGTCCAGCGCCAGGGCTTCCAGCCACTCGCCCTGCTGCTGCGGGCCGATGTGCGGGGTGAACTGAACGGCCGTGGGATAGCTGGTGTAGCGCGGCGCGCGCGTGTCGTAATGGGGCAGCAGGGCGAGTTGGCGCAGGCGCAGGGCCGCGGCGGGATTCAGGACGTTCATGCAAGAGCCTTGGTCGATCGGAACGTCCGCACCCTGCCGAAAGCCAGGGATCGCGCCCTGACCTGGATCAAAGGGGGCGGTCGTCCAACTGGTCGTTCAGGATCCGCGCGGCGTCGCCGGCCGGATCGTCGTACTGGCCGGACTTCACCGTCCACCAGAAGGCGCCCAGCCCAAGCAGGGCCAACATCACCGACGCGGGAGCCAGGACCAGGATGATGCTCATCGGCGGGCCTCCAGGTTCATGCGCAGCGCGTTGAGCGTCACGACCAATGACGAGCCGGACATGGCGATGGCCGCAATGAAGGGGTTGATCAGGCCGAACACCGCCGCCGGCGCGGCGACGAGGTTATAGAGCGCCGAAAAGCCGAAATTCTCCAGCGCTCGATGCTTGGCGGCGCGGGCGACGTCGATCGCGTCGACCACGGCCATCAGGCCTTCGCCCTCGAACACCAGATCGGCCGCGTTCTGGCTGGCGTCGACTGCGGCGCCGGGGGCCATGGAAGCGTGGGCCCGGGCCAGCGCGGCTGCGTCGTTCAGGCCGTCGCCGACCATCAGGGCCTTGCGGCCCGCAGCCTTCAGACTGTCGATGGCCGCGGCCTTCTCGATCGGCGTCAGGCCGGCGCGCCAGCGCTCGATCCCGGCGGCCTCGGCGGCGCGGGCGACGGCGGCGGGCACGTCGCCGGACAGCACCTCGATCGTGAGGCCGCGGGCCTTCAACGCCGCCACGGCGCGGGCCGCGTCTGGGCGCAGGGTGTCGGCGAAGGCGAGCCTTTGCGGCGCCTCGGCGTCGAAGCCGAACCACAGTTCGGTCTCCAGGCTCTGGCTGGCGTCGATCCCCAGGAAGGCGGCGCGGCCGAGGCGGGCGCGGCGCCCGCCGATCAGGCCTTCGACGCCGAGGCCGGCTGTCTCCCTGACGTCCTCGGCGACCGGGCCGGGTCCGGCTTCGCGCGCCAGGGCCTGGGCCAGGGGGTGGCGCGAGGCGCGGGCGAGCGGCGCGGCGGCGGCGACCAGCGCGGGCGCCGCGTCGGCCAGGTGCGGGCGGCCCTCGGTCAGGACGCCGGTCTTGTCGAACACCACATGATCGACCTCGGCCAGACGTTCGAGGGCGGCGCCGGACTTGACCAGCACCCGCTTGCGGAACAGGCGGCCGGACGCGGCGATCTGCACGGCGGGCACGGCCAGCCCGAGGGCGCAGGGGCAGGTGATGATCAGCACGGCGGCGGCGCGCAACAGGGCCTCGCGCGGGCCAAGGCCCAGGGCCCAGCTGCCGACGAAGGTCGCCAGCGCCAGGCTGTGCACGACCGGCACATAGATGGCGGCGGCCTTGTCGGCCAGCCGGACATAGGCGGACTTGGACTGGGCGCCGGCCTCCATCAGCCGGGCGATGGCGGCGAGGGCCGAGTCCTGCGACTGCGCCTCGGCCCGCATGACCAGGCGCCCGTCGAGGTTCAGGGCGCCGGCGTGCACCAGGCTGCCGGCGCCGACGGCCGCAGGCGCGGTCTCTCCGGTGATCAGGGCGTTGTCCAGCAGCGAGGCGCCGGTCTCCACGCGGCCGTCCACCGGCACGCGCTGGCCGGGCGCGACCGCCAACCGGTCGCCGACGACGACCTCCGCCACCGGCACGCCGCGCTCGACCCCGGCGGCATCCAGCCGGTAGGCCACCGGCGCCTGCAGGGCCAGAAGGTCGCGCGCGGCGCCCTGGGCCTTGGACCGCAGCTTGTGGTCCAGCCAGCGGCCGATCAGCAGCAGGAACAGCAGCGAGACCGCCGCGTCGAAATAGGCGTGCCGGCCGCCCTGGATGGTCTCGGAGAAGCTGACGGCCAGGGTCAGCAGCACGCCGATAGAGATCGGCACGTCCATGTTGGCTCGCCCGCGCCGCAGCGACGACCAGGCGGACCGGAAGAAGGTCATGCCGGCGTAGAGGGCGCAGGGCGTCGCGACGATCGCCGACAGCCAGTACATCAGCGTCCGGGTCGCCGGCTCCAGCTCCTGGCCGAACAGTCCGGCCCAGACCGGCACCGAGAACATCATCACGTTGCCGGCGCCGAAGCCGGCCACGCCGAGCGCCAGCGCCAGGCGGCGGCCCTCGCGGTCCTCGGCCGCCTTGGCCTCGGCCGGATCGAACAGGCTGGCGTTGTAGCCGAGGCGATCCAGCGCCGAGATGACCCGGGCGGGATCGCCGCTCGGGCCGTCGAAGGTCAGGCTGAGCTTGTGGGTGGTCAGGTTGAGCCGCGCCTGCTTGACGCCGGCCTGGCCGACGAGCCCGCGCTCGATCTTGGCCATGCAGGCGGCGCAGCGGGCGCCGGGCACCAGCAGCTCCAGCGTCGCCGCCCCGGCCGCCTCGTGACCGAGGAAGCCGCTCAGGTCGGCGTCGAGGGCGGTCGTCACGGCAGGACCAGTCTGCGCTCGGCCAGCGCCTTGTGGCCCTGGTCGTCGATCAGGGTGACGTCGAGGTCCCAGGCGCCGTTCAGCGCGCCCGTGTCGGCGGCGTAGACGCCCGGTCCGGTCTCATGGAAGGCGACGCTGCGCCGGCCGGTCTCGGTCGCCGGGCGCAGGAGCTCGCCGCTCACCCGCAGCGCCTTCAGCGGCGCGCCGGCCTTGTCGTAGGCCTGGACCTGAAGCAGGCCGCCATCGGTCGCGGCGGCGGTGATGCGCCAGGCGCGGCTCTCCTGGTCATGCAGCTGGGCGAGGGCGTTGTTGTAGGCGAGGCCGTCTTCATAGGGCGTGATCGAGGTCTCGCCCGGGAAGGTCTTGTAGGCGGTGACCATGAAGACGGTGTTGACCGCGATGTCGGCGCCGAAGAAGACCAGCAAGGCGACCAGGACGTGCCATCCCTTGATGACGAAGGCGGGGCGAGTGGTGCCGAGGCTCATTGCGGATTCGCAGCTCCAGAAAGGAAGACCGACGGGACATCCGCCGCCGTCTTGCCGGCGCGCAGGTGGAAGACCACCGGCATGCTGGCGGCGGTGATGGCTTCGGGGGGCGCGGCGACGAGCACGCGCAGGGAATCGACCTCGTTGGCCGGGACCGTCAGGGTGAGCGCGCCGGTGGTGACGTCCTGGCCGGGAACCTTCAGGCTGTCGGCGGGCAGGCCGGTCAGGGTGATGACGTAGGTCTGGCGCTCGAAGCTGCGGTTGGCGACCTTGAGGGTGTAGCCATCCCGGATCGAACCGTCATGCAGCCGCACGAAGGTCGGATTGCGGTCGCGCAGCACGTCGAACACCACCGCGCTGCGGGTCGCGAAGCCCCATACCATCAGGCCGGTGACCAGCGCCAGGGCGGCGGCGTAGTAGATCGTGCGGGCGCGGACGAGCTTGTAGACCGGCTTGCGTCCGGCCGCGCGGTCGGCGACCGCGGAGTCGGTGTCGTAGGAGATCAGCGCCTGGGGCCGGCCGACGCGGACCATGATTTCGTCGCACGCGTCGGCGCAGAGCCCGCAGTTGATGCACTCGATCTGGGCCCCGTCGCGGATGTCGATCCCCATCGGGCAGACGACCACGCACTGGTTGCAGTCCACGCAGTCGCCGCGGCCTTCCCAGCCTTCGGTCTTCTTGTGCGGTCCGCGCGGCTCGCCGCGGTCGTTGCGGTAGGTGATCTGAAGCGAATGCTCGTCGAGCATCGCGCCCTGGATGCGGGGCCAGGGGCACATGTAGGTGCAGACCTGCTCGCGCATGGTCCCGGCCAGCGAATAGGTGGTGAAGGTCAGGACCGCCACCGAGATGTAGGCGGTGACCGGCGCCTGGCCGACCCAGAACTGCCTCCACAGCGTCGGCGCGTCCTGGAAGTAGAGGATCCAGGCGCCGCCGGTCGCCACCGCGATGGCGATCCACACCAGGTGCTTGCCCGACTTGCGCCATGCCTTGTCGAAGGACAGTGGGGCGGCGTCCAGCTTCATCCGCGCGTTGCGGTCGCCTTCGAACAGACGCTCGACGACGATGTAGAGGTCGGTCCAGACGGTCTGCGGGCAGGCGTAGCCGCACCACAGCCGCCCGAACAGGGCGCTGACCAGAAATAGGGCCAAGGCCGCCGCCACCAGCAGCCCGGTGATGAAATAGACCTCCTGCGGCCACAGCTGGATGGCGAAGAAATAGAACCGCCGGCCGGCGAAATCGACCAGGACGGCCTGCTGCGGCAGGCCCTCCGGCCGATGCCACCGGAGCCACGGCGTGACGTAGTAGATCGCCAGCGTCATCACCAGCAGCGCCCACTTCACCATCCGCCAGCGGCCGTGGACCAGCTTGGGATAGATCGGCGTGCGCGGCTTGTAGAGGCTGGGCCCGCCCGCGCCCTTGGCGCGGGTCGAGGCGGCGACCGAGACCGGTCCCTTACGCGGTCCGTCCGAATGTCCGGACTTGGTGTCGATCACGGTGACCATGACGGTTTTTACTTGAACTCCGGGCCTATTTGCCGCCGGCGTTGGCGTGGATGTAGACGGTCAGCGCCTTGATAGTGTTGGCGTCGAACCGGTGGCCCCAGGCCGGCATGACCCCGCCGTGGCCGTTCCAGATCTGGTCGTGGATCGAGGCGCGGTCGGCGCCGTAGAGCCAGTCCGAATCCGTCAGGTTGGGCGCGCCCATGGCTTGGTTGCCCAGGCCTTGAGGACCGTGGCAGACGGCGCAGTTCGCCTGGAACACCGGGGCGGCGCGGGCGACCGCGGCGGCGTCGGCCTTGCGGTGCGACAGGGCCACCACGTACTCGGTCAGGTCAGAGACCTGGTCGGGCTGCAGGATCTTGTCGCGGCCGAAGGACGGCATCTGGGAGAAGCGGGTGTTGGGATCGTCCGCCCGCACGCCGTAGGTGATGGTGCGCTGGATGTCCTCCAGCGAGCCGCCCCACAGCCAGACGTCGTCGCGCAGGTTCGGATAGCCCTTGCCGCCCGTCCCACCGGAGCCGTGGCAGGTTGCGCAGTTGTCGCCGAAGATCGACTGGCCCACCGCCAGGGCGTAGGCCTGCAGCTGCGGATCCTTCTCGATCGTCTCCAGCGAGGCGGTGCTCAGCCGGTTGGCCTCGGTCGCCCGCTGGGCCTGCAGGCCCGCCAGGTCCTTGACCACGTTCGCCCGCGCGGAGTCGTGCAGCAGTCCGTGGCTGTAGCCGGTGATCCCCGGCCAGGACGGCATCAGGATCCAGTAGACGGCCGCGAAGGCGATGCAGCCGTAGAAGATCCACAGCCACCAGCGGGGCAGCGGCGTGTCGAGTTCCTTGATCCCATCCCACTCGTGACCGGTGGTCTCCATGCCGGAGTGGGCGTCGGTTTCCTTTTCGTGGCTCATATCTCAGCCCTCCTCCTCGTCGAGCGGCAGACGGGCGGCGCGCTGGAACTCGTCCTTCTTCTTCGGCCAGAACGCGTAGGCGAGGCCGCCGAGGAAAAGGATCACGAAGTAGACGGTCCCGCCTTGCTGGGCCAAACGGGAGACGGTTTCGTAGCTCATGACCTCACCGTTGGTTGGCTGGGGCGTCGGCGTGATAGGTGGAGAAGTCCACCAGGGTGCCGAGCATCTGCAGGTAGGCGATCAGGGCGTCCATTTCGGTGATCCGGTCCGGGTCGCCGTCGTAATCGCGGGCGTTGGCTTTGGCGCCGTAGTGAGCCTTGAGCGTCGCGTCGCTGGCGGACGGGTCGGCCTGGGCCTTCAGGTCATCCGCGGCCGAGGCGATCTCGGCGTCGGTGTAGGGCACGCCCACCGCCTTCTGCGTCTTCAGCTTTTCGGCGATGTCCCGGTAGTCCAGGTCCTTCTTCGCCAGGAAGGCGTAGGGCGGCATGATCGATTCCGGCACCACCGAGCGCGGGTTGATCAGGTGGTCGCGGTGCCAGGCGTCGGAATACTTGCCTCCCACGCGGGCCAGGTCCGGGCCCTGCCGTTCCGAACCCCATTGGAAGGGGTGGTCGTACATGCTCTCGGCGGCCAGGCTGTAGTGGCCGTAGCGCTCGACCTCGTCCTTCAGGGGGCGGATCATCTGCGAATGGCAGAGGTAGCAGCCCTCGCGGATGTAGATGTCGCGACCCTCGAGTTCGAGCGGGGTGTAGGGGCGCATGCCGCCCACCTTCTCGATCGTGCTCTCCAGGTAGAAGAGCGGGGCGATCTCGATGATGCCGCCGATCGAGACGACGATGATGATCCCGATCAGCAGCAGCAGCGAGTGCCGCTCGAGCGTGGCGTGCTTGGAAAAGAGTGGGGATGAAGTGGCCATGGGCCCTTACTCCGCGGCCAGGGCCAGCGGCGCGGGCGTCGCATTGGCCGGATGGGCGGCGCTTTCGGAGCTGGGAAGCTGGACCGTGCGCCAGAGGTTGTAGATCATGATGAGGGCGCCCGCGAGGTACATCAGCCCGCCGCCCAGCCGGATCACGAACTCGACGTGACGGGCGGCGACGACCTCGACGAAGCTGTAGGCCAGGAAGCCTTGCGGCGTGTATTCGCGCCACATCAGGCCTTCCATGATCCCGGAGACCCACATCGCGCTGATGTAGAGCAGGATGCCGGTGGTCGCGATCCAGAAGTGCCACTCGACCAGGGTGTTCGAATACAGCCGGTCCTTCTTCCACAGCCAGGGGACCATGCAGTAGACCGAGCCGAAGGTGACGAAGCCGACCCAGCCGAGCGCGCCGGAATGCACGTGGCCGATGGTCCAGTCGGTGTAGTGCGACAGGGCGTTGACCGCCCGGATCGACATCACCGGTCCCTCGAAGGTCGACATGCCGTAGAAGGCCAGGGAGACGACCAGCATCCGGATCACCGGATCGGTGCGCAGCTTGTCCCAGGCGCCCGACAGCGTCATCAGGCCGTTGATCATCCCGCCCCAGGACGGCATCCACAGCATGATCGAGAAGGTCATGCCCAGCGTCTGGGCCCATTGCGGCAGGGCGGTGTAGTGCAGGTGGTGCGGCCCGGCCCAGATGTAGATGAAGATCAGGGCCCAGAAGTGCACGATGCTCAGCCGATAGCTGTAGATCGGCCGTTCGGCGCGCTTGGGGATGAAGTAGTACATCATGCCCAGGAAGCCGGCTGTCAGGAAGAAGCCGACCGCGTTGTGGCCGTACCACCACTGGACCAGGGCGCTCTGGACGCCGGCCCACACCTCGTAGCTGCGGTGGTTCAGGAAGCTGACCGGCAGGGCCAGGTTGTTGACGATGTGCAGGATGGCGATGGTCACGATGAAGGCGAGGTAGAACCAGTTCGCCACGTAGATGTGGGGTTCCTTGCGCTTCCAGATCGTGCCCAGGAAGACCAGCAGATAGGCGACCCAGACGATGGCCAGCCACAGGTCGGTGGCCCATTCCGGCTCGGCGTACTCCTGGCCCTGGGTGATGCCCACCAGGTAGCCGAGGCCGGCCAGCACGATGAACAGCTGGTAGCCCCAGAAGACGAACCAGGGCGCGATGCCGCCGAAGAGGCGCGCCCGGCAGGTGCGCTGGACGACCCAGAACGAGGTGGCGATCAGGGCGTTGCCGCCGAAGGCGAAGATCACCGCCGAGGTGTGCAGCGGCCGCAGGCGGCCGAAGTTCAGGAACCCGAAGTCGGGGAAGTAGAAGATCCTCGGCCAGGAGAGCTGGGCGGCGATGATGCAGCCGACCAGCATGCCGGCCGCCCCCCAGAACATGGTCGCGATGACCCCGGCCTTGATGACCCCGTCCGAGTAGCGGTCCTGCGGACTGTTGAACGAGCCCGAGGAGATCCCCGCCGCCAGGGCGAAGGAGCCCAAGGTGAAGGCGATGGTGAAGATCCAGCCCTGGAACTGGAACAGCGGGTCCTTGGACGCCGCCGTGGCCGCCGCCGCCACCAGGGCGAGGGCCACTGTCGCGATCAGGAAATAGACCGCCTCACCGGACCTCGCGGTGGGCGGCTTGGATTCGATTGTGACCATGAGATTCAGCCCGACTAATCGTTGGGGCTGACTTGCAGGGCTGGCCATGAAGTCGCCTTGATTTAGGTCAAGGCGTTGGGCAGGCCCGATGGGCACCTTGCCGCATGGATCGGCGACGCCCATATCCGGCGTGGCGTTAAGCTTATGAGGCGCGTCATGCGCATCGCGAAATTCCTTTCGGCGAATGGTCTCGGCGCGGCGGGGCTGGCGATGGTCGCCGGCGGCGTCGGCTGGTACGCCATGCTGATGCGGCCGATCCTGGCGGCCAGCGCCTACGGCCCGATCTGCGGCCACGCTTTGCTGGGGCCGCATTGCGCGGCCTGCTACGCCGCGCTCGGCATGGCCGGTGTCGGCCTGGGCCTCGTCGCCGCCGGCGAGGCGGGCCGCCCGGTGGCCGCTCCGGTCCGCATCGGCGCACGGGCTCGTCGTCGCGGCTGACGCGCCGCCCCTTCAGGTCCTCTTCCCGCCTAGCGGCTAGAGTTCGCTGTCCTGCGTCTGCTCGGCGGCGATGGCGACCGCCTCGGTGCGGTTGCGTGCGCCGGTCTCGCGCAGGATCGCCTGGACGTGCAGTTTGACCGTGGCGACGGATATGCCCATCGCGCGGGCGATCAGCTTGTTGCTCTGGCCGGCCTGCAGGCCGCGCAGCACCTCGCGCTGACGCGCCGACAGCCGCTCGACCAAGGGCCGGCCGGCGTCATGGACGCGGCGGTCCTGCGCGGGAACCTGGGGGAAATAGACCCCGCCGGCCAGGACCAGCCCAACGGCCGCGCCCACCAGTTCGGCCCGGCTGGTGGCCGGCACATAGCCGTGGACGCCCGTGGCCTGGATCCGGCGGGCCCCGGCCCGTCCCGCGCATTTGCCGAACACCACCACGCGGCCCGGCGCCGCGGCCTCGACCAGGGCCGGCAGGGCCTTCAGGTCCTCCGGCGCGCCGCACATCATGTCTGTGAGGATCAGGTCCGCAGGCCTGCGCCGCACGCTCTCTTGGGCCTCGTCGTGCGAGCCCACCGCCGAAATCTCCGCCGCCGGGAACTGCCGCCTGAGTACGCCCTCGAGAGCCTCACGCACCAATGGATGCTCATCGATGACAAGAAATCTCATCGCGATCTACTTCCTCGGCGCGGTCGTCGATGGGGGAGGCGGTCGCGCGCCCGCGCTACGAAGTCGCCCTAATCTGGGAAAACACAGGGCGGCTTAACCTGGATCAATGTTTAAGTGTCGGCCGCTCGTCAAGAGTGACGTCATTCCACATCATCAAACCCTTTCGCCCCTGGCCACCTGGCTAGGTGGTTATATTGCCGTTATACTATCCATGCGGAAAAGAATGTCGACAGATATAGTCGTGAGAGTTGCGTGATTGGTGGTTACGTATGCCTGATATGGCTGCCAAGGATAGTGCGGATTCATTCGTGATTAACTAACCGGCCGCCAATCTCAAAGAGTAACGTTGATCCGTGCGCCGCCCCCGGATGGGGTGCGGGGTCGCGGCGGCGGGACCGGCGCCGGATGGGCGCCCAATATGGGCGCCTATCTGTCTCAAGAATAGAATGGCGATACAGTCAGAAATCATCTTTTGGGCGAGTGTTAATGCTTCCCGTGCACCCGTTACGTGAACTATTTCTCTTATTAGGAGAATTTTTAGGCCTCAGGTGAGCTAGAACGGAAGGTCTATATTTTCCGAACTACGTGAGGTGCTGGTGTCGGGTTGGTTGGGGCGCGGGGGCGAGCCAGGGGGGCGGCCAGTCGTGATGACGCAGTGTGAAGATCCGGGTGAGGGGCGGGCGGCCGGCGCCGAGGCGAGCGCCGTCGAGGAACGGTTGGCGGCGATCCTCGACCATGCGGCCGACGCGATCATCGTCATTGACGAGAAGGGGGCGATCGAAAATTCCAACCTGGCGGCCACGCGGCTGTTCGGTTGGGCCGAGGGGGATCTCCGCGGCCAGCCGCTCGAGGTCCTGATGGGCGAGGTCGACCGGGCCGGCCACAGTGGCCACATGGCCCGCTATCTGAACACCGGCCGCAGCGGAATCCTCAACGTCGGGCCAAGGACGCTGGAGGCGCGCCGCCGCGACGGGACGCCGGTGCCGATCGAACTGTCTGTCGGAGAGGCCTGGATCGGCGGCCAGCGCAAGTTCATCGGCGCGTGCCGGGACATTTCCCAGCGGCTGGCCAGCGACGCGGCGCTGACCGAGACGGTGGCCGCCCTGAACCGCACCGTGGCGGACCTCAAGGCGTCCGGCGCCGCCCTCGAGCGCGAGCGGCGCCAATCCGAGGCCTGGGCCCGCGCCGCGGAGGCCGCCCGGGCCGAGGCCGAGGCGGCCAACCTGGCCAAGTCCCGCTTCCTGGCGACCATGAGCCATGAGATCCGCACGCCGCTGAACGGGGTGATCGCCATCGCCGACGTCCTGGCCGGCCGGGTCACCGCCGCCGAGGACCGCGACCTGGTCGGCATTGTCCGCGAGTCGGGCCGCACGCTCCTGGCCCTGCTCAACGAGATCCTGGACCTGGCCAAGATCGAGGCCGGCGCCTTCACCCTGGCGGCGGCTCCATTCTCGCCCGGCGACCTCATCAACGCGCTGGCGGTCACCTGGCGCTGCGCGGCGTCGGCCAAGGGGCTGGACCTTCAGGTCGACGCCGGGGGCCTGCCTCCGGTCGTCGGCGACGAGGGACGGCTGCGCCAGGTGATCTCGAACCTGCTGAGCAATGCGATCAAGTTCACCGAGCGGGGATCGGTCTCGATCCGATGTGAGTGCGAGGCGATCGAGGACGGCCAAGCCCGACTGCTGCTGGTGGTGGCCGACACCGGCCAGGGCTTCGACGCCGCCCTCGCGGAACGCATCTTCGACCCCTTCGTCCAGGCCGATTCCACCAACACCCGCCGGCACGGCGGCACCGGCCTGGGGCTGGCGATCTGCCGCGACCTCATTCGGCTGATGGGCGGCGAGATCAGCGCGGAAAGCGCGCCGAACCTGGGCGCGCGGATGACGATCCGTCTGGCCCTACCGCTGGCCCAGGCGCGAGCCGGCCAGGTTCCGGCGCAGACGCCGCCGCCCGAGCCGGCGCTCGCCGGGGACGAGGCGGGCCCCAGGATTCTGGTCGCCGAGGACCATCCGCTCAACCGCCGGATCATGGCGGTGCTGCTGGACGAGATGGGGTTGGCTCACGAGATGGTCGAGGATGGCGCCGCCGCCGTGAGGGCTGTCGCAGGCGGCCGCTATGACCTGGTCCTGATGGACCTGCAGATGCCAGGCATGGATGGCCTGGAGGCCACCCGCGCGATTCGCAGGCTGCCCGGCGCGGCGGGCCGCATTCCCGTGGTGGCGGTCACGGCCGACGCGATGAGCGACCACGCCGACAGTTGCCGGGCGGCCGGCATGGACGGCTTCATCGCAAAGCCGATTCAGCCTGCGCAGCTGCAGCGGCTGCTGTTGGAACAACTCTCCCCAAGCCCGGAACGGATAGCAAGTTAATCGCTGGAATATCTGCATTCGGCGGATCGGGAGCAAGGCGGGTTGCGGAAGGCTTGTCCCGCTGGCGGACTGCTTCCGGCCGGAAGGCGCGCGACGCAGCCACTAATGCGTGGCGTTTCACCGCGGCTTCGTTGGGCGTTTCTAAATATTTACCTAATCCGGCGGGGCCGCCGTCTAGTTTCTGCAGTGTAAACCGCGCTGTTAAGGATGACTCAAGCTTTTCCCAAATAGTTAGTAGCTGTGATCGGGGCGAGTAGAATGTCGTTCGGGGTGATCTGGGCAGGGCTTGGCTTTGAGGCGGAATTCGGCGGCGCGCGCGCGTCGGCGAAGCGCTCGGCCGGCTTCCTCGTCCGTCTGCGCCCTGACCCGCCCGCCGCCGACCTCGGCGCGCCGGCGGCCGCCGGCGACGACTGGAAGGATTTCTGACGATGGACACGCTCGTGCTGGACCCGGTGCTGGACCTGAAGGCGTCCGCCCCATTGCAGGCGGCCCTGCTCGAGCGCCGGGGCAAGCCCCTCAGCGTGGACGCCTCGGGCGTGCAGCGACTGGGCGGGCTGTGCCTGCAGGTGTTGCTGTCCGCCGACCGGACTTGGGCGAGCGACGCTTGCGCCTTCGCCATCACGCCGCGTTCGGCGGCTTTCGACGAAGCCCTCGCGCTGTTCGGCGCGGATGGGCGATTTGACGATGATCGATCGGAAAAAGGGGCCCGATGATGCGGATTCTGACGGTGGATGATTCGCGCACCATGCGCGACATGCTGCGCTTGGCGTTGGTCAAGGCCGGCTTCCACGTCATCGAGGCGGTGGACGGCGTCCACGGGCTCGAAGTCCTGGGCCAGGCCAACGCCGACGTGATCATCACGGACATCAACATGCCAAGGCTCGACGGCTTCGGTTTCATCGAGGCGGTGCGCGAGGATGACGCCTACCGCGCGACGCCGATCCTGGTGCTGACCACCGAAAGCGACCCGGCCAAGAAGAACCGGGCGCGCGAAGCGGGCGCGACGGGCTGGATCGTCAAGCCCTTCCATCCGGAGAAGCTGGTCGAGGCCATTCGCAGGGTCGCGGCGTAATCCCGATGGATGAGCTCGAAGAGATCAAGGCGACCTTCTTTCAAGAGTGCGACGAGCTGCTCGGCGACCTGGAGGCCGGTCTCCTGCAGATGGAAGCGGGCGAGGGCGACAGCGAGACCGTCAACGCCGTCTTCCGCGCGGTGCACTCGGTCAAGGGGGGCGCCGGCGCGTTCGGACTCGACGCGCTCGTGCGCTACGCCCACGTCTTCGAGACCCTGCTCGACGGCGTCCGGAGCGGCTCGATCGAGGCCGCGCCCGAGCTGGTGCGCGTGCTGCTGCGAGCGGCCGACGTCCTGGCCGACGAGGTGCAGGCCGCGCGCACCAACGGCCGCGCCGACGAGCACGAGACCGCCTCGATGGTCGCCGAATTGGAAGCCTGGATCGCCGGCGAGCCCCTTGGCGCGGAGCCTGTCGTCGCGCCCGCCGCGGCGAAGCCGGCGGCGCCGCCGGCCGCCGCCGACGAAGACGACTTCGGCTTCAAGCCGATGGCCGTCCTGATCCCTGACGTCGCGCCGATCGACGAAGCGCCGGCCAAGGCGGGCTGGACCGTCACCTTCAAGCCCGCGGCCAGCCTCTACGCCAAGGCCAACGAGGCCGGCCGGTTGCTGCGTGAGCTGGGCCGGCTGGGTCCGGTCGAGGTCGAACTCGACGACGCCGACCTGCCGCCGCTCGACGCCCTGAAGCCCGAGGAGGCCTACCTCAGCTGGACCGTCCGGCTGGAGCCTGAGGTCGACGAGCAGGCGATCCGCGACGCGTTCGAATTCGTCGACGGCGACTGCGAGCTGACCATCTCGCGCGAGGACGGCGCGAACGAGGAGACCGACCTTGCGGCCCTGCTGGCGTCGCTTTCGGCCGCCCCGGCGCCGGGCCCCGCGCCGCTCGAAGTCGAGATCGCGCCCCTCGCGCCCGCCCCGGTGGCGGTCGCTCCGGTCGAGTCTGCACCGATCCGGGCCGCCGCCCCGGCGCCGGCCGCCGGCCGCGCCGCGGTGGACCATGCCCCGCCCCAGGCCACCATCCGGGTCGATCCCGAGCGGATCGACCGGCTGATCGACCTCGTGGGCGAACTGGTGATCAACCAGGCGATGCTGGCCCAGAGGGTGGTCCAGCACGGCTTCGCCCCGTCTTCGGACATCGCCATGGGCCTGGACGAGCTGGAACAGCTCACCCGCGGCATCCAGGACAGCGTGATGGCCATCCGCGCCCAGCCCGTGAAGTCGGTGTTCCAGCGCATGCCCCGTCTGGCGCGCGAGGTCGCGTCCCAGATCGGCAAGCAGGTCCGCCTTGTGATGGAAGGCGAGGGCACCGAGGTCGACAAGACCGTGATCGAGCGGCTGTCGGACCCGATCACCCACATGCTGCGCAACGCCATCGACCACGGGCTGGAGACGCCCAGCGAGCGGATCGCCGCCGGCAAGCCGCCGGAGGGCGTGGTGCGCCTGGCGGCCCTGCATCGCGGCGGTCGGATCGTGATCGAGGTCGAGGACGACGGGCGCGGCATCAACCGCCAGCGGGTTCGCCAGATCGCGATCGACAAGGGCCTTCTGGCCGCCGACGCGACCCTGACCGACGAAGAGGTCGACAACCTGATCTTCCTGCCCGGGTTCTCGACCGCCAACGCGGTCTCGGACATCTCCGGGCGCGGCGTCGGCATGGACGTGGTCCGCCGCAGCGTGCAGGCGCTGGGCGGCCGGATCTCGATCAGCTCGCGTCCGGGCGAAGGCTCGACCTTCACCCTCAGCCTGCCCCTGACCCTGGCCGTGCTCGACGGAATGGTGGTCGATGTCGCGGGCCACACCCTGGTGGTGCCCCTGACCTCCATCATCGAGAGCCTGCGGCCCAAGCCCGAGGACGTGCGTCCGCTGGGGCCCACGGGCGCGGTGCTGGCCGTGCGCGACAGCTATGTGCCGCTGGTCGACGTCGGCTCCGTCCTCGGCTTCCGCAAGTCGTCGGTCGCGCCCAGCGAGGGCGTGGTCCTGCTCGTCGAGCACGAGGACGGCGGCCGCGCCGCCCTGGTCGCCGACGTGATCCAGGGCCAGCGCCAGGTCGTGATCAAGTCGCTGGAAGCCAACTACCGTCAGGTCGAAGGCATCGCGGCGGCCACCATCCTGGGCGATGGCCGCGTCGCCCTGATCCTGGACGTGGACGCCGTGGTGGCGATGCGCCGTCGCGAGCCCCGCGCCCCCGAACCCACTCTTCACGCTGCGGAGTAGCCCGATGAACGAAACTCATGCGCAGTCGACGTCCGAACGCCGCGAACTGATCGCCTTCTGCATCGGCGAGCAGGAGTATTGCGTGGACATCATGGCTGTCCGCGAGATTCGCGGCTGGAGCCCGGCCACGCCCCTGCCCCAGACGCCCGACTACATGCGCGGGGTGATCAATCTGCGCGGGGCGGTGCTGCCGATCATGGACCTGGCCGCGCGCCTGGGCCTGCCGACCTCCGAAACCACCGTCCGCTCGGTGATCATCGTGATCAAGGTGGACGAGCGCATGGTCGGCCTGCTGGTCGACGCGGTCTCCGACATCCTCTCGATCACCGAGGACCTGATCCAGGCGACGCCGGACGTGGCCTGCGACCGGGTCCGAAGTTTCATCCGTGGTCTGATCACCATGGAAGGCCGGATGATCAGCGAGATCGCCATCGAGCGCCTGCTGCCCGAACTCGAGGCCCTGGCCGCATGAGCGCGGCGCTCGCCAGACGGGGTGAGCCCGAGCCGAACCTGGTCGAAGGCGAGTTCGCATTCACGGCCGGCGATTTTCGTCGGATTGCGGAACTGCTCTACGAACAGGCTGGCATTTCCCTGACCGAGACCAAGGCCACCCTGGTCTACTCGCGGCTGGCCAAGCGGCTGCGCGGCCTGGGCCTGCAGAGCTTCGCGGACTACTGCGCGCTGATCGCCTCGCCCGAGGGCGCGGACGAGCAGGCGAACATGCTCAACGCCCTGACCACCAACGTCACCCGCTTCTTCCGCGAACCGCACCACTTCGACCATCTGCGCGACCAGGTGCTGGCGCCGCGGCTGGACGCGCTTCGGGCGGGCGGGCGGATGCGGCTGTGGTCGGCGGCCTGCTCGACCGGCCAGGAGCCCTATTCCATGGCCCTGACGGTGCTTTCGCTGCTGCCGGAGGCGCCGAACCTCGACATCAAGATCCTCGCCACCGACATCGATTCCAAGGTCGTCGCCCAGGCCCGCGAGGGCCGTTACGCCGCTGACCTGGTCGAACCGATCCCCGGCGACTTCCGCAACCGTTGGATGGAGCGTGATCCATCCAATGCGCGGCAATGGCGCGTTGGCGAGGCCGCGCGTTCGCTGGTCACCTTCAAGGAACTGAACCTGATCGGCGCGTGGCCGGTGAAAGGCCCCTTCGACGCCATCTTCTGCCGCAACGTGGTGATCTATTTCGACGAGCCGACCCAGGAAACCATCTGGTCCCGGTTCGCGCCGCTGCTGGGCGCCCAGGGCCGCCTCTACATCGGTCATTCCGAGCGGGTCACCGGCCCGGCTACCGTCGGCTACGCCAGCGACGGCCTGACCGTCTACCGCCGCGCGGGAGGCCTGCGATGAGCCCCATACGCGTCGTCGTCGTCGACGATTCCGCCACCATGCGCGGCCTGATCAGCGCCTCCCTGCGCCGTGACCCGGACATCGAGGTCGTGGGCTCCGCGGGCGACCCGCTCGAAGCGCGCCAGACGATCAAGGCGGTCAACCCGGACGTGATCACCCTGGACATCGAGATGCCGAACATGAACGGCCTCGACTTCCTGGAGCGGATCATGCGCCTGCGACCGATGCCGGTGGTCATGGTCTCCACCCTGACCCAGGCCGGCGCCGAAGCCAGCCTGCAGGCGCTTGAGCTGGGAGCGGTGGATTGCGTGGCCAAGCCGTCGGGCGCGGTCGGCGAGGCGCTGTCGGATCTGCCCGCCCGGGTCAAGGCGGCCGCGCGGGCCCGGGTGCGGGGCCGCTACGACGAGGTCCGCCCGCCGGCCCCGCGCAGCGGCTATGCGCCGTCCGGCGATCTCGTGGCGATCGGCTCGTCGACGGGCGGGGTCGAGGCGCTCCTGACCGTGCTGGAGCATTTTCCAGAAACCTGCCCGCCGACGGTCATCACCCAGCACATGCCCGCCAGCTTCACCCGCAGCTTCGCCGCGCGCCTCGACCGGGCCTGTGCGGCGCAGGTGGTGGAGGCCTATGACGGCGCGCCGATCGAGCCGGGCCGGGTCTATCTGGCTCCGGGCGGGGTGGCGCACCTGGAGGTCGTCCGCGCCGGCGGCCTGCGGTGCCGACTGCGCGAAGGCGATCCGGTCAACGGCCATCGCCCCTCGGTCGACGCCCTGTTCGCCTCGGTCGCCGACGCGGTCGGCCGCGCCGCGGCGGGCGCCATCCTGACCGGCATGGGCCGCGACGGTGCGGAGGGCCTGAAGGCGATGCGCCAGGCCGGCGCGCATACCGTGGGCCAGGACGAAGCCAGCAGCGTCGTCTACGGCATGCCCAAGGCGGCTTTTGAAATCGGCGCCGTCGAGCGCCAGGCGCCGATCGGCGAGGTCGGCCCCATCCTCCTCTCCCTCTGTGAAAAGAAGCGCTGAGCCATGCCCGCCGCCTCCTCTCTCCAAACCCTGATCGTCGATGACCAGCAGACCATCCGTTCGCTCGTCCGCAACGGGCTGCAGCAGCTGGGCATCGTCAACGTCCGTGAAGCCGCCGACGGTGAGGACGGGCTGCGGGCGCTGCTGGCCCGGCCCACACACCTGGTGATCTCGGACTTCAACATGCCCAAGCTTGACGGTCTGGGATTGCTGCGCGCCATCCGGTCGCACCAGCCGATCCGCAACACCGCCTTCATCATGCTGACCGGGCGCGCCGACCGCGAACTTGTTCAGAAGGCGGCGCAATACGGCGTCAACAATTATCTGGTCAAACCGTTCACTAACGCCACGCTGAAGGCCAAGATCGAGGAAGTGTTCGGGGCGCTTACATGAATTTTGGGCCCCGCAAGCTGCACGTCATCCAGGGCGAACACGCGGTCTCGACCGATCAGGACGCGATCCTGACCACGGTGCTGGGCTCGTGCGTGGCGGCCTGCATGCACGATCCGCAGGCCGGGGTCGGCGGGATGAACCACTTCCTGCTGCCGGAGGACACCGGCGGCTCCGCGGTCGGCGATGAGTCGATGCGCTACGGCGCCTACGCCATGGAAATGCTGATCAACGACCTGATGAAGCTGGGCGCGCGCCGCGAGCGGCTGCAGGCCAAGCTGTTCGGCGGGGCGCGGCTGTTCGACACCCTGGGGGACATCGGCGCGGCCAACGCCGCCTTCGCCCGGCGGTTCCTCGAATTGGAAGGCATCGCGGTCACGGGTGGCAGCCTGGGGGGGCTGAGCGCACGGCGGATCGAGTTCTGGCCGGCATCGGGCCGCGCGCGTCAGCGGGCGGTCGAGCAGGCGCCGGACGTCATGCGTCCGCCCGTACGGCCGACCGCGCCGTCGGCCGGCGGCGTCGAACTGTTCTAGGGGGAGCGATGAACAGCCAGGTCATCTCGATCGAGGTCGGTCATCAGCGGGAGGCGGTCGCGGTCGGGGACCTTGCCGCGCGGCTGGCCGACGAACTGGCCGAAGCCGTCGCGATCGCCGAGGACTGCCAGGACGCGCTGGGTGAAGCGCTCGGCCACGACGTTCGCCGCGATCTGGCGGAACGGCTGCAGCGACTGGACGAGCTGACCCAGCGGCTGGCCGACGTGGCGGGGCTGCTCGCGCGGTTGTCGGCGGGCGACGATCTCGGCGAGGCGTCCGCCCAGGTGTTCGACGGACTGAAGCTTTCGGACCTGCGCGCTCGGCTCAGCGGGGGGCGGATATCGTCCGCTCCCAGCGGCGAAGCCGAGTTCTGGTGAGGCCGGGACGATGAGCAACCTCGGCGCTCTGATCAGCGGCGAGCGGATCAATCTGGAACGGATCTCGTTCCTGCTGATCGACGACAATCAGCAGTCGCTCGACATCATCGGGCAGGTGGTTTCCGGCTTCGGCGTGCGCGGCATGCACAAGTGCCAGTCGGTGCGCGAGGCCAAGGACATCGCCAGCCGCATGGACATCGACTTCGTGATCACCAACGTGCGGTTCTCCGGCGAGGACGGCTTCGACTTCCTCAGGTGGCTGCGCCACGTGGCCAACGAGCCGAACCGCTATGCGCCGGCCGTCATGGTCACCGGCGACACCAGCGCCGCCGTGGTGCAGCGGGCGCGCGACTGCGGCGCCCACTTCGTCATCGCCAAGCCGATCACGCCAAAAATCCTTTTGCAGCGCATCTTCTGGATTGCGCGCGAGAACCGGCTGTTCATCGACAGCGAGTCCTACAAGGGACCGGACCGGCGGTTCAAACGATTGGGTCCGCCGCCCGGGGTGACCGGGCGCAGGGCCGACGACCGGGCCACCAAGCTGCGCGACGAAGGCGGTCCCAACCTTAGCCAAGACGAGATCAACGCCTTCATGAAGCCGGCCAAAGTCAACCTATGAGCGAAGCCCGGAAGTTTAAGGTCGAGACGCGACTGTCGACCCACGCCTTTCGCCCCGGCGGCATGACCGTAGCCGACGCCCTGCGGCGGGCGGACGCGGCGCTGGAGACCATGCGGGGGCCCTGCCTCGAGACCATCGACAGCGCCATCGCCGAGATCGAGCGGCGTTATGGCGCCGGCGCGGCGGGCCGGGCCGACGAGCCGTTCGGCGACCTCTACACCCTGTCGTCCAGGATCATCGACGCCTCGATCTTCTTCACCGGCGCCGACCTCGACAAGGCGGCCCGGGCGCTGTGTCAACTCACCGCCCTCTGCGAGGCGCAGCGGGCCTGGGACTGGGTGGCGATCGACCTGCACCTCGACGCGCTGCGCATGTTGCGCACGGTCGGCCAGGCGATCGGCGAGCGCGAGCGGCTGGATGTGATCAAGGGCCTGAACCAGGTCACCCGCAAACGGGTCGGGGATCCCGACGCCCTGCCGGCCTAGGGACCCCCGAAGTAGGGACCCCCGTCGCCTTGCGCGGCGGGCGAGCCTCGAGGTGGATACTACTTGAAATCATAAGGTTATTGGTCGGGGCCAATGCGGCCTTGATCCAGGTCAACTCGGTCCGGGCGCGTTCGTGGGAGCCTTCGGCAGGACGTGTGGCGCGGTGGACCATCCGCCCGCCAGGCGTTCGGCAGGAGGAATGGGACATGCGCCCAACGTCATCGACGGTGTTAGCATTGCTGGCGGCCGCTGGCGTGGCTTGCGTGGGTTTCGTCGCCGCCGCCCAGCCGGCGTCGGCCGCCGAGGGCCGGCGCGAGATACCCCAGTCGCTGGTGCTCGAGCACCAGGAGACGCTGGCCCATCTTTCCGTCCTGGCCCAGCGGCCCGGACCGGTCGGGGCGCGGGCCCGCGAGGCGATGGCGTTGTTCGAGCGGCACGCCGCCCGCGAGGAGGCGTACATCCTGCCGCCGCTGACCCTGCTTCCCGACCTGGCCGACGGCAAGGTGACGCCCGACATGGCCTGGGCGATGGCCATGACCGACCGGGTCAAGGCCGAGCGCGAGCAGATATTCCAGGAGCACACCGAGATGACGGCGGTGCTGAACGCGCTCCTGGCGGCTGGCGAGCGCGCGAACGACCATGACGCCGTCGAATTCGCGCGGGCTGCGGCGACCGACTCGCTGAACGACCTCGAATTGCTGGAACCGACCGTCGAGGTGATCGGCGAGGTCCTGCACGCGAAGCTGCCCGCCGTCGGCCAATAGCGGTCTGCTGCGGCGACAAAGCCACGCCGAAATCCGGCCAAGGAGGCTCGAGCCTTGGAACTCACCTTCCGGGACCTGATGACGGTGCTGCACGGGATGGGTTTCGGCGTGCTGTTCATGCTCGCCTTCTCGGGCGCGCTTGGCGTGATCTACGCCACCGCCGCCGGCGCGCGCTGGCCCTCGCCGTCGTCGGCGCTCGGCCTGTTCCGCTTCTACCTCATCAGTATGGCGGTTCTCGCATGGCTGACGGTGCTGTCGGGCTCCTACATCATCTATCCCTGGTATCGCGCGGCCCCGCCGGCCGGCGCGAAGGACCTCTCGGCCTATCCCCAGCGGCTGCTGCTCTCCAGCCCGCTGACCGCCGGCTGGCACGAACTCGGCATGGAATGGAAGGAACACATCGCCTGGTTCACGCCGATCGCCATGACCATGGTCGCCTATGTGTTCATCAAGTACGGCCCCCAGCTCGCGCTCCAACGCCAGATGCGTAACGCCGTGCTGGGCTTCACCGCCGCCGCCTTCCTCGCCACGGCCGTGGCGGGCGTGTTCGGCGCCTTCCTGAACAAGTATGCGCCGGTCAGGGGCGGCGCCGAGATCGTCCTGATGCGGGGGCGCTGAGATGACCGCTCCGCCACCATCGGCGCCTGAGGCGCTTCCCAACGGGCCAGGGGCCGCGGCCATCCTGGCGGCGGGCGTCGGCTCGCTCGCCCTGGGCGCCTGCGCGTTCGCGGGCGATGCGTCTCCGCTTGTCCGGAAGGGGTTCAGCCTTTGGATTCCGACCGGCCCGCTGTCCGGCGTCACCCTGGCGGCGATCGTGGTCTGGCTCGCGGTCTGGTTCTGGCTTTCCAGACGTTGGGCCAGGCGGGACGTGAACCTGATGCGCGTGAACGCGTCTTCCTTCATGATGTTGATCGCGGGACTGCTGCTGACCTTCCCGCCGTTCATGGACCTGTTGCTGGGCAAGTAGCCGCGGCGGGGGCAGGGGCGTCACGCGGTCCGGCGACCGCTCCCGCCAGAGGCGCGCCATGGCCTTCGATCGCAGACATCTCTTGCAGTTCGGCGCGGCCGCCGCCATCGCCGGGGCGCTGCCGCGGCGCGTCGCGGCGGAGCCCGCGCCGGGCGGGCCCGCGGACCACACCATCCGGATCGGCGCGGGGCTGGTGGAACTGGCCCCCGACAAGATCGTCGCCACCACCACCTACAACGGCCAGTTCCCAGGGCCGCTGCTGCGGATGACCGAGGGGCGGCGGGTGGTGGTCGACATCCACAACGACACCGACACGCCTGAGCAACTGCATTGGCACGGTCAGACCGTGCCGGTCGACGTGGACGGCTCGGCCGAGGAAGGCACGCCCTTCATCCCCGCCCACGGCTCGCGGCGCATCGCCTTCACACCCGGGCGGGCGGGCCTGCGCTTCTACCACAGTCACCTGAACGCGGGCGCCGACCTGGCGGCGGGCCAGTACAGCGGCCAGGTCGGCGCGGTCTATATCGAACCCCGGCGTGAGCCGGGCCGCTACGACCGCGAGGTGTTCCTGGTCCTGAAGGAGTTTGAGCCGACGCTGAGCCGCGGCGGCGACATGGACATGGATTTCCTCTCGCCCGCCGTCGAGGTCGCGGCGCTCAAGGCGAGGGGGGAGGCGGCGATGAAGGCCTCGCTGGCGTCAGGCGCGCCGCATGGCTTCGAGGTCGGCTACGACCTGTTCTCGATCAACGGCAAGATGCTGGGGCGCGGCGAGCCGATCCGGGTCCGCGCCGGCGAACGTGTTCTGTTCCACGTCGTGAACGGCAGCGCGACGGAGATCCGCAGCCTCGCCCTGCCGGGCCACCATTTCCAGGTGGTGGCGCTGGACGGCAACCCGACGCCGGTGCAGGCCAGCGTCCCGGTGCTGTGGCTGGGAACCGCCGAGCGGGTTTCGGCCATCGTCGAGATGAGCAATCCCGGCGTCTGGGTGTTGGGCGACCTGGCCGACGACGATCGGCGCCGCGGCATGGGCGTCGTGGTGGAGTACGCCGGCCGCAAAGGGCCGCCCCGGTGGGTCGCGCCGGCCAGGTCGCACTGGGACTACCGGTGGTTCGGCCGCCCCGGCGCGCGGGCCAGCGAACCCGACGAGACCTTCGATCTGACCTTCGCCAAGGACAACGCCGCCCTGGGCGGCTTCAACCGCTGGACGATCAACGGCGTCGCCTTCTCCGACGAGCGCATGGAGCCGATGTTCCGCCTGCGCCAGGGACGGCGCTATCGGCTGCGCATGCGCAACGCCAGCGACGACATCCATCCGGTGCACCTGCACCGGCACAGCTTCGAGCTGACCCGGATCGCCGGCGAGCCCGTCGCCGGCGTGATCAAGGATGTGGTGATGCTCGGCGGCTATCAGACGGCGGAAGTGGACTCCCTGGCCGACAATCCTGGCCGGACGCTGTTCCACTGCCACCAGCAGCTGCACATGGACTTCGGGTTCATGGCCCTGTTCGACTATGCCTGAGCAGCCGGCGTCCTCCCAGGGGGCTGGGAGGGCGAGACGGCCTATTTCAGGGTGTCGAGATAGGAGACCAGGTCGTCCAGCTGGGACGGGTTCTTCAGCCCCGCGTAGCTCATCTTGGTGCCGGGCACCATGGCGCGGGGCGAAGGCAGGTAGGCGTGGAGCTGGTCGTCCGTCCAGGTGAAGCCCGCGGCCTTCATGCCAGGCGAATAGGCGAAGCCTGGCGTCGATCCCGCCTTGCGGCCCACGACCCCATAGAGGTTCGGGCCGAGGATGGTCGGGCCGCCGTGCGTCGCGGTGTGGCACATGGCGCACTGGGCCGCGAACACGCTCTTGCCGTGGGCGGCGTCGCCGGCCGCGGCCGGCAGGGCGGCGAGCAGCCCGGCCGCTAGCACGGCGGCGGCCGGGACAAGACCCCGGCAGGTCAGAATGCGAACCATGTGAATACCCTCAGCGTATTGTTGTCGGAGGCCTTGGCGCCGAACCCGTCATAGTTGGACCCGGCTCCGTTGAACTCGGTGTAGAGCGTGTACTGCACGCCCATGCGCATATTGATCCTCGGGCCGACGGGTGAGCCGCCGCCGAACGGCGTGCCGTCCAGCTGGAACATCAGGCCGGTGCTGTCCGGCTTGAAGGTCCGGTTGCCGGCGTAGAGGGTCGGGTTGGCCGAGCCGCTCGTGTCGAACACCGCGATCGTGCCGCCGATCTCGTTGCGCCAGTAATAGGAGGCGTCGGCGCGGATGTCATTCAGGCTGTTGCTGGCGCAGCCGGAGGACTGCCCGGCGAGCGCGCAGGTCGCGTTCAGTGACTGGGTTTCGTGCGTGTAGCGGGCGTTGATGGTCACGACGTCGCCGTTCTGCAGGGTCCTGATGTAGGAACCGTCCAGGCCAAGGTCGCTGTAGCGGTCGGTCATGCCGGTCGAGCGGTCCAGGCCGGGATGGATGTTGGCCTGCATGCCGAAGGCGCCGATCTCGACCGTGCCGGGGCCTACCGCCTTCTGGACGGCGATCCGGCCGTAGGGCGCCAGGCCGCTGATGTCGCCGGGCGAGGTGGGGTCGGCGCCGAGGTGGGTCAGGGTGGTCGCGCCCGGCGAGCCGTAGGCGCCCCCCTCGATCAGGAACTCGGAGTTGACCCAGGCGTAGGCGGTCACCCCCAGGCTGGTCTGGGCGAGGGCGCCCGACAGCAGGGGCGAGGCTGACGGCGAGGGCGCCAGGCCCGAACCGGTATAGGGATAGCCCCACGCCGCCAGGGTGTTCCAGGCGTCGTCGACGGTCGGCGAATTGTTGACGCTTGCGCCCAGCACAACGTCCGCGCCCTTGATCGTGGCGGTGGTGGTGGCGCGCACATCGAGGTTGTCCCAACTCCAGGCCTTGGCGATGCCGTCATAGGTGGTCTGGATGAAGGCGCCGAGGTGCGAGCCGAGGCCGCCGGCGAAGAACAGGCTGAACTGGTCCAGCGCAACGTTGTCGTTCGGTGAGAAGTGCGGCGCGGGCGGCGGGTTCTGGTCCTTGGCGGTGCGCACGTAGGAGGCCACCGCCATCGCCGAGAGCGGCACGTTCCAGGTGTTGGCGCGGGTGGTGTAGCCATGCAGCTTGAACTCGCGCCCGAACGGCGTGAGTTGCGGGCCGAACCCGCCGACGTGGCAGGCCTGGCATGGCTGACTTGTCTGGACCGCAAAGGCGGGCACGGCCTGCGCGGGGCCCGCGCTGAGCGCGGCGGCGGCCAGCGTCATGACCGCGCCGGCCGCCAAGCCAATGAAATGGGAGAGCGTCTTGTCGAGCCGAAGATGTCGCATGTTAGCCCCCCTCGGGCTTCGTTGCTTGTGACGGCAGTTTCGACAGCGCCTCGATATGGGCATTGACCTCCGTCAATGAACGCAGTTCGGCCTTCTCGGCGTAAAATCGCCAGATTTCGGAATCGATTCGGGGCCATCCTGGCGCTTGTGCTCAGCTTGCCGCCGTTCAAGCTTAGTTTATTCCAGAGGTTGCTGAAGTAATCAGGTGGTCATGACCATGGGGAAATGGCGGGATTGATCGCCGATTTTTCCGGAACACCCGTGAGCCGCCTATACGGGTTCCTACGTAGGGTCTTTGATCGCAGGACTTGCTTTAGATCAACGCGGAGTGGGCGCCGCGGCGGGTAGACCCATCTGGCTTCCGATGGAGTGGGTGCTCGTGGCGCCCGGCGGAAGCGATGAGGGGATACTCATGAAAACGAAGTACATGATCGCCGCCGCGGCCGCCGCCTTCTCCCTGGTCGGCCCGGCTCACGCCCACGCCGACGATACAGCGCCCCTGAGCAAGGGGACGTGGCTAATCACCGGCCGGGTCACCGACGTCTTCTCCAACGCCTCGAACGCCATCACCAATGGCGCGGGCGCTCCGAGCGGCCTGCACGTCAACGTCGGATCGTCAGTCATGCCGACGCTGGGCATCACCTACTTTCTGACCGACCACATCTCGGCCGAGGCGATCCTCGGGGTCACCGACCACCACATCAAGGCCGAGGGCGCGGGCGTGAGCCTTCCCGTCTACGACACCTGGGTGCTGCCGCCGGTCATCACCCTGCAGTACCGGCCGCTGACCCACGCGCCGGTCAGCCCCTATGTCGGGGCGGGCGTCAACGCCATGATCTTCTTCTCGGGCTCCAACAAGAGCGGGTTCTCGACCCACCTGTCGGACGCCGTGGGCTGGGCCTTGCAGGCCGGCCTCGACGCGCCGGTCTCGTCGGGCTGGACCCTGAACGCCGACGTCAAGAAGGTGTTCGTCACGACCAAGGCCAAGGTCGATACCGGCTCTGGCTATCTCTATAGCAACGTCCACCTCGATCCTTGGATTCTGTCGCTCGGCGTCGGCCACCGCTTCTGAGGCGGGATTCTCGCCCGCCGGCCGGGCCGGCGGGCGGACCTCCGTAATACTCCCTAGGGGCCCGACCCGAATTTCGCGCGGTCGGGCCTGCGGCTAACCATCGGGCATCACAGGGCGAGGGCTCTCCATGCTCAAGGTCAAGCCGCTGCCGGTCGATACGCTGCGGGAGAACGTGCTGGTGCTGTCGCGGCGGTGTTCGGCGCTCCGGCCGGAGCGGATCAGCGGCTCGCGCAAGGTCGAGGTCCGCGCCGGCGGCCGCGTGCTGTTCGCCAACATCGTCATCGCCGAATCCGACGAGTTGGTCGGGCCCGACGAGGCCGGCCTGACCATGCCGCTGTTCCGCCGCCTGGGCGCAGCCGCCGGCGCCGACGTCGATATCGCCCCGGCGCGGCCGCCTGAAAGCCTGGATTGGGTGCGCAGGAAGGTCAATGGCGCGACCCTGGACGAGAAGGCGCTGGCCGCGATCGTCGACGACCTGGTCACCCACGCCTATTCGGACATGGAGGTGGCCGCCTTCCTGATCTCGTGCGCCAGCTTCATGACCGCGGACGAGACCCTGGCGATGACCCAGGCGATGATCGCTTCGGGCTCGCGGCTGCGCTGGGACCGGCCGCTGGTGGTCGACAAGCACTGCATCGGCGGCATCCCGGGCAACCGGACCTCGCTGGTCGTCGCCCCGATCGTCGCGGCCCACGGGCTGCTGTTCCCCAAGACCTCCTCGCGCGCCATCACCTCGCCCGCGGGAACCGCCGACACCATGGAGGTGATGGCCCGGGTGGAGCTCAACGAAGACGAGATGCGCGCAGTGGTCGACCGCTGCGGCGCATGCATCGTCTGGGGCGGCAAGGTTGACCTGTCGCCGGCCGACGACGTGCTGATCTCGGTGGAACGGCCGCTGGGCGTCGACACGGCCGAGCAGATGGTCGCTTCCATCCTGTCGAAGAAGGCGGCCGCGGGCTCGACCCACCTGGTGATCGACCTGCCGCTCGGCCCGTCGGCCAAGGTCCGCAACACCAACGAGGCGCTGCGTCTGCGCAAGCTGTTCGAGTTCGTCGGCAGCCGGCTGGGGCTGACCATGGAGATCGTGATCAGCGACGGCGGCCAGCCGATCGGGCGCGGGGTCGGTCCGGCCCTGGAGGCCCGCGACGTGCGCGCCGTGCTCGAGAACGCGCCCGATGCGCCGGTCGACCTGAGGGAAAAGTCGATCATGCTCGCCGGCCGCCTGCTGGAGTTCGATCCGGCCCTTCGCGGCGGGCAGGGCGCCGCGCGGGCCCGCGAACTGCTCGAAAGCGGAGCGGCGGCCCGGAAGATGGACCAGATCATCGAGGCCCAGGGTCCGCCGCCCTGCAAGTCCGAACTGGGATCTTTGACCTATGACGTGGTGGCCCGGCTGGACGGCTGGGTCCAGGACGTCGACTGCGAGCGCATCCGCAGCGTGGCGCGGCTGGCGGGCGCGCCGACCGACGTCGGCGCCGGCCTCGACCTGTTCAAGCGCAAGGGTGAGCCGGTGCGGGCGGGCGAGCCGCTCTACCGGATCTACGGCGTCGACCCGCACGACTTCGGCTTCGCCCGTGAGGCCGCGGACGAGGACCCGGGCTACAAGGTCGTCGGCGCGTGATCCCGCTCACCGTCCAGGCGTTCGAGGATCAGGCGCCGCGGGGCCGCGCCCTCGCCGCCGAACTTGGCGCGCCGTTCGCACCGATCGCCCTGCACCGGTTTCCGGACGGCGAGCTTATGCCGGTGGTCCAGCCGGCCAGGACGGTCGTCGCCTACTGCTCGCTGGACCATCCGAACGAGAAGCTGATCGCCCTGCTGCTGGCCGCCGACGCCTGGCGCCGGGCCGGCGTGCGGCGCCTGGTGCTGGTCGCGCCCTACCTCTGCTACCTGCGCCAGGACGCGGTGTTTCATCCTGGCGAACCGCTCAGCCGCGACGCGGTCTGCGGCCTGCTGGGCGCGTGTTTCGACCGGGTGGTGACGGTGGACGCCCACCTGCATCGCACCCGCGACCTGTCGGCGGCCTTCGGCGGGATCGAGGCGGACGACCTTTCCGCGTCGATCCCGCTGGCCGAAGCGCTGGCCGGGCCGGAGCGCCCGCTGGTGGTCGGGCCGGACGCGGAGTCCGGCCCCTGGGCGGGCCGGATCGCCGAGCGGCTCGGCGGGGAGGCGCTGATGTTCAGCAAGACCCGCAAGGGCGACGAGACGGTGCGCCTGGCGCACAGTGATCTGACGTCGGTCTGGGGCCGTCACGTGCTGCTGGTCGACGACATCTGCTCCAGCGGCGCCACCCTGGTCGCGGCCGCCGAGAGGCTGCACGCGGCGGGCGCGGCCTCGATCGACGTCGGCGTTGTGCACGCCCTGTTCGGCCGCGAGGCCGGCGCGCGGATGAAGGCCGCCGGCGTGCGCGCGATCGTCTCCACCGATTCCATTGTCCACCCCACCAACCGCGCGCCGCTGGCCGGCGTCCTGGCTGCGGCGCTGCAGAGCGAGATCCAAGCATGAAGACCGAACTGACCTTCCACGGCGCGGCCGGGTGCGTCACCGGCTTTTGCGCCAGGATCCGGACCGACCGGGCCATGGTGCTGGTCGACTGCGGCCTGTTCCAGGGGCCCAAGACACTGAAGGCGCTGAACTACCAGCCGTTTCCGTTCGAGGTGGACCAGGTCGACGCGGTTCTCCTGACCCACGCGCACATCGACCACTCCGGCCAGTTGCCCAAGCTGGTGAAGGCCGGCTTCCGCGGGCCGATCTACGCCACCTCGGGCACGCGCGCCCTCTGCGAGATCATGCTGGCCGACTGCGGCCACATCCAGGAGAGCGAGGTCGAACACCTCAACCGCCGCAACGAGCGGCGCGGCCGGGCGCTGGTCGAGCCGATCTACACCGTGGCCGACGCCGCAAAGGCCATGCGGCGTTTCGATGTCGTCAAGTACGAGGACTGGACGGCGGTCGCGCCGGGCGTGCGGGCGCGCTGGTGGAACGCCGGCCACATCCTGGGCTCCGCCTCGATCGAGGTCGAGATCGAGGAAGAGAGCGGTCCCTTGCGCCTGATGTTCTCCGGCGACCTCGGTCCTGGCGGCCGCGACTACCTGGAAGACCCGCGGGGCCCGAGCGGCGTCGATCACCTGGTGGTCGAAAGCACCTACGGCGGGACGGAGCGGCCGCCCTGCGACCCCGACCAGCGGCGGCAGGCCCTGGCCAAGGAACTGCGTGACGCCCACGCCGCCGGCGGTCCCCTGCTGATGCCGGCCTTCGCGGTCGAGCGCACCCAGGAGCTGCTGGCGGACCTGGTCCAGATCGTCGACGCCGGCGAGGCGCCCGCGGGCGAGATCTTCCTGGACTCACCCCTGGCCATCAAGGCCTGCGAAATCTTCCTCGAGCACGGTTCGACCGGGAGTGGGAATCCCTTCGACCGCATCCGCGCCTCGGGTCGGCTGCACTATCTGGAACGTCCGGCCGACAGCGACCAACTCGACCGGCTGCGCGGCTGGCACATCATCATGGCCGGCAGCGGCATGTGCGACGCCGGCCGGGTGCGCAAGCATCTGAAACGGCTGCTGTGGCGGCGAGAGGCGACGGTGCTGCTGTCCGGCTTTCAGGCCGTCGGCACGCTGGGCCGGCTTCTGGCTGACGGGCGCAAGACGGTGCGGATCGAGGGCGAGCCCTACCGCGTCGCGGCCCGCATCCGTTCGCTCGACCTTTATTCCGGTCACGCAGACGCCCCCGCGCTGCAGCGGTGGGTCCAGGCGCGGGGCCCGGTCGCGGGCGAGATGTTCCTGGCCCACGGCGAGCCGGATTCGCTGAACGCCCTGCGCAAGCGGCTGGTCGCGGCGGGCCTGCGGGCCGATCGCATCGCCATTCCCACCATCGACCAGGCGTTCCGGCTGGAGCACACCCGGATCGAGGCCAGCCTGACCGAGCCGCGCCTGGCGCCCGAGGCGGCGTCCGAACTCGACTGGCACAACGCCCGCAGCGACTTCCTCAACCGGCTGGAGGAACAGCTGGAGAAGGCGGGCGACGACGCTGACCGGCTTCGCGTGCTCGAACGGCTGCGGCGCGACCTGGAAGCCGCCTAGGGGATGAGCACCGCCGCGCCGGTGAAGGCGCCGGCGCGAAGATCGGCCAGGGCTTGGTTCGCCTGGCTGAGCGGATAGGGCGTGACGTGCGCGCGCACGCCTGCCGCCGCGGCCATCGGCAGGTAGTCCAGCCCGTCCTGCCGCGTCAGGTTGGCGACCGAGACCAGCCGGCGTTCCTCCCAGAGGATGTCGTACGGGAACTGGGGGATGTCGCTCATGTGGATGCCGCCGCAGACCACCGTCCCGCCCTTGCGCACCGCCTTCAGCGCCATCGGCACGGTCTCACCCGCGGGTGCGAAGATGATCGCCGCGTCCAGGGCGTCCGGCGGCGTGTCCTCCGAGGCCCCGGCCCAGGCGCAGCCGAGGTCGCGGGCGAAGCGCTGGGCCGGCTCGTCGCCGGTGCGGGTGAAGGCGTAGACGCTCTGGCCCTGGGCCACGGCGAGCTGGGTCAGAAGGTGGGCCGCCGCGCCGAAGCCGTAGAGGCCGAGCCGCTTGACCGGCCGCGCCTCCGCGGCCTTGCGCCAGGCTCTAAAGCCGATGAGGCCCGCGCACAGCAGCGGCGCGGCCTCGGCGTCGCCATAGACCTCGGGGATCGGGAAGCAGTAGCGGACGTCGGCGATGGTCCGGTCGGCATAGCCGCCATCGCGCGTCCAGCCGGTGAAGCGCGGATTGTCGCAGAGGTTTTCCTCGCCCTCTAGGCAGTAGCGGCAGCGCCCGCAGGTCCAGCCCAGCCAGGGCACGCCCAGCCGCTCGCCGATCCGCGATGCGGCGACGCCCTGGCCGACCGCCTCGACGACGCCGACGACCTCGTGCCCGGGGATGATCGGCATGGGCCCCTCGGGCAGTTCGCCGTCGATCACGTGCAGGTCGGTGCGGCAGACCCCGCAGGCGCAGACCCGCAGCCGCACCTCGCCCGGGCCCGGCGACGGATCGGGCCGACGCACGGGCTCGAGCGCCTGGTGGGGGGCCGGCAACATCATCGCGAACATGCAAACGTCTCCTGACCGGGCCGATCACACGCTCTTGGACGGCTCAACGGTTTGATCTGGATCACGGCGCGGCCCGGCTGTGATGGCAAGGTCTGCTCATCAAAACCGCAAGACTCGAAAAGACCTACCGATGCCTTTCAAGACCATCCTCGTCCACGCCGACCCTGGGCCGGGCTGCAATCGTCGCGTCCGCACCGCGGTGCAGGTCGCCGACTGGTTCGACGGCGCGGTGACCGGTCTTGGCGCAGAAGCCTTCGGCCCGCTGATGGCGTCCGGCTTCGCGACCGTGGACGGCGCCGTGATCGAGGCGGCCCAGGAACACATCAGCGCGGACATTGTGGCGGCCGAAAAGCACTTCCGGGCCATGACCGTCGGGCGCGCGGGCGCCGAATGGGTCGCCCATGAGGACTATCCGGACCGGATGTTGGCCCTGCACGCGCGCGGCGCCGACCTGATCGTCGCCAGCCGGCCCGAACGGGGCGAGGGGCCGACCTACGCGGCCCGCCCCGCCGAACTGATCATGGAGGCCGGCGTGCCGGTGCTGCTGACCGCCGACGGGGACGCGCCGTTCCGGGGCGACCGGGTGGTCATCGGCTGGAAGGACACCCGGGAGTCGCGCCGCGCCGTGTCCGACGCCCTGCCGCTGCTGATGAGGGCCCAGCACGTCGTCGTGGCCACCGTCGGCGGCGAGGGCGAGGCTCTCGCCGGGGTGAACGAGGTCGCGCGGCGCCTGGCGCGCCACGGCGTGGACGCCAGCGTCGAGATGGTCGCCAAGAGCAAGCACAGCATCGCCGAGACGCTTGAGGACACCGCGAGCCGGCATTCGGCCGACCTGATCGTCATCGGCGCCTATGGCCATTCGCGGCTGCGGGAATGGATGCTGGGCGGGGTGACCGAGGACTTCATCGCGGCCTCCTCCAAATACCTGCTGCTCAGCCGCTGAGCCTCGCGCCCGATTGCCTGAACGCGCCCTCTGGCGCACCGTGAGTGAGGGCGGCGTTGGCCAATGGACGGGCGGGAGATGCAGACCGAGGTTCTGATCGTCGGGGCCGGGCCCAGCGGACTTGCCCTGGCGCTATGGCTGGCCAGGCAAGGCGTCGCCGTGAGGATCGTCGACCGGGGCGCGGGGCCGGGCCGCGCGTCGCGCGCCTTCGCCCTGCAGGCGCGGACCCTGGAGCATTACGACCGAATCGGCCTCGCCGCCGACGCGATCGCCCGCGGCCAGGTCATCGAGGCGATGAGCGTGCACACGGGGCGAGGGCGGGCCCACCGCATCGCCTTCGGAGACTTCGGCAAGGGGCTGAGCCCGTTCCCGTTCGTGCTGATCCTGCTGCAGGGCGACCATGAGAAGCTGCTGATCGACCACCTGGCGGCCGAGGGCGTCCAGGTCGACTGGAACACCGAGCTCGTCGACATCGACGTGCGCGACGGCGGGTTGCGGGCACGGCTCAAGGGGAACGGCGGCGCCGACCAGACTTGCGAGGCGGCCTATCTGTGCGGCTGCGACGGCGCCGGCTCGACCGTGCGCGAGCTGTCGAAGATCGGTTTCCCAGGTGGCGCGTCCGAAGCGGTCTTCTACGTCGCCGACCTCCGGGCCACCGGGCCCCTGGTCGATGGCGAACTGCACTATGTGACCTCCGGCGACGACCTCTGCAGCGTCTTTCCGCTCAAGGGGGACGGCCGGGTTCGGGTGATCGGTCTCGCGCCCCCGGCGGTGCGCGCGCTCAAGCTGCAGATCGACTTCGAGGACGTGCGCCCGCAGATCGAGCGCGACACCGGGCTGGAGGTTTCGCTCGCGGAGAGTTTCGCCAGCTACCGGGTCCACCAGCGCATCGCGTCCGCCTGGCGCAAGGGGCGGGTCTTCCTGCTCGGCGACGCCAGCCACCTGCACAGCCCGGCGGGCGGCCAGGGACTCAACGCGGGGGTCGGCGACGCGGTGAACCTGGCTTGGAAGCTGGCCGCCGTGCTTCGCGGCCGGGCGGGCGAGGCGCTGCTCGACACCTACCAGACCGAACGCGTGGCCGCGGCCCGCCAGGTCGCCGCCACCACCGACGCGGGCTTCGCGCTGCAGGCCAGTCCGGGCGCGACCATGGGCCTGGCGCGCCAGGCGATGGTTCGGCTCGCGCCCGCCCTGATGGGGTTGAAGCCCTTCCGGCTCTGGGCCTTCCGCGCGCTTTCGCAGCTTGGCGTCAACTATCGCGGCGTGGGCGCCAGCGCTGGCGCGGCGGGGCTGGTGGCCGGTGGTGATCGGCTGCCCTGGGTGGCGGCGAAGGACGGCGGTGACAATTTCGAGGCCTTGCGCGGGGTTGCCTGGCAGGCCCAGGTCTACGGCGCCGCCGGAGCGCCGCTCCGCGCGGCCTGCGCCCGCCTTGGCCTGCCGCTGCGCACCTTCGAGTGGACGCCGGCCATGGGCCGCGCGGGTCTGGCGCGGCACGCGGTCTATGTCGTCCGGCCGGACGGCTATGTGGCCTATGCCTCGATCCGCCAGGACGTTGAGGCCATCGGCCGCAAGCTCGCGCGCTACGGCGTCCGCTTCGAGCCCGTCCTCCAGACGTCCTCCCCGAACCCCCAGCAGAGTCCGTCATGAAACACGCCCTGATCGTCGCCCACCCCAACCCCGACAGCTTCAACCTGACCATGGCGCGGGCCTATGAGACCGCGGCTGCGGCGATCGGCCATACGGTGGTGGTCCGCGACCTCTACCGCCTGGGGTTCGACCCCCGTCTGGGCCAGGCCGAGGTCCCCGGGCCCCACGGGTTCACCCCCGGCGACGACGTGCTGGCCGAGCGCGCCCTGATCGGCGACGCCCAGGTGTTCGCCTTCGTCTATCCCCTGTGGTTCTACGCCCAGCCGGCGATCCTGAAGGGCTACATCGACCGGGTGTTCGGCATGGGCTTCGGCTATGGCTCCGGTGGGGCGGCCAATACGCCGCTGCTGCGCGGGCGGATGATGATCAGCTTCACCTCGTCCGGCGCGCCCGAGGCGTGGATCCGCCAGACAGGCTCGTGGGACGCGGTGCGCAAGCTGTTCGACCAGCATTTCGCCGACGTCTGCGGCCTGGCCCTGATGGACCACGTCCATTTCGGCGGCATCGTGCCCGAGATCACCGCCGAGTCGGTCCAGGCCTGCGCCGCCGAGGTGGAATCCGCCGTCCGCCGCCACTTCGGCCCCGCCGAGGTTTGAGAGGGGCTTAGAGCGCGGGCTTGGTCAGCATGAGCCACAGGATGGCGGCGACGGCGGCGAACGCCGGGAAGCCGAAGGCGAACCATACGCGATAGAGGCGGAAATGGGCTTCGGGCAGGGGCGTCTTGCTGGCGGCCGCCTCGCGGGCGAGGTCGCGTAGCCGTAGCTGGATCCAGACCACCGGCAGCCAGAACGCGCCGGTGATCGCATAGAGGACGAGGCTTGCGCCAATCCAGCTGCTGAAGACTGGGAAGCCCGCCATCGTCGCGAGCGCGGCCCCTGTGATCGGCTGGAGAACCACGGCGGACGCGGTGAACAGCGTATCGGCGATCACCACGACGCCGGCAGTGTGGGCGATCAGTGTCGGGTCGCGGGTCCTGTGCGCCATCACCATGAAGAAGGCGATCGCCGCGCCTGAGCCGAACAAGACCATAGCCCCGACGACGTGCGCGTATTTCAGAACGGCGTAGAGCATCATCAGCGCTCGTCCAGCAAGGCGAGCGCCGCCAGCGCCAGCACTGCAGCCGGAACCGTCTTTACGAACGGTCCAAGCGGGTCGGCCCATAGATCGGGCCGCAGCGCCGTGCCTGCAACAAGATAGACCGCGGACACTAGCAGCATCCCCTGCATTGCTCTGGCGGCTGTGGATCGAAAGCACACCGCGAGCCCGAGCGCGATGTCGACGATCGAGCCGAGCGCGACGAAAGCCTGGGCGGCCAGCGGGTGCATGTGGACGGCCGTCAGGACCGAGGCCGCCGGCCGCGCCCGGCCGTCAGGCCGATGACGCCGGAGAGAGTCCAGAATACGGCCAGGACTGTCACCATGAGCGGCTTGAGGAAGTAGGACTTCCCGAACCACCGTTCCTGGACTCCGCTGGGCCAGCGCATCAGCATCTCGCCAAGCGACCGAAACCTCAGATCGAGTATGGTCTCCGCAGCGCTCGGATCGCCGCGGACGCCCTGGCGGAGCTGTTCGAGCGCAGTGGTGCGCAGAGAACTGCGCCAGCCCAGGAGGCCGAGCAGGTCGCCGGTCGCGGCCGTGATCCGGCCGAGCCAGGCGGGTAGGGCCAGCACAGGCGCTTCCGGCAGGCCGAGCCAGGACCTCAGGCGTTTGAGGATATGATCAAGGCGATGGACTTCCCGGTGGGCGAGATCATATCGCACTCGGACTGGGACTTCGGTGCCGAGGCTCCGACTGACCGCCTGAGCGACATCCTCGATCGCCACGACCTGGACCAGGCTCGCGGGATAGATGGAGGGAATCACGAAGGGAAACGCGGCCAGTCCTCGCAGCAAGGCGGTGCCGCCATAGGCGGCCGGTCCGATGACCAGCGCTGGGCGCAGGATTAGCCAGTCGAGGCTCGAAGCCTCGATGAGCGCTTCGCTCATGAGTTTGGTGTCGTTGAATCCGGCGCCCCGGCCGGGCGCCAGGCCCGCTGCCGAGATGTGCACGAAACGCGTGACGCCCCTGTGTTCGCAGGCCTTGAGCAGACGCGCGACGCCGTCGACATGCACGGCGCGAAGGTTGTCACGCCCGCCATCCTGCAGAGCGCCCGCGCAGTTCACCACCGCCTCGATTCCATCGAGATGGCGGCCCCAGTTTTCAATCGTCGCCTTGCCCAGGTCGGCCTCTATCCAGCGCACCGCGGGCGCGCGGCGCCGAGCCGCGGCGATCGCGCGACCGGCGCCGACCACGTCATGGCCTTCGGCATGCAGCCGGGCGACGATGGCCGATCCGATCAGACCATAGCCCCCGACCACCAGGATGCGCATTCGTTCCGGCCCCCGCCAGCGGCTTCGCTGCTCGGGACTAACACGTCGTGGATATCCAGCCCACATGCCGCCCGCCCCGGCGAAGGCCGGTTCAGGGGTGCGTCGGCGCTTCGACCTGGCCCGGTTGGGCCCATCGGCGCAGGACGAGCCAGAAGACGGCGGCGATCACCAGGGGGCCGAGCGGGACGCCGGCGCCCATGGCCAGGGGGCGCGAGATGGCCGGCAGGATGAAGCCCGCGGCCAGGATGGTCTTCTCGTACGAACGAAATCCCGTCCTCAGGCCCTGGGCGGTCAGCCACGCCAGCGGGATGGCCAGGAGGATCAGGTCGTAGTCCAGCAGGAAGGGGCTGGCCAGGAGGCTCGCGGCGACCAGGGCGGGGCCCTCGGCTTCGGCGCGCGGCGCCTTGCGTTGCAGGAAGACCAGCGCCGCGCAGGCGGCCAGGGCGGCCAGCGCCTGGGCGCCATAGGCGAGGGCGAGGCCGCCATGCAGCAGGCGTATGGCGGCGAAGACGCTCTGCATCTTGCCGTATCCGACGAGGTCCTGCTCCAAAGCCGCCCGCGCCAGCGGCGAGACGGCGAGGAAGGCGCGCCAGGTCGCCAGCCCGAAAGCCCAGACCGACAGCCCGGCCAGGGCGAGGACCGCGCCGGCCGCGCCGGCGATGACGCGCCAGCGGCCGGCGGCCAGGAGCGCGATCGGGATGAGCAGGCCTAGCTGCGGCTTGTAGGCGAGGCATCCCAGCAGCGCGCCGGCGAGCATCGGGCGGCGGTTCATCAGGAGCACGCCGCCGCCGAACAGGGCCGCGCTCAGAAAGCCGTTCTGCCCGTGGCCGGCGTTGATCAACACCGCCGGGAAGGCGAGGATGGCGACCCACCCGGCCGCCTCGCCCAGGAAGGCTCGGGTGACCCGGGCGTAGGCCGCGCCCGTGGCGGCCAGCCACGCCGCCAGCGAGGCGAGATAGGGCAGGCTGGCCAGCGGCAGGCAGATCCACAGGAAGATCGGGGGATAGAAGAAGGCGGCGTAGCCCGTGTCGCGGCCGAACAGGCGCGTCTGGGCCTGATGGTGGATCGCGACGTCGTAGACCTGCGCCGGATGGCCGGACAGCGCCAGCTGCGAGGCGGTCCAGAAGCTGGTGAAATCGGTCCCGATCGGCTTTCCCAGGACGTCGAGGCCGTTCCGCGCCAGCAGGACCCAGGCGGCCACGACGACGACACTCACCGCCAGCCAGGTGCGGCAGAACAGCCTGGCCCGCTCGCTCGTCAGCCAGTCGCCCTCGCGCAACGCGCGCAGAACGAGCGGCTCGCGCCTCGGTTCGGGGCTCGGGGCGATCATGTCGCAAGCTTCGCCGACAGACCTTAACCGGCGGCGAAGGCCTGCCTGGCGATCAGGCCGCCTCGCCCGGCGGCTGGCGCCCACTGACCGCGTCCAGCAGCCAGGGCCAGGCCTCGTCCCAGCTGTCCAGCGCGGCCCGGTGGCCCGCGGCCCGGAACACCGGCGCCAGCCCCTGGATCAGGTCGCGCTGGGCGGCGATGTCACCGGTGTCCAGGACGTCGGTCAGCCGCCGCAGGAAAACCTCGGGCGTCCACGGCAGGTGCTCCAGCGGGTGCGCCGCCAGCTCCCATTCCAGGTATTTGGCGTAGGGCTTCAGCCGGCCGCCGTGCAGGGCGAAGAGGGCGTTGAGCAGCGGCGTCACGCCCTCGGCGGCTTCCAGCCGCGCGGCCAGCGGCAGGCCGTCGCGGAAGCATTTGAGCGAGCGATAGGCCTGGTTGATCCAATGGTCGATCGAGCCTTCGATGAACCCGGCCGCCGCCTCGTCCGGCACCCGCGCCTTGGCCTCGATCAGCGCCTGGACCTGGCCCGTCTTGTCGATCAGCGCGCGCAGTTGGGCGTAGTTGTAGCGCGCCCAGGCGCTCTCCGACCCCCATGCCGCATAGGCCTCGAAGCCGGCCAGGGTCATCACCTGGCACTGGATGTCCGGCCGGCCGAGGCGCGCGAACGTCTCGCGGTAGGCGGCCAGCGCGTCGTCGGCGACGATCAGGGTGCAGTCGTAGTCCGACTGAGGTCCGGCGCGGCCCTTGCCGCGTGATCCGTCGAGCCAGAAGGCCAGGATCTGCGGGTCCTCCCGCGCCCGGTCGAGCAGCTCGGCGTAGGTTTGCTCGGCGTCGCTCATGGCGCCCAGTCTATCATCGCCGGGCGGCGCGGTAGAGACCCCGGCGCCTACCGCTTACGCTGACGCTTAAAGTTCACAGTTCAGCAGGCCAAGCTTCACCGCAATCTGCGCTAGGGGTCACCTCGGTATGTGCGAGGTGATCGATGAGGTCGATCGCGGTGATCGGCCGCAAGGGCGGATCGGGCAAGACGACGGTCGCGGTGCATCTGGCGATCGGTCTGCATCTGAGGGGACGGCGGACCATATTGGCCGACGCCGATCCCCAGCGCTCGTCCATCGAGGTGCTGCGGGGCCGGGAGGGCGGGGGGCCGGAACCGGTCGCTTCGTCGGGCCCGAAGCTGTTCGCGCTGAAGACCGCCTCGATGCGCGCGGGTCTGGACGCCCTGGTGATCGACACCCCGGCGGTGCTGGAAGACGAGGTCGCCCACGCCGTCGTCCTGTCCGACGTGGCGCTCCTGGTCGTGCGCCCGACCTTCCTCGACCTGGCGGCTGCGGTCCGCACCAGCGACATCATCCGTCGGCTCAGGAAGCCGGGGCTGGTGGTGCTCAACCAGGCTCCGATCGCCCGTGGCCAGGTCGAGCCGCCGCTGGTCAAGCGCTCGGTCGAGGCGCTGAAGCTGCTGCGCCTGCCGCTGGCCCCGGTGATCATCCGCTCCCGCGCCGCCTATCAGTCCGTGTTGGAGACCGGCCGCTCGGCCGAGGAGCTGGACGGCGAGTCGATGGCCGCGCAGGAAATGCGTGAGCTTTGCGCCTTCGTCGACCGCTTCGTGTTCGGTGGGCGCGCCCCCAGCCGGAGCGAGGTTTGAGGTTCGGATAAGGAACTGCTGGCGAAGGGCCGCCGTTTGACATGATATGGGCCCAACGAGGGCTCGCTTGAAACTTGGGGACGAGCGATGGCATGGACGTCGAGCCTGAAGACCGCCGCGATCGTGGCCGGTCTGGCGCTTCCCGCCGCGGCGGTGGCCGCCCCGCGCACCTTTGTCTATTCGGTCAACCACTCGCACTATGGCGACATCGGGACCTATGAGCGGACCATCGACCAGACCGGAGGCGTGATCCGCGCGCGGTCCCGCCTGCTGATCGCGGTCAAGATGATGGGCATGGTGGTGCACCGCGAACGCGACGACCAGACCGAGGTCTGGCGGGACCGCCGGCTGGTTTCGTTCAACAGCGTCAGCGACACTGCCGGCCAGCACCTGGCCGTCAGCGGCGAGGCCAGCGCCGGCAAGTTCCTGATCACCTCGCCCTCCGGCACGACCACCGCGCCCGCCGACGTCGCCGCGGCGGACCCCTGGGGCCTGGACCACGTGGGCCGGGGCCAGGCGGTCTCGATCAAGTCCGGCAAGGTCGAGCAGGTCGACGTGACCGGCGGGCAGCCGGAGCGGATCGTCGTCGGCGGCGTGGCGATGCAGGCCCGCCATTTCAGCGCCAGCACGGCCGCCCAGCCGGACAAGTGGGACGTCTGGATCGACCGCGACGGCGTGCCGGTCAAGTTCCGCAGCCGCGAAGGCAAGGCCATGGTGGATTTCACCCTGGTCTCGCCAAACCCGGCCGGCGGCCCGCTGGCCGAGGCGCGCCTGGCGCCGGGTGGATGATGATCTAGCGCAAGGCTCCAGGTTCGCGGTCCCGCCATTCTGCGGATCCGTCCGCAATGGCCCGGAGCCGGCTCCATGCGCGTCGCCGAGGCGCTCGACACCCGTATCACCTGCCGCGCCTTCCGGCCGACGCCGGTCCCGTTGCCGGTGGTGCGCGAAATCCTGGCCCAGGCGTCGCGCGCGCCGTCGGGCGGTAATTTGCAGCCGTGGCGGGTCTGGGCGCTGGCGGGCGAGCCGCTCGCCGCACTGGAGGCCGAGGTCCGGGCCAAGATGGCCGCCGGCCAGATCGCCGACGGGCCGAGCGAATATCTGATCTATCCGTCGGAACTGAAGGAGCCCTACGCCTCGCGCCGGTTCAGGGCGGGCGAGGCCATGTACGCGGCCCTCGGCGTCGCCCGCGACGACTGGGCGGCTCGGATGGCCGAGGGCGCGCGCAATTTCGACTTCTTCGGCGCGCCGGTCGGGATATTCTTCGCCATCGACCGCTCGATGCAGCAGGGTCAGTGGGCCGACCTAGGCATGTTCGTCCAGTCGGTCATGCTGCTGGCGCGCGAGCAGGGCCTGCACACCGCGGCGCTGGAATCCTGGGCCCTATGGCACGTCACCGTCCGCGCCTTCCTGGGAATGGCGCCCGAGCTGATGCTGTTCTGCGGCATGGCGCTGGGCCAGATGGACGAAACCCACCCGATCAACCGGCTGCGCACCGAGCGCGTGGGCGTGGACGAATTCGCGGCGTTCCAGGGATTTGACCCGGCGTCCGACCTGAGTTGAGCCAGATCAAAGCGGGTATTCGGCCGGCCGCCGACTGTATGTAAGCGGCGCCATTCGGCGGGCGTCCAGGGCGATAGGGGCGATGACCGCGTCCGACGGGACGCAACGGAGACGCGCATGCAAGACGCCAGGCACGCCATATTGATGACCCCGAACGCGCAAGGCTGGTTGTGGGAGGTGATCGACTCCGACGGGTCCACCGCCGCCACGGGCGTCGCGTCGCATCAGGAAGGCGCCATGGCGTGCGCCTGGCGCGCGGCGCGGTCTTTCGCGAGCCCGGCGATCGAAGCCTTTCCGGATATCGTCTTCGGCCATGCGCCCTTCCACGCGGGCGGCCAGCGCTCCCGCGCCCAGCGTCGGCGGCGGCTATGAGCCCGCGCGCCGCTGAGGACAGGATTCAGTTGAGCTCTCGCGTCACAGTTGTGCCATCCGCAGGGGTGAGGGCCGGCTTCAAACCGACGGTTACGGCCGCGGTCTACGCCTCGCCGGGGCCGGGTCTGCCCGACGTCGCCGTCATCGTCATGGGGCGCGACCTGGTCTTCTCCCAGAGTGTTCGTTCGATCGAAGAGGGCGAGAAGTTGCTGGCGCACATGCTCAGCGGCTTCGCCGAACTGGCGGCCAAGCCGGTCGACGGCTAGCGGGGAACCCTGAGTCGCGGCGCCGGGCCGGTCCGCGTAGCCGGGCGCGCAATCCGCCTTTGGCCGCATCTTCGGGTGGGTGTAGCATCGCGCCGTCCAGACATTTCAGAGCGAGGTCGAGAGGGGCGAAAGCGCCACGGACAGCACGGGAGAGCGTCCATGACCATGCTTCAGTCCATCCACATGCCCATGGCGGCCGAGCGGCCGCGGGTGCGCCGGATTCACCCGGGCGAGCTCGATTGGGCCCTGTCCGAGGGGTGGAAGGATTTCCGCGAGAAACGCGGCGACGTGGTCGTGCTGGCCCTGATCTATCCGGCGGTGGGGATGGTCGCGGCGGCGATCACCCTGAACGGCCGGCTGCTGCCGATGTTCTTCCCCCTGGCGGCCGGGGTTTCGATCCTGGGCCCGGCCGTCGCCTCCGGCTTCTATGCGCTCGCCCGACGGCGCGAGGCGGGCCTGGAGTCCGGCTGGCGGCATTTTCTCGATCCCGTCCTGGGCCCGAACCGAGGGACCCTGGCGGTCCTCACGGCGGGCTTGGCGGCGCTGTTCGCCGGCTGGTTGCTCGCGGCCTGGCTGATCTACGCCTCCAGCCCGGGGCTCGGCCATCCAGGCCATGCCGACTTCCTGCGCCGGCTGTTCACCACGCCGGAGGGCTGGATCATGATCGTGGCCGGCAACCTGACCGGCCTCGCCTTCGCGGTCGCGACCCTGGCGCTGGCGGTGGTCTCGTTCCCCATGGCGGTCGACAAGCAGGTCGACGCGATCACCGCGGTCTCGACGTCGGTCCGGGCGGTGAGCGCCAATCCCAAGGTCATGGCCTCGTGGGGGTTTCGGGTGGCCGGCCTGCTCGTCCTGGGGAGCCTGCCGGCCTTCGTCGGCCTGGCCATCGTCCTGCCGGTCCTGGGCTACGCGACCTGGCATCTCTACAGCCGCCTCGTCGTGCGCTGAGGCCCCTCTCTGGGCGGGCTTCGCCCAGACGCCTGTTCATCGCGCCATGACCGTCGGATGCGGGGGGCCGGAACGAATATAGAACTTGCAGCCCGGAACAAAGCATGTACATTGAAGTCTCGAACGGGGCGGGCGCGGACGATGCGCGGGGGTCCCGGTGGTGGCCGAAGAATCGTGGGATAAGGACGCCCTTGAAATGACTCAGACGGTGTTGCGGCTCGTGGGACGGGATGAAGCGGACAAGCAGCGGGCTCTGGAAGCGGCGCTGAGCCAGATTGACCGGGCCTTCGGCAAGGGCTCGGTGATGAAGTTGGGCGACAAGGGCAAGATCGTCGAGATCGAGTCCATCTCCACCGGCTCGCTCGGCCTGGATCTGGCGCTTGGCATCGGCGGCCTGCCCAAGGGGCGGGTGGTCGAGATCTACGGACCGGAAAGCTCGGGCAAGACCACGCTCGCCCTGCACGTGGTGGCCGAGGTGCAGCGCAAGGGCGGCACCGCCGCCTTCGTCGACGCCGAACATGCGCTCGATCCGTCCTACGCCCACAAGCTGGGCGTCAATCTGGACGACCTGCTGGTCTCCCAGCCGGACACCGGCGAGCAGGCGCTGGAAATCACCGACACCCTGGTGCGCTCGGGCGCGGTGGATGTGATCGTGATCGACTCGGTGGCGGCGCTGACGCCCAAGGCTGAGATCGAAGGCGAGATGGGCGACAGCCTGCCCGGCCTGCAGGCCCGGCTGATGAGCCAGGCGCTGCGCAAGCTGACCGCCTCGATCTCCAAGGCCGGCACCCTGGTCATCTTCATCAACCAGATCCGTATGAAGATCGGGGTGATGTACGGCAGCCCCGAGACCACGACCGGCGGCAATGCGCTGAAGTTCTACGCCTCGGTCCGGCTCGACATCCGCCGCATCGGCTCGGTCAAGCAGCGCGACGAGATCGTCGGCAACAACGTCCGGGTCAAGGTGGTCAAGAACAAGGTCGCCCCGCCGTTCCGCGAGGTCGAGTTCGACATCATGTACGGCCAGGGCATCTCCAAGCTGGGCGAGATCATCGACCTGGGCGTCAAGGCCGGGGTGATCGACAAGTCCGGCTCCTGGTTCTCCTACAACAGCCAGCGCATCGGCCAGGGCCGCGACAACGTCCGCGAATTCCTGAAGGCCAATCCCGACCTCGCCAACGAGATCGAGCAGAAGGTGCGCGGCAACGCCGAGGTGATCGTCGAGGAGCTGCTGGTCGGCGGTCCCGGCGAGGACGACTGATCGAGGGCTCGCGGCGAAGGCTCCCGCAAGGGATCATCTCGCGGCCGCTATGGTCTGGGCGTGGCGGCGCCCGCCAACCCTGAGCTGCGCCCGGGCCTTCCCCCGCGTGGCCGCCGAGATGGAAGGACGTCCGGGACGAGCATCCCCGGGCGTCCTTTTTGCTTGCAGGCTCAGTATGGACGCCTCGTGGGCCCAATCGCGCTTGGCTAATTCGCTCGTGGTTTTCTATATGACGCTTCAAGTGTTAAGCGCGGAGCCCTGATGCCCAGCCTGAACGAAATCCGCAGCGGCTTTCTGAGCTACTTCGGCGCCAACGACCACCTGGTCGTTCCGTCGGCGCCGCTCGTGCCGCAGTCCGACCCGACGTTGCTGTTCGTCAACGCCGGCATGGTGCCGTTCAAGAACGTGTTCACCGGCGCCGAGACCCGGCCCGCGCCGCGCGCCGCCTCCTCGCAGAAGTGCGTCCGCGCCGGCGGCAAGCACAACGATCTGGACAACGTCGGCTACACCGCCCGCCACCAGACCTTCTTCGAGATGCTGGGCAACTTCTCGTTCGGCGACTACTTCAAGGAACAGGCGATCGAACTGGCCTGGACCCTGATCAGCCGAGAGTTCGGCCTGCCCAAGGACCGCCTGCTGGTCACAGTCTACGCCGAGGACGAGGAGGCGCCGGTCCTGTGGCGCAAGATCGCCGGCTTCTCCGACGACCGGATCATCCGCATCGCCACCTCGGACAATTTCTGGTCGATGGGCGACACCGGGCCGTGCGGCCCGTGCTCGGAGATCTTCTACGACCACGGCCCGTCCGTCGCCGGCGGCCCGCCCGGCAGCCCCGACGAGGATGGCGACCGCTACACCGAGTTCTGGAACCTGGTCTTCATGCAGTTCGACCAGGCCGAGGACGGCTCGCGCAAGCCGCTGCCCAAGCCTTCGATCGACACCGGCATGGGCCTGGAGCGGCTGACCACCATCCTGCAGGGCGTCCATTCCAACTACGACATCGACCTGTTCAGGACCCTGATCGCCGCCAGCGTCGAGCTGACCGGGGTCAAGGCCGAGGGCGACCAGGCGCCGTCGCACCGGGTGATCGCCGACCACCTGCGCTCGACCTCGTTCCTGATCGCCGACGGCGTGTCGCCCTCGAACGAAGGCCGCGGCTACGTCCTTCGCCGGATCATGCGCCGGGCCATGCGCCACGCCCACCTGCTCGGCGCGGCGGAGCCGCTGATGCACCGGCTGGCGCCGACCCTGATCGACGAGATGGGCGCGGCCTATCCCGAACTGGTCCGCGCGGGCCCGCTGATCATCGAGACCCTGCGCCAGGAGGAGGAGCGGTTCCGCCGCACTCTCGGCCGCGGCATGGCCCTGCTCGAGGAGGCCACCCAGGGGCTCGAGGCGGGCGGGGTGGTGCCGGGCGAAACGGCGTTCAAGCTCTATGACACCTACGGCTTCCCGCTGGACCTCACCCAGGACGCGGTGCGGGCGAAGGACCTGACCGTCGACCTGGCCGGCTTCGACGCGGCGATGGAGCGCCAGCGCCAGATGGCCCGCGAGAGCTGGGCCGGGTCGGGCCAGACGGCCCAGGCGGCTGAATGGTTCGCCCTGCGCGACCGGCTGGGGCCGACCGTCTTCGTCGGCTACGACCAGGTCGAAGCGATCGGCGAGGCCCTGGCCCTGGTCAAGGATGGCCAGGAGGTTGCGCGCGCCGGGATTGGCGAGACGCTCGAGGTGCTGTTCGACCAGACCCCGTTCTATGCCGAAAGCGGCGGCCAGGCGGGCGACCTCGGCGAGATCGAATGGTCCGGCGGTCGCGCCCGGGTGCTCGACACTCAAAAGCAGGCCGGCGACCTGTTCGCCCACAAGGTCGAGATCATCGAGGGCGCCCTGGTCCCCGGCCAGCGCGCCCGGCTGGCGGTCGACGCCGAGCGGCGGCTGCGCACCCGCGCGAACCACTCGGCCGCCCACCTGGTCCATGCGGCCCTGCGCCACGTGCTGGGCCCGCACGTCGCCCAGAAGGGTCAGCTGGTCGACGGCGAGCGGATGCGCTTCGACTTTTCCCATTCGGGCCCGCTCACCGCCGAGGAGCTCGACCGCATCGAGACGGAGGTCAACGCGGTGATCCGCCAGAACCTCCCGGCTCGCACCGAGGAGATGGCGCCTGAGGCCGCGATCGAGGCCGGCGCGGTCGCCCTGTTCGGCGAGAAGTACGGCGACAGCGTGCGCGTGCTCACCCTCGGGCGGGCGCTGAACGGCGAGGGCGCTTATTCGGTCGAGCTGTGCGGCGGCACCCACGTGGCGCGCACCGGCGACATCGCCCTCTTCAAGATCGTGTCCGAACAGGGCGTCGCGGCCGGCGTGCGCCGGGTCGAGGCCCTGACCGGCGAGAGCGCCCGCCGCTATCTGCTCGATCAGGCCGGCGTCGCCCGCCATCTGGCCGAGCAGTTCAAGGTCCCGGTGGCCGAGGTGACGGCCCGCGTCGATGGCCTGATCGCCGAGCGGCGCAAGCTGGAGCGAGACCTGGCCGAGGCGCGCAAGCAGATCGCCATGGGTGGCGGCGGCGCGGCTTCGACCGTCGAGGACGTCGGCGGCGTCAAGTTCGACGGCCGGGTGGTCGAGAACGTCTCGCCCAAGGACATGCGCCCGCTGGTCGACGAGGCGCGCAAGCGCCTGGGGCAGGGCGGGGTGGTGGCCTATGCCGCGGTCAACGAGGGCAAGGCCTCGATCGCCGTGGCCCTGGCGCCGGACCTGGTCGGCCGATTCGACGCGGCGGCCCTCGCCCGGGCGGCGGTCCAGGCCATGGGCGGCCAGGGCGCCGGCGGCAAACCCGACTTCGCCCAGGGCGGCGCGCCCGACGGCGCCAAGGCGGCGGACGGCGTCGCGGCGGTCAAGGCGGCCCTGGCCGCCGGCTGATCACAGCGCCTGCGCCAGCCGCTCGGCGAGGTCTCCGCGCGGCGCCGCAGCGACCTCGGCCAGGCCCAGCCAGCCGGCCATCAGGCGCAGTTCGTCGGCCAGTTCGGGGATCACCACGCCGGCGTCCGCCCCGGCCTCCAGGTGAGCGGCCTGCACGCGCAGCACGCCCGCCTTGCGGTCGGCCTTCAGGTCGACGCGGGCGGTGATCGCCTCGCCCTGAAGGAACGGCAGGACGTAGTAGCCGTGCTCGCGCTTGTGCGCGGGGGTGTAGATTTCCAGCCGCACCCTGGCGTCGAACAGCCGCTCGGTGCGGTCGCGCGCCCAGATCAGATTGTCGAACGGGGAGAGCAGGGCGCGGCCCGTCGCCTTGCGCGGCGCGCGCGCGGCGGGGTGCAGATAGGCCGGCCCGCGCCAGCCCTCGACGCCGACATGTTCCAGCTCGCCCGCCTCGACCAGTTCGGCGAGCCGGGCCCTGGTCTCGGCCACCGGCATACGGAAATAGTCGCGCAGGTCCGTTTCGGTCGCGACGCCCATGGCGCGGCCGGCGATCATCAGGAGGCCGCGATGCGCCTCGGCGTCGCTCGGCGTCGGTGCGCTCGCCACCTTGGCCGGCAGCACCCGTTCGGTCAGGTCGTAGACCCGCTCGAAGCCGCGCCGCGTCCTGGTGGTGATCATCCCGGCCCAGAACAGCCACTCCAGCGCCCGCTTGCCGTCGCTCCATTCCCACCAGCCCGGCGTTCGCTTGGTCCCGTCGGTGAAGTCGCCGCCGGTCACCGGGCCGCGCCGCTCGATCTCGGCCAGCACATGGTCGATGTAGTCGCGCCGCTCGCGGGCGAACCGGGCGAAGCTTTTCCACATGCCCAGGCCGCTGCGCGCCTGCGCCATGCGCCAGCGCAGCAGGGGCTGGGTCTCGACCGGCAGCAGCGAGGCCTCGTGTCCCCAGTATTCGAACAGCGAAGGCCGCTTGCCCCACGCCTCCGCCTCCAGCAACTCGCGCGGATAGGCGCCCAGCCGCGAAAAGGCGGGCAGATAGTGGGTGCGCACCAGCACGTTGACGCTGTCGATCTGGATCACGCCCAGCCGGTCGGCCAGGGCGCGGATGGCGCGGCGGGAGGTCGGCGCGGACGGCCGGGGCCCCGCCAGCCCCTGGGCCGCCAAGGCGATCCTGCGGGCCTGGCGGGCGGAGAGGTCGCGATTCATCCGCTGACGCTAGAGCATTTGCCGGTTCGCTTGAACCGGCAAATGCTCATAAGGTGTTATAATTAGACCATTTTCTACGCCGAACCGGTATCCACTTCGGCGGAAAATGGTCTAGCCAAGGTTCCGGAATTGTTCCAGGCCCTGGCTGCGCCGGCGGCCCTTTTTGGCTCAGGCGTGGTCCAGCACCGGCTTGGGCTGGTACGGCTTCTCCAGGGTCGCGATCTCCTCATCGGTCAGCGTTAGCGCCAGCCCGCCAAGCGCGTCGTCCAGGTGGTGCGGCTTGGACGCGCCGATGATCGGGGCGGTGATCGCCGGGTTCTTCAGCACCCAGGCCAGGGCGACCTGCATGTTCGAGACGCCGCGGGCCTTGGCGATGCCCGTCAGGGCCTCGACCACGGCGAAGTCGGGCTCGCGGTAGTAGAGGCGAGGCGCGAACTCGTCGGTGCGGGCGCGGTCGGTATTGCCCTCGCCGGGGCTGGCGCGCCCGCCAGCCAGGAAGCCCCGGGCGAGCGGCGACCATGGAATCACCCCGATCCCCTGGTCGCGGCAGAGCGGCAGCATCTCCCGCTCCTCCTCGCGGTAGACCAGGTTGTATTGCGGCTGCATCGAGACGAACGGGGTCCAGCCGTTGGCCTTGGACGTCGTCAGCATCTTCATGAACTGCCAGGCGTACATCGAGCTCGCGCCGATGTAGCGGGCCTTGCCGGCGCGCACGACGTCGTTCAGCGCCTCCAGCGTCTCCTCGATCGGGGTCTCATAGTCGAACCGGTGGATCTGGTAGAGGTCGATGTAGTCGACGCCCAGCCGTTGCAGGCTGCGGTCGATGCCGTCCAGGATGTGCTTGCGCGACAGGCCGCGGTTGTTGGGATCCTTGCCCATCGGGCCGTTGACCTTGGTGGCGATCACCACCTCGTGGCGCTTGGCGTATTCCTTCAGCGCCTTGCCCGTCACCCGCTCGCTTTCGCCCTGCGAATAGACGTCGGCGGTGTCGAAGAAGTTGATTCCCGCCTCGATCGCCTTCTTGAAGAAGGGCATGGCCGCCTCTTCCTCCAGCACCCACGGCCGCCATTTCGACGAGCCATAGGTCATGCAGCCCAGGCAGAGGCGCGAGACCTTCAGGCCGGTGCGGCCCAGATTGACGTAGTCCATTCCCATCCCTTTCCACCGAACGCTTCCGACCCGTGAGCGCATGTGGGGCGGGAGGGCTACTTCTCCAACCGTCCGTCGTGCAGCGCGTTGTCCTCGAAGGCGTACAGCACGTCTGGATCCGGGGCGGCGACGTCCTGGTGGATATCGGTCGGCGCCAGGGTGTGCAGGATCTGGCGCAGGACGGCGATCCGGGCCTTCTTCTTTTTGTCGGTGTGCACGCAGATCCAGGGGGCGAAGGCGGAATGGGTCCGGCTTAGCATCTCGTTGCGAGCCTTGGAGTAGGCCTTCCATTCCTTCTGGGCGACGCCGTCCAGGTCGCTGACCTTGAGGATCTTCAAGGGATCGTTCCGCCGCGCGTCCAGCCGGTCGGCCTGTTCCTCCTTGGAGATGTCGAGCCAGAACTTGATGATCCGGATATCGGCCGCGACCAGCATCCGCTCGAAGGTCGGCGCGTCGCGCAGGAAGTCCTCCTGCTCCTTGGGCGTGGAAAAGCCCATCACCCGCTCGACCCCGGCCCGGTTGTACCAGGAGCGGTTGAACAGCACGATCTCGCCGGCCGCGGGCAGGTGGCGGGTGTAGCGCTGGAACCACCATTCGGTCCGCTGGCGGTCCGATGGTTTGGGCAGGGCGACGACCCGGGTGTTCCGGGGCGCCAGGTGCTCGGTGATCCGTTTGATCGCGCCGTCCTTGCCGGCTCCGTCGCGACCCTCGAACACCAGGAGCGCCTTGTCCCCCGTGCGCATGGCCCACTGCTGGTAGCGCACCAGCGCGGCCTGCAGATGTTCGAGTTCGGCCTTGTAGCCGTCCTTCTTCGCCATGTGCGTCTCCGTCGTCAGACCATCAGACCCCGGAGCGGGCGCCTCATCAAGCGACCTTCGACAAGCCCGCCCTGGGGGCGCTAGTTAAGGGGAATGATCCGCCTCTTCGTTCCCGATCCATTGCACGCCGGCGCCCGATTCCCCCTTGCCGAGGATCAGGCCCACTACCTGACGAACGTGATGCGCCGGGCGGTCGGCGAGGCGGTGCTGGCGTTCAACGGCCGCGACGGCGAATGGCGCGCGAGCGTGGCCGAGGCGGCCAGGCGGCGCTGCGTCCTCGCCGTGGAGGAGCAGACCCGGCCGCAGAGCGCGCGCCCCGACCTCGACCTCGTGGTCGCCCTGGTCAAGCGCGCCAGGCTGGAGACCATCGTAGAGAAGGCCACCGAGCTTGGCGCGCGGCGCATCCGCCTGGCCATCACCCGCCACACCAACGCCGACCACACCAATCTCGCCCGGCTGCAGGCGATCGCCGTGGAAGCCGCCGAGCAGACCGGCCGGCTCGACGTGCCCGAGGTGGTGGGCCCCGAGAAGTTGGAGCGGTTGCTGGACGGCTGGGACGGCGGCCGCGCCCTGGTCTTCTGTGACGAGGCGGGCGAGGCGCGCCCGCTGCTGGAGGCGGTGCGTGCGGCCGGTCCCGCCGCCGTGCTGATTGGGCCGGAAGGCGGCTTTTCGCCGGAGGAGCGCGCACGGCTGCGCAGCCTGCCGTTCGTGACGCCCGTCAGCCTTGGTCCGCGCATCCTTCGCGCCGACACCGCGGCCATCACCGCCCTGGCCCTCTGGCAGGCTGGGGCCGGCGATTGGGCGCGTCACGACATCGCCCCTTGAGCGGAAGCGTCTTGGCGCCCACTTCACGAGCAACTAAGAATCGCGCCGCGCCGGGGATGCCTCCCCGCTGGGGGTTGGAGGTGCCGGATGGCGACAGCCGAGTTGGACAGGCGGCCACTAACGCTTAAGGACCTGGCCAGCCATCTGGCCACGGGTTGCAAACCGCCCAGCGCGTTCCGCGTGGGCTCAGAGCACGAGAAATTCGTCTATCGCCTGGGCTCCTACGAGCCGGTGGCCTACGAGGTCGACGGGGAGGGCCGCGGGGGCATCCACGCGCTTCTGGAGGGCCTCAAGCGATTCGGCTGGTCCGGCGTCTATGAGGACAACCAATTCGGCCATACCCTGATCGGCCTGCAGCGCGGCGGCGGCAACATCAGCCTGGAGCCGGGCGGCCAGTTCGAACTCTCCGGCGCGCCGCTGGAGACCGTGCACGACATCTGCGAGGAGATCAGCCAGCACCTGTCGGAGGCCGCGGTGGTCGCCGAGGAGTTGGGCCTGGGCTTCGCCGGCCTCGGCCACACCCCGACCTGGACGCGCGCGGACATCCCGGTGATGCCCAAGGGCCGCTACGCCATCATGCGCGCCTACATGCCCAAGGTGGGCGGGCGCGGCCTGGACATGATGTTCCGCACCTGCACGGTGCAGGCCAACCTCGACTTCGCCTCCGAGGCGGACATGACGGCGAAGTTCCGTCTGAGCCTGGCCCTGCAGCCGATCGCGACGGCCCTGTTCGCCAATTCGCCTTTCGTCGAGGGCAAGCCGACGGGCCTGCTGTCCAACCGGGCGAACGTTTGGACCGACACCGATCCGCAGCGCACGGGCATGCTGCCCTTCGTGTTCGAGGACGGCTTCGGCTTCGAGACCTACGCCCGCTACGCGGTCGACGTGCCGATGTATTTCGTCAAGCGCGGCGGCCGGTACATCGACGCCTCGGGCCAGTCGTTCCGCGCCTTCATGGCCGGCGAGTTGCCCGCCCTGCCGGGCGAGCGGCCGACGCTGAAGGATTGGGAAGACCATTTGACGACCCTGTTCCCCGAGGTGCGGCTGAAGACCTACCTCGAGATGCGCGGCGCCGACGCCGGGCCCCAGACGCGGCTTTGCGCCCTGGCGGCGCTGTGGATCGGCCTCTTGTACGATCCGGCCTCCCAGGCGGCGGCGTGGGACCTGTGCAAGGACTGGACGGTCGAACAGCGGGCCGGGCTGCGGGCTGACGTGGCGCAGGCGGGGCTGAAGGCGACGATCGCCGGCCGCTCGGTGCGCGACGTCGCCCGCGACGTCCTGGCCATCGCCCGCGAGGGTCTGAACCGACGCAATCGCCTAGGCGCCTCGTTCAGCAACGAGACCGGCTACCTGACCGATCTCGACGAGATCGTCGCCAGCGGCCTGACCCCGGCCGAGCGGCTGCTCGAACTGTACAACGGCGCGTGGAACGGAGACGCCGCCTCGGCCTTTGACGCGGCCGCCTACTGATCCTAGTGGCTTTCGGACTGGTCGCCTGACGGCCAGTGTTCGAGCTGGCTGCGGCCGGCGCCCGAATCGGTGTGCTCGATCGCCTCGCGGATGGCGTCGGGCGTCTCGCCGTCCTCGAACTGAACGATCTCCACCTTGTTCGGATAGAAGGCCAGCAACCCCTTGATCTCCTCCATGGCGGGGTAGGGGGTTTCGTAGGTCCACACCGCGTTCTCGGCGACCTGGCCGTCCCGGACGATGGTGTAGTAGGAGGCGTCACCCTTGTAGGGGCAGTGGGTGCGCCGGTCGGTCCGTGACAGGACGGCCATCTCGACATCCTCGCGGGGGATGTACTGCACGGGCGGATAGTCCGCTTCCTTCAGCTCCAGCGCGCCGCGGGTGTCGGCGATCAGATGGCCGTCATAGAGCACCTGAACGCGCTTGGGATTGTAGCGGATGGTGATCGGATGGTCGGGGCCGGGGAGTTTCATTGCGACGTCTCCTCCTCAAGGGGCGTTGCTTGTGAAATGGGGTGACGCATGGTGATGTTCCACCCGGATCGGCCGAGGGGCGCCTAATGTTCAATGTCGTGGTGGTGATCGGTGTCTTCGTCACCGTGCTGACGGGGATACCGGTGCTGGTCCAGCTTCGGGACCATCCACCCGGCCTCCGCGTCCTGTTCTTCGCCGAGATGTGGGAGCGATTCTCCTACTACGGTATGCGCGGCCTTCTGATCTTCTATCTGACGGAACAGTTCCTGTTCTCGGACGACTTCAGCCAGGGCCAGTACGCCGCCTACACAACGCTGGTCTATCTCCTGCCCTTGCTGGGCGGCTTTCTGGCCGACCGCTACCTCGGCTCGCGCAAGGCGATCATGGCGGGCGCGGTCCTGCTGGTCGCCGGCCACTTCACCATGGCCATCGAGGGCAAGCCCGCGGTGCAGACCCTGGCCTTCGCCGGCCACACCTATGAATTCAAGGCCGAGGGGCGGATGGACGGGCGGACGGTCTGCCTGAAGGTCGATCACGGCTGCTATCCCGTCACCGCCGCCAAGGACGGCGGCATGGCCATCCAGAACCTGCCGGCCGGCGCCTCGCTGCCCGCCCGCCTGCCAACGGGCGCCTATAAACTTGCGGTCGAGAAGCGCGATCCGCTGTTCGTCAACGTCTTCTACCTGGCCCTGGCGCTGATCATCATGGGGGTCGGCTACCTGAAGGCCAACATCTCCTCGATCGTCGGCCAGCTCTATCCCCAGGGCGACCCGCGGCGCGACCCCGGCTTCACCCTCTACTACTACGGCATCAACCTCGGGGCATTCTGGGCCTCGGTGGTCTGCGGCCTGCTGGGCCAGACGGTCGGCTGGTGGGCCGGATTCGGCCTGGCGGGCGTCGGCATGCTGGCCGGCCTTCTGATGTTCGTGCTCGGAAAGCCGCTGCTCGAGGGTCGCGGCGAGCCGCCGGATCCGGCGCGGCTACGGACGCGGGTGCTCGGCCCGGTCAATCTCGAATGGGCGCTCTACCTCGTCGCCCTGGTCGGCGTCGCGGCGGTGTGGGTGCTGGTGCAGCGCTACGAGGTGATGGGCTGGCTGCAGGTGGTCGGCTGGCTCGCGGCCCTGGGCTACCTGGGCTGGTTCATGATCGCCAAGTGCGACCGCGTCGTGCGCGACCGCCTGATCCTGGCGATGATCCTGGTCATCGCCTCGATCGTCTTCTTCACCCTGTTCGAGCAGGCCGGCTCGTCGCTGAACCAGTTCGCCGAACGCAACACCCTGCTGCCCAGCCACGGCTTCTGGACCGTCTCGCCGCCCCAGACCCAATCGTTCAACGCCGGCTTCATCCTGATCTTCGCCCCGGCTTTTTCGGCCCTCTGGGCGTGGGCGGGCGCCCGCAACCGGGATCCGGACCCGGTGATCAAGTTCGGCCTTGGCCTGCTTCAGGTCGGACTGGGCTTCTTCGTCCTGGTCTGGGGCGCGCAATTCCACGACGCGGCCTTCCGCGTGCCGATGCTGTTCCTGGCCTTGGCCTATCTGCTGCACACCACCGGTGAGCTCTGCCTGTCGCCGGTCGGCCTGTCCGAGATGACCAAGCTCGCCCCGGCGGCCCTGATCTCGACCCTGATGGCGATGTGGTTCCTGGCCAGTTCGGCGGCCCAGTACCTGGCGGGTCTGGTGGCCAAGCTGACGGCGGCCGACACGGTCGCCGGCCAGGTGCTCGACCCGGAAAAGGCGCTGGGGACCTACGTCAGCACCTTCCGCGGTATCGGCGTCGCCGGCATGGCCGCGGGCGTCCTGCTGTTGCTGGCCAGTCCCTGGCTCAAGCGGCTGGCGCACGGGGTCAACGACGCCGCCAACCACCCCGCGCCCCAGCCCCTGGCGCCGACGCTCGACGGCGAACGCCAGGCGGTCAATCCGCAGATCGTCCGGGACGACCGCGCGGTTTAGGCGATCCGGCGGCCGTCGATCGACGCCAGGCGCAGGCGTGGGAACTGGTCGATGTTCGCGGCCGTGCTCGTCACGCCCCGGATGTTCAGCGCGTTGACCGTGCCGCCCATCAGGGCGGCGGCCGGGCTGATCGGCTGGTAGAGGCCCAGCACGCGGTCGACCTGACCGTTGGAAGCCCTGACGGGCGCGAGCAGGACCTCCATCTGCATGACGAATTCGCCGGCGCGCGCGTCGGCGTCGACCACCACGGGATCGGGGTACCGGCGCATGGCCTCGAGGGTCAGCTGCAGCGACATGCGGTCGTCCGGTCGCCACAGACCCGGGAAGTTCTCGCCGCGCAGTTCGCGGCCGTGCAGGTCGGCGACGAAGCCGCCGGCCAGCCGCACGCGGTACTGTCCAGCCCCCAGGCGACCCAACATGAACACCTGAGGCAAGAGATGAGCGAAATCAGCAGGGTTAATCGCAGCGCGCGCCGGGGTTTGACGCGCGCCTCTGCGGTTTCGCCAATAGTCTATCAACTGTTCCGTATTTGAATGGAACATCGAAGCCTGCCTTGCTCGACCACCAGGGCCGCACGGGGATTGCAGGAAGATTTGGACCAGGCTGCGAACGTCCCAGGATGGGACGGCGAACAAGGCGGGCGGCGCCCTTCTTGCTTGTGCCGAGCGACTGACAACGGAGACCCGCCAATGAAGGCGCGTATCAATCCCATTCTGGCCGCGATCGGCGCGTTCTTCGCCTTGACGGCCGCCCTGGTGATCGCGGGCTCGGCGGTGGCCGGAGGCTGCGGATGCAGCACCTCGCCCACGCCGCCGACCCAGCACCATGATCCGTGCTGCCAGCCGCCGAGCATCAACGTCAATATTCCGGGCGTTAACGTGAATGTCGGCGCCTCGGTGATCGTCAACGCCAACGTGCAGGCTCAGGCCAGCGTGAGCGGCTCCGGCAGCGGCGCGGTCTATGTCAACGGCGGCGGTGGCGGCGGCGGTTATCTGATGCCGGGCACGCCCGGCTTGATCCAGGGGCTGAACGTCGACGGCGGCCTGCGCCGCACCGCCTATGAGGCGACCCGCACCAAGATCACCAAGGTGGTGATCGAGGCGGTCTGCCTGGACGACAAGGACGTGCCGCACCCGGCTTCGCAGGTCACCCCCGACCGCGACATCGAGGATTCCTACGACGGCGAACTCTATCGCTGCATCGCCGGAACGCGGATGCAGTACACCTTCGCCGAATTCAACGGCAAGGTCGCCTTCGACCACGGCCAGACGGTGACCTGCCAGAAGAACGACGCCCTCTACCACACTCCGGGCGCGCCCGGTTCGGCGGGCGGCGCGATCGAATGTCGGCCGCAGAAGCCCGCTCGCGACTGCAACGAGCGCTCGCTGCTGCGCCGCTTCGGCGCTGGGGTGAAGGTGCTGACCCTGGTGACGATCGAGAAGTACACGGCCTATCGCGAGGAAACGACCGGCGCCTCGACCACGAGCGCGCTCAGCCTCGATGGCGGCGTCGGCGGCGTCATGTATTGATCCAGGGCAAGGTGCTCTTGTCCTGAACTGAAATCATAGGCCATCGTCACCTGCTTGGACGATGACCTCCAAGACCTCGGCCCCGGCGTTTTGCGCCGGGGCCTTTTTGCATTTGACGAGGCTATTTCGCCGGGGCGGCCGCGCGCGGCACGACCTCCAGCTTCCAGGCCTTAGCGCTGTCGAGATAGGTCTGGGCGGCGCGCCGGATGTCGTCGGCGGTGACGCGTTGGAGCTGGGCCTCGGACGTGCGGATGGCGGCCAGCCGGCGCGGGTCGGCCTGGCCGTCGGACAAGGCCATCAGCCAGTACTCGTTGGTCTGGCGCCGGCGCTCCAGCGAATCGACGGCGGGGGTCTTGGCCCGGTCCAGTTCGTCCGCGCTGATGTCGTGGGCCTTCAGATCGGCGACGATCGCATCGACGTCCTTGAAGAAACCGTCCAGCCGCGCCGGCGGAATTTCGACCCGCGCCGACAGATAGCCGTATCCGGCGAAGGCCTGCGACGGCGAGAAGCTGGCTGAAGGCGAATAGGTCAGCCCTTCCGCCTTGCGGATCTGGTCGGTCAGCCGCAACTGCAGCACGTCGCTGAGCAGGGTCAGGACCCGGGCGGTCTGGGTGTCCGACAGGAAGTCGCCTGTCGGCCAGGCCATCAGGCCGATCGCCTGGTCGGCGCGGCCGCCGTGGGTCAGTACGATCGGAGTCGGCGAACCCGCCGGGAAACGGACGCTGGGCGTCAGGTCGGGCGCCGGGGCCGCGGGCCGCGGGGGCAGGGCGCCGAAGGTGGCGGCCACCGATTCGATCGCCTTTTCGACGGTGGTGTCGCCGACCACCACGACCTCGATCTGCCCGCTCTCCAGCGCCGGTCCGACCAGCGTTTTCAGGTCGCCGGGGGTTTCGGCGGCGATTTCCGCGCGTGAGGGAATGCCCCAGCGGCGATCGCCGGCGTGCAACAGTTGGCCCAGGTCCCGATTCAGCACGCCGGCCGGCGTGGCGGAGAGCTGGTCCAGGATGGTCGGCGCGGCCTTCTGCATCCGCTCGAAGGCCGCCGTGCGCCAGCCGGGATGGGTGACGTAGGCCGCCAGCAGCTGCATCTGGGTGTCGAGGTCGTCGCCGCGCGTGCTTCCCGAAAGGGCGAAGGCGTCTTCACCGACCGAAAAAGCGCGGCCGACGATCCTCGAGCGCAGGACCTGGTCGATGTCCTGGGCGGTGAGCTGGTCGAGGCCCGATTCGGGGAAGGCGCTGGAGGCGGCCCACGCGGCCGTGGGGCGATTCCCCGGCATGCTCAGCTGGCCGTCGCCCACCCGGACCTGCACCAGAATCTGGTCGTCGCGGAACTTGGTCGGCTTGACCGTGAGGCGCACGCCGTTCTCGAAGCGGACGAAAACCGTGTCCAGGTCGGCGATGTCGCGCCGCTCAGCGACCTTGCCGGCCGCGCCGAAGTCCTCATAGGGCCAGTTCAGCGCCGCCTGGGCCGACGCCGGCTGGACCGGCGCGGCTTCGGCGCTCTGGAAGGCCTGAGTCAGCGCCGCCTCGCCGCCGTCGATCGGCGATTGAGTCGACAAAAGCACCAGCGGGCCGGAGCCGCGGAACGCCGCCGTCACGGTGGCGTTCGCCTCGGCCGCCGTCAGCCCCTTCACCGTCGCGTCGAACAGGGCGAGGTCCTCGGCGGGACTGGTCTCCACCTCCGGCGTGTCGAGCGTGCCGACGATGTCCTCGGCGATCGCCGGGGTCGTGCGGGTGGCCGCGCCGTCGGCCGAGGCCTTCAGGTTGGCGCGATAGGAGTCGATCTCCTCGTCGAGTTCGGCCTGGCTGACGCCATAGGTCAGGAGTTGGCGGACGGCCTGGTCGGTGGCGTTCAGCGCCTTCGTCCATTGGCCGGGCTGGGGCGTGGCCTGGACCATGGTCAGGCGCGCGGAATGGAACTCGTCGGAGCGGTACGCGACCGCGCTGATGAAGGGCGGGTCGTCGGCCCGCACCAGCTTTTCCAGTCGGCGGTTAAGCACGGCCAGGCCCAGGGTCTCGATCACCTCGCGCCGGCGTTTGGCCACGCTGTCGGGGGAAAGGTCGGGCGGAGTGACCCAGCCGATCTGCAACAGCTCCGATGCGCCCGGCTGGACGTTCAACCGCGCCTGGGCGCCGCGCTGGAGCGGGGTTCCGAGGTCGGGATCGGGGCCGGGCGGCGCGGCGTCGGTCCAGTCGCCGAACCGGGCCTTGATCTTGGCTTCCATGGCGTCGGGGTCGAAGTCGCCGACCGCAACCAGCACGGCGCGCTCCGGCCGGTAGTAGGCCCTGTAGAAGGCTTCGAGCTGGTCGTGGGTGGCGTTCCGCACCACGTCCACCTGGCCGATCGGGAAGCGGTCGGCGGCGAGTTGGCCCTGCAGCGAATAGCCGAGGCTGGTCTTCAGCACCCGATAGCCGGGCGTGTCGCGCAGCCGTTCCTCGGACAGCACCACGCCCTTCTCCTGATCAAGGGCGTCCTGGTCCAGCTTCAACTCGCCGGCCACCTCGCGCAGCAGCATCATGCTGGAGTCGACGGTGTCGTCGTCGGCCTTGGGCAGGTCGAGCTTGTAGACCGTCTCGTCCCAGGATGTGGAGGCGTTGGTGTCGGCCCCGAACGCCAGGCCGTGGCGTTCGAGGATGTTGACCATCTCGCCGCGCGGCACGTGGGTCGAGCCGTTGAAGGCCATGTGTTCAAGAAGGTGCGCCAGCCCCTGCTGGCTGTCGGTCTCGTTCAGCGAGCCGGCGTTGATCCTCAGCCGCAGCGAGGCCTGGCCGCCCGGGGTTGCGTTCTTCATCACCACATAGCGCATGCCGTTGGGCAGGACGCCGAATCGCATCGCCGGATCGGGTGGCAGGTCGGCGTAGGTCTGTGGCCAGACGTTCGCCGGCGGGGGCTTGGCCGCAGGGGCGGAGAGGGGGACGACGGCGGCCGCCGTGGAGGCCGGAGCCGGCTTCTGTTTGTGGCGGGACTTGCGGGCGGGCTTGGCCGCGGGGGGCGCCGGCGGCGGCGAGACGGCCTGCTCGCCGGAGGGCGGCGGCGCCTGGTGGCCGCCGAAGTGGGGCGTCAGATGCCGCACGGTGGTGCAGGCGGCAAGCGCCAGGCTGCAACTCGCCAGAAGGGCGAGACGCTGGGTGCGGATCATCAGGGGACCTTGGCGGTGATCAAAATGACGGCGACCATCGCCGCCGCTCGTGGCGGCGGCAAGGCGCAAAAGCGTCGAACTGGAAAATGGCCGCCTGGCCGCGTCAGCGCGTAGGCTGGCTGACGTAGAAGGTCGCGTTGTTGCCGACGGCGGTCGCGGTGCTGCTGATCGATCGGGTCGAACCGGTGAGCTCGGTCGTCGCCGTGGCGCTGATGGTGTTGGTGTTGGTCTGGGTGCTGCCCACGTTGATCACGCCGCCGCAGTCAGAGCACGAGAAGGCCGTCACCGCGTTGCCGACGGCGGTCGCCGAGGTGGCCGCGTCGTAGCTGCCGCCATTGGTGTTGCCGCCCGTGAAGCTCGCGCTGGAGTCGACTTCGGCATTGTTGCTCTGGTTGCTCGACAACTCGGTGCTGGGGCCGTAGTTGGCCGCCATCAGCGAATTGCCCACGCCGGACGCCGTCGACTGGGCCGAGCCGAACTCATAGGCGGTGACGACCGAGTCGGCCTGGGTGTAGGTCGCGTTGCTCTGGTTGCTGGTGACGTTCAGGTCGCCGCTCTCATTGCTGGCCGAGATGTTGTTGGCGCTGGCCGCGGCCTCGCCCTGGACGGTCTGGCCGCTGCCGACGTTGAGGAACTGGCCCGCGATGGTGTGGTCGCCCGTGGCCGTCTGGGTCACGTTCAGGGTCTGGTTGGCGCCGCTGGTTCCGGTCGCGGTGACGTTGTTGTTGACCGCGATGGAGCTGAACGACGCCGTACCGGACGTATGTTGCACGGTCGCTCCGCCGACCGGGGGCGCGCTGCCGCTCTCGCCGTCGACCGAGGTCGTGCTGGACTGGCTGACGCTCATGTTGGTCGAGCCGCCGATCACACCGATGCTGACGGAGTTGGCGATCGCCTGCGCGCTGGCGGTGACGTTGGCGACCCCCACCGTCGGATCGGTTGGCAGGGCCGCCGAGGCGGTGAAGTCGTTCTCGGCCGACACCGAGGCGCCATTGGCGACCTGGGTGACGGCGCCGGTCAGGCCGCCCCCGCCCAGGCTGTCGACTTCGGCCGTGTTGGCGGTTGCGGCGGTGACCATGGTGGTCAGCCCGCCGGCGTAGGTCCCGACGTTCAGCGTCGTCTGGGCCCGCGTCGCGCCGCTCATGGTCTGGCCGAGCTGGACGTTCAGCGAGCCGGTTACAACCGCCGCGGTCACACCATTGCCGGTCGCCGTGCCGACGGCGCTGGTCGGGCCGGCGGTGTCGTCGACGTTCAGAGTCTGGGTGGCGAAGACGTCGCCGCTGTCGATCTGGACGTGCGAGATCGTGCTCTGGCTAGTAGCGGCTCCGCTGAACGGCGGCAGCATGGGAATCGTCAGAAACGCTCCAGCGAGCAGGATCTTGGCGGGTCTGCGCATTGTTCTTGTCCAGGTTGTTGTAGGCGGGGACGAAGCCGCCGGTCACGCCGGTGGTGCGCCCGCCGATCGGGTCGCCGTCGTGCAGGCAGACCTGCGGGCCCGGCGCGCCATAGAGGTTGGCCATCATCTCGAGCACCGCGCGCTCGACCACGGCGCGGACGCCGAGTTGGATCGGCTCCAGCCCGCCTTCGCCGGCGGAGACCTGGAAGACGTTGCCGTTGAAGAAGTCGAAGGCGCCGACGCCGACCTGCCGGCCGATGATCTGCTTCTGATAGGAGATCACGTCGACCACCTGCAGAGTGCGGGTGTCCACCAGGCGCAGGTCCAGGCCGACGTTCATCACGTAGAGCTGGCCGGTCGCCTCGACCTTCAGGCCCGTGGCCTTGGAATCGGCGCCCGCCGCGTCGAGGCCCGACGAGCGGATGTTGAAGTTCAGCTCGGTGATGCCGCCGACCAGATAGTAGTCGGAGCCGGGCACCTGGCCGGAGACGATCTTGCGATAGTCGGCGGGCGCGCCCGGCGCGGGTGAGGCGGCGTCGCTGATCAGCTTGTTGTTGGCGTACTTCAGCTCGAGCTCGGAGACGCTGGTGTCGTAGCGCTCGACCAGGTTCGCGCCGGACTTGGCCAGGGCGGACATCGCCATCAGCGAGGCGCCCTGGGTCAGCTTGCGGCCCGAGCCGTCCGATTCTTCCTTGCCGGTGTAGTCCGAGATCCGGCCCACGGCGATCCGCGGCGAGGTGATGTGATTGGCCCTGGCGTAGTCGCTGAGGCAGACCAGCGCTGTCGAATACGGCGTCGGGTTGGCCGTGACCGGCGCGTCGCCGATCGGACGGGCGTAGTTGCCGTTAGGGCCGGCGACCGGCGAGACGCAGGCCGACAGCGCCACCGCGCAGGCCGAGACCGTCGCCGGGATTTTGACCCGCGCGAGCAGGGAGAGGCTGAGAGATGGAGCGACCATGGGTTTAGGGCTTTCCATTGGTGGTGGTGCTCGCGCTGACGTTCCCGGTGTTGGTCTGTTGGGACTGCACGATCACTGTGTTGTCTGAACCTTCGACGACGACGTTGAGGTTGTTGCCGATCGCCGAGGCGGATCCGCCGACGCTGCCGGCGCCGCTGAAGCTGTCGGCCGCGCCGCTGAGCCGGGCCGAGGCGCCGGCGAACATGCTGGAGGAGTTGGCCTGGAACAGGCCGTTGATCACGACCAGATTGCCGTTGGCGTCGGTCAGGTCGACGTTGACCGGTTGGTTCTCCTGGCCGGACGTGCGACCGTAACCGGCGTTGAACGAGGCGGAATTGGTGGACATGGTCTGGGCGTCGGCGGCTGCGCCCACGGCCAGGGCGACGAAGCCGGCCGCCGCGACGGCGCCTGCGCGCATGAAAGTCTTGCGAACCATCCGAACTGTCTCCCCAAGCCAAAGACACGACCGGTGCAAGCAACGGTCGTGCCAACGCTGAACGTCCCGCAAAACTAAAGCGGCAAGCCTCGCGATTTGGTTAAGAGCGCCCCGCTAGGAGTTCTTTTTGAAACGACTTCTGGCCAAATCGACGCAAGGCGCTAACACGCGTTCTGGCGCGGGCGGCGTCCGTGCGTCGAAATGGGAGTCCGAGATTGGAGCCTGAACGCGAGCCCTTCTTCCGGGCGCCCTGGCCGGTGCTGGCGTTACTGGTCGTGATCTTGGCGGCCTACGGCATGCAGAGCTACATCGGGGCGGAGGCGGTGAACTACGCGCTCGGCTTTTCGCCGGCTTCGCTGACCCATGGCCGGATCGCGCCGCTGTTCGTCTCGGTATTCCTGCACGGGGGCTGGCCGCACGTATTGGTCAATTCCGCCTTCATCCTGGCCTTCGGCACGCCGATATCGCGGCGCGTAGGCTTGGACGCCGTTGGCGCGCTCGCCTTCCTGGGCTTCTTTCTGACCTGCGGCGTCCTGGCCAACCTCGGCTACGCGGCGATCCATCCCCAGAGCGTCAACGTGGTGGTGGGCGCCTCGGGCGCCGCTGCGGGGCTGATGGCAGCCACCTCGCGCTTGATGACCCGGGGGCCGGGCCTGGCGCCCTTCTTCAGCCAGCCTGTGTTGAGCATGGCCGGCGCGTGGGTCGGGATAAACCTGCTGCTTGGCCTGGCCCAGTCGCTCGGCGTGGCTGGACTGGCGCCCGGCGCCAATGGCGCCATGGTGGCCTGGGAGGTGCACCTGTTCGGCTATGCGGCCGGTCTCTTCCTGTTCGCCCCACTCCTGCGACTGATCCACCGCTACTGGTGACGTCGCGTCGCGCGCGGGCGATCACGGCATAGAGAATTGATCTGAAAGCCGATCTGCGGGACTCTGAGGCCAACTATAAAGGCGAAGGAGGAACGGTGGATGCTTGTTTCCCAGATTCTCAAAGGGAAAGGCGATCTCGTTTTCACGGCCTCACCGCATGAAACCGTGGCCGCAGCGGCGGCCTTGCTGCACGCCAGACGCGTTGGCGCGATGGTCATCGTCGACCGCGAGGACGCTATCGTCGGAATACTGTCCGAACGCGATGTCGTCCGGGTCGTGGCCGAACGGGGCGCCGCGGGGCTCAGTCAGCCGATCTCGACCTGCATGACCCGGGACGTGGTGTTCGCCACGCCCACCGAGGCGGTGCAGTCGCTGCTGGAGCGGATGACCGATCGCCGCGTGCGCCATCTGCCGGTGGTCAGGGACGGACGGCTGGTCGGGATCGTCTCGATCGGCGACCTGGTGAAGAGCAAGATCGCCGAGGCCGAAGCGGAAGCGGAAAACCTGAAGGCCTACATCACCGCCGGCTGAGCCGGCGCGCGGTCAGGCGCTCGCGCTGAGAATCACCGGGGCGTCGCCCACGCCCGCGACCGCGTCCGCAAGGGAATAGGCTTCCAGCACCGCGGCCGTCGCGTCGCGGGCCATGAGGAGCGCGCCGCGCAAGGCGCAGCCCTCGAGGCTGGGGCAATCATGGCATTTGCGGAACGCCGTGCGGCTGACGCAGGGCGCCAGGGCGAGCGGGCCGTCTATGACCCGGATCACTTCGGCGAAGCTGATCGCCTCCGGGGGGCGGGCCAGCACGTAGCCGCCGAACTTGCCCCGCCGGCTGACCACGATGCTGCGCCGCGCGAGCTCGAGCAGGATGGCTTCCAGGAATTTGCGCGGGGCGTCCGCCCGGGCGGCCAGTTCGCTGGCGGTGAGCTGACCCTGGCCCGGGTCCCGCGCCAGTTCGACCAGCGCGCGAAGGGCGTATCGAGCCTTTTGTGAGAGCATTCTGGTTCCTCGTCATACCTCAATAGGGCCGCTGGGCCGGGCTTCGCAAGCTGACTCCGCACCCCGCGGCCAAGGCGCGCACGGAAGCCTCGGCAGGAATCTTTCGCATCGCGTCACTAAGGGCTTGCGCCCCAGGAACCACCCCCATATAAGCCGCCCCTCGCTGAGGCCGCGGCCGGGCGTCGAGACGCAAGAGACCAAAAAAACTCTTGCTTTTTCGAAGCTTCGACAGTAGGTTCCCCGGCTCCAACCGACTCGTTTCCGGACTGAAGAGGGAAGCCCCTCGGCGGCCCTGGAGCGAGTTTTGCGCCCTGAACTAGCTTATCGGCTCTGCCGAAAACTTCTTCAGAAAGCCGGTTGACACGGAAAACGGCGGCAACTAGATACGCCGCTCCTCGCCGCCACCGGGCGCTAAACGGTGGGGCCGGCAAGCCGGTCAGGTCTTTGACATCGTTGATTTGGAAAGAGAAACGCAGGCGGCGGTGTTCTGCGGACAGAGCAAGTCTGTCCTCGACACTGACTGTCACGCGGTCTCTTGAAGACACCATGACCATCGGCTTCGGCCGGTGGATTTATGGGAACTCGTCAATAGACTACGCAGACGAACGCCCGTCACCCTTCGGGGTGATGGAGACGAAAGTCAGAACGTCAACTCAACCTGAGAGTTTGATCCTGGCTCAGAGCGAACGCTGGCGGCAGGCCTAAAACATGCAAGTCGAACGAACCCTTCGGGGTTAGTGGCGGACGGGTGAGTAACACGTGGG
>JARLIQ010000052.1 GCA_031291645.1 Caulobacteraceae bacterium | reverse complement strand
GATCAGGCTCGCCGCGGCCGCGAGCAGGGTCTTGTATGAGCGTCCCGAGGCCGGCCGGGACGAGGTTTGCGTGTGGTTCATATCAACCTCCGGCGCCGGCGCCGTGTGGCGCCAGATCAGGCTTGACGATGGGCCGGCCCGCGGCGGCCGCCTTGCGATCGATCAATCCGCCGTGGGCGCTCCGGCGCCACCTTGCGCGCCGACGGCCAGGCGATCGAAGGGGAGGTGCACATGTCACCGCTTGTGGCGGACCTCAAGGCGGCGGTCGGCGCTGAAGCGGTGCTGGTCGGCCAGGACGCGGTGGAATGGGGGCGGAGCGGCTGGACCCGGCTCGGCGCGCCCCTGGCCGTCGTGCGACCGGCGTCGACCGCCGAGGTCTCGGCCGTGCTGCGGCTGGCGCATGGGGTGGGCCAGCCGGTGGTCCCCTGGGGCGGCCGCACCGGGCTCGTCGACGGCGCCTATGCGGAGGGCGCGCTGGCCCTGTCGCTTGACCGGATGAACGCGATCGAGGAGATCGACCCGGTCGCCGCGACCATGCGGGCGCAGGCCGGCTGCGTCCTCCAACGCGCGTGCGAGGCGGCGGAGGCCCAGGGCCTGTTCCTGCCGCTGGACCTCGGATCGCGCGGATCGGCGACCATCGGCGGCGACGTCTCGACCAACGCCGGCGGCAACCGGGTCCTGCGTTGGGGCATGATGCGGGACATGGTGCTCGGCCTGGAGGCGGTGCTCGCCGACGGGACCGTGGTCTCCGCCACCAGCCCGCTGATCAAGAACAACGCCGGCTATGACCTCAAGCAGCTGTTCATCGGCTCGGAAGGGACCCTGGGCGTGGTCACCCGCGCGGTCCTGCGGCTGCGGCTAAGGCCGGTGAGCGAGAACGCCGCCTTCCTGGCGGTGGACGCCTTCGAGCGGCTCCCGCGGGTGTTGCGCCGGCTCGAGCGATCGCTCGGCGGAACCCTGTCGGCGTTCGAGGTCATGTGGCCCGAGTTCTATGAGCTGGTGACCACGCCGCCGGCGGCCGGCCGGCCGGCGCTCCCGCACGGCCACGCCTACTATGTGCTGGTCGAGGCGATGGGCGCCGATATCGAGGCCGACGCCGAACGCTTCGAGCGCGTGCTGACCGAGGCCCTGGATGAGGGCGAGATCGCCGACGCCGCCTTGGCCAAGTCGGGGGCGGAGCGAGCGGCCTTCTGGGCCTTGCGCGACGACGTGGTCCAGACCGCGCGCAACGGGCCGATCCTCGCCTTCGACGTCAGCCTGAAGATCGACGCGATGGAAACCTATGTCGCCGAGGTGCGCGCGGCCCTGCGCGAGCGGTGGGGCGCGGCCGCAAGCCTCGTGGTGTTCGGCCACCTGGGCGACGGCAACCTCCACCTGATCGTCGGGCTGCGCGAGCTCTCGCCCGAGGCCCGCCGCGCGGCGGAAGAGGCGGTCTATGGGCCGCTCAGGGCGCGGGCCGGCTCGATCTCGGCCGAGCATGGGATCGGGCTGCAGAAGCGCGACTACCTGGCCTGGTCGCGCTCGCCCGCCGAGTTGGCCCTGATGCGCACGCTGAAGACGGCCCTGGACCCCAAGGGCATCCTCAATCCGGGAAAGGTGCTCGCGCCCGTGGAAGTTTAGCCGGCGAGCAGGCTTCGCGCGATGACGTTGCGCTGGGTTTCGCTCGAGCCCGAATAGACGGTCGCGGCTCGCACGACGAAGTGCTTGGCGACGACGCGCGCGCCGTCGTCGATCGCCTCGCCGGCTAGGCCGATGGCCGACAGGGGAGCGATCGCCTGCGGCCCGGCGACCTCCAGGGCCAGTTCGGCGACCTTCTGGTGCAACTCGCTGCCGACCAGCTTGAGCATGGACGGCGCCGTCTGCTCGCCCGCACGCGGCCGCCCGGTCGGCAAGGCCGCCAGTTCGAGCTGTTCGAACGCCATGAGTTCGATCTCCAACCCGGCCAGGCGCGCGCGCAGTTCCGGCTCCAGCTCGTCGCCGGCCGCCGCGATCGCCTCGGCCGTGCGACGCAGCACCCGGCGGACCAGGGCGGCGGGGGTGTTGTTGGACCGGGCGAGCTGCATCAGCCGCTTGGCGATGCTCCAGCCGTCGTTCTCGTCCCCCACGCGGCTTGCGACCGGCACGCGGACCTCGTCGAAGAACACCTGGTTGAACTCGTGCTCGCCGTCGAGGCCGATGATGGGGACCACGGTCAGGCCCGGGCTGTCCATGTCGATCAGGAGGAAGGTCAGGCCCTGCTGGCGCTTTTCCCCGTCGGCGGTCCGCACGATGGCGAACATGCGGTTGGAGAGGTGAGCGCCGGTGGTCCAGATCTTGGAGCCATTGACGACGTAGTGCTCGCCCCGCCGCTCGGCGCGCGTGGCGATCGCCGCCAGGTCCGAGCCGGCGCCGGGCTCGGAAAAGCCCTGGCACCACAGGTCCTCGCCCGACAGGATCGCCGGCAGGTAGCGCTGTTGCTGGAGCGGCGTCCCGGCCTCGATCAGCAGCGGGCCCAGGCTGCGCAGGCCGCCGGCGAACAGCACCGGCGCATCGTTCAGGGCGCATTCTCGGTCAAACAGGAAGCGTTGCCGCGCGCTCCAGCCGGTCCCGCCCCAGGCCGTCGGCCAGGCCGGGGCGATCCAGCCGCGCTCGAACAGCCGCCGGTGCCACAGGCGGCAGGCGCCGATCTCGGAATGCACGCCCAGCGTTCGCCGCCCGGCCAGCCTCAGGTCCGGCGTCAGGGCGACGTCCAGGAAGGCGCGCACCTCGGCCAGGAAGGCCTCATCGGGCCCGCCCGCCGCGCTCATCGCCGCCGAAGCCGCCGCAGGGCTCGCCATCCACGTCCCATCCCGCGCCGCCCGCGTGGCGGCCCAGCAGTCTGGGCGCGATGGAGCGTGGAGCGTCTTGACCTAGGTCAAGGGTGTGGTCCGGGGCCGCGGTTCCAGCATCAGGCCACCGCCGCGCGGACCTGGTCCAGCAGCCAGTCGATCGCGGGGTCCTTCAGACCCGCCCGGCGCACCGCCTGGACCGGCGGCATGGCCGGATCGTAGGGCGGCTCGATCACCTGCAGGCCGAGGCGCACGGCGTAACGCTCCGCCAGGCGTCCGGGGCAGTCGGCGATGGCGTCGCTCGCCGAGACGATCAGCATGGCCGTCTCCCACTGCGGGACGTAGGCCGCGGTCCTGATCGCCTCCGGCGGCGGCACGGCGCCGTAGGTCTCGGCCATCAGGTCGGGGTCGTAGATCACCTCGTTGGAGGCGTAGCCGGGCGGATCGCCGACGAAGACGTGCGGCGTCGCCGCATAGGTCGCCCTGTCCAGCGGCGGCCGGACCACAGGATGGTCCCGCCGGGCGATGACGCAGTAACGGTCGACATAGAGGGTCTCGGCGGTCATGTCCGGCGGAATGCGGGCGAAGGCGCCCAGCGCCAGGTCGATCTCGCCGCGCCGCACCGCGACCAGCGCCAGGTCGAGCAGCAGGCGCCGGCTGAGGAAGGCCGCGTTCGGCGCGCTGGCGCGGAATTGCTCGACCAGGCGCGCGCCGATGATCGAGGTGATGAAGGCCGGGCCGGCCAGGTTGAACCGGCGCCGGCTGTGCGCGGGATCGAAACGGGTGTCGGCCGACAGGGTCTCACCGACCAGGTCGATCAGCGCCTCGATGCGCGGGCCGAGCTCCAGCGCACGCTGCGTCGGCTCCAGTCCGTGCGGCCGGCGGATGAACAGGGGATCGTCGAACAGGGCGCGCAGCCGGCCAAGCGCATGGCTGACCGCCGACTGGCTCAAGCCCAGCCGCCGGGCCGCCAGGGTGGCGCGGCGGTGGGCCAGCAACTCGCGGAACACCAGCAACAGGCTGCCGTCGAGCCGCCTGATATTATTCATATCGAAATCAGTCATCCAGTGATTTCATTATTGCCGATCGATCGGCGGCGCTAGGGTTTCATTCCGCGAAGGCTCGGAGCCCGATGACATCAGTCCCGCGTATCGAGCCAGCCGGGCTGTCCGGCGCGTCCGCCGCACCGCTGCCCTGGCGGCGGGCCCGCACGATGTTGGGCCTCTCCGCGCCGGTCATGGCCGTGCTGATGGCCCAGAACCTCGCCGGCCTGGCGGCGCTGGCCATGGTGGGGCGGATCGGAATCGCAGCCGTGGCCGGGGTCGGCGTGGCCGGCGGGGTCTACGCCATGCTGCAGGCGGTGCTCTACGGCCTGGACGCGGGGGTGCAGGCCCTTGTCGCCCGGCGCAGCGGCGCCGGCGACGCCCAGGGCGCCGGCGCAGTGCTGAACGACGCCCTGGCGTTGGCCCTGGGCGTCGGTCTTGTCCTGGCTGCGGCCGCCTATGGGCTCGGCCCGGCCCTGATCGGCCTGGTCGTGCATGATCCGGCTGTGATCGCCGCGGCGAAGGCCTATCTGGCGGCGCTGACCCCGTCCCTGGTGCTCCTGAGCGCCGCCTATCCGATCATCGCCTACTGGAACGGCGCGGGGGTCCCGAAATTCACCCTGCTGGTGACGGTGTTCGAGCTGCCGTTCGGCGTCGCCCTGACCGCCGTCCTGGTCTTCGGCGGCTTCGGCCTGCCGCGCCTGGGCGTAGTCGGCGCCGGCCTGGGCTCGACACTCGCCGCCCTGCTGGGACTCGGCGTCCATCTGTTGCTCGCCGCGAAGGTGGTGCGTGTTCCGGGATTCCTCGCCCGATGGCCGAGCCTGGAGGGCATGCTCGCCGTGGCGCGGTTGGGCCTGCCGATCAGCCTGCAGCAGAGCCTGCTGTACGTCGGCCTCATGATCTTCGTCGGCATAGTCGCGCGGCTGGGCGCCCAGGCGATGGCGGCCGGCAGCGTGCTCAATTCGCTCATGCTGGTCTCGGTGCTGACGGCGACGGGTGTCGGGGTCGCCGCGGCCACCCTGGCCGGCGGCGCCTTGGGACGGGGCGATCCAGCGGACGCCCGGCGCTGGGGCTGGCAGGCCGGATGGCTGGGCGTGGCCGTGGTCCTGCCGTTCAGCCTGGCGCTGCTGGCCGCGCCCCGGGCGGCGCTGGGCCTCTTTGTCCACGACCCGGCCACAGTGGCGCTGGCGGTGTGGCCCTTGCGCATCCTGGCGGCCGGCATGGCGGTCGACGCCTTCGGGCGGGTGGTCGGGATGGCGCTGCGCGGGACCGGGGCGACGCGCACGGCGGCGATCGTCGGCTTCCTGATGCAATGGGTGGTGCAATTGCCGCTCGCCTGGTGGCTCGGCGTGCGGCTGGGCTATGGCCTCGCGGGCGTCTGCGCGACGCAGTTGCTGTTCGGCATGGCGAGCCTCGCCGTCCTGGCGGTGATCTGGCGGGGCCGAAGCTGGGACTGGACCACCCGGGCTTCAGCGCTCGGTCCCGCCATGCGACGAACGTCAAATCCAGCACACTAGTTGACCAGCGCCTCGGCGATCTGCACCGCGTTCAGCGCCGCGCCCTTGAGCAGCTGGTCGCCGGCCAGGAACAGGCTGATGGTGCGGCCGTCCGGGTCGCTCAGGTCGCTGCGGATGCGGCCGGCCAGCACCTCGTCGCGGCCCGAGGCCTCGATCGGCATGGGGAAGCGGTTGGCGGCGGCGTCATTGACCAGCCGCACGCCCGGCGCGTCCGCCAGCCAGGCCTCGACCTCGGCGGGGGTGACGGGCCGTTCGCACTCGATGGTCAGGGCCATGGAGTGGGCGCGCGGCACCGGCACCCTCACGCAGGTGAAGCTGACCCGCAGATCGGGCGCGCCCAGGATCTTGCGCACCTCGGCCATCACCTTGGTCTCCTCGCCGTTATAGCCGGTCTCCGGGTCGATGGCGGTGTTGTGGCTGAACAGGTTGAAGGCGTAGGGGTGCGGCAGGACCTTGGGCTCGAAGGGCTCGCCGGCCAGATGGGCGGCCGTGGAGGCTTCCAGTTCGGCCATGGCCGCCGCGCCCGCGCCCGAGGCCGCCTGATAGGTGGCGCCGATCAGCCGCACCACCGGATTGCGCGCATGGATCGGGGCGAGCGCCACCGTCGCGATCGCCGCCACGCAGTTGGGATTGGCGATCAGCCGCGGGCGTCCGTCCAGGAGGGCGCCGTTCACCTCCGGCACCACCAGCGGCGTGTCGTCCTCCATCCGGAAGGCCGAGGAATTGTCCACGACGATGCAGCCCTGCGCGGCCGCCAGCGGCGCGAACTGGCGGCTGATCGACGCCCCGGCCGCGAAGAAGGCGACGTCCATGCCCTCGAAGCTGTTCTCGCCGAGCGCCTCGACGGCGAGCGGGCCGTGCGGCCCGTCCAGCAGCCGTCCCGCCGACCGGGGCGAGGCCAGGAGCCGCAGGACGCCCAGCGGAAAGCCGCGCCGCTGCATGCAGGCGATCAGTTCGGCCCCGACCGCGCCGGTGGCGCCGACGATGGCGACGTTCAAGGGCCGCGGGGTTGGGGTGGCGGCAGGGGAAGCAGGCATGTCTCGTCTCCGGTTGGGCCGGAGCGCGGGGGCTTGCCTTGGTGGAACTTGGCGACCCCGTCGATCCGGCGGGGTCTTTTCGGGGTTGCTAGGCGGCGTGCGCGCGCGAACCCCGAGGCCCCGAGAGCCCGGTGGTTTTAATCGCCCGCTTAATCGTCACGATCCGCATGGGGCGGCTCGATAGACGAAGGCTGGTGGTGTTGTAAAGCCGAAGGCCGCCACGTTCTGCTGCGGTTGCCTGAGGACGCTCGGCCGGTCATCTCGCGGCTCCGCCGTGCAGGATGTGGAAGGCGTGGTCGCGAACGTCCTTGGGCCAATCGGCCGCCTGGGCGAGCAGCCGCGCTTCGTCGCCCGCGAAGAGGGCGCGGCAGGCCTCCTCGAAGCCGGGCAGGTCGCCGGCCATCGCGGCCATGAAATGGTAGGCGGCGTCGCGCGCGGCCCTGCGGATGTCCTCGTCGGCGTTCGATCGCCGCGCGGCGTCGACCAGCCGTCGCAGCGCGACCGACGCGCCGCCGGGCTGGGCGGCCAGCCAGTCCCAGTGGCGGGGCAGGAGCGTCACTTCGCGCGGCATGACGCCCAGTTTCGGCCGCCCGCGCCCGCGCGGCTCGGGCTCTGGTTCCGGCTTTTCGAACCGCGCCGCGATTTCCGCGTCCGTCCCCCTCAGGTCGAGGTCGACCGCTCGTCCCTCGGCGTCGTCGAACACCAGGATCGACCCGGCATCGCCCCGCTCCAGCGCGCGCTTGACCACAAGGGCGACCTCGCCTGGCGCGCCGGCGGCCAGCCGCCTTGAGCCGATAAAGGCGGTGAAGGACCTGGGTGGGGTCCCGGAGGAGAGGGCTTCTGACGTCATCGCGGGGCTCCAAGCGGAGCGCTTTTATTTACCCGGATAAATATCGACGTCAATAACATCCGGATAAAAATAACCGCTCAGTGCTCGGCGGGCGCTCCGACGGTGAGCGGCTCGCCCGCGGCGATGTCGCGGCGGGCGATCACCGCCATCAGGTCCGGGGCGATGCGGCAGTTCGGCTCCCGGGCGCGGCCCAGACGGTCGAGCAGGGGATCGAACAGGTGGCGGCCCGAGGGGTGCGGGACCGTGTGGCGGTCCGGTTCCGCCCGCCAGGTGACCCTCGTGAGCTGGAACACCGGCTCGCCGGCCTCGAAGGGGCGGGCGGCGCAGAGCGTCTCGCCGCCGGCGCGCCCGCGCAGCGTCAGGCCATCCGGGCAGCCGTGCTGGCGCCGGCGGGGCGCGGCGCCAGGAGACGCCTCATGTGCGCTTTGCGGATGGGCCATCACGACGCCTTGCGCAGGGCCACGGCCCGCTCGACGGTGTGGCTGACCAGGCAGCCGGCCGAAAGGTCGAACAGGGTGGAGGCGATCCGCATGCCGGTGGCGTCCAGCGCCGCCCGCACGGCTTCGTCGTCGCGGGGATAGCGCAGCTGGACCACCAGCACGCCGCCGTCGCGCAGTAGCCTGCAGGTGCGGTGCAGCACCGCCGACAGGTCTTCGAGGGACATCGGTCCGGTGATCAGAAGAAGGTCGCTGGCCTCGTCGGCGCAGGCGCTGGTCGCCTGGCGGGCGCACTCGACGTGGTCGAAGCCGTCACGGCACAGGCTGACCATGGCCTCCAGGCTGTCCGGCCCGGCGACGCTGACCGATCCGTGGCGATCGGCGCTGGAAAGGGACAGGGATTTGCGGACGATCTGTTCGGGGGAGGCGAACACGTTCGGTCCAAGGACGCGCATGACCAGAGGGTCTCCTGGCGGGGGCGAGGCCGGCGCGGAGGGGCCGCTCGCCTATGGCCGGGAGGTATGGCGCCGGACCGCATAAAGCATCGATCCGCATCTGGGCGTCGGGACATAAAGGTCTGTTTGCGCGGGCGGTTGGCGGGCCGGCCAAGGGGAGGGGCAAGCCGGCCCGCCTAGCCCGTCAGAAGAATCCCAGCTTCTTCGGGCTGTAGCTGACCAGCATGTTCTTGGTCTGCTGGTAGTGGTCGAGCATCATCCGGTGGGTCTCGCGGCCTACGCCGGACTGCTTGTAGCCGCCGAAGGCCGCGTGGGCCGGATAGGCGTGGTAGCAGTTGGTCCACACCCGCCCGGCCTGGATCTCGCGGCCGAAGCGGTAGCAGCGGTTGACGTCGCGGCTCCAGACCCCGGCGCCCAGGCCGTAGAGGGTGTCGTTGGCGATCGCGAGCGCCTCGTCGTCATCCTTGAAGGTGGTGACCGAGACGACCGGCCCGAAGATCTCCTCCTGGAAGATGCGCATCTTGTTGTCGCCGCGGAACACCGTCGGCTGGACGTAGTAGCCGCCGGCCAGGTCGCCCGGCAGGCTGGCTCGCGCGCCGCCGGCCAGCACCTCGGCGCCCTCGTTCCGGCCGATCTCGAGGTAGGAGAGGATCTTCTCCAGCTGCTCCGACGAGGCCTGGGCGCCGACCATGGTCGCCGGGTCCAGCGGATCGCCCTGGACGATGGCGCCGACGCGCTTCAGCGCGCGTTCCATGAACTTGTCGTAGATCGCCTCGTGGACCAGGGCGCGGCTGGGGCAGGTGCAGACCTCGCCCTGGTTGAGGGCGAACATGACGAAGCCCTCGATGGCCTTGTCGAGGAAGTCGTCGTCCTCGGCGCAGACGTCCTTGAAGAAAATGTTCGGCGACTTGCCGCCCAGCTCCAGGGTCACCGGGATCAGGTTCTGGGCCGCGTACTGCATGATCAGCCGGCCGGTCGAGGTCTCGCCGGTGAAGGCGATCTTGGCGATACGCGGACTGGAGGCCAGCGGCTTGCCGGCTTCCAGGCCATAGCCGTTGACGATGTTGACCACGCCCGGCGGCAGGATGTCGGCGATCAGTTCGGCCCACACCAGGATCGAGGCGGGGGTCTGTTCGGCCGGCTTGAGCACCACGCAGTTGCCGGCGGCGAGCGCCGGGGCGAGCTTCCAGCAGGCCATCAGCAGCGGGAAGTTCCACGGGATGATCTGGCCCACCACGCCGAGGGGTTCGTGGAAGTGGTAGGCGATGGTGTCGCGGTCGATCTCGGAGATGCCGCCTTCCTGCGCGCGGATGCAGCCGGCGAAGTAGCGGAAGTGGTCGATCGCCAGCGGCAGGTCGGCGGCCATGGTCTCGCGGATCGGCTTGCCGTTGTCCCAGGTCTCGGCCGCGGCCAGCAGGGCGAGGTTGTCCTCCATGGCCTGGGCGACCTTGTAGAGCAACAGGGAGCGCTCGGCCGCGCTGCTGCGGCCCCAGGCGTCCTTGGCGGCGTGGGCGGCGTCCAGCGCGCGCTCGACGTCGGTCGCGTCGGACCGGGCGACGTCGCACAGGGGCTGGCCGTTGACCGGCGAGACGTTGGTGAAGTAGCGGCCGGCCGCGGGCTCGACCCAGGCGCCGCCGATGAAGTTGCCGTAGCGCGCCTTGAACGGCGGCTTGGCGGTGCGGTTGAATTCGGGTTTGGTCATGGGCTCCTCCTGAGCGCGCCTTTATGCGGCGTCATGGCCGCCAGCCTCGGCCCGCCGCGGTCGGCTGTCATCGGGTGGGCGCGGAGACGGTGACGGCGCCTGTCGCAAATCTGCGACAGGTCGGCCGGCGGATGGTCAGGAACGCTCGGCCAGGCCCAGCCGGTGCAGCTTGCGGTGCAGGGTCGCCCGGCTGACGCCCAGGTGGCGCGCGGCCGCCGAGACGTTGCCGCCAGCGCGGGCCAGGGCCCGCTGGACCGCGCCGCGTTCGGCCGAGCGGAGGTCCTCCTCAGCAGCCGCGGGATTGAAGATGGCCTCGGCCGGCAGTCCGCCCGCGAGCCGCTCGTCGGTGATGGCGTGGGCGCGCCGCGCCGCGCGGGTCGCGCCCACCACCAGGTCGTCCCGGTCGACGGCCAAGAGGGCGGCCGAGCCGCCGTCGGGCGCGAGCAGGATGCGGGCCTTGTCGAAGGCGCCGCGGAAGTTGGCCGCCTCGATCAGGCGCGCGGTGTCGCTGACCGCCGCCACGATCAGGCCGAGCATGGCGGTGTCGAGGTCCCGGCGGCAGGAGGAGACGTCCAGCGAGCCGACCAGACGGCCCAGATGGTCGTGCAGCGGCGCCACCGTGCAGCTCAGGCCGGTGTTGCGGGTGTAGAAGTGCTGCTCGCGGTGGATGGTCAGGGCGCGGCCCTCGGCCAGGCAGGTGCCGACGCCGTTGGTGCCCTCGGACGGCTCGTCCCAGACCATGCCGGTCCAAAGGCCCCATTTGCGGAAGGTCTCGTCGTCCGCCGCCGCGCCGCGCCGCTCCAGCGGCACGCCCTCGCGGTTGGTCAGCAGGACGCAGCAGCCCGCGTCCCCGACAGCCTGGAACAGCCGGTCAAGCGGCGACTGGGCGGCGGCCAGCAGTGGGGCCAGCTGCTCGCGCGCGGCCGCCAGCGAGGCCTCTTCCAGCTGGATCGGCGGGGCGGCCTGTTCGGGGTCGAGGCCGTAGTCGTTGTGCGAACGCACCCAGGAGGCCGCGACCGCGGACCTGGCCGCGGCGGAGGCGTCGCTGATCACCGCGAGCACGCGGTCGGCGTGATGATCTCGGCCGGTTCGGATCATGGACCCTTTCCGGACGGCTCCGGGGCCGTCTGGCCGGCACCCTGGCACAGCGGCCCCAGATGGCAAGGCGAATCGCGACCCGGTCCGGGTGCGGCGTCTGCGACGCTCAGCGCAGCCAGAGGGCCAGCAAAGGCGCGGCCAGGACGTTCACCAAACCGACCAGAACCAGGATCACGCCGGCGATCGATCCCTCCTCGCCGCCGATCTGGTGGGCCTTGGCGACGCCCACCGCGTGCGCGCCCATGCCGAACAGGGCGCCGCGGGCCATAGCGGAACGCACCGGCAGCCACTGAAGCAGCACCTCGCCCAGCGCGGCGCCGAAGACGCCGGTGACGATGACGAAGAAGGCCGTCAGGTCCGGCGCGCCGCCGATATCGCCCGAGACGGTCATGGCGAAGGGCGTGCTCATCGACCGCGGCAGGAGGCTGAGGCGCAAGGCGCCGTCCAGGCCGAGCACGCTGGCCAGTCCCCAGGCGGTGGTCATGGCCGTGGCGCTGCCGGCGACCACGCCGATGGCCAGAACCGGCCAGCGCCGCAGGATCAGGGCGCGCTGGCGATAGATCGGGATGGCGAAGGCGACCGTGGCCGGTCCCAGCAGCGCCGCCAGCCAGCGGACGCCACGGCTGTAGTCGCCGTAGCTGGCGTGCAGCGCCAGCATCAGGGCGATCAGCAGCGCGGGGGTCAGGGTCAGCGGCGTCAGCCACCATTGGGACCAGCGTCGGCAGATCGTCTTGGCCAGGGCGTAGAGGGCGATGGTGGCGGCCGACCACACCAGGATTGGGCCGACGGGTTCATTCCACGGCATGACGCATCCCCTCGTGTCCAGGATTCCAGCGGCAGCAGAGCTCGACCGTCAGGGCGGTGACCGCCATCACGGCGACCGTGCCCAGCAGGATGACCGCCAGGATCTTCAGTCCGAGCCAGCCGAGCAGCTCATGGTGTTTCACCACCGCCACCACCGCCGGCACGAAGAACAGCATCATCTCGGCGAGCAGCCACTCCGCGCCGCGCCGTACGCTGGAGAGCCTGAGCCAGCCGCCGCCCAGAAGCGCCAGGGCGATGAACAGGCCGACGATCGAGCCGGGGATCGGCAGGCGCGCCCAGCGCACGATCAGCTCGCCGGCGACCCACAGGCCGGTCAGCAGGCCGATCTGTGAGACGCGGCTCAGGCTCAGGCCGCGGTGGACGGTGATGGACAGCTGACGTGCGGTCATGGCGACACCCTTCGCCACAAGATGTATGTTGCGATGCAACATGAACAAAATGAATTGTTCGACTATCAACTAGTCGGATATGGAATACAGATGGAGCTTCGGACGCTGCGCGCCTTCGTCGAGGTGGTTCGCCAGGGCGGGTTTTCCCAGGCGGCCAAGACGGTGTTCGCGACCCAGTCCACCGTGAGCAAGGCGGTGCGGCAGCTCGAGGACGAACTGGGCTTCATCCTGCTCGACCGCGCGGGCCACCGCAGCACCCTGACCGGGGCCGGGGAGATCGTCTACCGCCGGGCCCTCACCATGCTGGCCGAGCGCGACGACATGACGGCCGAGCTGGACGAACTGCGCGGGCTCAAGCGCGGCGTGCTGCGGCTGGGCCTGCCGCCGATCGGCTCCAGCGTCCTGTTCGCGCCCCTGTTCGCTGTTTATCGCAGCCGCTATCCCGGGGTGGACATCCGCCTGGTCGAACACGGCTCGCACCGGCTGGAGGAGGTGTTGCTGGCCGGCGAGGTCGACCTCGCCGCCTCGCTTCTGCCGGTCTCGGACGCCTTCGAATGGCAGCCGGTGCGTTGCGAGCCGATCGAGGTGCTGGTCGCCGCCGGTCATCCCCTGGCCTCGCACGGCCGCGTGGCCCTGAAGGCGCTGGCGGACTGGCCCTTCATCCTGTTCGAGGCCGGCTTCGCGCTCAATCCGATCGTGCTGGACGCCTGCGCCCGCGTGGGGGTGACGCCGACCATCGCCGCGCGCAGCAGCCAGATCGATTTCGTGGTCGAGCTGGTTGCGGCGGGCCTGGGCGTCGGCTTCCTGCCGCGGATGATCGCCGAACAGCGCGCCCATCCGGGCGTGCGCCACCTCGGCCTGACCGACCCCGGGATGGACTGGGACATGGCGCTGATCTGGCGGCGCGGCGGGTATCTGTCCCACGCGGCCCAGGCCTGGCTCGATCTGGCCAGGGCCGCGCGAGGCGAGCCGGACGGTTTACCGTCTGGAAGGCCCGCGGCGTCTACCGATGGTTGACCCTCCGATGCCTAGGTTTCCTGGAACCCCCGACATGCGCCACGCCCGCCGCCCTTCCCCCGTCCGGCCGCTGGCTTGGCTCGCCGGCCTCTGCGCGGTCTTCCTCGCCGGCTCCGCCGTGGCCGACCCGGCCCTGTGGGAGGTGAAGGGGCCGCACGCCAAGGTCTATCTGTTCGGCACCATCCACGTGCTGCGGCCGAGCCAGCCATGGCGCTCGGCCGCCGTCGACAAGGCGTTGGCGGAAAGCCAGACGCTGTGGCTGGAGATCCCCGATTCCAACGACCTCGGCGCAGCCCGAAGCTACATCCAGCAGCTGGGTATCGACGCTGAGCACCCGCTATCGACCAAGCTGACGCCCGCCGACCTGGCGCGCGTCGACGCCGCCGCCAAGGCGTTGGGCGCGCCCGGCGAGGCGAGGCTGGAGCCCATGCGCCCGTGGCTGGCCGCGATCACCTTGAGTGTCCTGCCGGCGCTCAAGGCCGGCTACGACCCCAAGAGCGGGGTCGAACAGGCGCTGACCCGCCAGGCGACCGCGGAAGGCAAGCCGATCAAGGGGTTTGAGACCCTGGGCGAGCAGCTGCATTTCCTGGCCGACCTGCCGCAGGACCAGGAGGTCGCCCTGCTGGATTCCACCCTGGACGACATCAGCGACGCGGCGGCCAAGACCGACGAGATGGTCCACGCCTGGGCCGCGGGCGACGTGGAGAAGCTGGCCAGGCTGACTGACGAGCACATGAAGCGGGACTCGCCGGCGCTCTACGACCTGCTGCTGACCCAGCGCAACCGGAACTGGGCGGCGACGCTCGACGAGCGGCTGCAGGGGGAGGGGGTCAGTTTCGTCGCCGTCGGCGCCGGCCACCTGGCGGGGCCCGACAGCCTGCAGCACGACCTGGAAGCGCGCGGCTATCGGGTGGTCCGCATCCACTGAGCCGGCGCGGTCGCGGCATGAAAGGCGACATGACCTGAATCAAGGCCGGCCGGCCCCTTAGTCCGTAGCTTGCCTGGGCCGCACAGCCCAAGACGAGCGATCGCGCCAACCGGGCCCGTTCCATGGGGCATGCGCGATACGCCCTGCCGGTCGCCCGCAGGCTGCGCGGCAAGGCCGGCCTCGGCTTTGCGAGGCCTTTGGATCGCAGGTTCTCCCATGCCGACAGACCATCACGACTCTTCCGACAAGGGCGCTCGGGGCTCCGACCGTAGCGGCGTCAAGGCCTACATTGTGGGCGGCGGCATCGGCGGAATGGCCGCCGCCGCGTTCCTGATCCGCGACGGCCACGTGCCTGGACACAACATCACGATCCTGGAGGAACTGGACCGCGTCGGCGGCAGCCTGGACGGCGCGGGCTCGGCCGAGACCGGTTACGTGGTCCGAGGCGGGCGCATGCTGGAAGGCAAGTACCGGTGCACCTACGATCTGTTCTCCTCGATCCCGACGCTCGACGAGACCCAGACCGTCACCCAGGAGACCTTCCAGTGGAACGAGGTGATCAAGACGGGCTCCAAGTCCCGTCTGGTCCGGGCGGGCCGCAAGATCGACACGCCGGCCTATGGCCTGGCCGAGAAGCATATCCTGGGGCTTGAGCGCCTCACCCTGGAACCGGAGGCGTTCCTGGCCAACAGCAGCATCGCCGACCAGTTCGACGCGTCGTTCTTCGAGACCAACTTCTGGCTGATGTGGTGCACCACCTTCGCCTTCCAGCCGTGGCACAGCGCGGTCGAGTTCAAGCGCTACCTTCAGCGCTTCGTGCACATGATCGAGGGCTTCAACCAGCTCAAGGGGATCATGCGGACGGTCTACAACCAGTTCGATTCCTTCGTGCGGCCGCTGAAGGCGTGGCTGGACGAGCGCGGGGTCTCCTACGCCCTGGGCGCGCGGGTCGCCGACCTGGGCTTCGCCGACGACGGCGGCGCCAAGCGGGTGGATCGCATCGCCTTCGACCGGGCCGGCCGGCGCGAGACCATCGACGTCGGTCCGGACGATCTGGTGATCGTCACCCTCGGCTCGATGACCGAGGCCTCCAGCCTTGGGACCAACGACGCCGCCCCGACGCTGAGCGGCAAGCGCGAGGGCGGCGCCTGGAGCCTGTGGGAGACTATCGCCCAGGGGCGGCCGGAGTTCGGCCGGCCGTCAGCCTTCGACGACCATGTCGACCAGTCCAAGTGGGTGTCCTTCACCGCCACCCAGAGCGACCCGACCTTCTTCGAGAAGGTCCGCGACTTCAGCGGCAACGTGCCGGGCGAGGGCGGGCTGATCACCTTCGCCGATTCCAGCTGGCTGATGTCGATCGTGCTGCCGCACCAGCCGCACTTCATCGGCCAGCCGAAGGACGTGAACGTCTTCTGGGGCTACGGCCTCTATGTCGACAAGCCGGGCGATTTCGTGCGCAAGCCGATGTCGGCGTGCACGGGCCGCGAACTGATGACCGAACTCCTGGGTCACCTGCGGATCGGGCCGGAGACGCCGCGGATCCTCGACACCACCATCGCCATCCCCTGCATGATGCCGTTCATCACCAGCCAGTTCCTGCGGCGGTCCAGGGGCGACAGGCCGGCGGTCGTCCCTGAGGGCTGGAGCAACCTCGGCTTCGTCGGGCAGTTCGTCGAACTGCCGGACGACGTGGTGTTCACCGTCGAATATTCGGTCCGCTCGGCCCAGGCCGCCGTGGCCGAGTTGCTGGGGCTGAAGACCACGCCGCCGCCGGTCTACAAGGGCCAGTTCAATCCGCGGGTGCTGGTCGACGCTTTCGCCGCATTGCACGACCTGCACATGTGATCCCGCAGGTCGCCGGGTCCGTTGGCGCTTGGCCAAGGGCGCCATGTCGCAAGTCCGGCGGATTGACTATCCTGGGCCGGATTTCGCAAGACGCCGCCAGCGCGCCCGGCGACCATGGGGAGAACGATGACACCAGGCCTGATGCAGCCGGTTCCGCTGCAGACTTCCGCGATCCTGCGCTATGCGGCGACGGCCCATCCAAGGCGTGAGATCGTCTCCCGCCAGATCGACGCGCCGTTGTGGCGCTACGACTACGCCGCGCTGGAGCGCCGCGCCGCGCGGGTCGCGAACTTGCTGGCGACTCTTGGCGTCTCGCCCGGCGAGCGGGTCAGCTCCCTGGGCTGGAACACCCACCGGCACCTTGAGCTGTTCTATGGCGTGTCGGGGGCCGGCGTCGTGCTGCATACCGCCAACCCGCGCCTGTTCGACGAGCAGGTCGCCTACACCATCAATCACGCCGAAAGCGCGGTTCTGTTCTTCGAGAAGAACCTCGCGGCCCTGGTCGAGCGGATCGCGCCCAGGCTGACCACGGTGAAGACCTTCATCGTGCTCTCGGACGAGGTCCCGCATGAGGCGGGCGCGCTGGACGTGCTTTCCTACGAGCGGCTGATCGCGGCCGAGAGCGACGGGTTCGACTGGCCGTCGTTCGACGAGAACGCGGGCGCCTTCCTCTGCTACACCTCGGGCACCACGGGCGATCCCAAGGGCGTGCTCTACAGCCACCGCGCGATCGTGCTGCACGCGATGGGCGCCGGGCTGAACAGCGCCTTCGGCTTCACCGCCTTCGACGTCGTGATGCCCTGTCCCTCGCTCTATCACGCGACGGCCTGGGGGCTGCCGTTCGTGGCGCCCCTGTGCGGCGCGAAGCTGGTGCTGCCGGGCGACAAGATGGACGGGGCCAGTCTGCATGAGTTGATCGAGGGCGAGGGCGTCACCTTCACCGGCGGGGTGCCGACGATCTGGACCATGTACCTGGCCTATCTGGAGCAGACCGGCCAGGCGACCAGGACGCTGAAGCGGGTGATGATCGGCGGCTCGGCCGTTCCCCGCGCCATGGCCGAGACCTTCAAGCGCAAGTATGGCGTCGATGTGCTGCAGATCTGGGGCATGACCGAGACCTGCCCCCTGGGCGTCATCGCCAGCCCCACGCCGGCGCTCGCCGAAAGGGGCGAGGAGGCGATGCAGGAGGTGATCTGGACGCGCCAGGGCCGGCTGCAGTTCGGCGTCGAGCTGAGGACGGTGGACGACGACGGCGCCGATACGCCGAGGGACGGCGAGACGCCCGGCGCGCTGAAGGTGCGCGGGCCCTGGACCGTCCAGCGCTATTACCGCCAGCCGGCGGACGCGGTGGATGCGGAGGGCTGGTTCGACACCGGCGACATCGCCACCCTGGACGCCGACGGTTTCATGCGGATCACCGACCGGGCCAAGGACGTGATCAAGTCGGGCGGCGAGTGGATCAGTTCGATCGACCTGGAGAACGTCGCCGTCGGCTGTCCGGGCGTGAAGATCGCCGCGGTCATCGGCGTGCCGCATCCCAAATGGGAGGAACGTCCGTTGCTCGTCATCGAGCCGCACCAGGGCGAGGTGGTCAGCGCCGCCGCCGTGCTCGACTACCTCGCGCCGCGGATCGCCAAGTGGTGGATGCCGGAAGAGGTGGTGTTCGCCGAGGTGCCGCTGACCGCGACGGGCAAGATCGACAAGAAGGCCCTGCGGCAGGTCGTGACCCAGGCGTCCGGAAAGACCCCGGGATAGAGGTCCTCAGTCCCCCGTGCGGCCGCCGAGCGCGATGTATTTGCGGCCGGCCGGGGTGATCTCGTAGAGCGGTCCGCCCGCCGCGCCCGGGTCGATCCGCACCAGCCCCTTGGCCAGCAGGGCCCTGGCCGGGACGGCGTCGTACGAGCGGCAGTGATCGGGCCGCCGGGCCAGGCGACGCAGGAGTTTGGTCTGGGCCGGCGAAAGCACTACGCCACTGGTCAAATGTCGCGCCCGCATGTTGGACGAGGCGCTCGGCCCGTCGAACTGAAACCTTGGAAAATAAGCCTACAGCGCTGCGCGCGTCGTTTCAAACCCACCCGGCGCATCAGGGGGCGGCGGCTGTCCGGACGCCGCGCCGGCGCTCGCCTCCGCCAGGTGCAAAGCCGTCCTCAACTCGCGCAAGCGCCGCTTGATCGCCTCGTCGAGCAGGGCCAGCTGGCGGCTGTAGTCGGCGAAGACCTCGCCGTGCTTGTCGTCGTCGCTCGAGCGGACCGCGGTCTCGAGGTTGGCGAAGATCTCCGCCGCGTTCGCCAGCGCGCCCGGAAAGTACGAGAAGGCCACCATCGCCGCGGCGTCGGCGAGAGACTGGATCGGAAAGGCGATCAGCAGCCGTTCGGTCGCCAGCAGGGTTCGGCTGGGCGAGATCCGCTCCACCCGGCCGCGCCGCGCCTCGTCGCGGAGCAGGCCGTAAAGCTCATGGATCTGGGTCGACGCCAGGATCGCCAGGTTCAGGGCCGCGGTCTTGGCCTCGCGCCGCGACATCTCCTCGCGGCGATGCATTTCCTGACGCACCTGTTCCTCTCGCCGGCGGGCGGCGCGCGAGTCGCTGGCGGCCACCCAGGCGGCGCCGATCACAGCGCCGATGGTGCCGATGGCCTGCACCCAGGCCGCCGCATCGTACCAGGCCGACTCCGTCATCGCTTCACGCTCCCGCCTCAGGCCTGATCTGTCTGACAGGACCAGGTCTAGTCGAAAGCGCCGGTTGGCAGGCGAGGTCGACCCTTGGTGGTTTGCCGGGCGAGGCCGTCAGGCCCCGCGGATCGCTGACCGTCAGCGGGTCTGGCGAGGCGCCGGCGTCAGACCGGGGGGCGGCGAGGCCGCCAACTTGGCCTCTTCTTCCCGGATCATTCGCATGAGTACGGCCCGCTGGACCTCATCGGTCTCACGCTCCAGCAACACCTTGAAATGCTGTATGTTCTTCTCGGCTACAAATCTTTGCACGACCAGCTCCCGAGCGTCTCGTTCGCGCACAACGTCACAACACTCTCATTAATATCGCGACGCGATCTCAAAACCCAATAGATTCGGCGTGAGCGGCTTGCGACCCTAACGGCGGAGGTCTGGCTTCAGCGTCCTTTGCTTGCGGAAGCCGGGTCATTTGACGCAATCGTCCGGTCTCGCCAGGAGCGCCCAAGGACCGTTCCGTACCCTGCACTTTATAAGGCTTTCCGAAATACTTGCGGGGTAGGTTGTCGCACACGCGGGGAGTGGGCGGGTTCGAACATGGCGATCAGGCCGGCGATGCTGATGGCCGCGCTGCTGTGGATGATGGCTGGCGCGGCGCTAGCCGCACCGGTTGAGCGCCCGGCGGGCGGACCGGCCCGACTTGCCCTCGATCTCGAGCGCCGCGCCGACAAGACCAGCTTCGCCGATCTGGAGCGGTTCGGCGAAGCAGCCAGCCGGGGCTCGGACCCCGAATCGCTCAACCGGCTGCAGCACGTGGCGTGGATCTACCTCAACCAGTCCGAGTTCGATCGGTTCGACTACTGGAACGCGCTGCTCGCGCGAAACGCCGGGCGCAGGGGCGACCAGCGCTACGTCGACATGGCGCGGATCAATGCGCTGAAGAGCCGATACGACCGGGGCGATCCTTCCGCGGGCCTGGAGATATCCAGGATCGCGGGTTCCGAACCGGACTGGTTCGCCCGCGTGCACGCGATGAGCGCCAAGGCGATGGTCCTGATCGATCAGGACCAGGCCGCGTCGGCGCTGAAGCTGATGTCCGACGCCGAAGACCTGATCCCCGCTCACGATCCGGCCTCGAACGGGGCCGAGGAGATGATCTGGGAGACCATCGGCATCGCCCTGATGGTGCTCGACGACCTGGACGGCAGCGCCGACGCGTTCCGGCGGGCGGACTTCGAATTCGCCGATCCGGCCTATCCGCGTCCCGACTTCGACGACATCTACAACATGGCGCACATGGCGGTGGAGTTCGGCGACGCCAGGCTGGCGCGCGAACTGGCCGCCATCCATCACCGGCTGGCCGCCCGGTCGGACCTGCCGCATCTGCGCGTCTGGGACCAGAACCTGTGCGCCATGGTGGCCGACAGTTTCGGAACGCCCCGCGAGGTGATGGGCTGCCTGCACGGCCTCGATGATCGACTGAGCGGGGCGGAGTTCCTCGCCCAGGACCTCCTGCCCCTGCGGGCGATCGCCAAGGCGAGGCTGGGCGACATCGCCGGCGCCAAGGCCGATCTCGCGGCCATCCGCGCCTTGCGGGCGTCCAAGAACATGGAGACATCGAGCCTGCAGCGCCAGCCGCAGGTCGAGGCCGAGCTGATGCTCGCCGAGGGCAAGGACCGCGAGGCGTTCGAGGCGCTGCGCGCCTACGACCGCGCCCATTCGGAAAGCGCCGCACAGCGGTTCAACGTCGGCGTCCACCAGCTGACCGGGTCGCTGAGGACGCAGCTGGCGACGGCGCGGCGGGACGCCGAGCTGCAGCGCCAGGCGGCGCGCTTCCAGCAGTGGATCGTCTTCTTCGGCGCCCTGTTCCTGGTCTGCGCCGCGGGCGTGGTCGTATGGCAGCGCCGGCTCGCGGACCGGCTGCGGGCGGCCCAGCTCAAGGCTGAGATGGCCAGCCGGTCGAAGAGCGAGTTCCTGGCCAACATGAGCCACGAGATCCGCACCCCGCTGAACGGCGTCGTCGGGGTGGCCGATCTTCTGGCCGCGGCGGACCTGCCCAAGCGCGAGCGCGAGATGGCCGAGATCATCCGCAGCTCCGGCCAGTCGCTCGAGCGCCTGCTGTCCGACGTGCTGGACCTGGCGCGGGTTGAGGCGGGGCAGATGACCATCGATCCAGCGCCCTTCCACGCGGGCGAGCTGGTTCGCGCTGTGGCGGGCCTTTGCCGCCTGCGCGCGGACGAGAAGGGCCTTTGCCTGCAGGCCCAGGTCGCGCCGGAGCTGGAAGGCTGGTTCATGGGCGATGCGACCCGCGTGCGCCAGATCCTGATCAACCTGGTCAGCAACGCCGTGAAGTTCACCGACTCCGGCTCGGTGGTCATCACGGCGGCGGCGCCCCGGCCGGGCATGATCCGCCTGACTGTGAGCGACACGGGCGTCGGCTTCGATGCGGCGGTCAAGGAGCGGCTGTTCGGGCGCTTCCAGCAGGCCGACGGATCGATCACCCGGCGGTTCGGCGGCACGGGCCTGGGCCTGGCCATTTCGCGCCAGCTGGCGTCGCTGATGGGCGGAGACCTCGATTGCGAGAGCGATCCGGGCCGGGGTTCACGGTTCTGGTTCGAGGCGCCGTTCGAGGCGTCGGCTCCGCCGGGCGCTGTGGAGGGCGAAGCGGACGCCGCCGTCCTCACCGAGGCCCGGTCGGCCCGGGTGCTGGTGGTCGACGACCATGCGACCAATCGCACGGTGGTGCGCATGATGCTCGAACCCCTGGGCGTGGAGGCCCAGAGCGCCGCCAATGGCTGGGAAGCGGTCGAGGCCCTGCGGCGGGAGCGGTTCGACGCGGTGTTCATGGACATGCAGATGCCGGTCATGGACGGCCTGGAGGCGACCCGCGTGATCCGCCAGGACGAGCGGGCGACGGGCCGCCGGCGCACGCCGGTGATCATGCTCAGCGCCAACGCCCTGCCCGAACACTGCGAGGCGAGCCTGGCGGCCGGCGCGGACAGCCACGTCTCCAAGCCGGTGACCATGACTGACCTCCTCGCCGCCCTGAACGCCGCGCTCGACGATGCGGGCGAAACCCGGGCGGTCGCCTGATACGATCGTCTGACGCGGTCGCGCAGACATCGAAGGTTTCGGGTCCGATATCGCCGTGATGGGCGCGCCGCGGCCGGCGTCATGAACCTGGCGCGCGCCCGATCAGGATATCGCGAGCGGCGGCCAGGACGCGGTCCACCGGGGCGCGGCGGTAGTCCCAGCGTGGGTCCGGCGCCGGTGGATTGACCACCATGGTCGCGTTGGCCTCGAACAGCAGGACCTGCCCGTCCGGGTCAAGGCCGAAGTCGACGCCGCCGTAGTCCAGGCCCAGCCGTTCGGTGATCGCCGCGAGGCCGACCATCGCCCTGGGCCCCAGGACGCCGGCCATGTCGTCCAGGAAGGCGGCCTCCTGCGCCCTGTGGTCCGGCCGCTCGGCCATGTCGGCGGTGAAGTAGTGCACCTTCCATTGTTCCGACAACGCCAGGTGCAGCGGATAGAGCCGCCCGCCGATCATCATCACCCGGTATTTCCGGAACACGCCGCGTGCGTCCCGGGCGTCGAGGTGCTCGATCAGCAACAGCTCGCGCCCCGGCAGGGCGGCCGCCGCGGCGGCCAGCTGATCCGGCCGGTCGACCTTGGTGAAGTGCTGGCCGGTGTGGAAGCCGGGGCTGCGCAGCAGGAGCGGGTAGGCGAAGCCCCGCGCCGCGACGGCGACCTCGGCGGCCGGAGCGCGGATCACCCTGGGCGTCCTGACCCCGGGCAATCCGGACAGGCGCTCGGCGATGGCGGCCCGCCCGGTGGCGCGGATGCGGGCCGGCGGATTGACCACCGGCGCCGTCGTCCGGGCCAGCACCGCCTCGGCCGCGTCCAGCGCCTCCGGGGCGAGGTCGGCGTCGCCGACCGCGTTGAACACCAGATCGTGCGGCGGCAGGGCGACGACGGCTTCATGCGCTTCGACCACCAGGACCGAGGTCGCGAACAGCGCCGGGTCGAGCAGGAAGCGCGTCGGCACATTGCCCCCGACCGCCGAGACCAGCAGCAGCGCCCGCCTTGGCTGCCCCTCGCCCAGGTAGGGCAGGTGGGTGATGGTCCGGGCCCGGTAGCTGCGCCGGCGCAGCGCCTCGGCGGCTTCCGCGTCGCCCTCGCCCTGCAGCAGGTTGGCCAGGCCCTGCAGCGCGTCGGGGTGATCCGGGGCGATGTCCAGCGCGGCCTCGTAGTGGATGCGGGCCTCGTCCGCCTGGTCGTCGGCCAGGAGAGCGTTGGCCAGATTGATCCGGCCGACCGGATTGCCAGGATGACGCCTGACGGCCTCCGCGTAGGCGGTCCGCGCCGCGGCCCGGAAATCGGTGTTGTAGAGCAGGGTGCCGAGGTCGTTCAGCGCGCCGAAATGGGTCGGCTCGCGCGCGATGACCGCCAGGTAGTCGCGGCGGGCCTCATCGGCCCGGCCGAGGCCGGCGAGCAGGCTGGCGCGATGATAGAGCAGCTCGGCGCTGTCCGGCTCCCGGGCGAGCAGGGCGTCGACGTCGGTCAGGGTCGCGGGCGCCATCGGAGCCGGTCAGGCGACGCGCGAGGCGTCTCCGCTCAGCCGGGGCGCGGTGCTGCAGCCCGGCGGCGTGCGCTCGGCCGCACCACGCGCGGCGGTGGCCCGCGCTTCGGCCTCCAGCCGGGTGCGCAGGATGCGGGCCTCGATCTCGTGCGCGGCGCAGATCAGCCGCCAATCCTCGTCATCGGCCCCCTGCGGTCGTTCGGCGCTCAGGGTGACGCGGCAGCCGGACGGGGCGGGCCGCACGCTGGCGCGGATGACCAGGCAGTCGCTGCGGCCGGCGTTCCAGCTGTCGAACTCGACCTCCCGCCGGCCGGGGATGGGCCGCGGCGTGATCTCGACCTGCGCTCCGTTGACGAGGGAGCGGCTCAGGCAGCGGTCTCTGGTGAGCTCAAGCGGCTGCATCGCGCCGAATGCCCAGGACACGAGGTTGCGCGCGTCGCTCAGATAGGCGAACGCCGCATCCGGATCCGCGGCGATGTCCACGCCGACCTGATGCCGCACGACCGAACTCCCCCACACAAGGACCACTCTGGCTTGGCGCGTCCCCGAACGCTGGGCGAACTGTCGGCGCGTGCGGCTGCGCGCGCAAGACCCTGTCTGGCGGTTCGCCCGCGGCGGGG
>JARLIQ010000051.1 GCA_031291645.1 Caulobacteraceae bacterium | reverse complement strand
TGATGCGCCAGGTGCTGGTGGTCGGCTCCGGCGTCGGCGGCGCGGACTGGGCCGGGACCGGGGCGGCCGGCGGCGGACCCGGCGGGATCGGCTGGACCGGCAGCCGCGTCAGCGCCACGCGCATGTAGCCGCGCCAGAAGTCCGCAGGCGCGCTGCCGCCGGTGATCCCGCGCATCGGCGAGCCGTCGTCGCGGCCCATCCAGACCACCGTGGTCAGTCCGCCGGTGAAGCCGCAGAACCAGGCGTCCTTGAAGTCCGAGGCGGTGCCGGTCTTGCCGGCGATGTCATAGCCGGGAATGGCCGCGTGGACCCCGGTGCCCGAGGTGACCACCGCCCGCAGCATCTGGTTCAGCTCGGAAAGCGGCGGATTGGCCACCACCTGGGTCGGGGCGGCCGGCCGGCGCCGCCAGACCACCTGGCCGCCGTTGGTGCGGATGCGCTCGATCCCGTACAGCGGCGCATGCTGGCCGCCGTTGGCGAAGGCAGAATAGGCCTGGGCCATCTCCATCGGCGTGACCAGCGAGGTGCCGAGGGCCATCGCCGGGTCGGTGTTGATCGTCGAGCTGATCCCGAGCCGGCGCGCGGTGGCCGCCACATTGTCGCGCCCGACCTCGTCGGCCAGCCGCGCGGCCACGGTGTTGATCGACTGGGCGAGGGCCTGCTGCAGGGTGATCTGGCCCAGATAGCCGGGCTCGAAATTGTGCGGCGACCAGGTCCCGATGGTCACCGGCTCGTCGACCACGGGCGTGTCGGGGGTGCGGCCGGCCTCGAGCGCGGTCAGGTAGACGAACGGCTTCCAGCTCGAGCCGGCCTGGCGATGGGCGTCGACCGCGCGGTTGAACGGGCTCGCGCCATAGTCCGCGCCGCCGACCATGGCCCGCAACCCGCCGCCCGCGTCGACCGAGACCAGGGCGGCCTGGGCCACGTCGGCCCGCTTGTAGCGGTCGAGAGTGGCCGTCGCGCTCTGGGCGGCGGCCAGTTCCAGCGGCATGTCGAGCGTGGTGTCGACCACCAGGTCCTGGCGCGGCGCGCCGACCAGGGCGCGGGTCTGCCCGTCGAGCCAGTCGACGAAATACTGCGCTGGCGCCGTCGGGCTGGTCTTCCAGATCTTCGGGGCGTGCGCCAGCGCCCGGGCCCGCTGGGCCGAGGTGATCGCGCCGGTCTCGACCATGGCGTCGAGCACCAGCCTGGCGCGGGCCAGGGCGTGCTCGGGCTGGTCGGCGGGGTCGTAGTAGGCCGGCGACTTCATGATCCCCGCCAGGATCGCCGCCTCCATCAGTGTCAGGCGCGAGGCGGGCTTGTCGAAATAGCGCTGGGACGCCGCCTCGATCCCGTAGGCGCCCGAGCCGAAGTAGACCCGGCTGAGATAGAGGGCGAGGATCTGCTTCTTGGAATAGGCCCGCTCAAGCTCGATCGCATAGACCAGTTCGCGCGCCTTGCGCTCGACCGTGCGGCTGTCGTCGAGGAACAGGTTGCGGGCCAGCTGCTGGGTGATGGTCGAGGCGCCCTGGGCGGCGCGGCCCTTGGCCAGGTCCTGCACCACGGCTCGGGCGATGCCGACCGCGTCGAAGCCCGAATGCTCGTAGAAGCGCCGGTCCTCGATGGCCACGAAGGCGGCCGGGACGTAGCTCGGCAGCCGGGCGAGGTCCGCGGGCGGGGCGTACCGGCCCCCACGCACGCCCAGGACGGCGCCGGAGCGGTCGACGTAGATGACCTGGGGATCTCGCCGGATCGGCGGCAGGCTGGGCAGTTCCGGAGCCTGGGCGAACAGCGAGGCGGCGGCGGCGAGAGCGATCAACTTTGGCGCACCTTACGGGGACGCCCCCCAGCGTCGGTCCGACGAGCCGGTGTTCTGCCCGCCGCCGCGGGCGAGGCCAAGACAATTCTCGTTAATGTTCGCTGCGTCGCCGTGATGTGGGAGGCGGCCTGGCCCCGTACGCCGCGCACCTCACGGCGGCGACCCGGGCGGCGGGCTTTCTCTCTTGCCGCAAAGCAGGCAGACCCAGCCGGGCTGCGAACGCGACGGCGCCCATTGATGGCTGCAGCGACGCTGGCGAAGGCGCCGGAACGGCGCGGTTATCCATCCAATCCAACGCACTTGAAGTCCCCTCGAGACTGCTGGCGCGACGGGCTCGATAGCAGCGATATATGTCAGGAGCTGGAGCGCCGCCTTGGAAAATAAGGGATTGGACGTCGATAGGCGGGGCCGAGCGCGTTTCCTGGGCAGGCGGCGGGCCACCCGGTCCGGGCCTGCGCCTTTCTCGTCCATCCGCCGTGTCCCGGCCGAATGGGGGCCCGGCCGCGAGCTTGACAAAAGAACAAAACAAGAACAATATATGGCTGAAATCGGCTGGCTGACGGTGCTGGATGAACATGCCTTTGGGAACCGCGTACCGCCTCGTTTCACGAGGAGGGATGGGGCTCGCGTGTGACAGGGACGGCGTGGCTCTCGGCGCTGTGGAACTGATCGGCGCCTACCTAGACGCGCGGGGCGGGCGCCGCTGTGTGGTGCGATCGCCAAGCGAGATCAGCGAGATCAGCGAGATCAGCGAGGTCCTGGGGGCGGCCTATGGTCCCCAACTCGGGCGAAGCGGAGCCTATTTTATCCCCTGTCCTGCCGAACTGCGGCCCAGGAGGTGATCGATGTTCCCGCCGTACAAGCCGTACATTCCCAAGGGCGTCAGTGAGGTCAGGGACTAGGTGGGCGCCATGATGCTCGACTCGCCGACGTTCGTTGACAGGACGGGCTATTTCCCCTGGCAAAACCTGCAAACCACCTTTTATGAGCTGAACGAGGGCCTACGGCTGATCCGAGAGCAACTCGGCGAGGAACTCTATTTAAAGCTCAGGGAGATGTCGGACCGGATGCGGGCGCATTTCGAGGCCGACCCGGACGACAAGACAGACGACACGCTCAAGGGGCGCGACATAATCCGAGAGATGGAAGCTTTGCTGAAGCAGAGCCGCCGCAAATCCTGACGCGCCATTTTCCACGCCTTGCAGGCTTGCGCCTTCTGGGAGCGGTCCGTTTGGAGCACGGCTGATCGACGGAGTGGCGACCCGGCGAGACGGCGGTCCAGCGGAGCAGGCATTGAGGGGGCGCTCATTGACATGGTGTAGTCTATAAACTACATATGGTCGAGCTGAAGCAGACAGAGACATTTCGCAAGTGGTGGACGGGGCTGAAGGACAAGCGCGCCCTCGGCGTCATCCTCGCGCGGTTGGACCGCTTGGCCTGCGGCCACACGGGCGACGCCGAGCCTGTCGGGGAGGGGATCAGCGAATTGCGTATCCATTACGGCCCTGGCTATCGGGTCTATTTCCAGGGGCGTGGGAACACGCTGATCATCCTGTTGTGTGGCGGCGACAAGAGCACCCAGGCCAAGGACATCAAGCGGGCTAAGCGGCTGGCCGAGACGTGGAGCGAATAAGATGGCGGAGAAGCTGACCACGTTTGATCCAGCTGAAGGCCTCACCTCCGAAGACGCCATCGCGGCGTTCATGGAGGAGGCCTTCAAGACCGGGGACGCCGGCTATATCGCCCATGCCCTGGGCGTGGTGGCGCGCGCCAAAGGCATGACGCAGATCGCCAACGAGACCGGCCTGTCGCGCGAACAGCTCTATCGCTCGTTCAGCGGGACCGGCAATCCGACCCTGAAGACCACGATTGCGGTGATGAAGGCGCTTGGGATCGCGCTGACGGCGACGGCTCCCGAGCGGCCTGGGCGGAAGGTGCCGAGCGCAGCCTGAGCCCACACCCCTGGCGGCCTGTCGTCTTCTCACCTAAGGAAGCGGCTCGGAACGCGGATGTGGCGGAACTGGTAGACGCACTGGATTTAGGTTCCGACCGGACTGAAAAAATATACCATAAAAGCCGCTAGTTAAAAGCATTCCCAAAACCCAATGTGTCCAAAAGCGTGTCCAGACACGCTGCTTGCATCTTGGACCTTCAACACGGCTGGCACCGCAAGAACGCAAATTGGTCGGCCTACGCGTGCATGAGCGCCAACGGCGCGTTGCACTCCACGAATGGCTCTCCGCTAAACCGCCGGCGACTGCAAATGCCGCGTGGGAAGGATCAATCTGGGTGGTGCGGCGGCGCGCTTCTGGGCGTCGCATTGGCCTGAAAGGCCACTGGCGCGAAAGGCGGTTCCTTTCCCGTTAAGAATGTATCAAGCTGGGCCGTCGCGGGAGGGCATCCAAATGAAAGGCTCAGCCTTAATTGCAGTGTTGGCGTTGGCGTTGGTGTTGGGCCCGCCCAGGGTTGCAAAGGCGCAGGATGTCGGCACAGCAGCGATCAGCGCCGGTTTGGCCGATCTCGTGGGCAGCGATCTCATCCAGAAGTTCCGGCAGACGGGCCAGGTACTGCTGGATCAGGCCAACAGCTCCGGAAATGCGCTAATCGCCCGCGCGGCAAACGAAGCCAACGTCACCGCTCAAAACATCTCATTTCTGCTTAAGGATCAGCAGAACGTCGCCTTCAAAAACCTCGACACGGACGAGCAAAAACTGATCGTTCAGGCCGAGCTCACGCGGGAAAAACTGTCGAAGATCGCGGACACGGCCTACGACATGAAGGATACGACGGCCGTCGATCTTAACTACCTCGTTTCGGCGTTCCCCTTTGTCCAGAACCGCTTCTTCGTCCAAAGGATCTCCGGTTTGTCCTATCTGGACCAGCCGGGCGACTACTCGATCCGGGTGATCGCCTCGACCCTCGGCGTCCAGGAAGACATTGCAACCACCATCGCGGTCGCTTTGAACGGGCGCGCCGTCAGCGATGCCACGGTCGATCAGTCGCAACAGCATGGTGTTGCGACGATCACCCTGCCTAACGGCGATCTCAAGGCGCTCTTCGATAACACAAGTCTTAAGATCGTGCCCGCCAAGCTCACCTTCACGGTGAAGCGGCGGACATTCTGGTCTTTCCTAACAGGTCCACAGGTCAATGCCTACGATGTGCCCATCTATATTTCGCTTTATCCGCACTTGGCCGCTACGGTCACGGTCAGCGGATCAGAGCCGAAGTATGACTGGGTCGATATCGGGCCTAAGTCCGGGACGATCAGCACACCGGATCGCAACTGTTCAAGCCACTGCCACGGCCAGCCCACCGCCGGTCCTAACACAATTGCGATGTCAGTTTCCGGCGGCCCCGCGCCTTACATGCCTGGCTACCAGCGGTTCGAGGAATCGACGGCGCATTTCTCGTGCACCAGCGCCAATGATGGCTGCCCCTTCAGCAACGAGGGCGGTAGTCACGACACGAGTCCCGTCTTTTCGGACAACGACACGAATGTTGCCTTGAACTGGTCCACCTGGGGACATGGCACGCAGTCGACCCTTACCGTCAATGTCGCCCGGTGGCAGCAGACGAGGCAGTCGCCCTATAGCGTTGGACCGCAACCGATCGATTTTGGATCGGTCGCGATGTTAGACCTTCCCGGAAACCGAAGCACCGGGACGATGCATGTCACCACGTTCACGAAGCACAGCTACGACATCCTCGTGGGCGACGCCGACCCGAACAACCTGATCCAGAGCAGCATTCAAAGCCATAGTTGCGGGCCACTTGGAGACCAGGATTGTCTCGCAATTCAGGCCATTGCGCCGACGCTGAACTGAGCAAAGGAGCGCCAGCGGTCGCAGCGACCGCTGGCCAACCCGGTTCACGCCGCCTCGGCGTCGTCCCGCTCGGTGATCGCCCGCAGGACCAGGCGCCCCTGGAGCGGGATTGCATCGCACTGGAGGCTGAAGCCCAGGCCATCCTTGTTCGGCCAAGCGGCCCCGATGGGGGTCCAGATCGCGGCCTTGCCGTCGCCGAGGACGCGGTAGAGGCGATGGGTCGGCTTGCGGCCGATCAGCGTGGGTTGGAGGTTGAGCCGGGGCCATGGTGGCTTCTCCGTCATCCGCCGCGGGACCATCCCGCGGCTTCATGGTG
>JARLIQ010000050.1 GCA_031291645.1 Caulobacteraceae bacterium | reverse complement strand
TGAGGAGGTCAGCGGTTCGATTCCGCTCGGCTCCACCAGGCCCGGTGAAGCAATCGCTTAGCTCGAACCGTGTCGTGCGGCTACGCGCAGGCGCCACCCTCGTCCCTCGCGAGCGCCCGCTAGACGGCCAGCAGCGCCAGGGGCGCCAGGACGCCCACCACGATCAGCGCCAGCACTACGCGCGGGCGGCGGGTGAAGCGGAAGGCCAGGTAGAGGCCGATCAAGGTCGAACCGATCAGGCCGGCCGCCGTCAGCGCGAAGAAGATCCGCAGCACGATGATCTGGGGCGGCGTGGGCGGCGGCGCCGGGCGCTCGGGCGGCGCGTTGGCGCCGGCCGCCGGCTTGGCCTTGGCCGCATGGGCGTGTTTCTGCGGCGGCAGGGCCAGGGTCTGATGCTTGTGGACGGCGGCCAGGCGCACGATCCAGACGGCGGGACGATAGTCGGACCCGGGCCAGGGCTCATGCAGGTCGAACTCCTGCAGCGCGCCGCTGAAGGCGAAGAACAGGATGGCCGGGGCGAACAGGGCGCCGAGGTAGAGGTGCAGCTGGCGCAGACGCCGGGGCCAGGGCGACGGCGCCGCCGCGCGCGGCGGTCCGTCGGGGGATCTGGACGCGGCGACAGCGACCATGCGGGGGCTTCCTTTCGTGTCGCGGCGGCGGCGCCGGCGCGGACTATTGGGCGGTGACCTTGGCCGCACGCAGCTCGCTCCGGGCCAGCTGGAGCTTGGCCTGAAAGCGGGGGTCCTTGAGCAGGGCGGTCACCACGGCCGCGCTCAGGGCCGCGCTGGCCGCGGTGTCGGAGCCGTAGTGGGCGCCGCAGACCTCGCGGCTGGTGGCGTAGTCGGCGGCGCGGGCCATCAGGGCCTGGGCCTTCTCCGGCGCCAGGACGGCGTAGGTCATGGCGACCGCATAGCCCATGGTGGCGTGGCCGCTGGGATAGGAGGTCAACGGCTTGTCGTTCGGATCGCAGGTCACGATCGACGGATCGACGGCCCAGGGCCGCTTGCGGGCGAACAGCCGCTTGGCGGCGCTGGCGGCGATACCGGCGTCGAGCTGGACGATCTGCATGACCGCGGCCGTCGCCGGCATAGCCTTGACGTCGTAGCCGGCGCCGAGGGTGGCGTTGAACGCCGAGGGGTCCTCGTGCTCGTCGTCCCACCTGGCCCGCGCCAGCCGCTCAGGCGTGCGGGCGGCCATGATCTGCTTGACCGCCGAAAGGTCCGCCTGGGCCGCCGTCGAACCGTCGGCGGGCGGCGGCGGCAAGAGCCGCGCCGGATCGATGTCCGCAGGCGTCAGGTAGATCAGCGCCTTGTGCGGCTTCTCGCCGTTCATCGCGCCGGCCGGCGTCTGGCCGAAGGCGGGGGCGGCGCCCACGACGATCGCGGCGGCGACGAGCAGGACGGTGGGACGGAACATGGGATAACTCCGTAGACGGAAGGTAACGCCGGCGAGGCCCGCAAGGTCGGGCAGGCCTTCGGCCCCGCCGGCCGAAGGCGCCTAGAAGGCCGCCTTCAAGGTGACCTGGTAGCTGCGGCCAACCTGATAGGTGAAGACGTTCGCAGCCCCGCCCTGGGCGACGGTGGTCGCCGGCAGGTTGGTGCCGGCCTGGAGGGCCTTGCCCTTGAACGAGGTGATGCTCTGGCTGTCGGCGAGGTTCAGCACCTGGAACTCGATGGCGTAGTTGCCAAGCTTGTAGGTGGTGGTCAGGTCGGCCTGGCCGAAGGCGTGGATCTTGCCGGTCGGTGCGGTGGCGCCGCTGGCGGCCAGGGCGTACTGCGGCCCGATCTCCTTCTCGTCCACCGCGACCACCAGGTCGTCGTCGCTCCTGAACAGCTCGCGATGCTCGAACCGCGCGCCGAGGGCCCCGGTCCAGTAGGGCACCAGGGCCAGCTGGTGGCCGTTGTTGCCGGGATTGACCGCGTCATCCTTGCCGACCGCGCTGTTGGTCGAGAAGTTGCCGAACACGCTGAAGCCCGCCGGCAGCACGTAGGTCGCCTCGCCCTCGACGCCGTAATAGGTCGCGCCGCCCGAGTTCGATTCGAAGGTCTCGTTGGTCGTCAGATCCGTTTCGGTTTGGATCTTGTGCTTGAAGTCGATGTAATAGAGGTCGGCGTCGAAGGTCAGCTTTCCAGCGCTGAACACCGTGCCGACCTGATAGTTGGTCGACTCCTGCGGCACGACCTTGTTCTGCGAGGGATCGGTGACATAGAAGGCGCCGATGTTGGGCACCAGGAAGCCCTGGGCGTACTGGGCGTAGACCGACCAGTGCGGGTTGACGTGATAGTTCACCGTCAGGAACGGCAGGGTCTTGGTGTAGGTCCCCGAACTGTAGCTGGGCTGAAGCGAGCCCGAGACCGCTTCCACCGGCGCGGCCACGTAGAGCTGGAAGTGGACGTACTTGACGCCGGGCGTGACGGTCAGGCCCTCGATCGGTCGCCATTCGAACTGGATGAACGGCTGATACTGGTGCCAGCCTGAATATTCGTCGTAGGCGATGTTGAGCGGCACCTGGCAGGCGCCGTTCCACGTCTTGCCCGGCGCGACCTGGACCGGCAGGCTTCCGCAGCCCGACGGTCCGGGAAACAGGGCGGCCTTCTCCCGATAGTCGGGCCGTTGCGTCAGCAGGTCGATGTCGAACCTGGAGCGCTCGGTCTGGGCCATCTCGTACATGGCGCCGACGGTCAAGCGGCCGAAGTCGAAGTCCTTGTAGAACTTCAGGACGTCCCCGCGCACCCGGTACTCGTTGCGCTTCAGGTAGCCCGGCAGGCCATAGACCGTGTCGGTGTAGCCCTTGCCGCCTTGCGGATAGGTCGCCTGAGGGGTCAGGACCACGACATCGGCCTTGGCCAGGGCCGCCGCGCCGACGGTCGCGTCGTTTTGGGTGGCGTTACCCGACATGGTCGAGTTGGTGTACCAGTAGGTATAGGACGTGTTCTCGGCGCTGAAGCCCTGCCCGAAGTCCGCGTTTTCGCGGATATAGCCGAAATCACTCTGTTTGGTCGTATAGTTATATTTCCAGTAATTCTGGAGGTTGGGGTTGTTTCCAAGCGCGAAACGCTTGCCGTAGGCCTCGGTGTCGGCGACCGTGCCCGGCGAGCTGCTGTCGCTTTGATGATAGTCGTCGTAGTTGCGGGTGTAGAGCGCCGTGACCGAGAAGTGGTTGGTCACCGGCACGGTGAACTTGATGAACTGGTTGAAGCCGGCGCTGGGGCTGTTCGTCAGGTAACCGTTGGTCTGGTACTCCATGAAGTTCAGCACGAGGTTGGCGTCGTGCCAGCTGGCGATCGGACCGGTCGCCAGGGTGGTGACGCCCTGATAGGTGCCGAAGCTGGCCGCCGTCGCCGTCTGGCGCACGCTCCAGTGGTCCTCGAACGGCAGGGAGAACAGGTTCAGCGAGCCGCCGAAGTTCGCCTGGCCGAGGTCGGTGGCGTCGCCCGGGCCGCGATCGATCACGATCCCGCCGATGGTCGAGGACGGAAAGAATGAGTTCGCGTGGTGGCTGGGGCCGTTGGTGTCGCCCCAGGCGATGCCGTCGTAGGTGACGTTGAACTGGCCGTCCTGGAAGCCGCGCATCGCGATCTTGCCGCCATCGGTCGCGCCGGGGCCGTTCGGGTTCGGGGTCGCGACCATCGATGGGGCGAGCGCGGCCGAGGTGGTGAAGTCGCCGACCCGCGGCGCCCACTCCTCGATGAACTTGCGGGTGATCACCGCCTGAGGCTCGGTCGCAGCCAGCGACGACTTCACCGGCGCGACCTCGGCCGCCTGGCCGCGGACGGCGGTGACGACCACCTCGCTGACCTCCTTGTCCTCGATCGGCGCGCCGGCGGCCGCGGTGGCGGAAGCCGGAGAGGCCGCGTCGGCGGCGACCGCCGCATGGGTGAAGGCCAGGGCTGTCGCCAGGGCGAGGACCGAGCCGCCAGCCACGGTCAGTCGCTTGCGAAAAGCGCATCCAGTCATGATGTCAAATCCCCCAGAATTCGGGCTATCGCCGGGGTTGAGCAGCGCAAGAGCGATGTTGCGATGCGGCGGCGACGCGGAAGGGCCATAGCCAGACCCCGCCGGGACTCGACAGTGAACAATTGTTGCCGGATTTATGACAGTTCTATGTCGGACATCGTAAGCAATTGAGCACGTTTGACTAATTCAACTTGCAGACGATCGTCCAATTTATGGCCGCCAATGTTGAAAGATTTCAATCTTTATTGCCGTTGTTCTGGTTCGAAATCCGGCATATGAAACCGGTTCCGCGCCGGTCAAGATCAATCCATGGCCAGAGCCAATCTTGCAGAGTCGATACAGTCCGTTCAGCGGGTGTTGGTGGTCGAGGACGACCCCGACACCCTGGGCTACATCGCCGACGGTCTCGAACAGAACGGCTGGCGGGTGGCCACGGCGGACGACGGCGACAGCGGCCTTCTCCAGGCGACGGACCAGGCCTTCGACGTCATCGTGGTCGACCGCCTCCTGCCCAAGCTGGACGGCCTTTCGCTGGTGCGGCGCCTGCGCGAGCGGCGGGTCCAGACGCCGGTCATCTTCCTGACCGCCCTCGGGGCCATCGCCGACCGGGTGTCCGGCCTGGACGGCGGCGGCGACGACTATCTGGTCAAGCCCTTCTCGCTGGTCGAGCTCAACGCCCGGGTCAGCGCCCTGGCGCGCCGGCCCGCCCTGGGCGCGGCCGAACGAACGGTGCTGGAGGTCGAGGACGTCGTGCTGGACCGGCTGACCCGCACCGTGCGGCGGGCGGGCGCGCCGGTCGACCTGTTGCCGATGGAATACCGGCTGCTGGAGTTCCTGATGCTGCACCGCGGCCGACCGGTGACCCGCACCATGCTGCTGGAGCAGGTCTGGGGCTTCGATTTCGATCCGCGGACCAACATCGTCGAAACCCACATCAGCCGCCTGCGCGGCAAGATCACCCCGCCCGGCGCCAGCCCCCTGATCACCACCCTGCGCGGCGCCGGCTATGTGATCGGCGGGACGGCGCGGCCCCACGCATGAGCCTGGCGCGGCCGCTCGACGGGCTTTCCGCCCTGCGCGCGCCGGTCCTCCGCTGGCGCGGCCTCGGCCGGCTGCTGGCGCGGACCGGGGCGCGGCTGGCGCTGTTCCAGTCGCTGGTGGTGGTCCTGGCCTTCGTAATGGCCGGCTACATCAGCCAGATGGCCATCGACCACATCTACCGCGACCAGGTGCGCCGCGAGGTCGCGGGCGAGATGGTGTCGATGGACGAGGAATACCGCGACATCGGCGCGACCCGCATCCCGCACATCGTCGCCAAGCGCTCCCGCCTGTGGCGCGGCTTCGACTACCGCTGGACCAGCCCGGACGGACGCACGGCCATCGGGGCCCTGCCGCCGGCGCCGGTCGTCGACGGCTGGTCGACCGTCCGCAAGCCTCGCCCGGGCGACACGGCGCACGCCGATCGGTTCCTGGTGATGACCAAACGCATGCCGGACGGCGCGCTGCTGTCCGTGGGCCAGAACCTGTCGGCGGAAGGCAGCGAAACCGCGGCGGTGTCCCGCGCCCTGGTCGTCTCGGGCCTGTTGGGCGTCAGCTTCTGCCTGGTCATGTCCTACCTGTTCAGCCGTGGCGCCTGGCGGCGCATCGAAGAGCTGGTGGGCTCGGCCAGAGCCGTGGCCGGCGGCCAGCTCGAGGCGCGCGTCCCCACCCGCGAGGGCCTGGCGCCGGACGACCTGGACGAACTCGGCGGCGCCTTCAACGCCATGCTGGACCGCCTGGAGGAACTGATCGCCCAGGTCCGCCAGGTCTCCAGCGACATCGCCCACGACCTCAGGACGCCGCTGACCCGCGTGCGCCAACGGTTGGACCAGCTGCGCGCCGATGACGACGCCGACACGCGGCGGCGCGCCATCGGGCGGATCGAGGCGGACCTCGACGAGGTGCTGAGCATGTTCTCGGCCCTGTTGCGGCTGGCCGAAATCGAGAGCGACGGGCGCATCGCGCCGGAGGGTCCGGTCGACCTGGCCCAGCTGGTCCAGCGGATGGCGGACACCTATCGGCCCGACATCGAGGCCGCTGGACGGACGCTCGAGGTCGAGGCGGCGCCGGCCGTGGTGCGCGGCGACGCCCAGCTGATCAACCAGGCGATCGCCAACCTGCTGGACAACGTCTTGCGCCACACCCCGCCGGGCGCCGCGATCCGGATGGGCGCAGGCGCGCAGAACGGCGCCATGGTGCTGTCCGTCACCGACCGCGGACCGGGGGTGCCGGCCGAACACCGCGAACTGGTGCTGCAGCGCTGCCGGCGGCTGGACCCCAGTCGACCCGGCTCTGGCGCGGGCCTCGGCCTGGCCATCGTCGCGGCCATCGCCCGCCGGCACCGGGCCCGGCTGACCCTGAGCGACGCGAACCCCGGACTGAACGTCGTCCTGGCCTTCCCGCCCGCGCCCAAGAGCTGAAGGCGGGCGAGGCCTGATCTGGATCAGTGCGGATCGTCGCGCTGGCGGCAGCATCGGCGCGCAATGAGCGACACCGCGACCACCACAGCTTACGAGACGATCGGCGGCGCATCGGCCGTCCGGGCCTTCGTCGACCGGTTCTACGACCTGATGGAGGGCGAGCCGGCCTACGCCCCCCTGCGCGCCCTGCACGCGCCGGACCTGGGGCCGATGCGCGAGTCGCTGGCGGGCTTTCTCACCGCCTGGCTCGGCGGGCCGCGCGACTGGTTCGCCCAGCATCCGGGCGTCTGCATGATGTCGGCCCATGCGCGCATTCCGCTGAACGCGGCGACCGCGCGCCAGTGGACCGAGGCCATGGCCCGCGCCCTGGCCGACAGCGGGGTCGAACCCGCGCTCCAGGCCCGGATCAACGACGCCTTCACCCGCATGGCCGAGGCGATGGCCGGCAGTCGTTCGGCCTAACCGCTGGCGGCGAGCCAGGCTCGCCACGCAGGCCATTCCGAGACCAGTTGGGCCAGGATCGCATAGCCGCCCCGATTGGGATGGGCGCCGTCGCCCGCCTGCGCCTCGCGCACCCAGACGCCCGAAGCGTGCAAGGCTTCGAAGGGCGACAGGAACGGTGCGTCCACCGCCCGGCAGACCGCCTCCATCCGCTCTGCATAGCGACGCAGTCGGGCGTTCCGCTCTGGGTCGGCCACCGGAGGCGGACCGATCATCAGCGTTGGCCGCCAAGCCGCCGCCTCACCCAGGATTGTCGTCGCCAGCGCGACGGATCGCTCGATATCCACGCGGGTTCCGCCCGAGACATCGGCCGTGCAGTCGTTGGCGCCGAAGGAGAACACCAGCCGACCGTCGTGCTCGACCGGCAACCGCGCGCTCGCCTCCGTGCGCCAACGGGCCGCGATATCGGTGCTGGTGTCGCGCCGGACACCGAGATTGTAGGCCGTGACGTCCAGTCCGCCTCGCCGCGCCTGAGCGCAGACGCGACCGACCCAGCCGAGACAATCGTCATCACCGGTTCCGTTGACGAAACTATCGCCGATGAAACAGATCCGCATCGGCGCCCCGGGGCCCAGTATCGAGGCGGCCAATTCTAACCCCGCCCGACGAACGGCATCTTGGTCGCCATGATGGTCATGAACAGGACGTTGGCGTCCAGCGGCAGGCCGGCCATGTAGAGCACCGCGTCGGCCACCCGCTCGACGTCCATCGTGGGTTCGGTGGCGACGCGGCCGTCGGACTGGGGCATGCCGATGGCCATGGGTCGGGTCATGTCGGTGGCGGCGTTGCCGATGTCGATCTGGCCACAGGCGATGTCGTGGACCCGTCCGTCCAGGGCGGCGGAGCGGGTAAGGCCGGTGATGGCGTGCTTGGTCGCGGTGTAGCCGACCGAGCCTGGCCTGGGCGCATGGGCCGAGATCGAGCCGTTGTTGATGATCCGCCCGCCGCGCGGGTCCTGGTCCTTCATCAGCCGGAACGCGGCCTGCAGGCACAGGAAGGCGCCGGTCAGGTTGATCCGCACGATCTCTTCCCACTGGGCGAAGGACAGGTCCTCGATCGCGGTCGGCCGATGGCCGACGCCGGCGTTGTTGAACAACAGGTCCAGCCGGCCGAACCGCGCGCGCGTCGCGGCGAACAGGGCCTCGACCGCCGTCGGATCGCCGACGTCGGCGGGGTGGACCAGGGTCCGTTCGCCAGAGGGGTCGGCCTCGGCGGCCACCGTCTCCAGCAGCTCGCGCCGCCGTCCGGTCAGGACCACCGTCCAGCCGTTACGCGCGAGGGCCAGGGCGGCCGCACGGCCGATGCCGCCGCCCGCGCCGGTGACCAGGGCGATCTTTCCGTCCGACATGCTGTCGTCTCCGCTCAGTTGGCCGGCGCCAGGCCGGCGAACTGGTCGCGCAGCTCGCGCTTGAGCACCTTGCCGATGGCGCTGCGCGGCAGGGACGGCAAGAGGCTGAGCGCCGCCAGCCGCTGGGTCTTGCCCAGCCGTTCGTTGGCCCAGGCGCGCAGGGCCTCCGCCTCGATCGCAGCCCCGGGCTTGAGCACCACCAGCGCGATCGGCGTCTCGCCCCAGCGGTCGGACGGCACGCCCACCACCGCGGCCTCGGCCACCGCCTCGTGGCTGGTCAGCACCTGTTCGAGGTCGCTCGGATAGATGTTGAACCCGCCGGAGATGATCATGTCCTTCTTGCGGTCCATCAGCGTGAGGAAGCCCTGCTCGTCGAAGCAGCCCACGTCGCCGGTGCGGATGAACCGCTTGCCCGTCGCGTCGAACCACTCCGCCTCGGCGGTCTTGCCCGGCTGGTTGTGATAGCCGTTCATCATCGCCGGCGAGTGGCCGACCACCTCGCCGATCTGGCCGACCGGGACCTCCCGGCCCTCCTCGTCGATCAGGCGGATGTCGTGGCCCGGCGCGGGGCGGCCGACGGTGTGCAGCTTGTCGGGGAATTCGTGGGCGGCCAGGATGAAGGTGCCGCCGCCCTCGGTCATGCCGAAATACTCGACCAGGCCGCCGGGCCAGCGCTTGAGCACGTCCGCCTTCAGGGCCGCGGCGAAGGGCGCGGAGGTGGAGAACTTCATCCGGAAGCTCGACAGGTCGTAACGGTCGAACGCGGGATATTCCATGATCCGGCGGTACTGGACGGGGACCAGCATGGCGTGGGTGGCGCGGTGTTTCTGGGCCAGATCGAGAAATCGTTTAACGTCGAACTTTTCCATCAGCACCGCCGTCCCGCCGCCCGCGAGGGTCGGGATCAGGCTGACCAGGGTGGTGTTGGAGTAGAGCGGGGTCGAGATCATGGTCACCGCGTCGTGGCCATAGCCGCCGGCGGCGCCGCGACCGACGTGCGACCAGCGCATGGCGTGGGACTGGACGATGCCCTTGGGCGCGCCCGTGGTTCCGGACGAATAGATGATGTTGAAGGCCCAGGCGGGCTGGATCTCGACCGGCGCGGGCCTGGCGTCGTCGTCCGCCAGCCAGGCCTCGAACGCACGGCCGGCGTCCGAGCCGTCCAGGGCGATGCGGATGACGCCGGGCGGCAACTGGACTGGGCCGATCGCCTCGGACACGCCCTTGTCCAGAAAGAACAGCTTGGCCCCGCTGTCGGCGATCATGTCGGCGAGGCTCTCGGGCGTGGACGACGGCGCCAGCGGCGCGACCGCCACCCCGGCGCGCAGGGCGCCCATGAAGACGGCCACATATTCGATCGACGTCGTCGCGCAGACCGCGACGGCCTGCTGCGGCTCGACCCAATCGCGTTGCAGCGCCGCGGCGACCCGATCCATCAGCCGGTCGAGGGCGCCGTAGCTGACCTGGCGATCCCCCTGGATCAGGGCGAGGTGGTCCGGCCGTTCGGCGGCCTGGGCGCCGATCAGGGCCGGCAGGGTTCCGAAATCAGCGGCGAAAAGGTCTGCGGCCGACATGGCTCAATCCTCGTACTCGAACGCGATGCGGCCGCCCTAGCACGAAAGCCGGGGCGGCCGCGACAGGGTTGCTGGGCGAGCGTCAGGCCAGGCGCTTGACCGCCTCGACGCACTCACGGGTCTTTTCCCAGTGGATCATGTGGCCGGCCTCGGGCACCGAGACCAGCTGGGCCCCCGCGATCCGGTGCTTGAACTCCTGGGCGTAGACCGGGGGGATCAGCTTGTCGCTGTCGCCCCAGACCAGAAGGGTTTTGGCCTTGACCCGATAGAGCCGCTCGGCGAGGCCGCGCTCGGGAATGGGGAACAGGATCTTGCCCGCCATGCCCAGCTGCCGCGCGTTGGTCACCAGATAGGTCTGCAGGAACCCCGGATCGTCCACCGCCAGGCCCGCGGTCATCATCGCCTGGCCGGCCGCCACGTCGTGGAACAGCAGCGCCGGCATCTCGAACGGCAGGGTGGCGAAGATGTCCGGGATCGGATGATCGTCGAGCCACAGCCCCGACGGGCAGAGCAGGACCAGGCGACTGACGTCGTGCGGCGCGACCGCCGCCATCTCCGCGGCGATCATCCCGCCCATCGAATGGCCGACCAGGATCGGGTCCTTGACGCCCAGGGCGTCGACCACGTCCCAGCTGTGCAGGGTGAAGTCGAGCATGTCGCGCAGGGACGGGCATTCCTCGCTGTCGCCATAGCCCGGCAGGAACGGCGCATAGACGTGGAAACTCTCCGCCAGCCTGGCGACGAACGGGTCCTCGGCGGTCAGGCCGCCGGCGCCGTGCAGGAACACCACCGGCTGGCCCGAGCCGCCTTCCAGGTAGCGGACCGGGACATGATGGGTCTGGATGGTCTTCAGTTCCATGATCGCCTCTCCCATCACGCCTTGGCGCCGACGAGCGCGGCCTCGCGTTCGGACGGCAGGGCGCCCGCGCTGACCCGTCCGGCCATCGGCTTGCACCAGAACCGGTCGTCGTCCGCATAGTCGGGGAACATGTTGCGCAGCTTGGGCATCACCTTCTCGGCGAACAGTTTGGTCGAGTACATGCACTTGTCGGCCGGCATGTTCCCGACATGCATCAGGCAGAAGATGTTGCCGACGTGCAGCCCCTTGATCAGGTCCTCCATCCGTTGTCGGACGGTCTCGGGACTGCCGGCGATCACGTGGCCCTGTTCGGTCAGGTCCTTCCAGGTCAGCTGGGTGTAGCCGCCCCGCGGCGGGGCGTACTGCGATAGGGCGCCGGTCTGGATGGTCTTGATCGTCCGGTAGCCCGGCGCATCCGCGAAGCCCGGATAGACGTGCAGGCAGCGATTGTAGAAGTAGCTGATGTGCTCGGAATAGAGCCGCTCGGCCTCCTCGTCGGTCTCGGCGACGCAGATGGTCTGGGCGAAGCCGGCCCGGTAGGGCGAGCTGTCCGGCGCATTGCGCGCCGCCACCCGGTCCCAGTAGCCCTGCATCAGGGCCTTGGCCCGCAGGTATCCCGAGAAGCTGAGGTAGGAGTAGGAATAGGTGTTGTCGATGCAGAAGTCGTAGGTCTCGACCGAGCCGCCGCCGGGGATGTGGATCGGCGGATTGGGCTGCTGGATCGGCCGCGGCCAGATGTTGACGTGGCGCAGCTTGTTGTAGCGGCCATTGAAGGCGAACGGCTCGCGCTCATGCCAGGCGCGCATGATCAGGTCGTGCGCCTCCTGATACTTCTCGCGCGTGAGGGCGGGAATCTGGCCGTAGCAGTAGTTGGTGTCCATCGAGGTGCCGACGGGGAAGCCCGCCACCAGCCGCCCGCCGGAGATGCAGTCCAGCATGGCGAACTCCTCCGCCACCCGGACCGGCGGGTTGTAGAGGGCGATGGAATTGCCCAGCACCACCAGGCCGACGTCCTTGGTCCGGCGCGCCAGGCCCGCGGCGATGATGTTGGGCGAGGGCATGATGCCGTAGCCGTTCTGGTGGTGCTCGTTCACCCCGATGCCGTCGAAGCCGACGGTCCCGGCGTATTCCAGCAGGTCCATGTAGGTGTTGTAGACCGCGTGGCTCTTTTCCGGGTCGAACAGCGACTGGTCGATGTCGACCCAGACCGACCGGTTCTTCTCCCGGAAATCGTCCGGCAGATAGGGCCACGGCATCAGGTTGAACCAGGTGAACTTCACGATGTCTCCTCCCTTGGCGCGCGGTTTGACCCGCAACTTTTTCGAGCTTTGTTATCGATGATAACCGTATGCGAAGCCTTGGATAGGGCGAATCCGCCGCCTGTGGAGCGCCGCGGCCCCGTTCTCAGATCTGCTTGGCCCGACCCGCCCAATAGGGGGCGCGGACCTGGCGGCGCTGGACCTTGCCGGCTTCGGAACGCGGGATCTCGTCGGTGAAGTCGATGCTGCGCGGCGCCTTGAACCCCGCCAGCCGCTCGCGTGCGAAGGTGATCAGCTCCCGCGCCAGGGTCTCGTCCGCGTCCCAACCGGGCTGGAGCGAGACCACCGACTTGACCTCTTCGCCCCACTCGTCGTTGGGCGCGCCGATGGTGCAGACGTCGCGCACCGCCGGATGCCTGATCAGCTCGTTGTCGATCTCCTGGGGATAGATGTTGACCCCGCCGGAGATGATGCATTCCGCCGTCCGGCCGGTCAGGAACAGATAGCCGTCCTCGTCGACATAGCCCATGTCGCCGACCGTGAAGTGGCTGTCGCCCAGCTCGGCCGCACGGGTCTTCTCGGTGTCGTTGAAGTACTCGAAGCGGGCGATCGGACTGTGGGCGAAATAGATCTGGCCGACCTCGCCGACCGGAACGTCGTGTCCGAGGTCGTCGACGATCCGCGTACCGAAGGCCGGATCCAGCCGGCCGACGCTGCCGGGCTTCCTCAGCCACTCCTGCGAGGTGATGAAAAAGTTCCCGCCGCCCTCGCTGGCCGCATAGTACTCGTAAAGGATCGGGCCCAGCCACTCGATCATCGCCCGCTTGATCTCCGGCGGGGTCGGCGCGGCCCCGTGCAGCACATAGCGCAGGCTGGAAAGGTCGTAGCGCGCCCTGACCTCGCTCGGCAGGGCCAGCAGCCGCTGGAACATGGTCGAGACCATGTGGACGTGGGTGACGCAGTATGTCTCGACGTTGGCCAGCCAGGCCTCGGGATCGAACTTCTCCATCAGCACGATGGAGACCCCGGCGGCCATGGGCTGGACGATGTCGAAGGCCAGCGGCGCGGCGTGATAGGCCGGCCCGCAACACATGTTGACGTCGCGGTCCATGTCGTAGCCCTTGAGGGTGCCCTCGCCCCACTGCGGCGGGATCACCAGCGCGCGGCGGCGGAAGACGCCCTTGGGCCGGCCCGTGGTGCCGGAGGTGTACATCATGGTCCCGCCGTGGACCGGATGCTCCGGATCGGCGTCGCTTTCGCCGGCCAGGGCCTCGGCGTAGGGCTCGAAGCCGTCGATCGCGCCGCCGACGGCGAGCTTGCAGACCAGCCGGTCGGTGACCGACCCGACGGCCGCCGCGGCGAAGTCGGCGTGGGCGATGAAGGCCTTGGCGGTGCAGTCGCCGACGATGTAGGCGACCTCGGGCGGGCTGAGATGCCAGTTGATCGGGGTCAGGCGAAAGCCGCTGCGCTGGGTCGCGGCCAGCACCTCGAGGAATTCAGGGGTGTTCGGGCACAGCAAGGCGAGGTGGTCGCCCGGTTTCAGGCCCGCCGCCCGCAGCACGGCGGCCAGGCGGTTGGCGTTGGCGTGCAGCTGACCGAAGGTGCGCCGCCCGCGGGGCGCATGGACCGCGATCCGGTCCGGCTTGAGCCGGGCGTACAGACAGGACAGCATCCCCTTTTCCGCGAGGTCCACTACGTGCGCAGGATCGAGCGCGGTCTGGATGTCCGTCATATGGCGTCTCCCAATGCCGGCCGGTCATTGAGGACGCCGGCCTTCGATCAATGAATATCTGAAACCCGCAGCCTAGCAGGCCGTTGAAGAAGTCGGCCAAGGCCGAGCGATGAAGGGGATATCGTCGCCATTGTGGAAGTTTATTTCACCGACGAGCGATCCGTTGTCCTGAAGTTCGGCCCAGCCGCCGCCGCGGACTTCGTCCATTTC